>NZ_JALJZY010000004.1 GCF_024171525.1 Neisseriaceae bacterium HSC-16F19
GGACAAGCAAAACAGGCTAATATCTACGTTGCGTGCTCTTACGCGACTAGGTCGGATCCAACTCTGTTTTGCTTTGGAAACCCTGTTTGGTCAGAGACAAGCAGGGTTTTCTTTTACACCCGTATCATACAAGGTCGGATACTTGTATCCGACAAAAAAACATACCGTGCAGCAATACGGTGGGATGTCGGATACAAGTATCCGACCTACGGCTCCTGCCTGAAAATCGTGTTCCCCATTTCAGGCAGCCTGCAACACTTCAAAACGCTTGCCATCATCTGCCCAGCCCCTTATTTTCCATACTCAAACAGACCGTGTCTTAGGCAGCAATGCCGTCATCAGCCCCAGCAAGGGCAGGAAAGACACAAAATGAAACACCCACACAATACCGTGCATATCGGCCAGTTTGCCCAAACCTGCGGCACCCAGGCCGCCGATGCCGAACATCAAACCGAACATCACGCCGGAGACCATGCCTACGCGGCCGGGCACGGCTTCTTGGGCGTAGACCACCAGCGCCGCAAAGGCGGAGGACATAATCAAACCGATGGCCACCGCCAGCACCGCCGTCCACAATAAACCGGCATGGGGCAGAGCCAGCGCAAAGGGCGCCACGCCCAAGAAAGAAATCCAAATCACCGCCTTGCGGCCGATGCGGTCGCCCACGGGGCCGCCCGCAAACGTGCCTGCCGCCACCGCCGCCAGAAACACAAACAGAAACAGCTGGCTGTCGGCCACCGTCAATTGGAAACGCTCGATCAGGTAAAAAGTGAAGTAATTGGTAAACGCGGCGATGTACACAAATTTGGCAAACATCAGCACGGCAATCACCACCATGGCGCGGATGACACCGGCACGCCTCAAACCTTGGCCGCGCGTGCCCGCCAGCCCGGCCAGCTGCGTCTTGCCGTGGCGCACATTCCATAGTGTGATGCGCCACAATACGCACACCGCAGCCGCCGCCACGAGCATAAACCAGGCCACGGCGGGTTGTCCGTGCGGAATCACGATGGCTGCGGTCAGCAAAGGGCCGATGGCCGACCCGGCATTGCCGCCGACCTGAAACGCAGATTGCGCGGTGCCGAAGCGTCCGCCCGAAGCCAGACGCGCCACCCGCGAGGCTTCGGGATGGAAGGTGGCCGAACCGACACCAATCACCGCCGAAGCCGCCAGCAGCAGCGGGAAACTGTTGGCACTGGCGAGCAAGCCGATGCCGACCAAAGTGACGCACATGCCCGCAGGCAGCAGATAGGGCATGGGGCGTTTGTCGGTATACAAGCCCACCCACGGCTGCAACAGCGATGCGGTCACTTGGTAAACCAAGGCAATCAGGCCGATTTGGCCGAAACTCAAGGCGTATTCGGCCTTGAGCAGCGGAAAAATGGCCGGCAGCATGGCTTGAATCAAATCATTGAGCAGATGGGCAAAGGCGGCGGCGCCGACGATGCGCACCACAAAACCTTGCGGCTTGGCGGCGGGTTCGGATATTTCCAAGCGGGCGGTTTGTTCGGACATAGATGGCTCGAAAAATAAAGATTTCACTAAGGCCGCAGGATACGGTTTTCTGTTTTGTCTGTCTTGCGCCTGTTGGACAAAAATTGTAGAGTTTCGGACATGAGCCGACACATTCCGCAAAAATACCTCGATTTCCACGACCGCCCGCGCCCGCTGGTGGCCATGGAAAACCGTTGGTCGTCCGGCACGTCTACCGGCTGGCATGCCCATCCGCGGGCGCAATTGCTGTACGCCACCGAAGGCGTGATGGTGATACACGCCGACAGCGGCGCGTGGGTGGTGCCGCCCAACCGCGCCTTGTGGATGGTGGCCGGGCTGCGCCACACCGTCACCATGTCCGGCGATGTGCTGATGCGCACCGCCTATGTGGACCAAACCGCCATCCCCGATTTGCCCGCAGAAAGCTGCGTCATCAATGTATCGCCGCTGATGCGCGAATTGCTGGTGGAAGCCGTGCGCCTGCCGCCCGAAGGCGAGTTGTCGCCGCGCGACCGGCGCCTGATTGCGCTGCTCACCGACGAATTGCGCGCCGCCAATACGCTGGCGCTGCATCTGTCCATGCCCGAAGACGACAGGCTGCGCCCCATTTGCGAAGCCCTGATGGCACGGCCCGACGACCCGGTCAGCGCCGACGAGTGGGCGCACAGCATAGGCGTGAGCGCGCGCACGCTGCAACGCCTGTTTGCCCACAGCACCGGCATGACGTTTTCCCGCTGGCGCGAACAGGCCCGGCTTCTGGCCGCCTTAAGCGCCATCGCCCGCGGCGACAAGCTCATAGACGTGGCGCTTGGCTGCGGCTATGCCAGCCACAGCGCCTTTAGCGCCATGTTCCGCCGCCATTTCGGCGTGCCGCCTTCGGCGTTTTATCCGTAGTTTGGGCTGCCTGAAAAACTGTATCCCAAGTTTCAGGCAGCGCAGCCTTGATATGCCGTAGATCGGCTCTCCGAGCCGACACAGATGTTTTATTACTGCTCGTCCGGTTTATGATGCTCCAAAAGATAAATGTGCCGAAACACACATGATGAGCCAACACAAAAGCCAAAGAATGACAGGCCCTGCCCATATTTCACGCCAATTCGCAAACATCAATCCGCCACGAGGTGATACAGCACAATGCAGACTTTGATTGAGCAATTTGCCGCCCAAACGGTGTTGATGCGAGGTTTGGCGGACAGACTTGGCTACCCAAACTTTGCGCATATGATGACCAATACGCTTTCGTCGCTGCACGATACGCACTTAAGCGAACGTGAGCGGCTACAACGCGCTTACGATGCGTCACGCATCTTTGGCGGGATGGGATCGTGGAATGACAGCGTGCCGGTTACCGCTTTTGAGATGGGCATCAGTGATGAATTTGATCAGACAACGGAGCGCTTTTGGGCCGTGCGTACCGCCGTACGTGTCGCATTGGAACGGCGGATATAACGGGAGCTTGCTCTTGGTCGTGGGTATTGGACTGTGTTTTTGAATGTGCATCACAGTTACGCAACTTGGGTCGAAGTCTGTAGGTCGGATACTTATATCCGACAAAAAACCATACCGTGCAGCAATGCGCTTGGATGTCGGATACAAGTATCCGACCTACGGCTGCTTTAGTGGGTAGGGTGGGCATTCCTGCCCACCATTGTAGGCGGATAGCCAATAATGTTTGATGGGCAAGAATGCCCATCCTACGGCTACGCTGCGCGAGAATGACCCGGTGCCGTCATCCTGCGCTCGAGTCGCAGGATCTTGCTTGAACTCTGATAACAACAAATCATCAACAGCAAGCACTTTTCAGGCAGCCCCCGCAGTTCCCATCCGCCCTGAAAGCCCGTATAATCACCCTTCCTATCTGGGGGCGACCTTGGTTTCGACGGGGGTTGCGAAGCAGATGCGGGCATACCGGGGTCTCAGATTCCCGTAAAACACTGAATTTAAATAGTCGCAAACGACGAATCTTACGCACTGGCCGCTTAAGGCCTGCCGTTGCAACAGTTGGCCGATGGGCTGTGCAGGGTAACACCTGCGGCAACGTCAATTACATTGGCTGGTTTCGTGCCGGGTTACTTGGTACGGAATAAGATTTAAGGTAACTGGTTTTCAGGCAGCCTGTCTGTCGGCGGTCTGGGAACAAGATTCAGTAGGCAAGACTAAGTATGTAGAACGCTTTGTAGAGGACTTTCGGACGGGGGTTCGATTCCCCCCGCCTCCACCAGACAAGAGCATTAAGGGCTGCCTGAAATTCAGGCAGCCCTTTGCTTTATTTTGCGTATACATATCTGATCTGAGGTGATTACATCCGGCCTGTTTCATGTATCTGCTGGTACACTGTGTGCATCAAATGGCTGGCCACCACTGCTTTGAAAACGTCATCGCTCATCAGGCGGTTAAAGATGCTTTCATTGCCATTCATACGGTCGATAAACAGATTGTCCAACATAGAGTTGAATACAGGGGCGAAGTTTTCCATGCTGTTGGCCATGCCTGCCTGGCGCAGCTCTTCATTGGCCACGGCGGTTTCACGCACTTGGTCGAAAAACAACTGGTCGGCTGCGGTGAACTCGGTGCCGAAGCGCTCATTGAGCTTGTCGACCAGGGTGGAGAGCCGGACATTCTCTTCGGCCTGGCCGGTGCCGACGGCGGTGGCGCCATACAGTGCTTCGGGCTCGCCCAGTTTCAAATCGATTTTGCCCTCGCTGATTTTTTGCAGGCGGTAATACTTCAGTTCCACATCGTCATCCACCACCACCTGGCGGCTGTCCGTTGTGTAGGGCAGTTTGCTCAGTAAAAAGCGTGCATAGCTGTAGAGTTTTTCGTGCTCGGAATCCTGATACGGTATGATTTGCGACACAAAACCGTACAGGTTGCGAAAGCTCGCCAGCTGGCCCTTGAACAGGTTTTGCTCGGCCTCCGGCAGCGCTTTGTAGCGCTCCACCGCAGCATCGAGCAAGGCATTCAGTTTCTTGTGTTCGCCGCCGGTGGGGTTGGCACGGTTGCGGAACCAGATTTCACACCAGGCGCTGACTTCTGCCGGGGTATAGACCTTCCACTGTGACAGCGTATGCGCCAGCGTGTTGAGCTGTTGCGGGTCGATGTCTTCGCCCATATCCGTTGTTTCGTAATAGGGCTTGAAGGCAGCGTAGATGTCTTGCGGTTCGTTAACGAAATCCAGCACAAAGGTATCGGTTTTGCCGCGTGCGGTGCGGTTTAGGCGCGAGAGCGTCTGCACCGCCTGAATGCCGGACAAGCGCTTGTCCACATACATGCTGTGCAACAGCGGCTGGTCAAAGCCGGTTTGGTATTTCTCCGCCACCAGCAGCAACTGATATTCGTCGGTATTGAATTTTTCAGGCAGCTCGCTTTCTTTGATATCGCCGTTCATCGTGGTTTCGGTGAATTTTTGCTCGGGATATTCTTTCAGCGTGATTTCGCCGGAAAAGGCCACCAGCGATTTCATATCGGTATAGCCTTTTTCTTTGATGTATTTGTCCAAACCCAGCTTGTAGCGCACCGCGTGCTCGCGCGAGCCGGTGACCACCATGGCCTTGGCGCGCCCGCCGATTTTGTGGCGGCTGTGGGTGCGGAAGTGCTCCACAATCACTTCCACCTTTTGTGCGATTTCATAATCGTGAAACTCCACAAAGCGCGCCAGTGCGCGGGCGGCTTTGCGGCGCGGCACCTCCTTGTCGTCTTCCACCTTTTGCATCAGCTTGTAATAGCGCTTGTAGCAGGTGTAATACGCCAGCACATCGTGGATAAAGCCCTCCTCAATTGCCTGCCGCATGCTGTATTGGTGGAAGGGCACCTCGCCGTTTTTGCCCGGCTCGTCGAATACCGCCAGCGTCTTGAATTTGGGGGTGGCGGTAAAGGCGAAAAAGCTCAAATTGGGCTGGCGCGTGCGCTTGAGCTGCTCGCGCAGCAGCGCCTTTTTCGCTGCCTCACTCAAGGCATCGTCTTCCACATCCAGCCATTGCTCGGCAATGGCCGATTCAATACCGTCCCTGTTCAAAATCTTGCGCAGTTCCATGGCGGTTTCGCCGCTTTGCGAGCTGTGCGCCTCGTCCACAATCACCGCAAAACGCTTGCCGGCAGTGTTAATCTCTATTTGTGCCTCTGAGCTTTTTTTCTTGTTCAGTGTTTCGATGGCTTGGGTAATAAACGGGAATTTTTGGATGGTGGAAATAATGATATTGGTACCATCGGCCAGCGCCTTGGCCAGCTGCCGGGTGTTTTCGTCGATTTTTTTCACCACGCCCAGCTTGTGTTCAAACTGGTGGATGGTGTCTTGCAGCTGTTTGTCCAGCACGCGGCGGTCGGTAATCACCACCACCGAATGAAATATTTTTTCGTTGTGTTCATCGTGCAGGCTGGCCAGGCGGTGCGCCAGCCAGGCAATGGAATTGGACTTGCCCGAGCCTGCCGAATGCTGAATCAGATAGTTATGCCCCGCACCATGTGTTTGGGCATGATTAATCAGGCTGCGTACCGCATCCAACTGGTGGTAGCGCGGGAAAATCATCGTCTCCTTACGCTCCCGCTTGGTGCCATTGGCGGTGACCACGACTTTCTCTTCTGTCTGCAAATGCATAAAGCGCGCCAGAATATCCATCAGACTGTCGCGGGTGAGTATCTCCTGCCACAGATAAGCCGTGCGTACATCGCCGCCGTCTGCGTCCATCACCGGCGGATTGCCCGCGCCTTGGTCGTGGCCTTGGTTGAAGGGCAGAAAAAAAGTGCTGCTGCCTTCCAGCCGCGTGGTCATATACACCAGCTCGGTATCCACGGCAAAATGCACCAGGCAGCGCTGTTTGAATGCAAACAGCGGGTCTTTGGGGTCGCGCTCATTGCGGTATTGCTGTTTGGCGTGTTCCACCGTCCAGCGCGTGGCCGACATGGCATTTTTCAGCTCCAGCGTCGCCACCGGCAGGCCGTTGACCGCCAGCACCATATCTGGAACCGCCTTGGTTAAGGTTGTGACTTGTCGGGTCACGGTCAGGCGGTTGGCGGCATACAGTAGGGCACTGTTGGGGTCCAGTGACGAATTGGGGGCAAAATAGGCCATGCGCACGATTTTGCCCACACATTTGAAACCCTCGCGCAGTACCGTCAGCGAGCCTTTCACCGCCAGCTCCTTGACCAGGCTGTCGAGCAGTGCTTCTTTCTCCTTTCCCGGATGCAGATTGTGCAGCTGTGTCCACACGTTTGGTTGGGTTTGCCGTACAAAAGCGGCCACCTCTGCCGGAAACAGCGCTTTTTCCCGGTCATAGTCTTGGGCATGGCCTTTGGCATAACCGCCTTGGTTTAACAGCGCCTGTTCGATGGCGTTTTCAAAGTCGATTTCTTTGTACATGATTTCCTTAACCTTGCTTGTAGGGTGGGCTTTTAAGCCCACCGCTTGTTTGCGTAACGTTGCCCGCGTGGGCATAAATGCCCACCCTACAGACCGTACATCAATTTTGCCGGTAACTGCGTTGGTTTTGTAGGGTGGGCTTTTAAGCCCACCGCTTGTTTGCGTAATGTCATCCGCGTGGGCTTTTAAGCCCACCGTTGCCCCCACCATTGTTTGCATGGGCATTCATGTTGTTGCCCGCGTGGGCATAAATGCCCACCCTACAGACCGTACATCAATTTTGCCGGTCACGGCATTGGTTTTGTAGGGTGGGCTTTTAAGCCCACCGCTTGTTTGCGTAATGTTATCCGTGTGTGCATTCATGTTGTTGTCCGCGTGGGCTTAAAAGCCCACCCTACAGACCGTACATCAATTTTGCCGGTAACTGCGTTGGTTTTGTAGGGTGGGCTTTAAGCCCACCGCATGTCTGTGTAATGTTGCCCGCGTGGGCTTTTAAGCCCACCGTTGCCCCCACCATTGTTTGCATGGGCATTCATGTTGTTGTCCGCGTGGGCTTTTAAGCCCACCGCTTGTTTGCGTAATGTTATCCGTGCGTGCATCAATGCCGTCATCCGCGTGGGCTTAAAAGCCCACCCTACGGGTTTTCGTTGCCAAATTCATATTCAACATCAATGCCCCAGTCGGGGGATAGTATCCCTTCGAGCACATAGCGGTGGAAAGACGAGTATTCCCAATCCGCGCATCGGCTGACCCATCCGTGCTTGACCGGGTTGTAATGAATGTAGTCAATGCATTTTTCCATTTCTTCCTGGCTGCGAATCACATGTTCCCAATAACGCCGCTGCCAAATGCCTTTTTCACGGTGTTTGATTTTACTGGCGCTGCGTGGCATCTCCAGATGAAGTGCATGAGAGAAATATTGCTTAATCAGACGCCAGCGCAGCGGGTAATCGGTATCTCCTTCCGGCAGTGTCCAGATGGCGTGCATATGGTCGGGCAGGACACAGATGGCCACCGTTTCAAAAGGATGTTGCCGGAGAACGCGCTGATAAGCGCGACGCAGTCCGGTAATGTGGTCGGTTAACAGCGTCTGACGGCGGTCGGCAAGCGCAACGGTAAAAAAGTACGAAGCATTTTCAACAAACAACCTGCGGTAATTGGACATATATCCTCCGTAGGGTGGGCATTTATGCCCACCAATGTGTGTTTGCGCACATCAATTTTACCGGTGACGGCATTGGTTTGTGGGTTGGGTTTGTGCGGTGGGTTGTAGGGTGGGCTTTTAAGCCCACCGTTGCCCCACCGTTCACCCCCGCCATTGTTTGCATGGGCATAAATGCCGAATCCGCGTGGGCATAAATGCCCACCCTACAGGCTGCACATCAATTTTGCCGGTGACGGCATTGGTTTGTGGGTTGGGCTTTGTAGGGTGGGCTTTTAAGCCCACCGTTCACCCCCGCCATTGTTTGCATGGGCAAAATGCCGAATCCGCGTGGGCATAAATGCCCACCCTACAGGCTGCACATCAATTTTGCCGGTGACGGCGTTGGTTTTGTAGGGTGGGAATTTATGCCCACCAATGCGTGTTCGCGCACATCGATTTTTCCGGTGACGGCGTTGGTTTTGTAGGGTGGGCATTTATGCCCACCAATGCGTGTTCGCGCACATCGATTTTTCCGGTTGCGGCATTGGTTTTGTAGGGTGGGCTTTTAAGCCCACCAATGTGTGTTCGCGCACATCGATTTTTCCGGTTGCGGCATTGGTTTTGTAGGGTGGGCTTTTAAGCCCACCAATGTGTGTTCGCGCACATCGATTTTGCCGGTTGCGGCATCATCCGCGTGGGCATAAATGCCGAATCCGCGTGGGCATAAATGCCCACCCTACAGGCTGCGTACATCAATCTTGCCGGTGACGGCGTTGGTAATCAGTGCGGCGCGGTATTCGTTAAGGCGGTTGATGGCTTCGTTTATCTTCTGTGCTTGCCCGTCAAATTGTTTGGTTTGGAAATCAAGGAAATTGGCAATAGCTTCTTGTTCTTTAATGTCTGGTAATAAAACAGGAAGATTTCCAATGAAATCCCAGTTTGCGCGCGGCATTTTGCTGCCATAGGTTGATGAGTCAACAATGTCGATAAAGTCGCGGGACAGCATATAGAATTTCAAAAATTTCGAATGCAATTCTTTTTTGCTTCTAATGACGAGCGCCTCGCTTGTAATTAAACCGTCTTGTTCGGCCAAATGAACTTTTGCAAGATAAGGGCGCAATTTTCCAAAAAGAACGTCTCCGCTTGAAAAGGAAGAAGCCAAGCCTTCGCTATTGCTAATTTCTCCGTCAATTTTTCTACCGGTCCATGATTCGATATGTTCAAGGCCGATATATGGCAAAGATGAATCATCAGCGCTGATTTTTATGTTTATCAGGTCGGTGGCAAACTTCAGCCGTTTGGCCTCCCAATGCGCCGGTATTTCTCCAAGCCAAGCCACGCCCGAATCTTTCATCGGGGCGCCGGGGTTCAGGCCGTTGGTGACGGCGTGGCTGATCAGGGCGGTGCGTTTTTCCGCCAGTTTGTCGAGCAGGGCGCGTTTTTTGGCAATCAGCGCATCGATTTGCGCGGTCTTGTGGTCAAGAAAACGGGCGATGGTTTGTTGTTCTTCGAGTGGTGGAACTGGGAGCTTGATTGCTGCAAGGCTTTGACGCGGAAGCTCCATAAAGGTTGTTCCTTGCCCGTGGCTTACCAATATTGGTTTTGCTGCGATTGATGCGTAGTACCAGTAATCAGGGTTCCCTTCCATGGGTTCTAGTAGTCGGCAGCCTTGATTAACGCAAGCTGGGATAGTGGTTTTGGCTAGATGGCCAATAGGCGCTCTTGTGGAAAGCGCAATGCTTCCAGCAGGTGCAAGTGATACACCAGAATTTTCATATCCTTGCGGCGTTATTTTTCTTCGACTTTCGGAAATTTCCTTGTTCTCATTGTGGCCCAAGTCTTCAGGCGTAATCCAGTTAATGTCACCGTTCCAGAACTCTGGCTCACCACTCTTTGGGGTAGCACCATTGTGGATTTTGAAGATATGGCGAATTTGTTTGAAACTCCATCCGCTCGGTAGAGTGTCCGTCCACTGTGTTTCCATCACACCACCTCCCCCAACATCGCCACAATCTCTTTCTCCAATTCGCTGATTTCCGCCGCAATTTCTTCCAGCGGGCGCGGCGGCTGATAGACATAGAAATGTCGGGTGAGCGGAATTTCATAACCCACCTTGGTTTTGCCGTGGTCTATCCAGGCATCGGGCACATGCGGCAGCACTTCGGCTTTCAGGTAGCCTTCACAATGGTCTTTGACCAGTGCCAACAGTTGCTCGTGGCCGGTTTCGTTGTCATAGCCCAAGGGCAGGGGCAGGCTGATATCGGCGGGCAGGGGCACGGTTTCGGTGTCGCGCAGTTCGGTGTCCGGCTCGGGGCGGCCTTTGCTGTCGCGGCAGATGTCGGCAGTGGGGTCGCGTTCGGAAAGCGCGGTGAAGATGGCTTTTTTCAGCGGGGCGCTGATTTTGATGCCGGCCTGTTTCAGCGCGGCATTGAGTGCGGCTTCAAACGCCGGGCGGTTGCGGTACAGGGTGTCATCCATGCCGTGCAGCGCGGTTTGGATGGCGGCTTGTTCTTGTTCGCCCAGAGCCACTTCGGCCGCGTGGGCGGCGGCATCTTTGCGCTTTTTGCTGCCGGCGAGGTTGACAAAGGCGCTTTGTTCGGCAAGCCGCGCGATGCGTTCTGCACTTGCCTGAAAGTTCAGACGCAAGGGGCGTTCGACGGTGATTTTGAGAAAGCCAAACTCGCGGTTGTCAAAAATTTTGCTGCAAATGCGGGCCTGTTCCTGCCCGTCCACACGCACAGTGCTTGTGGCATCGTGGCCGTGTTCGGCATACAGGCGCACCAGCTCCCGGATATGCGCATCGGAGAGCTCGTTGCGCTTGTTGCCCAGGCTTTTGTCCATTTTTTTGAAATGGCGGGTGCCGTCTATCAGCTGCACCTTGCCTTGGCGGTGGGCGGGTTTTTTGTTGGTGACGAGCCAAATATAGGTATAGATGCCGGTGTTGTAGAACATCTGGTCGGGCAGGGCGATGACGGCATCGAGCATGTCGCGCTCGATGATCCAGCGGCGGATATTGCTCTCGCCGGAGCCGGCATCGCCGGTAAACAGCGGCGAGCCGTTGAAGACGATGGCGATTTTGGAGCCGTCGCCGCCGGTGTTTTCTCCATGCACCCAGCGGGGCGGTGTGTGCATCTTGGCAATCATGTGCTGCAAAAACAGCAGCGAGCCATCGTTGATGCGCGGCAGGCCGGCGCCAAAGCGGCCGGAGAAGCCCTGGTTTTTGTATTCGTCGCGCACAAAGTCTTCTTCCGGTTTCCATTCCACACCGAAAGGCGGGTTGGCGAGCATGTAGTGGAATTTTTTGTCGGCATGGCCGTCGTGGGGCATATAGCCGCCGCTTTTGTTTTTGCTGTCTTTGACCCCCAGGGTGTCGCCGTAAATCAGGTTGTTGACGGGCTCGTCTTTAATCAGCAAATCGGCGCAGCAGATGGCATAGGATTCGGGGTTGTATTCCTGGCCGAACAGTTCGATATGTGCCTGCGGGTTTTTGGCTTTGGCCGATTTTTCCGCTTCGGAGAGCATGCCGCCGGTGCCGGCGGTGGGGTCGTAGACGCTGCGGTAAATGCCGGGTTGGAAAATACCTTCTTCACCGGTAAAGACCAGCTCCACCATCAGGCGGATGACTTCGCGCGGGGTGAAGTGGTCACCGGCCTCTTCATTGGCCTGTTCGTTGAATTTGCGCACCAGCTCCTCAAACAGATAGCCCATTTGCAGATTGCTGATGACTTGCGGTGACAGGTTGATGTCGCTGGAGCAGAATTCTTTGATGATGAGATACAGACGGTTGGCATCGTCGAGTTTGGCGATTTCGGCTTCGAATTCGAATTTGTCGAAGATATCGCGGGCGCGCGGTGAAAAGCCGTGGATATAGGCAATCAGGTTGCTGGCGATATTGGGCGCATCACCCAAGAGTTTTTCAAAAGTAAAACCGCTGGTGTTGAACAGCTCTTGCTTGCGGCCTGCGGCGGCGATGCGCGAGAGCACTTTGTCCAAGGCGGTGCCGGTGATGCCTTTGGCTTCCAGCCGCGCTTTTTCATCCAACACTTTTTGTTTGTTTTCCGCCAGCACCAGGTCAAAACGGCGCAGAACCACCAAGGGCAGCATTACGCGGCGGTATTGCGGCGGGCGGTAAGGGCCGCGCAGCTTGTTGGCGATATTCCAGATAAATCCGACCAGATTTTGATGTTGGCTGTGTTGCATGGTGTTTCCTGTGTGCATATGGGGTGGGGGGATTGTAACGGTTTCGGGTGTGTTGTGGGTTTTGTGTTGTGGGTTTGTAGGGTGGGCTTTTAAGCCCACCGTGTGTATTGGGGTTTGCAACAGCGTGGGCATAAATGCCCACCCTACTTCAACACCGCCTTCACCATCTGTATTGCGGTTTTGCAACAGCGTGGGCATAAATGCCCACCCTACAAATTCTTCAACACCGCCTTCACCGTCTGTATCCGCGTTTCAATCTCTTCCATCACCGCCGTTACGCGCAGTTTGTCGGCGCCGGACATGCGGTAGTTTTTATTGCTCTGCATCAGCATAATGATGTCGGCGGGCTCCACCGGGGTGTGTTTGTTAAAGGTGAGCGTCAGCGCTTCGCTGCCGGCGTCTATGCTGTCTATGCCCAGCGCTTTGGCCGTCAGGCGGATGCGGTGGCTTTCGATCAGGGTTTTTACCGGCTGCTCGGGCAGGCCGAAGCGGTCGACCAATTCTTCGTGCACGGCGTTGATTTGTGCTTCGGTTTCGCAGGTGGCCAAGCGTTTGTAGAGCACCAGGCGTTCGTGAATGTCGGGGCAGTAGCTTTCGGGCAGCAGGGCGGGGCTGTGCAGTTTGATTTCGGTGGTGACCCCTAAAGGCGCGTCCAAATCGGGTTGGCGGCCTTTTTTCAAATCGCGCACCGCCTGTTTGAGCATTTCGGTGTAGAGCGTAAAGCCGACCTGCATCATTTCGCCGCTTTGGCCTTCGCCCAAGATTTCGCCCGCGCCGCGGATTTCCAAATCCTGCATCGCCAGCGTGAAGCCGGCGCCGAGTTCGTCTGCGGCGGCAATGGCGTCCAAGCGTTTTTCGGCGTCTTTGGTGATGTATTCCGGTGTGAGCAGATAGGCGTAGGCTTGGTGGTGGCTGCGGCCGACGCGCCCGCGCAATTGGTGCAGTTGCGCCAGGCCGAATTTGTCGGCACGGTTGATGATGATGGTGTTGGCGTTGGGGATGTCGATGCCGGTTTCGATGATGGTGGAACACAGCAGCACATTAAAGCGCTGCTGCAAAAAGTCGCGCATGACTTGTTCCAGCTCGCGCTCGCGCAACTGGCCGTGCGCCACGCCGATGCGCGCTTCGGGCAAGAGTGTCTCCAGCCGCTCGCGCATATTTTCGATGGTTTCCACTTCGTTGTGCAGGAAAAACACCTGCCCGCCGCGCTTGAGTTCGCGCAGCACGGCTTCGCGCACGCTGCCTTCGCTGAAGGGTTTCACAAAGGTTTTCACCGCCAAACGGCGGCTGGGCGCGGTGGTAATCAGTGAAAAATCGCGCAGCCCTTCCAGCGCCATGCTGAGCGTGCGCGGAATCGGCGTGGCGGTGAGCGTGAGGATGTCGACATTGGCGCGCAGGCGTTTGAGCTGCTCTTTCTGGCGCACGCCGAAGCGGTGTTCTTCGTCGATAATCACCAAGCCTAAGTTTTTGAATTGAATGTCGTCCTGCACCAGTTTGTGCGTGCCGATCACAATATCCACCGTGCCCTCGGCCATGCCTTTGAGCGTTTGCGTGGTGGCTTTGCCGCTGTTGAAGCGCGACAGGCTGGCCACTTTTACGGGGAAATCGGCAAAGCGGTCGGCAAAGTTTTGCGCGTGCTGCTCCACCAACAGCGTGGTCGGCGCCAGCACGGCCACCTGCTTGCCGCCCATCACCGCCACAAAAGCGGCGCGCAGGGCGACTTCGGTTTTGCCGAAGCCGACATCGCCGCACACCAATCTGTCCATCGGCTTGCCCTGGGTTAAATCTTTGATGACGGCGCCGATGGCGGCGGCCTGGTCTTCGGTTTCTTCGTAGCCGAAACCGTCGGCAAAGGCTTGGTAATCCTGTTCGCTGAAATCGAATTTAAAGCCCTCCTGCGCCGCGCGTTGGGCATAAAGGTTGAGCAATTCGGCGGCGGTGTCGCGCGCTTTTTCGGCGGCTTTGCGTTTGGCTTTGTTCCAGGCGGCGGAGCCGAGTTTGTGCAGTTGCACGTTTTCGTGCGCGGCGCCGGAATAGCGGCTGATGAGGTGCAGCTGCGACACCGGCACATACAGCTGCGCTTCTCCCGCGTATTCGAGCAGCATCATCTCGGCGGTTTCGCCGCCCAAATCCATGGTTACCAAGCCCATATAGCGGCCGATGCCGTGTTCTTCGTGCACCACCGGGTCGCCGATATTGATTTCGGCCAGGTCGCGCAGCAGGCCGTCGGAGACTTGGGCGTGCTTTTTGCGGCGCGCGGAAACGCGGCTCTTGGCAACGTATTGGTAAAGGTCGGATTCGGTGATGACGGCGATGCCTGTAGGTCGGGCATTTATGCCCGACGGATTTAATGATTCGGCATCGGAGTCGGGCATAAATGCCCGACCTACGGGCAGTTGAAACCCATAGGCCAGCGGCGTTACGGTAATGCATAAGGGCGTATCGTCGGCCAAAAATGCCTGCCAGCCCGCCACGCTTTTCGGTTTCAAACCGTGCTGGGCGAAAAAGCCGAGCATGGTTTCGCGCCGCCCGGCACTTTCGGCGGTGAGCAGCACGCGTCCGGCAAAGGCTGCCTGAAAGTTTTGCAACGCAGAGAGCGGCGCTTCGCTTTGGCGGTTGACGGCCACATCCGGCAATACATGTGCCGGGCTGTCGAAATCGGGCAAGAGCTGCGGATAGGGTTTCAGGCAGCCTGCAAACACGTCTTCGCTCACATACAGCTCGGCCGGCGGCAGGGGCGGATAGCTGTCGTCGCCCTGCGCCATGGCAAAGCGCGATTTCACATCCGCCCAGAAACGCGCCGCGGCGGCATGCACATCGCCGATGCACACCATCAGCGCGTCTGGGCCGATATAGTCGAACACCGTGGCGCACGGCTCTTCAAAAAACAGCGGCAGATAATATTCCACGCCTGCGCCGAAGCGGCCTTTGCTCACCGCCTGATACACCGTGGCGGCGTTGTAGTCGCCGCTGATGTCTTCGCGGAAACGGCTGCGGAAGATTTTTTGCGCGTCGTCGTCGGTGGGGAATTCGTGCGCGGGCAGGAGGCGGATTTCGGAAACGGGCGCCAGCGTGCGCTGGGTATCGGGGTCGAAGGTCTTGATGCTGTCGATTTCGTCGCCGAACAAATCGAGGCGGTAGGGCAGTTCCGCGCCCATGGGGAAGATGTCCAAAATGCCGCCGCGCATGGCAAATTCACCCGCGGCAATCACATTGGACACCGCGCTGTAACCGGCTTCCACCAGATTGCCGCGCAGCGCGTCGGTGTCCAGAGTCTGGCCGACCTTGAGCCAGAAAGTGCGCCCGATGAGGAAAGACACCGGCGCGAGTTTCTGCATGGCGGTGGCCACCGGCAGCACCAGCACGTCGGCCTGGCCGTTTTTCACCTGCCACAGCACCGAGAGCCGCTCGGAAACCAAATCCTGATGCGGCGAAAAACGCTCGTAGGGCAGGGTTTCCCAATCGGGCAAAAACAGCGCGGTGTCCTGCGGGCGGAAAAACTGCCACGCCGTCTGCACCCGCAGCGCCTGTTCCACATCCTGGGTGAGGATGACTTTCAGGGTTTGGGCGGGCAGATATTGCGTCAGCGCCCACGGCAGCGAACCGCGGGAGAGGCCCGTCCAGCGGGCTTTGTGTTGAGCTTGGGGCAGGGGGAAATCGGGGTGGGTGTGGGGCATGGCGGGTCGGATAATCAAAAAGCGCGGCGAAGGCTGCCTGAAAACGCTGGAGAGATATGGAAAAACGGCGATTTTAACAGTTTGAAGATAGGGAAAACAGGCTGCCTGAAAGTTTTCAGGCAGCCTGTTTTATATTTGTTTTTTTGTAGGGTGGGCTTTTAAGCCCACCAATCGCCTTGAGCCGCATCAGCGTGGGCATCAATGCCCACCCTACTTGCCTGCCAGCACCGCCAGCACTTCTTCCTGCAACAAATAGCGGTGCAGGGTGTCGGCGGCGGGGGAGAGGCTGCGGCTTTTGCGGTGGTAGAGCAGGAAGCGCCGCTCGATTTGCGGTGTCACCAGCGGACGCATCACCAGGCTGTTTTGGCGCACCCAGTCGCGGGCATAGGGCAGGCACAGGGTCAGGCCGAGGCCGGCGTGTACCATGGAAAGGGCGGTGGACAGGAAGTTCACCTGCAAATCCGGCTTTAAGATGCGCATGGCCAAGTCTTCCGGCAGGGCGGTGGCGAGGCGTTCGGTAAAGGGGCCGGTGAGGGTAATCAGCGGCTCTTCCAGCAGGGCGCGCCAGGGCACGCTCGGGCGGGCGGCGAGTGCATGGTCGGCGGGCAGGGCCACATAAAAGGGCAGGGCAAACAGGTATTCGGATTCGATGTCGTCGTGGTGGCCGCGCTCGGGGCCGAGGCCGAAATCGGCTTCCACATTGTGCACATGCTGCAAAATCTGCTCCACCGAACAATCAATCAGGGTGACATGGATATCGGGATGGCGGCGGGCGAAATCGGCGAGCAGACGCGGCATCACCGAGGCGGCCAGCTGTTGCGCCACCGCCAGCCGCACTTGGCCTTGGCGGTGGTTTTTGGCGTGTTCCACTTCGTCGCCGAGGGCTGCGAGTTCATTCAAAACCCGCCGCGCCGAAGGCAGCAGGCGCTGGCCGACCACGGAAATATGCAGCTGGCGGGTGGTGCGGTCGAACAGGCGCACGTCCCAATTGCTTTCCAAATCTTTAATCAAACCGCTCAGGGCCGATTGGGTCAGGTGCAGGCTGGCGGCGGCCTGGGTGAAGCTGCCTTCGTCGGCCACGGTGACAAAAGCCTTGAGCTGGCGCAGGGTGATATTCATCAATTTTTCCGATAAATAGATTATAAAAAACTGATTGTCCCAACAATGGCCATTATTTTATGATTGAGTTGTTCCGCAGTGTGAACTTTTTTTAAATTGAGTCAAAGAAAGTTTGTTGCACTGCATCAATTCCATAACGACAGCGAGGAGTGTGAGATGGCCGATTTGTTTGACAACCCCATGGGTTTGTGTGGTTTTGAATTTGTGGAGTTTGCCTCACCCGAGGCGGATGTGTTGGAGCCTTTGTTTGAAAAAATGGGCTTTACGCTGGTGGCGCGCCACCGTTCCAAAGACGTGCTGCTCTACCGCCAGGGCGACATCAATTTTATCGTCAACCGCGAGCCCAAGAGCGAAGCGGCTTATTTCGCCGCCGAGCACGGTCCCTGCGCCTGCGGCATGGCCTTCCGTGTGCGCGATGCGCAAAAAGCCTATGAGCGCGCGCTGGAGTTGGGTGCCAAACCCATAGACATTCCCACTTCGGTGATGGAATTGCGTCTGCCCGCCATCAAGGGCATCGGCGGTGCGCCTTTGTATCTGATTGACCGTTTTGAAGAAGGCCGCTCCATCTACGACATCGATTTCGAATTCCTGCCGGATGTGGACCGCCACCCGGCAGGCTACGGTCTGAAAATCGTCGACCATCTGACCCACAATGTGTATCGCGGCCGCATGGACTTCTGGGCCGGTTTCTACGAAAAACTGTTTAATTTCCAGGAAATCCGCTATTTCGACATCAAGGGCGAATACACCGGCCTCACCAGCCGCGCCATGACCGCGCCCGACGGCCTCATCCGCATTCCCCTGAACGAGGAAGCCAAACAGGGCGGCGGCCAGATTGAGGAATACCTGACCGAATTCGGCGGCGAGGGCATCCAGCACATCGCCCTGTTGAGCGACAATCTGTTGGACACCATCGATAAGCTGCGTGCCGGCGGCATTCCGCTGATGACCGCGCCCAATAATGCTTATTACGAAATGCTGGACGAGCGCCTGCCCGGCCACGGCGAGCCGGTGTCCGAATTGCAGGCACGCGGCATTTTGCTCGACGGCACCACCGAGGGCGGTCATCCGCGCCTCTTGTTGCAAATCTTCTCCGAAACCCTGCTGGGCCCGGTGTTTTTTGAATTTATCCAACGCAAAGGCGATTACCGCGAGGGCTTTGGCGAGGGCAATTTCAAAGCCTTGTTCGAGTCTTTGGAGCGCGACCAGATTCGTCGCGGTGCCTTGGAAGTCGAGTAAAGCGGCTTGCAGACAGAGATCCTGCGACTGCGCGCAGGATGACCGTGTGCTGTCATTCTGCGCGCAGCACAGCGAAGTCGCAGAATCTGTTTTGGGCTTTCAGGCAGCCTGTGCCGTTATGGATGTAGGGGCGGGTTTTACACCCGCCCGCCAAGCTGCCTGAAACTATAGTCGAATAAAATAAGAATGAGACAAGGCAGCAAAAAAGCCGCGAGCGCAGCGAAGTCCCGCGGGACAGACAGTACAGATAGTACGGCAAGGCGCAGCAACGCCGTATCATTCTTATTTTAAATGACTATATGGATTGATGACTTTATAAGGAGAACATCATGGCAATTACCCAAGGCGTACACCACGTAGCCTACCGTTGCAAAGACGCCAAAGAAACGGTGGAGTGGTATCAGAAACACCTGGACATGGGTTTTGTGCTCGCCATTGCCGAAGACAAAGTACCGTCCACCGGCGAGCCGGACCCGTATATGCATATTTTTCTGGATGCGGGCGGCGGCAATATCCTGGCTTTTTTTGAGCTGCCGACCAAGCCGGAAATGGGCCGTGATCCCAATACGCCGTTGTGGACCCAGCATCTGGCGCTGAAAGTGGACAGCATGGATACCCTGCTGGCCACCAAAGACAAGCTGGTCGCCGGTGGGGTGGAGGTGTTGGGCCCGGTGGACCACACCCTGTTTCAGTCGATTTACTTCTTTGATCCCAGCGGCCACCGCATCGAACTGGCCTGCGAAGTGAGCACGCCGCAAATGAACAAGGCGCTGGACAAGGTGAAATGGGACATGCTCAACGAGTGGGCGGAGACCAAACGCGCTCCGCAGCATGCGCGCTGGATACACGACGGCAGCGCACCGCCGGAGGTGTAAGTCATTGCGTAGGGTGGGCATGCTTGCCCACCGCCCGTCCCTTGTCGGGAAAACTACCTGTTTGCACAGTAGCCGTAGGTCGGCTCTCCGAGCCGACGCACAAACAGATAAACGTCGGCTTGGAGAGCCGACCTGCCTGCTGCCAAGGCCGTATCATGCTTATTTGCACAGACTATAGTCGAATAACACAGAACGAGACAAGGCAGCAAGCCGAAGACAGTACAGATAGTACGGCAAGGCGCAGCAACGCCGTATCGTTCTGTGTTAAATGACTATAAAAAGGAAACACCATGAAATTAGCCACATTAAAACAAGGCGGTCGTGACGGCCGTTTGGCGGTGGTCAGCCGCGATCTGAGCCGCTATGTGCTGCCTGAAATCCCAACCCTGCAAGCCGCGCTGGATGACTGGGACAGTGCCGCGCCCGCATTGCAGGCGGTGTACGACGATTTGAATGCCGATGCCGGCAAAGGCCAGCCTTTCGACCCGGAAGCCTGCCATTCGCCGCTGCCGCGTGCCTACCAATGGGCCGACGGTTCGGCTTATCTCAACCACGTCGAGCTGGTGCGCAAGGCGCGCAATTCCGAGGTGCCGGAATCTTTCTACGAAGACCCGCTGATGTACCAGGGCGGCTCCGACAGCTTTATCGGTCCGCGCGACGAGGTGCTGGCCAAGCCGGAGTGGGGCATCGACTTTGAAGCCGAAGTGGTGGTGGTGAGCGGCGATCTGAAACAGGGCGCCACCCCGGAAGAGGCGGCACAGGCCATTCGCCTGGTGATGTTGGTGAACGACGTGTCTTTGCGCGGTCTGATTCCGGCCGAGCTGGCCAAAGGCTTCGGTTTCTTCCAAAGCAAACCGGCCAGCGCCTTCAGCCCGGTGGCGGTCACACCCGACGAGCTGGGTGATGCCTGGCAGGACAGCAAGGTGCATTTGCCGCTGCGGGTGAAGCTCAATAACGAACTCTTCGGCTATCCCAATGCCGGACAGGACATGACCTTCAATTTCGGCCAGCTGCTGGCGCATGTCACCAAAACCCGCGATGTGGCCGCCGGCAGCATTGTCGGTTCCGGTACCGTGTCCAACAAACAGGACAATCTTTACGGCTCCTCCGTGGCCAACGGCGGTGTGGGCTATTGCTGTCTGGCGGAAGTGCGCATGTACGAAACCATAGAGACCGGCAAGCCGCAAACCCCGTTTATGGACCATGGCGATGTGGTGGAAGTGGAGATGCTGGACAAAGACGGCAACAATATCTTCGGCACCATCCGCAACCGCGTGAATACGCAGTATTGATGTGATTCAGGCAGCCTGTAGCTTGGGTTGAAAACCCAACATTTATGTAACGAATTTGCATTCGTTGGGTCTGGCGACCCAACCTACAGCTCAGGCTGCCTGAAAACCCAAACACACGAATTATTTTTACGCTTTAAAAATCAAGCAACAAGAGGAGAGTAAAAATGAAGGAAGCTTTAATCCGCATCCGCTCGCGCGAAGCGCTGATGGTGGCTTTGGCGATTGTGGCGGTGATGGGCGTCACCATGATCGGCTTCGGTTGGGTGCCGCATATTTCCATTCTGCTGGTGCTGTGCGGCCTGATGGCCTATGGCAAATTCAAAGGCCAGAGCTTTAGCGCCATGCAGGAGAAAATGGCCGAAGGGGTGATGTCCGGCATCGGCGCCATCTATCTGTTTTTCTTTATCGGCCTGTTGGTGTCGGCGCTGATGATGTCCGGCGCCATCCCCACGCTGATGTATTACGGTTTCGACCTGATTTCGCCGCGCATGTTCTATCTGTCGGCCTTTATCCTGACCTCGGTGATCGGTGTGGCTTTGGGCAGCGGTTTTACCACCTGCGCCACCGCCGGTGTGGCCTTTTTGGGTATGGCCGAAGCCTTTGACGCCAATCCGGCGATTGTGGCCGGTGCCGTGGTTTCCGGCGCGCTCTTTGGCGACAAAATGTCGCCACTGTCCGACACCACCACCATTGCCGCATCCATCGTCGGCGTCGACCTGTTCGACCATATCCGCAATATGATGTACACCACCATTCCCGCGTGGATTATCACCGCCGTGCTGCTGTGGGTGCTCACCGGCAATGTGGCCCATGCCGATTTGGCCGATGTGGCCAAGATGCAGCAGCAATTGGTGGAAAGCGGCCTGGTACACGGCTATGCCTTGCTGCCCTTTGTGGTGCTGGTGGCGCTGGCGCTGCACAAAGTCAATGCCATTTACACCATTATCGCCACCATTATTGCAGCCTTGCTGGTGACCTATATGCACAGCAGCCCCGGCATCGACCAATTGGGCGGCTATTTCTTCAGCGGCTACAAACTGGCCGAGGGTGTGGATCTGGGTTCGGTGGGCCGTTTGGTCACCCGCGGCGGCCTGGAAAGCATGTTTTTCAGCCAAATGATTGTGATTCTGGCGCTGAGCCTGGGCGGTCTGCTCAACGGCTTGGGCGTGCTGCCGGCACTGTTGGCGGGCATCGGCTATCTGCTCACCACCGTGGGCCGGGCCACTTTTACCGCCGCCGTCACCGCTACCGGCATCAACGTGCTGATTGGCGAGCAGTATCTGAGCCTGCTGCTCACCGGCAATACCTTCAAACCGCTGTATGAGCGCCTGGGCCTGCACCCGCGCAATCTGGCGCGCACCATTGAAGACGCCGGTACCGTGATCAATCCGCTGGTGCCTTGGGGCGTGTACGGCGTATTCCTGGCGGGCATACTGGGTGTGCCGGTGATCGAATACCTGCCCTATGCCTTCTTCTGCTACTTCAGCCTGATTCTGACCCTGATCTTCGGCTTTACCGGCCTGACCATCAGCAAGGCGGATCCGCAAGAGCAGACCGGCGCTTAATCAACAGGCTGCCTGAAAAGAGATGAAGTAACTGCAAAACAATCCGGACGTCATTCCCGCGCAGGCGGGAATCCATGGGAAAATTTAAGAAATCAAAAATTAATACAAAGGTTTCTTAATACTATGGATGGATTTCCGCGTACGCGGGAATGACGGCAGATGTGTAGGTTGGGTCGCAGACCCAACAAAACCTAACCGTTGCACAAATGTTGGGTTTGCAACCCAACCTACATCACTGTGGATCGATTCCCCCTACGCGGGAATGACGGCAGATGCGTAGCTTGGGTCGCAGACCCAACAAAACCTAACCGTTGCACAGATGTTGGGTTTGCAACCCAACCTACATCACTATTTCAGGCAGCCGGGAGCAAGTGATGAAACTCTATACCTATTACCGCAGTTCCGCCGCCTACCGCGTGCGCATTGCCCTGAATTTAAAAAACATTCCCCACGAGTCGGCGTTTGTGCATCTGGTGAAAGCGGGCGGAGAACACAAACAGGCGGCCTATGCCGCGCTCAATCCGCAGCAGCTGGTGCCTGCGCTGGAAGATAAGGGCCGGGTGCTGACCCAATCGCTGGCGATTATCGAGTATCTGGACGAAACCCATGCCGATACGCCTTTGCTGCCCGCCGATGCCGCCGGGCGGGCGCGTGTACGGGCCATGGCCCAGTTGATTGCCTGCGACACCCACCCGCTCAACAATCTGCGCGTGCTGCGCTACCTGCAAAACACCCTCGCTGCCGATGAGGCAGCCCGCAACGACTGGTACCGCCATTGGGTGCAGGAAAGCTTTGCCGCCCTGGAAACCCTGCTGCAATCGGCAGATACCGGCCGCTTCTGCCACGGCGACAGCCCCAGCTTGGCCGATTGCTGCCTGGTGCCGCAGGTGTATAACGCCCGCCGCTTTCATGTGGATTTAAGTCCGTATCCCACCATCGTGCGCATCGATGCCGAATGTGCCGCCTTGCCCGCTTTTCAGGCAGCCGCACCGGAGAATCAGCCCGATGCGGAATAAACAGCACACCCTGTGATTTTTGATAAAGAGGAAAAACCATGAACAAAATCTATCCCAGTGCCGATGCCGCCCTTCAAGGCGTGGTGGCCGACGGCCAAACCCTGGCCGTAGGCGGCTTCGGCCTGTGCGGTATTCCCGAAACCCTGATTTGCGCCCTGCGCGACAGCGGTGTGAAAGACTTAACCTGCATCAGCAATAATGCCGGTGTCGATGATTTCGGTCTCGGCCTGCTGCTGCAAACCCGCCAAATCAAGAAAATGATTTCGTCTTATGTGGGCGAAAACAAAGAATTCGAGCGCCAATATCTGGCCGGCGAACTCGAAGTCGAGCTCACCCCGCAAGGCACGCTGGCGGAAAAACTGCGTGCCGGCGGCGCCGGTATTCCCGCCTTCTTCACCCGCACCGGTGTCGGTACCCGCGTGGCCGAAGGCAAGGAAGTGCGCGAATTCGACGGCCACGAATACGTGCTCGAGCGCTCGCTCACCGCCGATGTGGCGCTGGTCAAAGCGTGGAAGGCAGACGAAGCGGGCAATCTGGTGTTCCGCAAAACCGCCCGCAATTTCAATCCCGATGTCGCCACCGCCGGACGCATCACCATTGTGGAAGTGGAAGAGCTGCTGCCCACCGGCAGCCTGGACCCGGACCAAATCCATCTGCCCGGCATCTACGTGCACCGCATCGTGGTCAATCCCACCCCCGAAAAACGCATCGAACAACGCACCATCCGCAATACATAAGGAGCACACACATGGCTTGGAACCGCGAACAAATGGCGCAACGCGCCGCCCGCGAGCTGCAAGACGGCTTTTATGTCAACCTCGGCATCGGCCTGCCGACCCTGGTGGCCAACCACATTCCCGACGGCGTGAAGGTGATGCTGCAATCGGAAAACGGCCTGCTCGGCATCGGCGCATTCCCCACGGAAGACGAACTGGATGCCGACCTGATCAATGCCGGCAAACAAACCGTGACTGCACAAACCGGCGCCAGCTTTTTCTCCAGCTCGCAATCATTCGCCATGATCCGCGGCGGCAAAATCAATCTGGCGATTTTGGGCGCCATGGAAGTGTCGCAAGAGGGCGATTTGGCCAACTGGATGATTCCCGGCAAAATGGTCAAGGGCATGGGCGGCGCCATGGATTTGGTGGCCGGCGTGCAGCGCGTGATTGTGCTGATGGAACACACCGCCAAAGACGGCAGCTTCAAAATCAAGCCGCAATGTGATTTGCCGCTCACCGGCAAGCAGGTAGTCAACCGCATCATCACCGATTTGGCGGTGCTGGATGTGACCGAAGCAGGCTTGAAGCTGGTGGAACTGGCCGACGGCGTCACTTTTGAGGAAGTACAGCAGAAAACCGGTGTGCCGGTGCTGCAATAATGTGTGCTGAAGCTTTAAGGCTGCCTGAAAGGTTTCAGGCAGCCTTTTTGTTGTCCGGCAGTACCCCTATCCGCCACGGCTCAAGTTGTGCTACTGTGCAGGCTTTTGTTTGCCATCTGATTCGATATATGGGTGCGGTTCCGACCGTAAAAGGGAATTCTGGTCTATGACGCGGAAACAACAAACGGGTGTACTGTTGGCGTTGGCGGTATTGCTGCTGGCGGCCAACCAGCGCGCGCCGATAGTGGCGGTGGGGCCTTTGGCGCCGCTGATTCAGGCGGATTTGCAGCTGGGCAGCACGCTGATGGGCTGGGTGACCAGCCTGCCGGTGCTGTGTTTTGCGCTGTTTGCTCCGGCGGCGCCGTGGCTGGCGCGGCGTTTTGGAGTGCAAAAAGTGCTGGCGGGCGCAGCGGCGCTGCTGCTGGCGGGCATTGTTTTGCGCACGGCCTATGCGCATGCGGCGGTCTTGCTGGCGGGCACTTTGGTGCTGTCGCTGGGCATTACCCTGGCCAATATTCTGCAACCGAGCGTGGTGAAACGTTATTTCCCGCTGCGGGTGGGACTGATGACGGCTTTGTTCTCGGCGGTGATGTCGCTGGTGGCAGGTACGGCCTCGGCGGTGTCGGTGCCGCTGGCGGAACGTTACGATTGGGCGGCGGCTTTGTGGCTGTGGGCCTTTCCGGCCTTGCTGGCGCTGCTGGTGTGGCTGTGGGTATTACGCGGCAGCGAAGCGGCGGCACCGGCACCCGCCACGGCGGCGGTAGACCTGCCTTTGTGGCGTTTGCCGCTGGCGTGGAGCATCAGCGTGTTTATGGGTTCGCAGTCTTTGGTGTATTACATGATGGCGGCGTGGTTGCCAGCGATGGTGGTGAGCAAAGGCGTGCCTTTGGTAGAGGCGGGCTGGTACGGGCTGGTGTTTCAATGGGTGTCGATACCGGTGTCGTTTGCGGTGGGCATGCTGGCCGAGCGCATGCGCAAGCAAACCGTGTTGGCGGTGGGCGCTTCGCTGTGCGGCATTACCGGCGTGCTGGGGTTGTGGTTTTTACCCACCGGCTGGGCCACGCTGTGCGTGGTGCTGATGGGTGCCAGTACCGCCGGCGCATTTGCTTTGAGCCTGATGTTTTTCAGCCTGCGTACCGACACCCCGGCGGAAGCGGGGCGTTTGTCGGCCATGGCGCAGACCGTGGGCTATCTGCTGGCAGCCGTCGGCCCGGCGGGTGCGGGCTGGTTGTTGGATGCCAGCGGCAGCTGGTTGTGGCCCTTGGGCTTGTTGGCCGGCGTATTGCTGATACAATGCGCCTGCGGCTGGCACAGCGCCCAGCCGCATACTTTGCGCCAAAGCGCGGCGCGCCGCCGGTCTTGAGGCCGGACAGATTAAGGAAAGCACGCATCATGACTGAAGCAGAATTCTCCCAATGGTCGATGAAGATTTTACTGGTGGGCCTGGTGATTTTCTTGGGCTTTATCATTTGGGATTTGGGCAAAAAATCCAATGCCGGCAAATTCGGCACCGCCATGCTGTTTTTGGTGCTCGGCTTGGGCGTGGCCGGTTTTATCTTTAAAGAAAGCCTGATCGGGCTGCTGATGAGCTTCAGATAG
The DNA here is from genome assembly GCF_024171525.1 of Neisseriaceae bacterium HSC-16F19. Taxonomy (GTDB): domain Bacteria; phylum Pseudomonadota; class Gammaproteobacteria; order Burkholderiales; family Neisseriaceae; genus JALJZY01. Next base: position 25,955 of record NZ_JALJZY010000004.1, read on the forward strand.
GCTGCCTGAAAAGCCTAAGGAATCCCGCCCATGCTGGCCTATACCGTCAAACGCCTGTTGCTGCTGATCCCCACTTTGCTGGGGATTTTGGCCATTACCTTTGCCATCATCCAGTTTGTGCCCGGCGGGCCGGTGGAGCAGCTGATGGCGCAGTTGCAGGGGCAGACCTTTGCCACCGAGGCCGGGGGCGGTAGCAGCAGTATGGCTTCGGCGCGTTCCGGCGGCCATTTGGGCGCGGAGGAAATCGCCAAACTCAACGAACTCTACGGCTTCGACAAACCGGTGCTGCAACGCTTCGGCGATATGTTGTGGCGCTTTGTGCGTTTTGATTTGGGCGACAGTTTTTTCCACCACCAAAGCGTGGGCGAGCTGATTGCCGCCAAGCTGCCGGTGTCTATGAGCCTGGGGCTGTGGACTTTTTTCCTCACCTATCTCTTTTGCATTCCTCTGGGCATTATCAAAGCCCTGCGCGACGGTTCGCGCTTCGATGCCGCCACCAGCCTGCTGATTCTGGTGGGCTATGCCATTCCGCCTTTTGTGCTGGGTTTGGTGCTGCTGGTGTTGTTTGGCGGCGGCAGTTTCTGGGCGCTGTTTCCGCTCGGCGGCCTAGTGAGCGACAACTGGCACGAGCTCTCGTTCTGGCACAAAATCGGCGATTATCTGTGGCATATGGCGCTGCCGGTTACCGCCATGGTGGCGGGCAATCTGGCGGTGCTGACCATGCTCACCAAAAACGTGTTTCTGGAAGAAATCCGCCGCCAATACGTCTATACCGCCCGCGCCAAAGGGCTGCCTGAAAAACAAATCCTGCTCAAACACGTGTTCCGCAATGCGCTGATTCCGCTGATTACCGGTTTTCCCGCCGCCTTTATCGGCGCGTTTTTCACCGGCAGCCTGCTCATCGAAACCCTGTTTTCCCTCGACGGTTTGGGGCTGTTGTCTTATGAGTCGGTGATGAAGCGCGATTATCCGGTGGTAATGGGCTCGCTGTATGTGTTCACGCTCATGGGCCTCGCGGCCAAGCTGTTGTCGGATTTGTCCTATATGTGGGTGGACCCGCGCATTCATTTCGGAGGGCGTGATTCATGAGCCGCGCCACCGACAGCCTGTGGCGCCGTGCGCGCCGCCGTTTTGCCGCCCACAAACGCGCCCTGTGGAGTTTGCGCCTGTTGCTGCTCTTGTTTGTGCTGGCACTGGCCGCGCCCTTGTGGAGCAACGACAAGCCGCTGTGGGTGAGCTATCAGGGCCAGAGCTATTGGCCGATGTGGCACGATTATCACGAAACCGATTTCGGTGGCGATTTCGACACCCCCGCCGACTACCTTGACCCCTATGTGCGCGAGCGCTTGAGCAGCGAAGGCAACCGCATGCTGATGCCGCCCAATCCCTACGCCCCCAATACCCTTAACGATTTCGATACCGAGCCTTTCCCGGCCGCGCCCAATGCCCAGCATGTTTTGGGTACGGACGACCGCGGCCGCGATGTGTTGGCGCGGCTGGTGTACGGTTTCCGCGATTCGCTGCTGTTTGCCCTCGGCCTTACCGCTGCCGCCACCCTTATCGGCGTATTCGTGGGCGCGGTGCAGGGCTATTTCGGCGGACGGGTGGATTTGTTTCTGCAACGCTTTTTGGAAGTGTGGGGCGGCCTGCCGGAACTGTATTTATTGATTATTTTGCTGTCTTTCTTTACCCCCAGTTTGTTGCTGCTGTTGGTATTGCTGACCCTGTTCAGCTGGATGGGTTTGTCCGATTATGTGCGCGCCGAATTTCTGAAAAACCGGCAGATGGATTATGTGCTGGCGGCCAAAAGCATGGGCGTGCCCGACCGCGCCATTATGTGGCGCCATATTCTGCCCAACAGCCTCACCCCGGTGCTGGCGCTGTTGCCTTTCCGCATTTCCGGCGCGGTGCTGGCGCTGACAAGCCTCGATTTCCTCGGCCTCGGCGTGCCCGCCAGCCAGGCGAGCCTGGGCGAATTACTGGCGCAGGGCAAAGACAATCTCGATGCCTGGTGGATAGGTTTGTCCGCCTTTGCCACGCTCACCCTGATGCTGTTATTGCTGATTTTTATCGGCGAAGGCTTGCGCCACGCCTTGGACACGCGGCGGAGTGATGCCCCATGAGCGCCTTATTGCATATTAACGGCCTGTCCGCCGCCTTCGGCAGCCACAGCGTGCTGGATCAAGTCAGCCTGAGCGTGAACGCGGGCGAAAAACACGCCCTCATCGGCGAGAGCGGCAGCGGCAAAACCGTGCTCGCGCAAGGGGTGATGCAGCTTAATCCCGATGTCACTTTTTCAGGCAGCCTGTGTTTTGACGGTCGCGAACTCTTGGGCGCATCCGCCGCCACGCTGCGCCGCATCCGCGGCCGCGAAATCGGCATGGTGTTCCAAGAACCGATGACCGCGCTCAATCCGGTGATGCCGGTGGGCAAACAGATTGCCGAAGTGCTCACCCTGCATCTGGGTCTGCCCAAACGCAGCGCCTACGAGCAGGCTTTGGCGCTGTTGGCCGAAACCGGCATCCGCGACACCGCGGCCAAGGCGGCGGCCTATCCCTTCCAGCTTTCCGGCGGCCAGCGCCAACGCGCCATGATTGCCATGGCAGTGGCCGCCGAACCCAAACTGCTGATTGCCGACGAACCCACCACCGCGCTGGATGTGGCGGTGCAGGCGCAGATATTGGATTTGATAGACCGCCTGCAACGCGAGCGGCAGATGGCGGTGCTGTATATCAGCCACGATTTGGCGCTGGTACGCCGCTTTGCCGACAGTGTGACCGTATTGCGTCATGGCCGCGTGGTGGAGCAGGGCGCGGCGGCAGACGTCTTTCATAATCCGCAGCACGAATACACCCGTTTGCTGCTCAATGCGCGGCCGCAACGCCAGGTGCAGCCGCTGGCGGAAGATGCCGCCGAAGTGCTGTCGGCACGGCAAACCGCGGTGAGCGTGCGCCAGAAACAGGGCTGGTGGCAAAGCCGCGAGCTCACGATTTTGCAGCCCTTGGACTTAAACCTGCGCGCCGGCGAAACCGTGGGCGTCATCGGCGAGAGCGGCAGCGGCAAAACCACCTTGGCCAAGGCGCTGATGCGGCTGGTCAGCGCTTCAGGCAGCCTGCACTTGGGCGGCGAGCCGTGGCGTCCGGCCTTGCGGCGCAAAATGCAGATGGTGTTTCAAGACCCCTTCGGCGCGCTTAATCCGCGCCTGAGTGTGTTTGAAATCGTGGCCGAAGCCCTGCGCGTGTACGAGCCGCAATTAAGCCTGGCCGAACAGCAGCAGCGTGTGGAAGCCGCATTGGCGGACGTGGGGCTGCCTGAAGACATATTGGCGCGTTATCCGCATGCCTTTTCCGGCGGCCAGCGCCAGCGCATCGCCATCGCCCGCGCGCTGGTGGTGCGCCCCGACATTCTGGTGCTGGACGAGCCCACCAGCGCGCTGGATGTGCAATGGCAGCAGCAGATTTTGTCGCTCTTGGCCGATTTGCAGCGCCGCCACGGTTTGAGCTACATCCTCATCAGCCACGATTTGGCGGTGATCCGCGCCCTGTCGCACCGCGTGCTGGTGCTCAAAGACGGGCAGGTGGTGGAAGAGGGCGAATGCGAACGCGTGTTTGCCGCACCCAATGCCCCCTATACGCAAAAACTATTGCAACACAGTTTGGCTTGAAATTTAGCGCCAACAGCCGTATCTTACCCCCTGTTCCAACCCACACCCTCCAACACAAGGAAAACAATATGAGCAGCGAACTGATCGTACACGCCACCGATGCCACCTTCGAGCAAGACGTTTTGCAAGCCGATGTGCCGGTATTGCTGGATTTCTGGGCCCCCTGGTGCGGCCCCTGCAAAATGATCGCCCCCATTCTGGACGACGTGGCCGCCGAATACCAAGGCCGTCTGAAAGTGGTGAAAATCAATATCGACGAAAACGAACAAACCCCCGCCCAATTCGGCGTGCGCGGCATTCCCACGCTGATGGTGTTCAAAGGCGGCCAAAACGTAGCCACCAAAGTCGGCGCCCTGGCCAAAGGCCAGCTGACTGCATTTGTGGAAGCGTCTATTTGAGGTTCAGGCAGCCACTAAAAAGCCGTCCGGTATCAAACCGGACGGCTTTTTTGATGTTTAGCAGCAGTAGGTCGGCTCTCCGAGCCGACTGTTTGACTTTGAGTCGGCCCGGAGAGCCGACCTACTGTCTGAGAGCTTTCGTTTTAAGGCGGTTCAGGGTGCCGCCGGACGGTATAGTCATTTAAAATAAGAATGATACGGCGTTGCTGCGCCAGGCTCGAAGAGAACGATTTTGTAAGCCGCTAAAGCGGCAACAAAAATCAGTTCCGTACTATTTGTACTGTCTGTCCTACGGGACTTCGCTGCACTCGCGGCTTGTTTGCTGCCTTGCCTCATTCTGTGTTATTCGACTATATTGCACACGCAGGGCGCGGTGGTCGGAACCGGCAAAGCCCAGCGCCTCTACCGTCACCGCACCGAGATTGCGGCTTAAGATATGGTCGATATTCAAACCCAAGGGCTGCCAGGTCGGCAGCCAATAGGGATTATGCGGCCTCAGCGCCGCATCAGCCTTGAATTGGCGGAATAAGGGCGAAAACGGGCTGCTGTTCAAATCGCCCGCCACCAATACCCGCTCGTCGGCAGCAATGGCTTGGGCGGCGATGGCCAGATACTGTTGCCGTGCGGCGGCCAAATCGGCATTGACCGGTGGTGGCGGATGCAGGGCATAGACGGCGGTGCCGTCGGCCAGTTGGGCGCGGATATAGGGGTAGTCGCCTATCCACTGAACTTGGCATGTGTGCAGCGGCGCCCGGCTCATCAATGCCAGCGCAAACGGGCCGTTGTCGGCATGGGCGCAGCCGTGCGGGTAATGTTCGGCCAAATCCTGCCAGCGGCGGTCGTCGGCACTCATTTCCGCCAGCACCAGCATATCCGCCTGTACAAATTGCGCCATCGCAGCGGCAGGGTCGGGGTGGTGCAGATGCACATTGTGCCAAATCAGGGTGTGGACTGGGGCCGCCGCCAACTTATCGCGGCTGCTGTTGTTGCCGCTATTGGCCATCAGCCAGCCCAGCGCCAAGGCCGTACACAGTGTCCACAGCATGCGGCTGCGGCCACGGCAGACGAGGGCGGCGAGTGCAAATAGTGCTGCATAATGGGGCAGGAAATGGCTGAACAATTCCAGCGGCCACCACAGGCTGCCCAATTGTCCGGCCAGCACGGCCAAGAGTGCGGCCGCGGCCAACAGATTCAAACGGGTATGGAAAAAGCGGTGCAGACGGGACATGGTGTTAAGGCTGCCTGAAAGGCTTGGGTTTTGTAGGTCGGATACTTGTATCCGACAAAGCATTCATATTGCGCTTAAGTTTGATGTCGGATACAAGTATCCGACCTACTGATGCCGATACACAAAAGCCCTGTCGCACACGGTACGGCAGGGCTTGCGGATAAAGGGCGGGGAATTATTCCAACACCACTTCCACGCGGCGGGCTTCGGCGTTGTCGCCGCTGCCTTCGGTCACTTCCGGTTTGCGCAGCTCAATGCTGTCTTCGGCCACACCCAAGGCGATCAGGGCATCGCGCACGGCCAAGGCGCGGTTTTTGGACACTTCGGCATTGATTTCGGCATTGCCGGTGCTGTCATGGAAGCCGGAAATCACGGCTTTTTTGCCGTCGGCCACACCGGCCACCACATCAGCCAAGGCCTCATTGGCGCCTTCGGCCAAGTTGCTGGAGCCGGTGGCGAAATAGAATTTCACCACGCCGTTTTCCACCACCACTTGGTCACCGCCGGTCAAGACCACTTGCTGTGCCGGTGCCTGTGCGGTTTCGGCAGCGCTGCCGCTGTTGCCCCATACGGAAAAACCGAGCACGCCGATGACCACGGCGGCGGTTACGGCACCCACGGCCCACAGGCCGATACGCTGGCTGTTGTCTTCATCTTCCTGATACATTCCACAACTCCTGATTAAATTACATAGGTAAAAATCAAAAAACGGCGCGATTATACCCGATATCGGAGTTACTCTGCTAACTATGCCGACGGCAAAACGCTATTCAATCCCCCCGCCGCCAAGTAAAATGCGCCCTTTGTCTGATTACCGGGGCGCTTGTCATGCTCACTTTTCAAGAAATCGTTTTCAAATTACAAACCTTCTGGGCCGACCGCGGCTGCGTCATCATCCAGCCTTTTGATATGGAAGTGGGTGCCGGCACTTCGCATCCGGCCACCTGTTTGCGCGCGCTCGGTCCCGAGCCGTGGTTTGCCGCCTATGTACAGCCCAGCCGCCGCCCCAAAGACGGCCGCTACGGCGACAATCCCAACCGTCTGCAACACTATTACCAGTTTCAGGTAGCCTTGAAACCGGCGCCCGCCGATATTCAGGACCTGTATCTGGATTCCCTGCGCGAATTGGGCATAGACCCGACCGTACACGACATCCGTTTTGTCGAAGACGACTGGGAAAACCCCACCCTGGGCGCCTGGGGCTTGGGCTGGGAAGTGTGGCTCAACGGCATGGAAGTGACCCAGTTTACCTATTTCCAACAAGTGGGCGGCATAGACTGCACCCCGGTGTTGGGCGAAATCACCTACGGCATCGAGCGTTTGGCCATGTATCTGCAAGGTGTGGAAAACGTCTATGACCTGGTGTGGGCCAAAACCCTGGACGGCCAAACCGTCACCTACGGCGATGTGTACCATCAAAACGAAGTGGAACAGTCCACCTACAACTTCGAATACAGCGATGCCGAATGGCTGCTGCGCCAGTTTAACGACTACGAAGCCCAAGCCAAACGCCTGCTGGAGACGGAAGATGCGGCACTGGCTTTGCCGGCCTACGAATTGGTGCTCAAAGCCGGACACACCTTCAATCTTTTGGACGCCCGCGGTGCCATTTCCGTGACCGAGCGCGCCACCTATATCGGCCGCATCCGCGCCTTGAGCCGCATTGTGGCGCAGAAATTTGTCGCCAGCCGCGAACAGCTGGGCTTCCCGCTGATTAAACAGCAGGCTGCCTGAAAAACGGCACAGGTACAGCCATGAGTTTCCACGCGCAGCAAGCCAAGTTTAAGCGCCTGTTTCAGGAAAGCGCCGCCTGGCGCCTGCTGCGTGCCGACAATGCGCCCTATATCCTGGCCTTTGTGGCCGAATTGTTTGCCGAGAGCAGCGAAGTACCCTACAGCCGCGCGCGGGTATTGCTGGACAGCGAAATCGAGCGCAGCCGCGATTTGGGTGTGTGGCAGACCGAAACGGCAGCGCTGAGTTATTTGAATCTGTGGATTAAAAACGGCTGGCTGCGCGAGATGGACGGTTTGCTGAGCAAGACCGACGCCATGGAAACCGCCCTGCGTTTTGCCCACGGCTTGGACGAGCGCAGCACCGGTGCCACCGCCTCGCATTTGCGCATTGTGCAGGATGCGGTGCGCGATTTTGCCGTTTCCGTGAGCCGCGACCAGCCCGCACGCCTGGCCATGCTGCAACAAAAGCAGGCGGAAACCCAGGCCGAAATCGACCGGGTTAAAGCGGGGCTGTGGGATGCCTTGGATGAAAACCAGCAGCGCGAGCGCATCCGCGAAATCCACCAGCTGTCCATGCAGCTCACCGGCGACTTCCGTTATTTTGAAGACGAAATCCGCCGTCTCGACAAAACCCTGCGTGTGCAGATGATGGCTCATGAGGCCACGCGCGGCGAAGTCTTGCAGCAGCTGATGGCGCAGGAAGACCTGTTGGCGCAAACCGAGGCGGGCAGCGCCTTTAACGGTTTTTTCGAGCTTTTGGGCGATGTCAACCGCGCCACCGAGTTTCGCGCGCAATTACGCACCGTGCTGGAGAGCGGCGCGGTGCAATATTTGTCGCACAAGCAGCAGCATGATTTGCAGCGCCTGGTGCCCACGCTGGTGGCCGAGAGCGAGCGCGTGTTCCGCATCCGCCGCCGCACCGAGCAGGAATTGCGCAGCTATATCGAAAGCGGCGTGGCGCTGGAAGAGGGCGCCATCCGCCAGCTCATCGCCCGTTTGGAACAAAGCGCCATGCTGCTGCTGGAACAAGGGGCGGATTTGAACGCCGCTACCGGCCTGTCCCTGCCCACGGGTGCGCTGTCTTTTGCTTCGCCCGAGCGTTTGCGCCTGAAACACCCGGACGACGATTTTCAGGCAGCCGATACCCAAGAGCATACCAACAGCCGCGAGGCGGGCAGTGCGGTGCTGGCCAGTTTGGAAACCGTGCGTACCAAAGAGTTGACCCAAAGCATGCGCCGCATCCTGCAACAGCACGGCCCGCTCACCCTGGCGGGCATTGCCGCCCACGCACCCCTGCGTATGGGTGTCGAAGAGTTGGTGGCCTGTTTCCGTGTCGCCCGTGCCGTGGGCGCGGCCGAACTGCCGGAGCAGGAAAGCCTGTGGGTGTGGGACCGCCAAGGCCGCCTGATCCGCGCGCGCCTGCCCGTTTTGCTGCTCAATGCGCGGCTGTTTCCCGACGATATCGATACGCTGTCTTTGTAAATAGTCGAATAAAATGAGAACGAGACAAGGCAGCAAGCCGCAGACAGTACAGATTAGTACGGCAAGGCGCAGCAACGCCGTATCGTTCTCATTTTAAATGACTAGAAACCGTTATGGATGCCGATTTCAACCCCACCAGCCCGAATACCCGCGCCGAAGCCGCCCCGGCCGACGGCGCGCCGCCGTCTGCCCTGAGCGACGAGGCACGGCGCACTTTGGTGTATCTGCTGCGTCACGGTGTGATTCTGGCGGCTGAAAAAGCGCGTCTGTTTGACACCCTGTGCCGCTATCAGGCGCCCGTACGCGCGCATTTGGCCGATGTGTTTCTGCGCCTGGTATTGGACGAGCGCCAAGGCGTGGCCTTTGTGGCCGCAGCCGAACAGGAAGACGGAGACGAAGAGGAAGGCGGTACGCCGGTATCGCTCATCAACCGCCGCACGCTCACCCTGTACGATACCCTGTTGCTGCTGGTGTTGCGCAAGCATTACCAGGAGCGCGAAAACGCCGGCGAGCAGAAAATCATCATCGATTTGGAGCGCATAGGCGCGTCTTTGTCGCCGTTTCTGCCGCTGACCAACCATGCCGCGCTGGACAAAAAACACCTGCTGGTACGCATCGGCAAGATGGTGGAGCACAAATTATTGCAGGCGGTGCGCGGCGAAGACGAGCGCTATGAAATCACCCCGCTCATCCGCTATGTGGTCAATGCCGAAACCCTGCACCGCCTGTTGGCCGAATACCGGCGCATGCTGTCCGGGCCGGATGACGGCGCAAAAGAGGCCGAAGCATGAAACAGCTGCCTGAAGCCCAAGCCTACAGCCCCATCCGCCTGGCCGAACTGTCGGTGTTTAACTGGGGTTCTTTCCACGGCCTGCACACGGGTACTATCCATCCCGACGGCACACTGATTACCGGCGACAACGGCAGCGGCAAATCCACCTTTATCGACGGCCTGATGGCCCTGCTGCTGCCGGCGGGCAAGGCCGCGTTTAATGTGGCCGCCGCCCAGGGCGACCGCAGCGACCGCTCGCTGATGTCCTATATGCGCGGCAGTTTCGGTTCCGACCACGACGGCAGCGCCACACGCACCAAAAGCAAGCGCGAAAAGGCGGTGATTACCGGCCTGCGCGCCCTGTACCGCGCCGAAGACGGCGGTGAAACCACGCTGCTGGCGCTGTTTTGGACCGCGCAGGCGGGCTATGCGCTGGCCGATGTCAAACGCCTGTATGTGGTGGCGCGCCACAATCTGAGCCTGAAAACCGTGCTCGACCGCTTCGGCAGCGGCAATGTGCGCGGCCTGAAGCAATGGCTGCGCGGCCAGCAGGACGTGTACGACTGCGACGACAATTTCGCCAATTACCAAGAGCTCTACCGCCGTTTCCTGCATCTTTACAACCCCAATGCCCCGGCCCTGTTGTCGCGGGCGCTGGGACTGAAGAAAATCGACGACCTCACGCGGCTGATCCGCGAGCTGGTGTTGGAACCGGCCGACATCCGCAGCGACGCCCGCAGTCTGGTGGCGGAATTTGCCGATTTGGAAAGCATTTACGCGCGCCTGAGCGATGCGCGCGCCCAGGTGCAGCATCTGCACGATCTGCCGGATATGGCCGGGCGCATAGAAGGCTATGCGGCGGCGGTGACTACCTTGCAGGCGCAGCGCAGCGGCCTGGCGGTGTATTTTGCCCGTGCCCATACCCGCTTGTGGGAAGCGCGTCTGGTGGATTTGATGGACGGCCTGAAAACCCTGCTGGCGGAAACCGGGGTATTGCAGCGGCAGCAGCAGGATGCGGAGGAAGACGAAAAACGCCGCTACCGCGCATTTTACGATTGCGGCGGCGCGCGCATTGAAGAATTGAAACAGGAAATCGCGCGCATACGGCAATTGGAAGAGCATATGGCCGCCGTGGCCGCCGATTATCAGCAGGACTGCCGCCTGTTGGGGCTGCCTGCGGATTTGGATGCGGCGCTGTTTCGCAACCACCAGCAGGAAGCGCGACGCCAAACCGGGCAGGCAGAGGCGGCCGTGGGCGCGCAGCAAGACCGTTTCAGCCAGGCCGCCGCCGCATTGGGGCAAACCCAAAGCACCTTGGCGGCGCTGGAAGAAGAAATCCGCGCCGTGGAAGCGCGCCCCGATTCCAATATTCCCGCCCGCCAGCAGCAATGGCGCGACGAATTGCAGCAGGCGCTGGGTTTGGCGCACGGTGAGGCGGTGTTTGTGGGCGAAATGTTGGATGTGCGCCCGGAGGAGCATGAATGGCGCGGTGCTATCGAGCGCGCCTTGGGTGGTTTGCGCACCACCTTGCTGGTGCCCGAAGACGATTACCCGCGCATCACCCGCTGGCTCAACAGCCGCCATCTTAGCGCACACATCCGTGTGCAGCTGGCGCACACACAGCAGGCCGCCGCCCCGGCGTTTGCGCCGCAAGGGCTGATGGCCAAGCTGCTCTGGCGCGAGCACCCCTACCGCAACTGGCTGCAACAGCATCTGGCCAAGCGCGACCTGACCGCCGTCGCGTCCGCCGCCGAGCTGGACAACACCCCGTTTTCGATTACGCGCGAGGGTTTGCAGCATTGGGAACACGGCCGTTTCGAGAAAAAAGACCACAACCGCATCGACGACCGCCGCCATTGGTATCTGGGTTTTTCCAACCGCCTGCAACTGGGGCAGCTGCAAGAAGAAGCGGGCGCCTTGCAGGCGCAAGTGCGCCAACAGCAGCAGGCCGTGGCCAGAGAGCGTGAGGCGCTCAACCGCAGCGGCCGGGTGCAACAGGCTTGGCACAATCTGCAACGCTACCGCTGGCAGGACATCGATGTGCCGCACCAGCAGGCGCGTTTGCAGCAATGTCAGGCCGATTTGCGCCAATTGGAAGCCGCCGAGGGCGATTTGCAGGCAGCCAAACGGCAGTGGGAGGCGGCGCAGGCCGCCCTGAAAACGGTGCAGCAGCAGCTGGCCGAACTGGGGCGCCGCCGGGGCAGGCTGGAGCAGGAACAGGAAAATGCGGAAGAGCGCATCCGCAGCCTGCGCACCGTGGCCAAGCAAGACTTGGACGATACCGTGGCCGCGCAGCTGGCCGAACGCACCGGCACCGTCAGCCTGGCCGATGCGGCACAGCAGCAGGCCGCCGAGCAGGCGTTGGAGCGCGAGGTGGCGCAGGCGCAGCAACGGCAGAAAAGCGAAGAAAACCGCGCCATCAATATCATCAGCAGCTTTAAAGGGAGGGAAAAGTGGCAGCCGCTCACGGCGGAATGGGGTGTCGGCTTGGACGGTTTGGGCGATGCCATCGAACATGTGGAATTGCTGGAGCGCGAGGGTCTGCCCAAACTGGTGGAACAGTTCCGCGAACGGCTCAACAAACACACCACCCAGTCGCTCACACGCCTGCGCAACCGCTTGGACAACGAATACGACGAAATCCGCGAACGCATTGCCAAAATCAACCGTGTGCTGGCGCAAACCGAATTCCGCCCCGGCACTTATCTCAAGCTGGGCAGCCGCCGCGAAAAATTCACCCATGTGCAGCTGTTTGAACACAAAGTGAAAGCGGTCTTGGGCAGCGGCATCCACGATGAAGACCCGGAGCAACGCTTTATGCTGCTCAAGGAAGTCATCGACATCCTGGCCAAGGCCAGCAGCCGCGACAGCGCCCACACCCTGGAGAGCCTGCGCCTGCTTGATCCGCGCTACCAGCTGGCGTTTTTTGCCGAAGAAATCGACCACGGCGACAAGCGTGTGCGCGATGTGCTCAATTCTTCCAGCGGCAAATCCGGCGGCGAAAAAGAAGCCTTTGCCGGCATGGTGGTGGCCGCCAGCCTCGCCTATGTGCTCACGCCCGACGATCACGACAGCACGGTGTACCGCACCGTGTTTCTGGACGAAGCCTTTTCCAATACCGCCGAGACCGTCAGCCGCCGCGTGTTGCGGGTGTTTAAAGAGCTGAATATCCATGTGAATCTGATTACCCCGTTTAAAAACCTGAATCTGGCGCGCGAATCGGCGCGCAGCCTCCTGATTGCCGAGCGCGACGCCGACAGCCACGAGAGCCGTCTGTGCGAGATGACGTGGGAGGAAATCGATGCCCAGCAGGCCGAGCATTTGCGCCGACAAATGGCACAGGGAGAGACTCTGGGCATTGAGTGGGAGGGCGCATGAGCGCGCCGCATTGGGGCGTGCTGCCTGAAACACTGGCCGCCGAACTCTACCGGCGCGAGTGGGGCAGCGCCGCCAAGCGGCAAAGACTGTTGCGCGGCGAACGCCCCTTCCCCCTGAGCATGAATTTGAAACCGCCCACCAGCAAAGAGGCGTTGCAAAACCCGCAGCATTGCCAAGCCTTTGTGGCTGCCTGGAAGCAGGTTTTGCAGCAACAGGTGGTGTGGGAAACGCGGCAATTGCAGCATTTTGGCAGCATTGCCCTGCCGCAGCGCCTGGTATTGGCGGATGCCGACAGCCTGCTGGCGTTGATAGGCGAACAGGGCACATGGGCGCGCTGGCAGGCACTGATTGCACGCGTGACCGAAGTCACCGGCTGCCGCGATGCGGTCACCGCGCAGGTGGAAGCATTGGACAGGCTGCCTGAACACGAATTGGCCATGCTGCTGCGGGTATGGCCGCAATTGCGGCCGGGCATGGGGCAGGGCGCTTATCTGCGCGCCTTGCCCTTGGCGGGCGCGCACAGCAAATTTGTCGAACAGCACGAGCCACTGTTGCTGCCGCTGCTGGCCGCCTGTTACGGCGAAGCCGTGAGCGCGCAAGGTTTGGGCGCATGGCTGGGCTGTCAGGCACCGCCCAAAGACTGGCTCTTGGTGCGCCCCTTGGATGCGGCCACACAGGCGGCCTTGGGCGGCTGGCAGGTGCTGCGCCTGCCGACCGAACAGCTGCGCCGCCGCCCCCTGCCCGGTGTACGGGTGCTGATTGTGGAAAACGAGCAGTCCTGTCTGAGCCTGCCGCCGCTGCCGGACACCGTGGCCGTGGCCGGCGGCGGGCGCAATACCGCCTGGCTGGATGCACCTTGGCTGGCAGGCAAGCAGGTGGCGTATTGGGGCGATATCGACCGCCACGGCCTGAGCATTTTGAGCCGGGTGCGCCAGCGCCTGCCCGCGGTGACCGCCTTGCTGATGAACGAAGCGGTACTGGCTCGCGGCCTCGATTTCTGTACCGCAGACCCCAGCGGCGGCAGCCTGGCCGAACCGGAAACACTTACCGCCGCCGAGCGCCGCCTGTGGCAACAGCTGCACCGCAGCGACCCGCCGCTGCGTTTGGAGCAGGAATACATAGCCGCCGACGACTTGGCGCGCGAATTGGCGGCGTGGATTTCAGGCAGCCTGAAAAATGCGTAGAATGCCGGGGTTTTGTGCCCATTCAGAAAAACAGCCAACAAGATGGTGGGTGGAAGACAGTATGAAACAGACTTTGTTGCCGCTTTAGCAGCTTGCAAAATCGTTTTCTTCGAGCCGTACACAGCAGTACCGTATCGTTCTGTATTGAGCGACTATTATTTGAGTGCTTGAAATTGTGATTAAGCGACTATCAGAAGATGAAGATGAAAATGAATTTGAAACCCCGTATTAAAATCAAAAATTTTGGCGCGATTAAAAGTACAAACCCAGATAATGATGGTTGGCTGGATATTGATAAGGTCACCGTATTTATCGGTGACCAAGGTTCCGGGAAAAGTACGGTCGCAAAGCTAATCTCTACCTTTATGTGGATTGAAAAAGCATTGGTGCGCGGAGATTACGATGAGAAATTTTTTCATCGGAAAGGCAAGTTTGTTAACCAGTTGAAATACCATCGTTTGGAACATTATCCGCATGCAAACAGTTATATTGAATACGAAGGTTTGGAAAAGCACATTGTCTATGAAGACGGGCGCCTAAGGATTGAAGATACGATAAAATCAAATCCGGAAGCGTATGTTTTACCGCAGATTATGTATATTCCTGCCGAACGGAATTTTATTTCTTATGTGAAAAGTGCACGCGAGTTGAAAATTTCTTCGGAAAGCATGCAGGAGTTTTTGACAGAGTTTAATAATGCCAAAAAATTAATTAAACAAACGTTTAACCTGCCTATTGGCGGTGTCAGTCTGGAATATGACCGCTTAAATGACCGCTTGAATTTAAAAGGGCAGGAATACAAAATCCAATTAAGTGACGGATCGAGCGGATTTCAATCGACGGTACCGTTACTTCTGGTGTCGGACTATTTGGCAAAATCGGTTCAAAATCCCAAAGGCAATAATGTGCCGATGTCTGAAAAAGAGCGTGAAAATTTTGCCAACGAAATGAAACAGATCCTGGGGAATGCCGACTTATCCGAAGAACAACGCCGTATGGCAATTTCACTTGTTTCTGCAAGATTTAATAAGAAATCTTTTATTAATATCGTAGAAGAACCGGAGCAAAATTTATTTCCAGGCTCGCAATGGGAAATTTTAAAAGAATTATTGAAATTAAATACTTTTAATAAAAATAACCAGCTGATAATGACAACGCACAGCCCCTATATTGTGAACTATCTGAGTATTGCAGTTGCAGCAAAACAAGCTTTTGAGAACTCTTTAACCCCGACAGTTGAAAATTTAGAAAAACAGATTAAGGAAAAAATTAATCAAATCGTACCCGAAACGGCATGGCTGGACAGTGGTGATTTGTCGGTATATCAATTAAAAGACGGCAAGGTCACTTTATTACCTGAAATTGACGGTATTCCGTCTGATGATAATGACTTGAATCAGATGCTGATTGCAGGGAATGAGCTGATTGACCAACTCTTGGAAATTGAAGATGAATACAGAGGTAGATGATTTCTTTGATTTATCGACCAATAATGGCGAGCCGGTCCGCGCAGATCCACTATTTGGCATATGTGATGACGGCTGTGGCGAAAACAAAGAGAAGCCCGCTTACACTGATGTTGAATTTCCTAAAAAATGGATCGCAACTGTACAAAACCGAAACAATATAGAAATTCAATTTTATGCAATTGATAAGCGGATTAAAATTCTTATAAACGGAGATGAGCAAAGCCTATGCGATGGGATGCTTACATTTTCGGATGATTTGTATTTAGTAGAATTGAAAATACAAAAAACAGGAATGGATTAAAGGAGCAGTTTCTCAGTTGAAAAGTACTATTGGTTTTTTAAAACAATATCATGCTGGTGAATTAACCCGGTTCCGTACTAAAAAAGCCTATGCCTGTAACCGTAAGCACCCTAATTTTGCATATTCCCATCGTAATCAAATAAGAAGCTTTTATAATGAAACCGGCTTCCGATTAGATATTCAAGCAACAATTAATATAAAGTGAATTCAATCATGACAAACCCGACCCTGTTAATCGAACTCTTGACCGAAGAACTGCCGCCCAAGGCGCTCAACAGCCTGGGCCAGCATTTTGCCGCATCCGTGGCCGAGGGCCTGCGCAAAGCGCAGCTGACAGACGGCACCGCGGATTACACCGCCTATGCGTCGCCGCGCCGTCTGGCGGTGCAGGTGCGCAATGTGAAAGCGGTGCAGGCCGATTTGCAGGTGGTGAAAAAAGGTCCGGCGGTGGCCAGCGCCATGAAAGACGGCGTGCCCACCAAAGCGCTGGAAGGCTTTGCCCGCGGTGCCGGTGCCGATATTGCCGCTTTGAAAATCATCCACGACGGCAAGCAAGACGTTTATGCCTACGAATACACCCAAAGCGGCAAAGCGCTGGCGGAACTGTTGGACGACATCATTAACCAGGCGGTGAAAAAACTGCCCATTCCCAAAGTGATGCGCTGGGGCAGCAGCACCCACACCTTTGTGCGTCCGGTACACAAGCTCACCGTATTGCACGGCAGCGATGTCGTGCCTGCGCAGGTATTGGGTTTGGAGAGCGGCCGCGAAACCCTGGGCCACCGCTTTTTGAGCAGCGGTGTGGTCGCCATTGACAGCGCCGACAGCTATGCCGAACAACTCAAAACCCAAGGCCGGGTGGTGGCTTCTTTTGCCGAGCGCAAAGAAACCATTCAGGCAGCCCTGAACCAACAGGCCGCGGCCCTGAACGCCACCGTGGCCGCCGACGAAGCCCTGCTCGACGAAGTCACCGCGCTGGTGGAATGGCCGGTGGTGCTTCAAGCCGGTTTTGAAGAGCACTTCCTGCAAGTGCCGCAGGAATGTCTGATTCTGACCATGCAGCAAAACCAGAAATACTTCCCCCTGCTAGATGCCCAAGGCAAGCTGATTAACCGCTTTTTGCTGGTGTCCAATCTGGAAACCGCCGACCCGTCGCACATCATCAGCGGCAACGAGCGCGTATTGCGCGCGCGTCTGGCCGATGCCGAGTTTTTCTACAAACAAGACCAAAAAGCCACGCTGGAAAGCCGTCTGCCCAAGCTGGCGCAGGTGGTGTACCACAACAAAATCGGCTCCCAGGCCGAGCGCATCGAGCGTCTGCAAAGCATAGCCGCCCACATCGCCAAAGCACTGGGTGCCGATGCCGCCACCGCCGAGCGCGCCGCACGTCTGGCCAAGGCCGACCTGGTGACCGAAATGGTGGGCGAATTCCCCGAACTGCAAGGCACCATGGGCAAATACTATGCCCGTTTGGACGGCGAAACCGACATCATCGCCCAGGCCATCGAGGAACATTACCAGCCGCGTTTTGCCGGCGACAGGCTGCCTGAAAGCGCCATCGCCACCGCCGTGGCCCTGGCCGACAAACTGGAAACCCTGGTCGGCATTTGGGGCATCGGCCTGATTCCCACCGGCGACAAAGACCCCTACGCCCTGCGCCGTGCCGCACTGGGTGTGCTGCGTATGCTGATGCAATACGATGTGGATGTGAACGCATTGGTGGCCGCGGTGTTTGACACCTTCCCGCACGGCCTGCTCAACGCCGACACCCCCGCAGAAGTGGCCGAATTTATGCAGGCGCGCTTGGCAGTGCTGCTGCAAAACGATTATCCGCAAGACATCGTGGCCGCCGTCTTGGCCGACAAGCCCGGCCGCTTGAATGACTTGGCCGCCAAATTGCAGGCCGTGGCCGCCTTCAAACAGCTGCCTGAAGCCGCCGCACTGGCTGCTGCCAACAAACGCGTGCAAAACCTGCTCAAAAAAGCCGATGCCGAACTCGGTGCCGTGAATGAAAGCCTGCTGCAACAAGCCGAAGAGCGCGCCCTGTTTGCCGCTGCCCAAGAGTTGCAACCGCAAATCCAGGCCGCGCTCGCCGCCCAGGATTTTCAGGCAGCCTTAAGCCAACTGGCCGCCATCAAACCGCAGGTGGACGCCTTCTTCGACGGCGTGATGGTGATGGCTGATGACGCCGCCGTCAAACAAAACCGCCTGAATCTGCTTAACCAATTGTCGGCACAATTCAATGCCGTAGCCGATATTGCCTTGTTGGGCGAGTAGGGGCGGCCCGGTCATTCTGCGCGCAGCAACCGTAGGTCGGATACTTGTATCCGACAAAACCGAATGGCTGCGGCAAGGTTGGCACAATGCAGCTTGTGCCAGAATGTCGGATTCAAGAATCCGACCTACAGCGGCTGTTTTGTGTTTTCAGGCAGCCTGAGCAGCCGTAGGTTGGGTCGCCAGACCCAACACTTACACTTGCCAAAATCTCCAGAAATGTCGGGTCTGACGACCCAACCTACGGCCACTATCATCATGCAATCGGCAGAACAAGAAATCATCAGGCTGGCATTGGGTTTTAGCCGTAGGTCGGATACTTGTATCCGACAAAATCAAATGTCTGCGGCAAGGTTTGCACGATGCACTGATGCCAAAATGTCGGATTCAAGAATCCGACCTACGGCTGCCTGAAAACCATACCGAACCGGGAAAACATCATGTCCGACACCACCGACCATAGCACCGTCTGGCGATACCGGCCGCAGCCCCTGTTACCTTTAAATCGCAACGGACTGCTGTTGCAGCTTGGGCCTGTGGGTGTGGTGCTTGGCTTGATAATGTATTACCAAGATTTGCTGGTGGGCAGCATTATGCTGACCATCACGCTGCTGCCCGCCTTGTATTTTATCAACCTGCTGTACACCGCCTTGCCCGTGGAGATTGTGGTCGAAAACGGCCAGATCCGGGTGTTGCGGCGCGGTTTTTTCCGCTGGCAGCCGCGCTGGGAGGCGTATGCGCTGGACGAATGCCTTGCGGTATTGACCTGTTTTGACCACGAGGGCAAGCGGCATATCGGCAGTGTCGGCCAGTTGAGTACCGTGCTGGTCTTGCACAAACCGTATCTGCCGCCCGTGGTGCTGGAAAGCCATGATGCTTTGAAACCTGTTCAAGGCAGGTGGTTACGTTGGCCGCAATACACCGACAGCCCCGAAGCCGCCGATTTCCGCCAGGCATTCAGCCGGGCCAGCGGTATTCCCGATGCCGGTTTTGTCACGGCCAAGGGTGTCCGGCAGGCGGTGGAGCAGGTGCGCCGACCATCGTAAAGCAATGGCAATGCGCAGGTCGGACATTGATGCCAGACAAAATGCGGTAGCAACAGCGCACAGCAAGGAGCGTCATGGAAGCGATGAATGATCTGGATTTTACGCTGCATTGCCGCATCCGCTTTTTTGCCCATAGGCGTTCATCCGTTCCCAATCTCAATTCCGGCAACTATAGGCCGCATTTGCAGGTGAAAGGGCAGAGCGATTACCTGGGTGTGTGTTTTGTTGATGGCGAAGAAGTTGTTTTTGACCAAGCCGTTCAATGCAGTGTCCTACCCTTATATGAAACAGTGGATTATTCCGCATTGACAGAGGGCGTGTCATTTTTTGTGCTGGAAGGGAATAAAATCGTCGGCGAGGGCATTGTGGATGAGGTTTTCCGACACCGGCGCCGTTGAATGGATGCCTATTGGAAAATAATGCTGTTTGATATTTTCAGGCAGCCTGCTTTGCAGGAGTATCGATGAGCGAACACACCTTATTAATTGCCCGAACCACCGTGCGCATGTATCTGCCCGACAACGGGCAGCACCTGCCCTTGTTTATCAGCTTTCTCAGCCCGGAAGAAGGCGCGCAACTGGCGGCTTTGCTGGCAGACAGGGCAGTGCTGGCGGTGATTGACGAGGCCGATTGGGAAGGCTGTTTTTCGCCTTGGCCTGCGCCCAAGGTATTCAAACAGGGCGCGGATTTCGCGGGCGGGGCAGATGTTTATATACAGCGTCTGCACGCCACACTGCTGCCTGAAATTGAAAACCGATGCGGCCTAAATCCCTGCTGGCGCGGCGTGTTGGGCTACTCGATGGCCGGTTTGCTGGCAGCCTATGCCGCTTATCGTGCGCCGCTGTTTGCGCGGGTGGCGGCGGTTTCGGCCTCTTTGTGGTTTGACGGCTGGACGGATTTTGCCGCTGCCGAGCGCCTGGTCCATGCGCCGCAATATGCTTATTTTTCCGTGGGCGAACAGGAACACAAGGCCAAAAATCCGCGCCTGGCGCAGATCGAAACCGCGCTCTTGGCCACAGGAAAACAGTGGCAGGCGCAGGGTGTGGCCACGCATTTCGAGCGCAATCCCGGCGGCCATTTCGATGACGCGCCCGCGCGTCTGGCCAAGGCGGCCGCGTGGCTGTTGGCGCAACCGTGAGTGCGTAGGGTGGGTGCTTGCACCCACGCGTTATGCTTTGGCCACCCATGCCGGATACAAGTATCCGGCCTACAAAACCGTTTGATTCAATCATTAAAACGCCGGCCATCCGTCCGGCAATAGAGGAATAAGCACTATGGGCCGATTACTGTTTTGGCTGTTGCTGGCCGCGGCAGCATGGTTGTTGTGGCGGCGTTTGCGTCCGCGCCGTCCTGCACCGGTGCCGACTGCACAGCCTTCCGTGGTAGATGTGCCGCGCTCAGAAGGCGATTCGCCGTTTCGCCGCTGGTTGGCGGTATTGCATGGCGACGATGCCGATGCGGCGGCGCTGGAGCGGGCTTATTATGAGGTGTTAGATATGGACACCGCCGTGCCCATGCCGCCGCAGGAGGCGCTGTGTCCCGCCGTGGCCGAGGTGCTTGATCCGGCCTATGCCTTTGCGGTGGACTGGAAAGACGGCGACAGCTTTGCCGGCTATGCCGACGATATGGCGGCGCGTTTCGGTTTCGCTTTGGATTGGGACGGCCTTGATGTGCAGGACGAATTGCCCGAGGCGTTGATGCCGGTGGCCTACCGGCAGTTTCTGGCGCAGGGCGCGGTGCTTTATAATGCCGACACCGACGCCGACTTTTATTTTCTGATGATTGTGCCGACCGGGCGCCGCGCCGCATTTGAGGCGGCTTCTGCCGCCTGGGGGCTGAATTTCCGCACTGCGGACATGCCGTTTTGAATAGTCATTTAACACAGAACGATACGGCGTTGCTGTCCCACGGGGATTTCCTATGGTCGCGCTAAGCTCGAAGAGAGCGATATTTGTAAGCCGCTAAAGCGGCAACAAAATCAGTTCCGTACTAGCTGTACTGTCTGCCCCACGGGACTTCGCTGCGCTTGCGGCTTTTTTACTGCCTTGTCTCGTTCTGTGTTATTCGACTAAAGAAAGAACACCATGCACTACGACCACATTTCCTTCCATACCGACGAAGACTGGCCCGCGGGGCTGCCTGAAAGCCATGCCGCCCATCATATGGGCTTTTACTATTCTTGGGCGGTGGGGCAGGGTCTGTATTCCGAGGCGGCGGCGCGTCTGCCCGATTTCGAGCGTTTGGCTGCGGGCACGCTCTCCGGAGCGCAGTTTGTGCTGACGCGGCTGAACGGCGGTTTGGACGAAACCTGTTTCAACGACGCCGGCCGCCGCTTCACCGCGTTTTATTATGCCGACGAAGACGAGGGCTACGGCCGTTTTATGGAAGACTACGTCAACACGCTCAATACCCCGGCGCTGGGGAGTTTCTACCATACCGAAGACAGCGCGGCCAATCAGGCGCTGCTGAATCTGGTGTTCGATGCCGCCTGGGCGCAATGGCAGGCCAGTTTGCGCGGCGGGGAGGTGTGAGATGTCTGCTGTGCAACGCCACCGGGTGATTATTCTCGACCGCGACGGGGTGATTAACCAGAAGCGGCCGCATACCGTGACCGATATGGCCGATTGGGAAGCGGTGCCGGGCAGCATGGATGCCATTGCCTTTCTCACCGAAGCCGATTACACCGTGGTGGTGGCCACCAACCAGTCCGGCATCGGCAGCGGCCGCCTCAGCGTGGCGGCCATGAACGAATTGCACGCGCACATGCACACCCAGGTGCAGCAGGCAGGCGGGCACATCAGCGGCATCTGGTTCTGCCCGCACCGCGACCAAGACGATTGCGATTGCCGCAAACCGGCCAGCGGCATGGTGGAAGACATCATCGAGCGCTTCAGCGTGGATGCCGAAGACGTGTGGCTGGTGGGCGACCGCCTGCGCGACTTGCAGGCCGTGGCTGCCGTGGGCGGCAATCCGGTGCTGGTGCTCACCGGCTACGGCCGCCAAACCCTGAGCGAAGAAGGGCTGCCTGAAAATACCCAGGTCTTCGACGACCTGCTTGCCTTTGCCCAATACCTTATCCAACAACACGAAGCCGAAGAAAGCGAGTTCTGATGCTGTTGCTGCGCAATCTGGCCTATTGGCTCCTGATGGCGGTGTTTACACTGCTGTTTTTCCCCATTGTTTTGCTTTCGCTCTTGGTGCCCATGGGCATCAACAAAACCACCACCGCCTGGGCGCTGGTGCTGCTGTGGCTGCTGGAACATGTGGTGGGCCTGAAATACCGCGTGGAAGGCGCGGAAAACATTCCCGCGGGCCCCGCCATCATCTGCTGCAAACACCAGTCCGGCTGGGAAACCTTGGCCACGCAAAAATTCTTTCCGCAGCAAGTGTTTGTGGCCAAACGCGAGCTGTTTAAAATTCCGTTTTTCGGCTGGGGCCTCAAGCTGACCCGCACCATCGGCATCGACCGCGGCAACCCGCAAAAAGCCACCCAGCAGATGCTGGAGCAGGGCAGCCAGCGCAAGGCCGAAGGTTTGTGGATTACCGTGTTTCCCGAAGGCACGCGCATCAAGCCCGGCTACCGCGGCCGCTACAAGTCCGGCGCCGCGCGCATGGCCACGCTGCTGGAAATGGACTTGGTGCCGGTGGCGCACAACAGCGGCGAATTCTGGCCAAAAAATTCCTTTCTCAAATACCCCGGCACGGTGACCGTGGTCATCGGCGCGCCCATTGCGCACAACAGCGGCAGTATTGATGAGCTGACCGAACAATGCGAAGCATGGATAGAAGCCCGCCAGGCCGAAATCCAGGGGCAGGGGCCGTTTGCACCGAAAAATCCCACCGTGCCCACGCCGCGTATTGCCGCACGGGAACGTTAAGCCGTTTTCAGGCAGCCTGTCAGGCTGCCTGCGTAGCGTAGCGGAGTTGCGAAGCTAAAACCGTTTTGCAAAAGTCTGCGCCTGATATTTCTTTCCCCATGCCCGCCACCCACACCCTCACCGACGGCCGCACCATCGTGCTGCACATCAAACGCAATACCTGCACCCATCTGATTGTGCGTCCGCGCGACGGCGGCAGCATTTATTTGGGCATTCCGCCGTGGCTGCCTGAAAAAGAATGGCGCCGCTGGCTGGCTGCCCACGAAAACGTGTTGCAGGACATACTCGCCAAAGGTCAGGCAAGGCCGCGTACGGCAGCCACAGCGCAGCAAGCCGCCCCGGAAAGCATCTGGCTCTACGGTCGGCCGCACGCGCTGGCTAGCCACGACGCGGCGGACATCCGCATTGTTGATGAGTGCATCTTGCTGCCACAGGCAGCGTGGCCAGAGCAGCAACAGCGTTTGCGCCAGCATCTGTACCAACTGGCGGCGGCGGATTTGCTGCCGCGCCTGAACGACCATGCCCAACGCACCGGCCTGCACCCCGCAGCCACGGCGCTGACCCGCGCCAAAACCTTTTGGGGCGTGTGCCGCCCGCACAGCGGCATCCGCTTGAACTGGCGCCTCATCGGCGCGCCGCCGCAGGTGGCCGATTATGTGTGCGTCCACGAGCTGTGCCATCTGCGCCATGCCGACCACAGCCGGGCTTTTTGGGCGCTGGTGGACACGCACACGCCGCATACGGCGGCGGCCAAACAATGGCTGAAACGGCACGGCAGCGAGTTGTTTGTGTTGGGTTAGCCATCCATTAAAAAACGCTTTCAGGCAGCCTGAAAGCGTTTTTTAATGAGTACCGGGCAGCGTGTCAGCCTTGACCGTACTCTTCCAACAAGGTCGCTTGCATATTGCACGGCGCTTCGTCTTGGCCCATGGGTGCACGCACATAGCTGCCGTCGGGCTGCATCAGCCAGGCGCGCTGGTTGTCGGCCAGGGCGAGGGTAAAGGCTTCGCGGATCAGGCGGGCCTGTAGGGCGGGGTTGTCTATGGGCACGCAGGTTTCCACGCGGCGGAACAGGTTGCGGCCCATCCAGTCGGCGCTGGAAATCCATACCCGCGGTTGGCCGCCGTGTTCGAAATAAAACACGCGCGCGTGTTCCAGCAGGCGGCCGATAATCGAGCGCACGCGGATGTTTTCCGACAAGCCTTTTACACCCGGTTGCAGCACGCAGATGCCGCGGATGATGAGGTCGATCTGCACCCCGGCGGCGGAGGCGGCATACAGCGCCTGTATCACGCTGGGCTCCACCAGCGAATTCATTTTCGCCATGATGCGCGCGGGTTTGCCTGCTTTGGCGGCCTCGGTTTCGCGGGCGATGCTCTCCAGCAGCATTTTGTGCAGGGTAAACGGGCTTTGCGCCAGTTTGTGCAGGCGGTTGGGCTGGCCCAGACCGGTGATTTCCATAAACACGGTATTCACGTCGGCGGTAATGCCTTCGTCGGCGGTCATCAGGCCGAAGTCGGTGTAGATGCGCGAAGTGCCTTGGTGGTAGTTGCCGGTACCGAGGTGGGCGTAGCGTTTGAGCTGGCCTTCTTCGCGGCGCACAATCAGCACCATTTTGGCGTGAATTTTGTAGCCGAACACGCCATAGACCACGTGGGCGCCGACGGCTTCGAGCTTGCTCGCCCACTGCACATTGTTTTCTTCGTCGAAACGCGCCATCAGTTCCACCACCACGGTCACCTGTTTGCCCGCCTGTGCGGCGGTCATCAGCGCGGCGACGAGGTCGGAATTGCTGCCGGTGCGGTAAATGGTCATTTTAATGGCCACCACGTCCGGATCGCGCGCGGCCTGCTGAATCAGGCGCACGGTCGGCTCGAAAGACTGGTAGGGGTGGTGCAGCAAAATATCCTGCTGGCGGATGACATCGAGCAGGCGGCGGTTTTTGTGCAGGATGGCGGGCACGCCGGGGCGGTGCGGCACGAATTTGAGGTCGTTGCGCTCCACCATGTCCGGCACGGCCATCAGGCGTACCAGATTCACCGGGCCGGCCACGCGGTAGAGTTCGGCACGGCTGAGCTGGAATTGACCGAGCAAAAAGTCGGACACGCTCTCCGGGCAGGTATCGGCTACTTCCAGGCGCACGGCTTCGCCGTATTGGCGGTCGCGCAATTCGCCCACAATGGCGGTGCGCAGGTTTTTCACATCCTCTTCATCCACGCTCAAATCGCTGTCGCGGGTGAGACGGAACTGGTAGCAGCCTTTGACGGTCATGCCGGGGAAGAGGGTGTGTACGTGGGCATGCAGGATGGACGACAAAAACACAAAGCCGTCGCGGCCTTCGCACAGCTCCGCAGGCAGTTTGAGGATGCGCGGCAGAATGCGCGGTGCCTGCACGATGGCCATGCCGCCGGTGCGGCCGAAGGCGTCTTTGCCTTCCAGCTCCACCGCGAAATTAAGCGATTTGTTGAGCAGGCGCGGGAAGGGGTGCGAGGGGTCCAGCCCGATGGGGGTGAGGATGGGCAAAAGCTCGCGGTTGAAATAATCCGCCACCCATTGCCGTTGCGCCTCGCTCCAGGTGCGGCGCGGATAAAAATAAATGCCTTCCTGGCGCAGGGCGGGGATGAGGGTGTCGTTAAAAAGGGCGTATTGCTCGGCGATGATGCGGTGCGCCTCGGCGGTGACATTGGCAATCACCGTGGCGGGCAGGTCGCCGTTGTCCATGGGCAGATGCGGGGTGAGCTTGTGGGTCTGACGCAGCCAGGCCATGCGCACTTCGAAAAATTCGTCCAGATTGGATGAAACAATGCATAAAAAGCGCAGGCGCTCCAACAGGGGAATACGCTCGTCTTGGGCTTGGGCCAGCACGCGGCGGTTAAAAGCCAAGAGGCTGAGTTCGCGGCATAAGATGGGGGTGGATGGGGACATGGGGTAATGGAAATCGGTTATGGGGATATGCGGGGTAGGTCGGCTCTCCGAGCCGACTGTTTGATTATTTCAGTCGGCTCGGAGAGCCGACCTACTGCGGGGCGTGCTTGAACGGTTATTGCGGAAAACGGGCGGATGTAAAATCCGCCCCTACACGAGTACCTTCGCCGTTTTCTGTTTTTTTGTTTTCAGGCTGCCTGAAAACGGTTGCCTGTTCAAATAATACCAACAGCCGCAGGCGGCTGTTTTTTCAGGCAGCCGCTTTATCCTTGCGGCGGGGTATAGCCCTGTACCTGGTCGGCACCGTCGCCGAAAAAGTAGTTTTCCATTTGCTGGCTGAGGTATTGGCGGGCGCGCACATCGGCCAGGCTGAGACGGTTTTCGTTGATGAGCATGGTTTGGTGGCGGATCCAGCCGTCCCAGGCTTCTTGCGAAACATTGTCAAAAACGCGCTTGCCCAATTCGCCGGGCAGGGGCGGGAATTTCATACCGGGGGCTTCTTTGCCCAGTTTGATGCAGTGAACCATGCGGGTCATTGTGTGTGTCCTCAGATGGGGAATGAACGCCGCTATTGTAGCTGATTGGCGCTGCGGCGTCATGCAGGCTGCCTGAAAATAAACGGCCTACAAAGCCAGCTTGTAAATCTTGGAAGCACGTTTGTTGGCGCGGTATTGCTGTTGGCGCTCCGGCGGCAGTTCGTCCAGTGAGGCTGCCTGAAAACCGCGCTCGTCAAACCATTCGCCGGTGTGGGTGCTGAGTGCAAACAGGGTGTGGGCGCCTTGTTGGCGGGCTTGGCTAATCACATACTCAAGCAGGTATTCGCCGAAACCGCTGTCGCGGGCATCGGGCGAGACGGCCAGGCAGGCCAGCTCGGCGCTGCTGCTGTCGGCAAAATGTTTGAGCGCCACGCAGCCATAGACATGGCAGTCGTGCTCCAGCACCGAGAAGGTGCCGATATGGGCTTCCAGATATTCGCGGCTGCGCGGCAGCAACACGCCGGCGGCTTCCAAAGGCTCTATCAGGCGGATGATGTCGCCGATGTCGCGGTGGTCGGCGGCACGGATGCGCATAAACGGGGCTTGCGCCAGCATGGTGCCGTGACCGTGGCGGGTGAAGAGTTCCGCCAACAGGCTGCCGTCGGCCATGCCGGAGAGGATGTGGGCGCGGCGCACGCCGTTTTCCACCACATGAATGGCGGTTTTGAGCATGCGCGTCATGTCGGAGCTGTAATGGCCGCGTGCCAACAGTTCGGTGGCTTCGGCGGAGGTGAGTTCGCTGATGATGCGCTGTTCGGCATCGGTAACCCCGGCTTCGCTGCTGAGGAAAATCAGTTTGTCGGCCTGCAAGGACAAGGCCAGTGCCGCGGCCACTTCGTCGAGGCCGAGATTAAAGGATTTGCCGCTGAGCGACTGCCCCAAAGGGCTGACCAGCACCACATCGCCTTCGTTAAGGCGCTGGCGGATGGCTTCGTGATCCACGCGGCGGATGCTGCCGGTGTGCTGCATATCCACACCATCGAGCACGCCCAAGGGTTTGGCAAGGAGGAAATTGCCGCTGGCAATGCGTAAGCGCGGGTTGCGGCGGTCGGGGGTTTGCGAAGGGGTGGCGGAAAGGGCCGCTTCAATATCAAAACGCACCAGGCCGCAGGCTTGTTTTACCAGCGCCAGTGCGGCGGCATCGGTGATGCGGCGGCCTTGGTGGTAGCGCAATTCGCTGCCGCTTTGCTGCAACATGCGGTCGAGATAATGGCGGGTGCCGTGCACCAGCACCAGGCGCATGCCCAAGCTGGCCAGCAATTGGATGTCCTGCACCAATGTGGGCAGGCGCTCGGCCAGCAACACCTGGCTGCTGATGGCCAGCACCACGGTTTTGCCGCGCAAATATTGGATATAAGGCGCGGCTTGGCGGAAATCGTGAATAAAGTGGGCGGCCGGTTGCGGACTCATGAAACAGTCATCAGGTAGAACAATTGGATGATGAGCACGGTGATCGCCACCAAGGAGGCCATGGCCCAGTTGAACTGGTTGGCCAGATTGGCCTGTTGTCCGGCCAGCGCCAGTTGGGCGGCGGCGATTTCCTGGCTGTGCATGGCGTTGTCGTTAATCACCAGCGAGTGTTGGGCCGGGGCGCCGTCGGCAGGGTTGGGCAGCAGGGTGAATACCATGCTGTTGCTTTGTGCCTGTACCGGCACGCTGGCCGGTTGCGGCTCGGGCGGGGTGTCGATGAGGCTGAAGGGCAGGTATTGCTTGTTGGCAAGCGCAGGGCTGACCGGGCTGATGGTTTGTTTCAACATGATGCTGATGCTCGGAATGGCCGGTTGCGCCGCTTCGGTGTGCGGACGCGGCTCGCCGGGATGTTCGTCGATGATGGTGAACGGCCGGTGCGGGTTGCTTTTGGGCACCAGTGCCGGTGCGGTTTTGGCCAGGGTTTGCATACGGATGGCGTGAATGGCGGCAGCCAGCTTTTGCGTGTCCGGTTTCGGGCGCGCGGGCGCGGCCGGTGCCGGCGGCGGGGTTTCTTCCACCAAGGCGGCTGCGGCGGCCTCGGCCTTGCGGCGCGGCGTTACTTTGAAGACATATTCGCAGTCGCTGCACACTACATGGCCGCCGTTGCTTTTGAGGGTTTCAACGGCGCAGGTGTTGTCGGTTTTGCAGCGCGGGCAGGGAATATGAACGTATTTCATGGGTCTATCCGTATTTGTTCAAGGCCGGTCTTGTTCAAGACTGATTCAGCCGTCGGTTTTGCGTACCCCGCTGATGCAGACCCAGCCGTTGTCGGTGGCGGGCGGGTTTAAATCAAACCACTGTGCATACAGCAGGCTCATTTCTTGTAATTGTTCTTCCAAAATACCGGAGAGGGCGATGCGGCCGCCGGGGCGGGTGCGCGAGGCCAGCATGTCGCCCAAAAGGCGCAGCGGGTTGGCCAGAATATTGGCCACCACTACGTCAAATTGGCCTTCAGGCAGCGTGTCGGGCAGGTAAAACTGTGCGTCGACACCGTTGTTGGCGGCATTGTCATGGCTCGCGCGCAGGGCTTGCGGGTCGATGTCCACACCGCTGGCCTGTGCCGCGCCCAGCTTGAATGCGGCGATGGCGAGAATGCCGGAACCGCAGCCATAATCCAGTACGGATTCACCTCCAAGCAATTCCCGTTCCAACCATTGCAAACACAGGCGGGTGGTGGGATGGCTGCCGGTACCGAAGGCCAAACCGGGGTCGAGTTGCAGGTTGACGATGCCGCCTTCCTCCGGTTGCGGATGCCAGGAGGGCGTAATGTACAGGCGCTCGGAAATGCGGATGGGGTCGAATTGCGACTGGGTCAGGCGAACCCAGTCTTGCTCGGGCAGGTTCTCCTGCGTATAGGCGGGCAGGGGCAGGGCGGCTTCGGCTGCGGCGGCGGCCACGGCGGCATCGACATCGGCCTCGGCATCAAACAGGGCGATGATCAGGCTTTGCTGCCACACGGCTTCTGCGGGCATGCCCGGTTCGCCGAAAATCGGCTGTTCCTGCGCGGTACCGGCATGGGCGTCTTCAATGGCGGTGCTGAGCGCGCCGTGGTTCATCAGGGTGTCGGACAATAATTCGGCTTCGGCCGCCGAAACGGTGAGGGTGATTTGTTGGTAATGCATGGCAGCTGGAAATAGAGGAATCTTAAATTATTTCAGGCAGCCCCAAGGCTGCCTGAAACGGACGGGAATGAGCGCATTTTAGCGCCCCGTGCGGCTTGCTGACAATGTAAAAACCGGCTTTATGCCTTGTCTTTACGCGCCTGCAACCATTGCTCCAAATAATGGATGCTGACACCGCCCTGGCTGAAACCGGCATCGACAAACAGGTCGCGGTGCAGCGGGGTATTGGTTTTGATGCCGTTGACTGCCAGCTCTGCCAGCGCCACGCGCATCTTGGCCATGGCTTGGTCGCGGTTTTTGCCGTGGGTGCAGACTTTGCCGATCAGGCTGTCGTAATAGGGCGGTACGGTATAGCCTTGGTAGATATGGCTGTCCACGCGGATGCCGTTGCCGCCGGGCAGGTGGCAGCCGCTGATGAGACCCGGGCTGGGAATAAAGGTGTAGGGGTCTTCCGCATTGATACGGCACTCAAAGGCATGGCCGGAAAGCTGGATGTCTTTTTGTTTGTAAGACAAGGGCAGGCCGGAGGCCACGCGGATTTGTTCCTGTACGATGTCCACGCCGGTAATCAGCTCGGTAATCGGGTGCTCTACCTGTACGCGGGTGTTCATCTCGATAAAGAAAAACTCACCGTTTTCGTACAAAAATTCAAAAGTACCGGCACCGCGGTAGTTAATGCGTTTGCAGGCAGCCACACAGGCTTCGCCGATTTTTTTGCGCTCGGCTTCGGTAATGCCCGGCGCGGGTGCTTCTTCGATGATTTTCTGGTGGCGGCGCTGCATGGAGCAATCGCGCTCGCCCAGATAAATGGCATTGCCGTGCTCGTCGGCCAGTACCTGGATTTCGATGTGGCGCGGCTTTTGCAGATAGCGCTCCATATACACCATGGGGTTGCCGAAGGCGGCACCGGCTTCGGCACGGGTCATTTCCACCGCTTTAATCAGGTCTTCCTCGCGCTCGACCACGCGCATGCCGCGACCGCCGCCACCGCCGGAGGCTTTGATAATGGCGGGGAAGCCGACTTGTTTGGCGATTTTGAGGATTTCGTCATTGTCTTCCGGCAAGGCGCCGTCGGAACCGGGCACGCAGGGCACACCGGCCGCAATCATGGCCTGTTTGGCGGACACCTTGTCGCCCATCAGGCGGATGGTTTCCGCTTTAGGGCCGATAAAGGCAAAGCCGGATTGTTCCACCTGCTCGGCAAAATTGGCGTTTTCCGCCAGAAAGCCGTAGCCGGGGTGGATGGCATCGGCGCCGGTGACTTCGGCGGCGGCGATGATGGACGGAATATACAGATAGCTTTGCGCCGACTGTGCCGGACCGATACACACCGACTCGTCCGCCAGTTTTACATACAGGGCGTCATGGTCGGCTTCGGAATGCACCACCACGGTGGCGATGCCCAGCTCGCGGCAGGCCCGCAATACACGCAGGGCGATTTCGCCGCGGTTGGCGATCAATACTTTATTCAACATGATATTTCCTGGTTATTTTGCTTCCAAGCGTTCGGTTTCGGTACTTTCCGGCGGGAAAGCCGCGTTTAATATATCGATCAGGTTGCAAGAGCCTGGCTGCATACCGATAATCTCGCGCACATGCATTTGCAACTGTGTTTCTTCTGTCTCAGGATGAACCGCTGCCGCCGGGCCCGGCCAAGTCTCGGCATGGGGGGCGGACAGGGCGGCAATCACCCGGATAAAAAAACCGGCATGCGGCCGTTCGGCCGAAACGGGCGGATATTGTCCGATGTAGGCGCGCACACTGCGTTCGTCTTCGGCCCGATCAAATACGCCCGGCCAAACGGTTTGCAAATCGGCGCAGGGCGAAAGCAGCAGCTGCCCCTTGTCCGCCTGTACCATCACCGTATAAAAATCGTTGGCGGCGGCTGCGGTATTGATACAGAACAGGCAGGCCGCCGCCAGCCATGTACGCAGCTGCACGGGCGGCTTACTCGATGATAAACAGCGGTTCGCCGTATTCCACCGGCTGGCCGTTGGCAACCAGAATTTCTTTGATCACGCCGCTGCGGTCGGCTTCGATTTCATTCATCAGCTTCATGGCTTCGATGATGCACAGGGTATCACCGGCATTCACGCTCTGGCCCACTTCCACAAATGCAGGGGCGCTGGGGCTGGCGGCGCGGTAGAAGGTGCCGACCATGGGCGATTTCAGCGCTTTGCTCAAATCTTTGGCGGCCGGAGCGGCTTCGGCAGGCGCAGCGGCGGCAACAGCCACCGGAGCAGGTGCGGGTGCGGCGTTGGCGGTCGGCGCGGCATACACCGGCTGGCTGCCGGCCACGGTGCGGGTGATGCGCACTTTTTCTTCGCCTTCGGTCACTTCGATTTCGGCGATGCCGGATTCTTCTACCAAATCAATCAGTTTTTTGAGTTTGCGTAAGTCCATGGTTGTGGATCCTTGAGTCGGTCATTGGGAGCAGTGGCTTTTCAGGCAGCCTGTTGCACATGCAAAATGGCGCGTTTGAGGGCGGCTTCGTAGCCATACACCCCCAAACCGCAAATCACGCCCATGGCCAAATCCGACAGATAAGAATGCTGCCGGAAAGGCTCACGGGCGTGAATATTGGAAATATGTACTTCGATAAACGGCTTGGCCGCCGCCGCCAGGGCATCGCGCAGCGCCACACTGGTGTGGGTAAAGGCACCGGGATTAATGATGATAAAGGCGGTGTCGTCGCTCAGGGCGGCCTGCACCCGTTCCACCAAAACATGCTCGGCATTGCTCTGCAAAGCCTCCAGCGACAGGCCGGCGTCTTGGGCGAGTTGTTGCAGATGGCGGCAGATGTCGGCCAGCGTGGTGTGGCCGTAAAGATGCGGCTCGCGGACACCCAAAAGGTTTAAGTTGGGGCCGTTCAGCAGCAGGATGGATGCAGTCATGATGGCGGTTTTTAAGGAAACGGCGCTTATTTTCGCCGAAAATAACGCAACAGTCCAGAAATTTTGCAAAGAAAAGTAAGCAAGTGTTCGGAGCGGCCGCGCAGGTCAAGCGCGTCATTCTACGCCGAATGGGCTTGCATTGGAATATTTATTCAGAGCCTGAGTGCGGTAGCGGCGGTGCTATAATGCGCGCCTTTGTCCATACTCCCTAGCACCATGCACATCAACGACTTCGACTTCAGCCTGCCTGAAGAACTGATTGCCCAATATCCGCCCGCCGTGCGCGGCAGCAGCCGCCTGCTCGCCGCCTTGCCCGGCACGCCCGTGGCCGACCGCTGTTTTGCCGATTTGGGCGATTATGTTGCCCCCGGCGATGTCTTGGTGTTCAACAATACCAAGGTGATGAAGGCGCGCCTGTTCGGGCAGAAAGAGAGCGGCGGCAAAATCGAGGCGCTGATTGAGCGCGTGTTGGATGGCCATCGCGCCTTGGCGCATATCCGCTCGTCCAAATCACCCAAGCCCGGCACGTGTTTGCAGTTTGAAGGCGGTATTACAGCGGTGATGCAGGCGCGGCAGGGCGAATTGTTCGAGCTGGTGTTTGACGGCGAAGAAACGGTGTGGACGCTGCTGGAGCGCCACGGTCATCTGCCCTTGCCACCCTATATCGAACGCAGCGCCGGTGCCGACGACGATGCGCGTTACCAAACCGTGTATGCCAAGCACCAGGGCGCCGTGGCCGCACCCACGGCCGGCCTGCATTTTACCGATGAGCTGTTGGACAGCCTGCGTGCCCGCGGCGTGGTGACCACCGAAATCACCCTGCATGTGGGTGCGGGCACCTTCCAGCCGGTGCGGGTGGAACAGATTGCCGAGCACACCATGCACAGCGAATGGTATGAAGTGGGTGCCGAGACCGTGGCCGCCATCGAAGCGGCACGCGCGGCAGGCAAACGGGTGTGGGCCGTGGGCACCACCGCCATGCGCGCACTGGAGTCCGCCGCCCGCGGCGGCCGTTTGCAGGCCGGGCAGGGCGATACCGATATTTTCATCACCCCCGGTTACCGTTTTCAGGTAGCCGACCGGCTGATTACCAATTTCCACTTGCCCAAATCCACATTGCTGATGCTGGTGAGCGCCTTTGCCGGATATGAAGAAATCCGCGCCGTGTACCGTCATGCCATCGCCGAGCGCTACCGCTTTTTCAGCTACGGCGACGCCATGCTGCTGGGCAATCCGCATGCGGAGGCGCACAGGCATAGTGCTGTTTGAGGCTGATGAATAAGCAAAGGCTGCCTGAAATCTTTCAGGCAGCCTTTGTTACGTCTGCGGCCACGGCTGATGGTGGGTGAGGCTGCGGATGACCAGGCGGTTGGGGTGCAGGGCCTGTTGTAAATCGGGGTGCAGCGGTGATGCTTCGCCCAAGAGGGCGGCGGCGACGGCTTCGGCGCACAGGGGGGCGGTACTGAGGCCGCGGCTGCTGTGGGCGGTATTGGCAAACACGCCCGGCAGCCACGGGCAGGGCGCGTGCAGGCGGTAGTGTTTGTCGGCGGCGAGCTTGGCATAGCACAGGCGCATGGCGGCGGTATCGCCCACGGGGCCGGTCAGCGGCAGATGGTCGTAGCTGTCGGCACGCACGGCGGCGTGGCCGCCATAGGGTGCGCCGAGGTCGGCGGCCAGTCGCGGGTGCAGCCGGGTCAGTTGTTGCAAATTGTGTTGGTGTTCGCTGTCGCGCCAGTCGCGGCCGTTGTCGCCGGGCACAAAGCTGGCGCCGAAGCACAGTTGCCCTTGCCAGGCGGGGGCGATATAGCTGCTGCCGCTGAGGGCGCAGCGCAGTTGCTGGCCGAATGCGCCTGCAGCGGCGGTGGCGGTTTGGCCGCGGATATTGTGCAGCGGCCAGCCCTGCAACAGCGGCAGGGTGGTGCTGTCGGCGCCGCCGCAGAGCACGATGTGCGATCCGTGAATCGCGTGTTCGCGGCCTGCGTGGGAGTAGCCCAGCGTCCAGAGGCCGTCTTGATAATCGGCACAGGTCACAGCGGCCTGTTCGCGCACTTCAATCAGCGGATGGGCGAGCAGGGCGGCGACCCAGGCTCTCGGATGTACCCAGGCGCCGTGCGGCCACCACAGACCGCCGTGGGCAAGGGGAATGCCCGCCAGTTCGCTGGCTTCTGTGGCATCAACGGCGCGATACAGGGTGCTGTCGGGGCGGGCTTCTGCCAGTTGGCGGTTGCGTCGGGTTTCGGCATCGCTGTCGTCCATATGCAGCACGCCGCAAGCCTGCCATGCGTCGCTGTCGGGCAGGCTGTGCTCCAACAGTTGGCGGCTGTAGGCATAGCCTGCCAGCAGTAAACGCGTCTGCGCGGTGGGGTGGGCGGAAATCTTGGCATAGAGCAGGCCCTGGCGGTTGCCGGAGGCGGCTTGGGCCATGCCGTGCCGTTCCAGCACGGTCACCGCCACCCCGCGCCGGGCCAGCGCATAAGCCGTGGCGGCGCCGGCGATGCCCGCACCCACCACCAGCACGCGGCTGACGGGTAAAGGCGGCGGCAGTGCCAGCCAGGGTTTGACGGCGGCAGCGGCGGGCAGTATTGGAGCGGGGGTGTGCCAATGGATATGGGCGGTATCGAGGGCGGCCAGATAAGTCAGCCCGTCGCGGTTTTCAGGCAGCCACAACAGTGTGCTGCCGGGCAGGGTTTCGCTAATGAGATAAGGGGCTTGCTGTTGGTGGTAGCGGCAGTCTTGCTCTAATTGCCGCTGCCAGGCGGGCGCATGATCGGGCAGCGGCGGGGGTGGGTGATCGGCCACCATCAGCCAGTGGCGCACGCCTTGCTGATGGCTGTGTGCCAGTGTATTCAGTTCCGGCCAGCCGTGCCAGGCATGCAGGGTGTTCATGGCGCCGAAGCCGCCGGAGCAGAGGCGGCACGGCCCTGGTTGAGCCATTGCCATTGGCGGCGTATGGTCTGGCGCAGCGCCTGTTCTTTTTGTTCCGGCGTGGCCAGGCCGCTGGTGAGGCGCTGGTAGTCGAGGGTGAAGCCCGGCCGCGTCATCGGGCCGCTGATTTTGAGCGGCAGGACGTTCTGGCTGCGGTGGTGACGGGTGTGGATGAGCACGTTGTAATCGATATTCTGGCGCATAAAGTCAAGGCTGCCTGCACCGTCGATATGGAATTGCTCGGCATTGAGATAAGACTCGCGGATGGCGCCTATGCCCTCGGCTATGGGCACGCTCATGCGCATTTGCGTAAACGGGGTATGGCTTTGCTCGTTAAAGGCCAGCGTGGTGTCGCTGCTTTGGCCGGATTGCAGAATATTGTTGATGTCGATGCCGCGGAAACGGCCCGCCTGCAATTGCAGCGAGGCTTCGCCGCCGAGGCGGTCCAGCCATTCGTCGCGCAGCCAGCCTTGGCCTTGGAGGTCGAAACGGGCATGGCCGCTGCCTTCGAGGTTGTGGAAATTAAAGGCGTCTTGCAACAGCGGTTTGATGTCGATGCCGGTGAATTGCTGCGCCCACGCCCAGTCGCGGCTGTCGTTATTGCGCGCGGAAATCCGGCCGCTGCTGCTGCCGCCGTAAAGTTCGGCAATTTCGTGTTCCAGACTCATGGCTTCGGCATCGGCCTGGGCGCGCACATTGAGGCCGCCCATCTCGCCCCAAGGGGTGAGGACGCGGCCGATGCCGATATGCCACCGGGTATCCCAGCCGGACAACCGGCGGCGCCATTGCGCGGCCACCCAAGCGGCATCGGGGCGGCGTGCGTTTTGTTGCGGCCAATAGGGGCGCAGCGACCATTCGGCCAGCTCCAGACGGGTGGAGAAATTGTGCGGCTCGCCCTCGCTATAGGCCATTTCCAGACTCACCGGCTGGTTGTCGAATTTGCCGTTTAAAGACAATTGCGCGTGGTTGGCATTCTGACCGCTGAGGCTGCCTGAAAGCTCGCTGACCAAGCGCGGATTGGCGGTTTGGGCAATGGAATCGTGATGACTGCCGATGCGCAGTTTGTCGGCACGCCAGCGGCCGTCGGCCAGACGGGTAAAGCTGCCGGCGGCATCGAGCAGGGTTTGGGTGTCCGGGGTCTGCCAGCTGCCGTTGAACTGGAAATGCTCCAGCGCGGCGGTATCCAGCTGCCAGCGCAGGCGGTTGAGCACTACGGTGGCGCTGCCGCTGTGGCCTTCTTCTGCGGCGGCATCCGCCAGCAGCGAGGCTTGGGGAATATCGGCCTGACCCAAGCCCACACGCCAGCCCTGGCCGCTGCCGTTGACGGTGAGTTTCAGCGTATCGCTGTGTGACTGCCATTGCACCTGTTGCAACAGCAGCGAGTCGTCCTGCCACACGCCGTGCCCCTGCCACTGGCTTTGGGTGGCGCCCAAAAGCGGCAAATCGGCTTCCCATTGCAGTTTGAGATTGTGCCAGCGCTGCGGCGCCATGCGTGTGCCGCTGAGGCGGGCGCTCACTTCCGGCCAGCCCTGGCGCTGCCAGCGGGCATCGGCCTCAAACGGACTTTCTTCGTCTTCGAGGTCTTGCAGGCGCAGATTGAGGTCGCGGATGTGATGGCGGTGGCCGCGGGTATCAAGCACATCGAGGCGGCTGTCGCGCACATAGAAGCGGTTCACCGGCAGGGCGCCGTCGTTTTCTTGGCGCAGGGTTAAGAGGTCGTCGAAATTCCAGCGCGTGTCATCGAGCGGATACAGGCGCACATCGGCGTCTTCCCACACCCATTTCTCCACCACCGGCTGGCCGAACAGGCTCTGCCAACCCAGGCCGATGTGCATGCGGCCGACGCTGATGTCGGTCTGGCGGCGGCTGGAACTGCTGATTTGAACCTGATTCAGGGTAAGGGTGGGGCGGGGAAACCAGCTGCGGCCGATGTTTTCGGCAAAGCGGATTTGGCGGCCGCTGCCGGCGAGCGCTGCTTCGGCGGCGTGGCGGATTTTGTCGGCAGCAAACAGGTGTTGCAGCAGGATGTGCGCACCAATAATCAACAAGGCGGCGGCGAGTATGCCGTAGCAGCCGAGTTTGAGCCAGAATTTGCCC
Source organism: Neisseriaceae bacterium HSC-16F19 (assembly GCF_024171525.1). GTDB lineage: Bacteria > Pseudomonadota > Gammaproteobacteria > Burkholderiales > Neisseriaceae > JALJZY01. Next base: position 63,231 of record NZ_JALJZY010000004.1, read on the forward strand.
GAATGCCATAAACGCATGGTGTAAGGCCGTGGGGATAAGGAAAAACCCCGCAAAGATACACCAGTTGGCACATTGAGACAAATCCGCCGTATTCCGCTGCTGTGTTAAAACGGGTTATGCCGGTGTGCCGTACCCCTGCTTTTGGGCATGCGGCTTGCTATAATGTGTTTTTCCGTATTGAAGTGGCGGTTGCTTTTTCAGGCAGCCGCCGGTGTTTTGCCATGACGAATATCCTTTTGCCGCGCCGCCGTTTCGTGCAGGCGGCCGCCCTCGGCCTGTGTGCGCCCGCATCCGTGTGGGCGGGTGCGCAGCGTGAGGAAACGCTGTCCGACGATGTGGCCTCGGTGATGCGCAGTTCGGTGAATAATGTCAATCCGCCGCGGCTGGTGTTTGCCAAGGCCGCCGACGGCGAGCGTTGGCTGGCCGATATGTCCGCACGCCTGAGCCGCTTTGTCGCCGACGAATACGCCCGCCGCCGCATGTTGATCAATATCCAGTACGAATCCAGCCGCGCCGGTTTGGACACGCAGCTGATTTTGGGGCTGATTGAAGTGGAAAGCGCTTTCCGCCAATACGCCATTTCCAGCGTGGGCGCGCGCGGGCTGATGCAGGTGATGCCGTTTTGGCAGCGCTATATCGGCCGTCCGGAGCACAATCTGTTCGATATCCGCACCAATCTGCGTTACGGCTGCACTATTTTGCGCCATTACCGCAACCGCGAAAACGGCAATATGCCGCGCGCCTTGGCGCGTTACAACGGCAGCCTCGGTCGCTCCACCTATTCCGATGCCGTGCTGGGCGCGTGGCAGCGGCGCTGGCAGTGGTCGTAAAGCCGCAAAGGCTGCCTGAAAAATAAATATATTGAAACTGAAACAAATGCTTATAAATTACCGCCAAACCCTGATTGTGGTGCTGCTGTTGTCGCTGGCTGCGACCGGCGGCTCTTTTTACGCCCAATATGTGATGGGGCTGAACCCGTGTGTGATGTGCATCCAGCAGCGGCTGGCGGTCATCTTCACCGCCGTGCTGGCGCTTGTGTGCCTGCTGTTGCCGCTGGCGCGCGGCTGGGGACGTACCGTGGCGGCGCTCTTGGTCAGTGCCGCGCCGGTATGGGGCTTGAGCGTGGCCATACGCCAGCTGTGGCTGCAAAGCCTGCCCTTGGAGCAACAACCTTCCTGCGGTGCGCCGTGGACGTTCCGCTTGCGTGATGCGCCGCTGTTTGACTGGTACGAGCCGGTTATCCGCGGTACCGGCCAGTGCGGCGTGGTGGACAAGGTCTTCGGCCTGGCACTGCCGTGGTGGACCATCCTGCTGATGGGCGCGGTATTGCTGCTGGTGTGGGGCATGTGGTGGCGCAACCGCCGCGTTTAAGCGGCTTTCAGGCTGAGACCTTTGCAAAACCTCATGTGCCACCACAAACATAAAACCGGTGTCATTCCCGCGAAGGCGCACTGCTGTCCGGGGAAAGTTTTTCAGGCAGCCTTGAAAGGCTTATCTGGCTTTTGTTTCAAAGTTTTTAGCCTGTTGGCAACTCGAAAAAGCTACCTGAAAACTAACGAACAAGCAGTAAGCAAATCCCCCCGCCCGCTGGCGGGCGGGGGCTAGGGGGCGGGTGGCACTATGGGCTTAAGTAATCAAAATTACTGAAGCTTTTTACTGCCACCCCCATCCTAGCCTTCCCCCGCCAGCGAGGGAAGGGGCAGGCTACTGACACTGTTTACGTTGCCGGATGTAATCCGGAGATTTTCCCCGGACGGTAGTGCGCGAAGGCGGGAATCCATGGGAATGTTTAAGAAACCACTATAAAACAATGGATTCATAAATAGATGGATGGATTCCTGCGTTCGCGGGAATGACGGCAGCTAAGGTTTTAGGCTGTCTAAAGGCAGTTTTACAAAGGTTTCAGGCTGCCTGAAAAAAACAAACGGAATATACAAATGAACTGGTCGATACCGTGGACGCAAATCCTGCTCGCCGCCTATGTGCTGATGGTGGTGCTGACGGTGCTGCGCGTACTCTACAAACAGCACAATACCGGCACCGCCTTTGCGTGGCTGATTATCCTGTTTGTGTTTCCGCTCTTCGGGGTGATTGCCTATTTTATGATCGGCGAGCCGCGGCTGGGGCAGGCGCGGGCGCAGCGCAACGAGGAAATGAACCGTTTTTACGGCGCTTTTGCCGAGCATTATTTAAGCAGCCGCCATGTGGATGTGGAACACGAAATGGGCCGCCGCTACCACGGTTTGAGCAAGGTAGCTTCCGCCATCACCGGTCTGGAAGCCACCCGCGGCAACCGCATGCAGCTGTTTTCCACCACCGACAGCATTGTGGAAGCCATGATGGACGACATCGAAGCGGCGGAACACTCCTGCCTGCTGATGTTTTACATCATCGAGCCGCAAGGGCGCATTGCCCATTTGCTTGAAGCCGTGGCCGAAGCCGCACAGCGCGGCGTGCATTGCACCATCCTGGCCGATGCCGTGGGCAGCAAAAACTTCTTCACCGGCCCCTGGCCCGACCGCCTGCACGAAGCCGGTGTGAATGTGCAGGTGGCGCTGCCGGTGGGGCCGCTGCGCACGCTGTTTACCCGCGTCGATTTGCGCAACCACCGCAAACTTTTGGTGGTGGACGGCCGAATCGGCTATACCGGCAGTTTCAATCTGGCCGACCCGCAATACTTCAAAAAAGGCGCCGGCGTGGGCGAATGGGTGGATGTGATGATGCGCTGCCAAGGCCCGGCGGTGCTGGAAATGGCGGCGGTGTTTTTTGCCGATGTGGCGGTGGAAAACGACGAAAACCTGCACGAAGTGCAACGCTATCTCACCGCCCGCTACCAGCATATGCTGCCCGATTTGCTGCCCGCCGAGCCGCCGCAGGGCGGCATTATCGCCCAAGTGATACCTTCGGCGCCGGAGCAGAGCGAGCAGGTCATCCACGACACCATACTCTGCGCCCTGCATGCGGCCAAAACCCGCATCACCATCACCACACCGTATTTCGTGCCCGACGAGCCCTTGCTGATTGCACTCACCACCGCCGCCCGCCGCGGCGTGGAGGTGACGCTCATCATGCCCGCCAAGGTCGACTCCCTGCTGGTACGCTACGCCTCGCGTGCCTATTACCCCATACTGCTGGAAGCCGGTGTGCGCCTGGCCTTGTTTGAAGGCGGCCTGCTGCACGCCAAAACCATTACCATAGACGGCGATTACACCCTGTTTGGCACGGTGAATATGGATATGCGCAGCTTTTTCCTCAATATGGAAATCAGCCTTGCCATTTACGATGCCGGCATCACCGCCGAAGTGGAGGCGCTGCAACGCCAATACCGCGCGCAAAGCCACAGCGTCAATGTCCACGCCTGGCAGCAGCGCTCGCCGTGGTGGGGCTTGATTGAAAACACCGTGCGGCTGATGAGTCCGCTGTTGTAAACAAGGGGCAGGCCGACAGGTCTGCTTTTTTATTGTGACGGTTCGGGTTTTCAGGCAGCCTGTAGGGGCGGGTTTTACACCCGCCCTTTTTGTTTATTTAAATAATACCAATCCAAAAAAATAATCTAACTTCGTTGTCTCGCCTTGCCGTACTATTTGTACTGTCTTCGGCTCGCCGCCTTGTTATCTTAATTTTTTGAATTGGTATAAACAATGTCTTATGCCAATTTAAAGATTAAAACTAATGTAGTGGCCGGCTATCTGTGTAGCGTAACTCAGTTGCGAAGCTCAAACAGATTCTGCGACAACGCTTAGCTACGCGCAGAATGACGGACTACTGTCATCCTGCGCTTTAGTCGCAGGATCTTGATTAAAGATAATGCACACGATAAAGCACGACCATCTGCTTAAATTATTTTTTTGGATTGGTATTATTTATTTTAGCGTCCATTCCCCGCCACACATCCGCCACGATGTTCCATATCCGCTTGACCTGGGTGTTTTTATTAGATAGACTGGTCTACCTATATTAACCCCAAACGGAATCGCAAACCATGTGTCCCGCATCCCAAAACACCACCGCCAGCGCGCAGGAGCGCTTGTTGCAGGCCGCTGCCGTGCTGTTTTACGAAAACGGCATTGCCGCCACCGGCATCGACAGCATCACCAAAGAAGCCGGTGTGGCCAAGCAAAGTCTGTACAACAATTTTGCTTCCAAAGCCGATTTGGTCAGCGCTTATTTGCAGGCGCGGCACCAGGAGTGGCTGGATTTGTATCAGGCCCGTGCCGCCCAGGCCGCTACGCCGCAACAGCGGGTGCTGGCGGTGTTTCTGGCTTATCAGGACCATGCCGAGAGCGCCTACCGCCACGGTTTTCGTGGTTGCGGCCTGCTCAATGCGGCGGCGGAGCTGACGGCAGACGATCCCGGCCGCCAGGTGGTGCGGGCACATAAAGAAGAAGTGGAGGCTTTGTTGGCGGCGCCGTTGACGGAATGGCTGCCTGAAAAACGGGCTGAGCTTCTGGCACGGCATCTGGCCTTTTTGCTGGAAGGCGCGATTACCCGCGCCGGTCTGGAAGGCGGCAGCGATTGTGTGGTGCAGGCGCGTGCCATGGCCGAAACCCTGTTGGCGGAGGCTTAATCATGGCGGCGCAACAACAACTGTACGGCGCGGTGGCGGTATTGCTGGCAGCGGCTTTGTGGGGCACCACCGGCACGGCGGCGGCGATGGCACCGGAAGTGGGGGCGGTGGCCATCGGTGCTGCAGCCATGGGCGGCGGCGGTTTGCTGCAAGCCTTGTGGGCGGCGCGCCCCTTGCATCGTGCGCGTGCCGATTTGTGGCGGCAATGGCGCTGGCTGCTGTTGGGTGCGGCCATGGTGGCGGTGTATCCGCTGGCGTTTTACGGCTCCATGCGCCTGGCGGGCATCACCATCGGCACGGTGGTGACCATCGGCTCCGCACCGGTGTTTTCCGCCTTGCTGGAATATGTGTTCGACGGCCTCAGACTGACCTTGCGCTGGCTGGCCGGGGCATTGCTGGGCGTGATCGGCATGATTTTGCTGTGCGTGGCCGAAAGCGGGCACGACGGCCAGGCGGTATCGGTGGTGTGGGGCGTGGTGCTGGGTTTGGGCGCCGGTTTGAGTTATGCCCTCTATTCCTGGGTGGCGCGCCGCCTGATGCAGACCGGCATTGCCGCCCGTGCCGCCATGGGTGCGCTGTTCGGTGCGGGTGCGCTGATGCTGCTGCCGGTGTTGTGGGTCAGCGGCACGCCCTTGCTGGCATCATGGAACAATGCCTTGGTCGGCCTGTATATGGCGCTGGTGCCGATGTTTCTCGGTTATGTGTGTTTCGGTTTCGGCTTGGCGCGGGTGCGTGCCAGTACCGCCATCACCTTAACTTTGTTCGAGCCGGTGGTGGCCGCCATGCTGGCGATGGTTTGGGTGGGCGAACGCCTGCCGCTCTTGGGTTGGGTCGGCATTGCGCTGGTGATGGCCTGTCTGGTGTGCCTGACCGTGCCGCTGCCGCCGCGCTGGCGCAAAAGTGCGGCGGCGCAGGCGGAAGTCTTGTAACGGGATATGTTTTTGTAACCTTGGCGGCATAAGCACATTGCCGACATGTTTTTACCGCTGCCATATCTTATGGCGGTGCCGGAGAGTATACTGTGCGCCTATTAGCCGTCTGCCGCATATGCGGCCACGCGGTTTGAACAGGACATGCAACCGTCTGCCTTATCGGGCAGGCGCTTGTTTTTCAGGCAGCCTGAATCAGGTCTGTCATTGTTTTTTTAAGGGGATAATATGCAAGAAAATACCCAACGGAGCCGCATCGGCCTGGTGCCGCAGATTGTGGCGGGTTTGTTATTGGGCGTGCTGACAGGCTGGTTGGCCAACGGCAGTGCCTGGGCCACCCAAGTGGGCAGCGTGGGTGAGATTTTGGGCGGCCTGTTTGTAGGCGCGCTCAAAGCAGTGGCGCCGGTGCTGATTTTTGTGCTGGTGATGGCGGCGGTATCGCAAAGCCGCCACGGCACCGCCACCAATATGCGCCCGATTCTGGTCTTGTACCTGCTGGGTACTTTTGCTGCGGCACTTACTGCGGTGGCGGCCAGCTTTATGTTTCCGTCCATGCTGGTATTGAGCGGTGTGGAAGCGGCGGAACGCAGCGCGCCGGGCGGTATCGGCGAGGTGTTGCGCGATTTGCTGATGAAGCTGGTGTCCAATCCGGTGCAGGCCATTGCCGATGCCAACTACATCGGCATTCTTGCCTGGGCGCTGGTCTTGGGTGTGGCTCTGCGTGCCGCCGACGAGCGCACCCGCGCCCTGGTGGCCGATTTGGCCGCCGCGGTGTCCAAAGTGGTGCGCTGGATCATCCGTTTCGCGCCAGTGGGCATTTTCGGCCTGGTGCTGACCACCATTATTGTGGAAGGTTTCCGCGGCATCGGCACCTATGTGCAGCTGCTGGCGGTGCTGGTGGGTTCCATGCTGTTTGTGGCGCTGGTGGTCAATCCGCTGATTGTGTTCAGCCAAATCCGCAAAAATCCGTATCCGCTGGTGTTGACCTGCTTGCGCGAAAGCGGCGTGACCGCGTTTTTCACCCGTTCTTCCGCCGCCAATATCCCGGTGAACATGGCGCTGGCGAAAAAACTCGGCCTGCATGAAGACACTTATTCCGTGTCCATTCCCTTGGGTGCTACCGTCAATATGGCCGGTGCCGCCATCACCATTACCGTGCTGACTCTGGCCGCGGTCAATACCCTCGGTATTCCCGTGGACTTTGCCACCGCGTTGTTGCTGAGTGTGGTGGCCGCCCTGGGTGCCTGCGGCGCTTCCGGGGTGGCCGGCGGTTCGCTGCTGCTGATTCCCATGGCGTGCAGCCTGTTCAATATCGATAACGACATCGCCATGCAGGTGGTGGCGGTGGGCTTTATCATCGGCGTGGTGCAAGATTCGGTGGAAACGGCGCTCAATTCCTCTACCGACGTGCTGTTTACCGCCGCTGTGGACCAAACCCACAAGCACGGCTAGGCCATGAACTACGCCCTCGACGCCCTGTGGTGGCGCCTCACCGACCCGGCGGTGCGCGATTTGGCCGTTTTGCTGACTGCGCCGCCGCCGTGGCACAGCGGCCATGAATTGCCGGTGCGCAGCCTTTTGGGCGGGCAGGGCTTCCGCTGTCTGCTGGCTTTGGATGCCGCACCGCAGCCCCTGTATGCCGCTTTGCACGATGAAGCGCCGTTCGGCCACCGCTTGGGCGTTTATGCCGAGGCGCTGCTGGCTTTTTGGCTGCAATACGCGCCGCATTGCCGCCTCTATGCGCGCAATCTGCCGTTTCGCCGTGCCGACGGCTGTACCGCCGGGGCGGCGGATTTTATCGCCGACATCAACGGCGTCTGCCACCATATCGAGCTGACCTGCAAATACTACGGCGGTGCCGATGCGGCGGCCTTGTGTGGCCTGAACCGTGCCGACACCCTGCACGGCAAAGCGGCAAAATTGGGCGCACAACTGGCACAGGCCGCGACACCCGCTTTTCAGGCAGCCCTGCATGCCGCCGGTGTGCCGGAAGTGGCTGCTTCGGTGAGCGTGGTGCGCGGAATGTTGTTTTTACCGCCCGATACCGATGCCGTGCCGCCGCCGCTCAATCCTTATGCCTGGCAAGGCTTGTGGGGCGAAGACTGGGCGGCGCTGGCCGCTGCCGCAGGCGGCGAACAAGTGCGCTATGCACCGATACCGCGCATGGCCTTGCTGGCACCGCAAAGGCTGCCTGAAAACCAGACGTTGGCTTTGGAAGCATTGGTATCCGAGCCGCAAGGCATGGCCGCCGTACTGCAACGCCGCCCCGACGGCCATTGGCATGAAATCCGGCGGCTGATGAAGGTGTAGGGCTGGGTGTGGGTTGGGTATTTTCGGTCACTGTATTCGGGCAGCGCCGTAGGGTGGGCATTCCTGCCCACCGTTTTAAACAGCAGTAGCTTGGATACCGGCTATCCGACATCAATCTTTTTACTGCGCAAAAACGCGCTGCATTCGTTTTCAGGCAGCCTGAAAAAAGCTTAAACCTTCTCTTGCGTATCCATACCCTTACACCCCCAAATACCCTTCGCGTCCTGAGAGCCAGCGTTGCAGGTGTTGTTCCACCACCTGCGGCTGTTGCTCAATCAGCTGCGGTGCCAGCTGGCGGGCGGCTTCGAGCAGGTACAGGTCTTCTTCCAGATGGGCAAAACGCAGCATGGGTGCGCCGCTTTGGCGCGCGCCGAGGAATTCGCCGGGGCCGCGGATATTGAGGTCTTGACGGGCGATTTCAAAACCGTCGCTGTGTTCGTAAATGACTTTGAGGCGGGTTTTGGCAAGCTCCGACAAAGGTTCTTCAAACAAGAGCACGCAGGTGCTGGCGGCGGCACCGCGGCCGACACGGCCGCGCAGCTGGTGCAGTTGCGACAAGCCCATGCGCTCGGCGTGCTCAATCACCATCAGGCTGGCATTGGGTACGTCCACACCCACTTCAATCACCGTGGTGGCCACCAGAATATGCAGGCTGCCGGAGACAAACTCCTGCATCACCTGGGCTTTTTCCGCCGCCTTCATGCGTCCGTGCACCAAGCCGACCCGCAAATCGGGGAATACGCTTTGCAGATGGGCATGGGTGTCGACGGCGGTTTGCAATTGCAGGGCCTCGCTCTCCTCAATCAACGGGCACACCCAATACACCTGCCGCCCCTGCGCCACGGTATGGCGTACAAAACCTTCCACCTCCTGCCGCCGCGCCTGATTGACGAGCTTGGTTTTGATGGGTGTGCGTCCGGGCGGCAGGGTGTCGATAACGGAAACATCAAGGTCGGCAAAAAAACTCATCGCCAAGGTGCGCGGAATAGGGGTGGCGGACATCATCAGCTGGTGTACTTCGGCGCCCTTGTTCTTGAGGGCCAGGCGCTGGGCCACGCCGAAGCGGTGTTGTTCGTCCACAATCACGAGGCCGAGATTGTGGAATACCACATCGTCCTGAAACAGGGCGTGGGTGCCGACCGCCAGCGGAGTCAAACCCTCGGCCAAGGCGGCTTTGGCACTGTCTTTGGCTTTTTTGCGCAGGCTGCCTGAAAGCCATACCGGCGCAATGCCCAAAGGGGTGAGCCATTGGGTGAATTTGAGGTAATGCTGTTCGGCGAGGATTTCCGTGGGCGCCATCACGGCGACCTGAAAACCGGCTTCCAGCGCCACGATGGCCGCCAGTGCGGCGACGATGGTTTTGCCGCTGCCGACATCGCCCTGCAACAGGCGGTGCATGGGATGCACTTGGGCGAGGTCGTGGCGGATTTCCGCCAATACGCGTTCTTGCGCGGCGGTGAGGGCAAACGGCAGTTGCGCGCACAAACGGCTGCTGAGGCTGCCGTTGCCTTGCAGGCGCGGGGCGCGGCCGCTGTGGCGTTGCGCGCGTGCCAGCCGCATGGATAATTGCTGGGCCAGCAATTCGTCGAATTTCAAACGCTGCCAGGCGGGCAGGGCGCCGCTGTGCACTTCGCTCAAGCGCAAAGAGGGCGGCGGGGCGTGCAAGAGTTGCAGGCATTCGGCCAAAGGCGGCAGTTGGAGCGGGGCGAGCACGGCGGGCGGCAGGCTGTCTTCGGGCGGCAGCAGCGCCAGCGCGGTGCGGATAAGACGGCGCAGGGTGGGCTGGCTTAAACCGTTGACGGTGGGATAGACCGGGGTGAGGCTCTCGGCCATGGCGCCCTCGGCGCTGCGCACCTTGGGATGAATCATTTCCAGGCCGTAAAAACCGTGTTTGACTTCGCCCAAGACGCGCAGGGTTTGGCCTTCGGCCATTTGCTGCAACTGGTTGGGATAAAAATGCAGGAAACGCAGAAACAAGACCCGGCGCGCATCGGCGGCATCGGTGGTTTTCACCACCAGCTGGCGGCGCGGCCGGTATTGCACCTCGGCATGTTCCACCACCACTTCCACCTGCGCCGCTTGTCCGGCCTGCACATCCGCCAGCGGCGTGAGGCGGGTTTCGTCCTCGTAGCGCAGGGGCAGGTGCAGCGCCAAATCCCACAGACTCTTGATATGCAGCTTGGCGAGCTTGTCGGCGGTGGCGGGGCGGATGCCGAGTTGTTTTTGGGTTTCCGGGGTCATGGCACGGGCAAAAAACGGTTTCAGGCAGCATTGTAAAGGATAAGGCTGCGGCGGTGTGCAGTGGTGCTGTTGTGTAAGAAAATGTTAGCGCAGGTTTGCTTTGGGCAAGAGGCTTGCCGCCCTTGCCGCACTGCCGTTACAGTGCCCGCGCTTGGGCGGCGCTGCCGCACATCAACAGAAAGGAATACACCATGATCAAAACCGCATACCGTGCCATGGCTTTTGCCGCTGTTGTCCTACTGGCAGGCTGCCAGTCTTCTTCGGTTACCCCCGCGCAAAAGCAGGCCATGCAGCAGATGACGCCGCAACAGCGCGACCAGGTCGGCCGGCAGGCGGCGCAGCGCCTGCGCCAAAACCAGATTAAGGAAAATGCCGACCTGCGCGTGCGCGATGTGCGCTACCGTGCCTCAGACGACACCCTGGTGCTGGATTTGCAATTGAAAAACTTCCGCGACGCGGGCAAGATGAACGCGCAACAGCGGCGCGATATGGAAAACAAAGTTGTCCGCGAAATGCGCAAACGCACCTGTGCCGACGCCGATATGAAAAGCGTGATGGTGCACGGCCGCTATGCGCTGGAATACCGCATCCTGCTCAATACCGGCAAGGCGCTGATGAAGCCGGTGCGGGTGACGGCGGCGCATTGTTAAATTTATGGGTTAAAAACATTGGGCAAGTGCGGCGGCTTTGTTTACAATCGCGCTGTTTTGTCAACTTAAACCCCAAGGAGTGAGGCGATGGCCGACTTTAACCAAATTCTGGACGCCGGTGATGTAGACGGCGGCATCATCAACGTGGTGGTGGAAATCCCGCAGGGTTCCAACCACAAAATCGAGTGGGACCGCAAAAACGCGGTGATGAAACTCGACCGCGTGGAACCGCAGCTGTTTGCCAAACCCACCAACTACGGTTTTATTCCGCAGACTTTGGACGAAGACGGCGACGAATTGGACGCGCTCATCATCACCGACACTCCGCTGCCTACCGGCATCTATATGGAAGCCAAAGTCATCGGCGTGATGAAATTTGTCGATGACGGCGAAGTGGACGACAAAGTGGTGGTGGTTCCGGCCGATGACCGCCACACCGGCAATGCCATCAACAGCCTGAGCGACTTGCCCGCACAACTGATCAAACAGATCGAATTCCACTTCAACCACTACAAAGACCTGAAAAAAGCGGGCACCACCCAAGTGACCCACTGGGGCGATATTGAAGAAGCCAAAGAAGTGATCCGCGAATCGCAAGCACGCTGGAAAGCGCTGTAATGTCTGTGTTGTAACGCTACAGGCTGCCTGAAAAAGTATTTCAGGCAGCCTGTTTTTATACAGGCTTGCCATCAAGCAAGTGAGCTTTAAATCTATGGCCAAACTGCACTTTTTCCTGGCAGAACCCGCCGACGATGCCGCTTTGCGTGCGCTGTTGCGGCGCAATGTGATGCAGGGCGATATTGCCGTCACCTTCCGCCGCGAGCCTTCGTATTTTCATGCCGCCGCCGTGCAGGGGCGGGTGGCGGAGGTGTATAAGGGCGTGGATGCGGCCAGCGGCGCGCTGGCGGGTTTGGGCGGGCGTTTCCGTTTGCCTGCTTATGTCAACGGCGTGTGTACCGACATCGGCTATCTGGCCGATTTACGCGTGGAAGCGGCTTACCGCAGCGGCTTGGGATTGCGCCGTGCCTATGATTTTCTGCGCGCGCGTCATGCGTGCGACCCTTTGCCCTATTACACCACCCTGATTTTGCAGGGCAATCAGGCAGCCTTAAAAGTGCTGGCAGCCAACCGCGCCGGACTGCCGCCTTACCGGCCACAGGGCAGGGTGCATACGCCGATGCTGATTTTGGGCTTGCCCAAAGCCGCCATACACTTGCCCGGCATCCGCATCGCCCCGGCGCAGCCTGCCGAAGCGGCCGAGGTGTTTGCCTTTATCAATCGGGAACATGCGCGGCGGCAGTGTGCGCCGCATTACGAAGTGGCCGATATGCACAACGGCCGTTTGCGCGGTTTGCGTATGGAAGACATCTGGCTGGCGCGCCGCAACGGTGAATTGGTCGGCACGCTGGCGCTGTGGGACCAGCACGCTTTTCGCCAGATACATGTGGAAGCCTACGGCGGGCATTGGCGCTGGCTCAAGCCTTTGTATAACGGCTTGTGCCGTTTAACGCCTTTGCAGGCGCTGCCGCAGCCGGGTGACAGCCTGCGTTGCGCCTATGCCGCTTTGGCGGCGGTGGCGGACGACGATGCGGCGGTGTTTGCTGCCTTGCTGCGCACGCTCTACCGCCACGCTTCGCGCGGCCCCTGGCATTACCTCACCGTGGCCCTGCACGAGCGCGACCCTTTGCTGCCGGTGTTGTCCGCCTACCGCCGCATCGATGCCGGCGGCCATTTGTTTACGGTGGAATTCGACGACAACGCGCCGCCTTTGGACGGGCGGGTGCCGTATGTGGAGGCGGGTGCGTTATAGTCATTTAAAATAAAAACAATACGGCGTTGGCGGCGCCTTGTCGTACTAACTGTACTGTCTGCGGCTTGCCGCCTTGTCTTGTTTTTATTTTATTCAACTATATAATCCGCTCTTTTATTTTTCAGGCAGCCTGTGCATCTATCATGGAAACCGACAACAGCACCCCCAATCACCAACTCACCATGACCGTACTGATGACCCCGGCCATGGCCAATTTTCAGGGCAATGTCCACGGCGGCGATTTGCTCAAACTGCTCGACCAGGTGGCCTATGCCTGCGCCAGCCGTTATTCGGGCTGCTATGTGGTGACCCTGTCGGTGGATCAGGTGACGTTTAAGGAGCCGATTCATGTGGGCGAGCTGGTGACTTTCCGCGCCTCGGTGAATTATGTCGGCCGCACCTCCATGGAAGTGGGCATCCGCGTGGAAGCGGAAGACATCCGCAGCCGCCGCATCCGCCATACCAACAGCTGCTATTTCACCATGGTGGCGGTGGACGAAAACGGCAAACCCGCCGCCGTGCCGCCCTTGCAATTGAACGACCCGGTGCGCCAATGCCGTTTTCAGGCAGCCGAACAGCGCAAAGCCCTGCGTTTGCAGGCTTCGGCGCAGCCGTCGTGTGATTTGGCGTGAGTATGTAAACAGGGAGATGCTGCGACTGCGCGCAGCATGACACGGCTGTCATCCGGCGCGCAGTCGCAGGATCTGGAATGACTCAAGCAGTCCGTAGTCCGTAGGTCGGCTCTCCGAGCCGACACACCATCAAACAGTCGGCTCGGAGAGCCGACCTACTTGGCTGCTTGGTTTTAAACGTTACTCAGCATTATTATTTGCGCTTTGTGGCCGCGCGGCCACCTTCTTTTCTTTGCGCCGCCAAAGAAAAGAAGGCAAAAGAAAGGCGGCCGCGGTTGCAGGTTTGCTGCGCAAACTTCCCTCACTGCACACGGTTTTTCGGGCGGGCAACAACTCGCAGCTGCGCTGCTCAAACAGATTTGCCCTTTCTCCCCGAAAAACCGCGCTCCGTTCGGCTGCGCCAGCGGATAGGGCTGTAGCCGTGAACATACTTGGATTAAAGTATGGATACCTGAACCGAATACAGGTACTTATGTTTCAGGTAGCCTAAGGTGGTGCCAACAGGCTAATTTATTTTTCAAAATGATATTACAGCTACCTAATCGCGCACATCCATACGGGTTTGCTGCCCGAAACCGGCTTGCTGAATCAGCGCCGCCAACCGCCCGGCAGTTTCGCCGGCGCTTTGCAGGCTGCCGCTGTGTTGCAGTTGCACAAACTGCGGCTGCAAAGGAAAATCGGTGGTGTCGCTGGCGCGGATAGCTGCCTGCATGGCGGTGTCGATGACACCGGGGGCAATGCTGGCGATACGCACACCGGCATGGTCTTCGGCGGCCACCACCGCGGCATGATGATCCAGTGCCGCCTTGGCGGCACCATAGACCGACCAACCCGGATAAGCCTTGCGCCCGGCACCGCTGCCGATATGCACCACGGTTTTCAGGCAGCCTGCGGCCGCATCCGCCAATACGGCATTGGTGAGCAGCAGCGGTGCGGTGATATTCAGCGCCACCGCACGGGCAATCGCCGCCGCATCCTGCCGTCCGCACAGCGCCGACGGGGCTACGGTGGCGGCATTGTTGATCAGGATAATATGTTGTTTGTCGGCCAAGGCGTTGCGCCAGTCGGCAGAGGCCAGATAGGCGGCCAGGGCGGCGTTGTCGGCCAAATCCAGCGTCTGCTGTTGCAGGCGGTTTTGCGGCGGCAGACTGCGGCGCGCCAAACCCAACACCGCATGGCCTTGCGTCAGATAATGCGCGGCCAGCGCCGCACCCAAACCGGCACTGTGGCCGCTGATGATAACCAGGGTTGTCATAAGTTTTCCTTTATTTAAGATGAGTAATGGCTGCCTGAAAAACTGTTACAGGTAGCATTGGTCTTGGAATTTTAAAAGTTTGGGCGGATGTAAAATCCGCCCCTACGCAACAGGCTGAGCGTTTTGTAAACCGATTTAAGCCTCGCAACTTGGCCGCGCTATACAGGCGCCCTGAAATCTTAGCTGCCGTCATTCCCGCGTAGGCGGGAATCCATTTATACGGTTATGAAGCCATTGTTTAAAACATGGCTTCTTAAGTTTTTCCATGGATTCCCGCCTGCGCGGGAATGACGTCGGTTTTGTGTTGGCATATAAGGTTTTGCAAAGATTGCAGGCTGCCTGAAAAGCTATTGAAACGCGATACCGGAAACCCCATGTCCGATTTAAGCACCCCGCCCCTGGCTCCGAAAACCCTCGCCGTTTTGCAGGGGCAGGGTATGGTGACGGCGGCGGATTTGGCGCATACCGGTGCGGCCAAGGCGTTTTTGCTGTTGAAAGCCGCCGGCTTGAGCGTGACCGACAGCACGCTGTGGCAGTTGGTGGCGCTGGCCGAGGGCCGCGCATTGCACAGCCTGAGTGCGGCGGAAAAAGCACAGTGGCGCGATGCGGTGCGCCGCCATCCGCCGGTAGCTGTGTTTCCGCCGCAGGCGGAAATGGAAGGCCATATGCGCGCTGCCTTGGCCGAAGCGGAACAGGCAGCGGCCTTGGGCGAAGTGCCGGTGGGGGCGGTGGTGGTGCGCAACGGCGAAATCATCGGCCGCGGTTTTAACCGCTGCGTTTCCGGCCATGACATCAGCCTGCATGCCGAAATCGCCGCCCTGCGTGCCGCCGCACACACGCTGGGCAATTACCGCCTCGACGGCTGCGATGTGTATGTGACGCTGGAGCCGTGCTGCATGTGTGCCGGGGCGCTGATGCAGGCACGGGTGCGCCGCTTGGTGTATGCTGCCGCCGAAGCCAAAAGCGGCGCGGCAGGCAGCCAGGTGGACCTGTTCGCCGTGCGGGCGCTCAATCCGCATACCGCCGTATTGGGCGGCGTGCTGGCGGATGAGGCGCGTGCGCTGTTGCAGGCGTTTTTCGCCGTCCGCCGCGGGGCGTAGGTCGGATACTCGTATCCGACAAAATGCCCAAGTTTCGGCCAAACGGGATTAATGTCGGATACAAGTATCCGACCTAGGGCGAACTGACCATTCGGGCGCGTAGCTGATTTTTTAGGCAAAAACGTCCGATTCAAGGCGGAAAGCGCAGCAAGGTTGGACACCTTGCGAGCATTTTCAACGCAGAAGCGGGCAATTTTTGACAAAAAAGCAGCCGTGAACGAATTGTCAGTTTGCCCTACACATACTCAGGCTGCCTGAAAACCTTTTTAAACAAACCACACAGAACAGAAACCATCATGTCCGCAGTCATCATCAAAAATGCCGAAGAAATCGCCAAAATGCGCGAGTTGGGCCGTTTGGCGGCCGAGGCGCTGGATTATATCGGCGCTTTCGTCAAACCCGGGGTCACCACCAATGAAATCAACCAGCTGGTGCACGATTACCACATCAATGTGCAGGGCGGCTATCCGGCGCCTTTGAACTACGGCAATCCGCCGTTTCCCAAGTCTTGCTGCACCTCGGTCAACCATGTCATCTGCCACGGCATTCCCGATGACAAGCCTTTGAAAAACGGCGATATTGTCAATATCGACGTCACCATCAAAAAAGACGGCTTCCACGGCGATTCCAGCCGCATGTTTGCCGTGGGCAGCATCAGCCCGCAGGCCAAACGCCTGATTGACGTGACCCATGCCAGCATGATGGCGGGCATTGCCGCGGTGCGCCCCGGCGCCACTTTGGGCGATGTCGGCTATGCCTGCCAGAAAGTGGCGGAGGAGGCCGGTTATTCGGTGGTGCAGGAATTCTGCGGCCACGGCATCGGCCGCGGTTTTCACGAGGCGCCGCAGGTGATGCATTACGGCCGCAAAGGCCAGGGGCTGAAATTGGAGCCGGGCATGATTTTCACCGTCGAGCCGATGATTAACCAGGGCAAGCGCCATCTGCGCATTCTGGCCGACGGTTGGACGGTGGTCACCAAAGACCGCTCGCTGTCGGCGCAATGGGAGCACGAGGTGCTGGTGACCGAAGACGGCTACGAAATCCTCACCATCAGCCCCGCCACCGGCAAGCCCTAAGTCGGAGCCCGCATGAACCGCAGCATCCGCACCGAAATTTTCGAGCGTTTTCAGGCAGCCAATCCGCATCCGACCACCGAACTGGTATTCAACAGCCCGTTTGAATTGCTGATTGCGGTTCTGCTTTCGGCCCAGGCCACCGATGTCGGCGTCAACAAGGCCACCGCCAAGCTGTTTCCGGTGGCCAATACGCCGCAGGCCATGCTGGATTTGGGCTTGGAAGGGGTGAAGGAATACACCAAAACCATAGGTCTGTATCAGACCAAATCGCGTCACATCATCGAAACCTGCCGCATTCTTTTGGAGCGCCATGGCGGCGAAGTGCCGCAAACCCGCGCCGAGTTGGAGGCGCTGCCTGGTGTGGGCCGCAAAACCGCCAATGTGGTGCTCAACACCGCGTTTGGCCAGCCGGCCATGGCGGTGGACACGCATATTTTCCGCGTGGCCAACCGCACCCGCATTGCCCCCGGCAAAAACGTGCGCGAGGTGGAAGACAAGCTGATGCGCCTGATACCCAAGCCGTTTTTGCAGGACGCGCACCACTGGCTGATTTTGCACGGCCGCTACACCTGCAAGGCGCTCAAGCCGCAATGCGGCCGCTGCCTGATTGCCGATTTGTGCGAGTATGGGGCGAAGAATGATTTTGCCTGAGTTTCAGGCTGCCTGAAAACTTGAATCGATACAAGGATTTCGCTACAATCTCCAGCCGTTTGTGCAGTACAAAAGCCAGAATACATCGATATTGAAAACAAGGATTTCCATGAACACCCCTTCCCGCAAACTGCTGGCCGCCGCCGTGGCCGCAGCCTTGTTCCTCGGCGGTTGCGACCGCATCAACAGCTGGTTTGGCAGCGACGATACCGGCGGTGATTTTGTGCAAAAGGTCGAACCGAAAGACCGGGAAAGCGTACCCATGCTGCTGCCGGATTTCACTGCCTTGGTGGAGCGCGAGGGCGCGGCGGTGGTGAATATCCAGGCTTCGCGGGATCCTTCTGCTTCCGGCAGTGGCGACAACGGCTTGGAAAACGACCCGATTTACGAGTTTTTCAAACGCCTGGTGCCTTACGGCGGTGACGACGGCAGCGACGGCGGCGGCGACGAATTCAATTTCGGCTCCGGCTTTATCATCAGCGAAGACGGTTACATCCTCACCAATACCCATGTATTGGCGGGCATGAACAATATCAAAGTCCTGCTCAACGACAAGCGCGAATACCGCGCCCGCCTGATTGGTTCGGATACCCAGTCGGACGTGGCTTTGCTCAAAATCGAGGCCAGTGATTTGCCCTCGGTGAAAATCGGCAATCCCAAGGATTTGAAAGTGGGCGAGTGGGTGGCGGCCATCGGCGCGCCCTTTGGTTTTGACAACAGCGTCACCGCCGGTATTGTGTCTGCCAAAGGCCGCAGCCTGCCGAATGAAAACTACACGCCGTTTATCCAGACCGATGTGGCCATCAATCCCGGCAATTCCGGCGGCCCGCTGTTTAATCTGCGCGGCCAGGTGGTCGGCATCAATTCGCAGATTTACAGCCGCAGCGGCGGTTTTATGGGCATTTCCTTCGCCATTCCGATTGATGTGGCCATGAATGTGGCCGAGCAGCTGAAAACCACCGGCAAGGTACAGCGCGGCCGCGTGGGCGTGGTCATTCAAGAAGTCTCTTACGACTTGGCCAAATCCTTCGGTATGGAAAAAGCCCACGGCGCGCTGGTGTCGCAGGTCTTGCCCAACAGCCCCGCGGCTCAGGCCGGTTTGCAGGTGGGCGACATTATCTTGAGCGTCAATGACGAGGAAGTGAAAAATTCCAGCGATTTGCCGGTGATGGTGGGCATTATGGCGCCGGGTAAGGAAATCACCCTCGGCATCTGGCGCAAGGGCAAACGCGAATCGGTCAAAATCATGCTCGACAGCCTCAATACCGAAGCGGATGCCCGCAACGGCGGCGCACTGATGCCCGATGACCCGGAAGCACGCAGTTTTGCCGCCGACGAATTGGGTCTGACCCTGCTGCAAAGCCGCAGCGGCGTGGTGGTGCTGGAGGCACGCCAAGCGGCAGCCCAAGCCGGTTTGCGCCGCGGCGATGTGATTATGGCCGTCGGCCCGGCCGCGGTAGCCGATGAAAAAACCTTCCGCGATGCGGTGACTGCTGCGGGCAAAAACATTCCCATCTTGGTGAAACGCGGCGACAACACGCTGTTTTTGGCTTTGACGCTGCAATAAAACCACTGTACAGGCTGAGACCTTTGCAAACCCCCCATCTGCGGCGCATTTCTGCGTTGTGCGCTGCTCGCTCGCTTGCCTATCTACATGATATGTCTGCGCTCGCTGCGCTGCTACGCCTTGAACTGCATCCACATCTGGAGGTTTTGCAAAGGTCTCAGGCTGCCTGAAAGTTTTCAGGCAGCCTGTTTTTATGCATTTTTATTTTAAAGTTTTGAATATGACAACACCGCAACACCTGCCCCGCGGCCCGGTGATGGCCGATGTGGCCGCTTTTCAGCTTACCGACGAAGAACGCGTCCGTCTGTGCGACCCCGCCATCGGCGGCGTGATTTTGTTCCGTCGCAATTACCAATCGCGCGCCCAGCTGACCGAACTCGTGGCCGACATCAAAGCCTTGCGTCATCCGGAGCTGATTGTGGCCGTGGACCACGAAGGCGGCCGCGTGCAGCGTTTTATCGACGGTTTTACCCGCCTGCCCGCCATGCGCGTGCTGGGTGAATTGTGGGATGCGCAGGGTGCTGAGGCGGCACAGGCGCAGGCGGAAACCGTCGGCTGGGTGCTGGCGGTGGAACTGGCCGCCTGCGGGGTGGATTTGTCGTTTACGCCGGTGCTGGATTTGGATTGGGGGCCGTGCGCGGTGATCGGCAACCGCAGCTTTCACCGCGATGCCGGTACCGTTAGCGCCTTGGCGCTGGCTTTGCAGCGCGGCCTCAATCGCGGCGGCATGAAGTCTTGCGGCAAACACTTCCCCGGCCATGGCTGTGTCAGCGGCGACAGTCACCTGACCCTGCCGGAAGATACGCGCAGTCTGGACGCCATCCGCGCCGACGATATCCGCCCCTTTGCCGCCTTGTCCGCCGCCGGTATGGCTGCGGTGATGCCCGCGCATGTGGTGTATCCGCAGGTAGACGCACAACCGGCGGGTTTTTCGCAACACTGGTTGCAGGACATTCTGCGCGGCGAAGTCGGCTTTGACGGGGTGATTTTCTCCGACGACCTCACCATGGAAGGTGCAGGCGGTGCCGGTGACATCCGTGCCCGTGCCGAACAGGCATTTGCCGCCGGTTGCGACATCGTGCTGGTGTGCAACCGCCCCGATTGGGTGGATGTGCTGCGCCGGGATTTCCAGGCACCGGCCAATCCGCATCTGGCGGCGCGCTGGCAGTATATGGCCGCCACTTTGAGCGCCGCCGAGGCGCAGGTGCTGATGCAGAGTGCCGAATTTCAGGCAGCCCAAGCAGCCGTGGCGGCGCTGGTCACACCGCAGGATACGGCGGGCGGGGTTAAAGTGGGCGAGGCGTTTTGATTGGGTAAGAAACAAAAGTTTTCAGGCAGCCTTTTAGGCTGCCTGAAAACTTTTGTTGGCTTAAAAACAGACTAAGACTGCTGTTTTTGCTTTTCCGCCACCAGTTCGTGCAGGGTTTTCGGTGCCGGTTTGAGCGGGGTGCGGTAGTCGGTCCAGCTCAGCTGTTTGCCGGGGGTGAGGGCGCGCAGTTTGCTGGCGGTCCAGCCGAAGGTGCGGTACAGGCGTTTGCCGCTGAATACGCCTTCGAAGATGCGCCACGCCAGCCGCTCGCCGGTGCTGTGCGATGCGCCCTGGCCGCGGATGGGGTAGGTGGTGGCTTCGTCGGGCGCGCGTTGGGCTTCCACGCGCAGGCGGATCATCTGCTCGGTGATGGGGATTTTCACCGGACACACTTCGCTACAGGCGCCGCACAGGGTGCAGGCGGTGGGCAGGTCGCGGGTGGCGTCGAGGCCGAGCATGTGCGGGGAGACGATTTCGCCGATGGGGCCGGGATAGGTGGTGCCGTAGGCGGCGCCGCCGATGCGGGTATAGACCGGGCAGTGGTTCATGCAGGCACCGCAGCGGATGCATTGTAGGGTGCGGCGCATCTGCTCTTCGCCGTAGGCTTGGGTGCGGCCGTTGTCCAGGAGTACCAAGTGCATTTCCTGCGGGCCGTCCAGCTCTTCGCTGCGGCGCGGGCCGGTAATCATATTGAAATAGGTGGTGATGGGCTGGCCGATGGCGCTGCGCGGCAGCAGGCTGTACAAGGGCGGAATATCGGAGAGCTTGGCCACCACTTTTTCGATGCCGGTAATGGCGATGTGTACCGGCGGCACGGTGGTGGTGAGGCGGCCGTTGCCTTCGTTTTCCACCAGGCACAGCGTGCCGGTTTCGGCCACGGCGAAATTGACGCCGGAGAGGCCGACATCGGCGGTGCGGTAGATGTCGCGCAGGGCGTTGCGGGCGATGCCGGTGAGCTCGTCCACATCGTCGGTGAGCGGGGTGCCGAGCTCTTTGTTGAAGAGTGTGCTCACCTGCTGCTTGGTTTTGTGGATGGCGGGCATGACGATGTGGGTGGGTTTTTCACCGGCCATCTGTACGATGTATTCGCCCAAATCGCTTTCCACGGCACGGATGCCTTGGGCTTCGAGATAATGGTTGAGCTCGATTTCCTCGCTCACCATAGACTTGCCTTTGACCACCAGCTTGCCTTGGTGGGCGCTGACGATGTTGTGGATGATTTGGCAGGCTTCGGAGGGGGTTTCCGCCCAATGGACTTTGACACCGAGGCTGATGAGCTTGGCTTCCAGCTGTTCCAGCAATTCGGGCAGCCGCGAGAGCGAGCGCTGGCGGATGTGTTCGCACAGGGTGCGCAGCATTTGCAGTTCCTGTTCGTCCGACAGCGCGGTTTTGCGCCGCGTCATCAGCATGTCCATGGCGGTGCGCAGGCTTTGGCGCAGCGGCGCATCGGCCAGGGCTTCGCGGGCATTTTGTTTGAAGGTTTCCGGTTTGGGGTGGAAATGGACGGTTTGCGTGCTCATGCGGTTTCCTCCAAATCGGCAGGGGTGAGGTGTTCGGGCAGCACCGCCAGCACCACCATGTCGCGCGGACCGTGGGCGCCGTAGGCCAGGGTGAGCTGGATGTCGGCGGTTTTGGACGGGCCGGACACGAGCACGATATTGGTGGGAGTGTCGCTCACCATGTCTTCACCCTGCATGGCGCTGTAAAAATCGTCGTACATGCGGGTGGTGTCGAACAGGCAGATGTGTACCGGCGGCACCAGACTCTGGCTGCGCGGCTGTTCGGGGGTGGGCCACAGCACCAGGGTGCCGGTGTGGGCAATGCCGCAGCGCACATCGGTAAAACCGGCATCGATGTCGGCAAAGAAATCGTGTTTCCACTCTTCGATGGGACGGTCGAAACCGCTCAGGGTGATGTCCGGCAGGCTGTTTTGGAGCGCTTTTTCCGCCGCTTGGCCGTGTTCGGTTTTGCGCGGCAGGAGGATGTTGCGCAGGTTTTTTTCGCGGGCGACCTGTACGAGTGCGTCTGTCCAGTTGTCGCGCGTGACCCAGTAAATCTCGGTTTTCACGGCACGCATGGCGCGCACCCAGTGTTGCAGGCGTGCGGTTTCGCTGTCCCACACCGGGGACATTTCGCGGTAGTAATCGGCCGTTTGCGGCTCCAGCATGGGGTAGGCGTCGGCTTTTTTCAGCTTGCCCAAAATGCGTTCGCGTGCGCTCATGCTTTACCTCCGGTGCGTTCCAGCAGGAATGTGGCGATGTGCTTGGGCATGGGCATGCCCGGCTCGTTTTTGGCGATATTGCCGCCGATATTGCTGATGCAGCCGCAGTCGGCGCTGATGATTTCAGTAGCTTCGGTGGCTTTGAGGGCGGCCACTTTGTCGGCCACCATGGCACCGGAAATGTCCGGCTGCTTCACCGAGAAGGTACCGCCGAAGCCGCAGCATTCGCTTTCGTGGTCGTGTACCACGCGTTCGACATTGGCCAATTGGTCGATGAGCGCCCAGCCGGTGTGGTGGACGTTCATTTCCCGCCGTGCCGCGCAGGAGGTGTGCACGGCCACGCGCACCGGGGCGCCGGTGTCTTGCGGACGGTAGCCGATGGCGGTGAGGAAATGGGTGAATTCGATGATGCGGTTGGCAATATCGGTGGCGGCCTGCTCGTATTTGCTGCCTTTAAACAGCACCGGCCACTGGTGTTTGATCATGCCGCCGCAGGAGCCGGAGGGAATGACGATGGGCCAGGGATTGGGAAACAAATCGAGCTGTGCCGAGGCCACATCGAAAGATTCGCGCGGATGGCCGGAGGAAAAGGCCGGTTGGCCGCAGCAGCTCTGTGCCATGGGGAAATGCACCCGTATGCCTTGCTGCTCGAGCAGGGTCATGGCATCCATGCCGGCTTCGGGCATGAAGATGTCGATGAGGCAGGTGCCGAAAAAATACACATCGGCCGGCTTTTCCGCGAAACGGAAAGCCGGATCAGGCAGGATTGTGTTCATGATGTCGGTAGTGTCGTTATGATTATAAAGCCTGCGTTTTGGGGCGCAGGTCGGGCTACTTTACGTAAGGGTAAAACCGCGGTCAAGCAACTTTTTTTGTCCGGCTTATTTGGTATTACCGGTGTCGGCTTCGGAGGCGGCTTTTGCTTCGGAGGCGGCTTGGGCTTCGGAAGCCGTTTCCGCGCCGGGCAGGTTTTCAGGCAGCCGCGGCGCGCTGCCCAAGTCCCGTACCAGGCGGCGGTATTCGGCAGACTGCTGCAACAGTTCGGCGGCGGCTTTTTTCAGATTGCGTACATCGTCCTGCGGCAGATAAAACGTGGTGGGTATGCCCATGACCGCATCGCGCAGGGGTGAGGCGGGCAGGTCGGGCAGGTTGATGCTGACAAAATACAAATCGGGCTCTTCGGCAGATTTGGTGCGGTTCCAGAAATTGGCAAAATCGTGGAAGCGGCGCAGGGTCTCCTGCGAATTGCGGTCGATGGGGATATTGATGACCGCATCCAAGACCGGACGGAAGCCGGGCACGTCGGCAGAGCGGTCGATGTCTTGGCGCAACAGGGTTTGCGCATTCACATTGATGACGACGATTTTTTTGATGCCGCGCTCATCGCGGCGTGATGACAGGGCATCGCTGTTGGTGACTTCTATGGTTTCCAGCAGGTTTTGCAGGCCGAGGTTGTCGGTGAGGCCGCCGTCGAGCAGATGGATATAGGGGCGCTTGGCGCTGTTGCTGTATTGTTGCAGGCGTTGCAGGTAGTCGCGGCGGGTGAGGCTGCGGAAATCGGTGGCCTCCGGGTCGATGTCATCGAGCACCTCGGGCAGGGCGTAATGGCAGTTGCCGCCGTGGTTATTCAGCGTGAGCGGTGCAAACACCAAGGGTACGGCACTGGAGGCGGCCACTGCGCGCGCCACCGGCAGGTCTTCCAAATCCACGCACAGAATGTCGAATTGTTCCTGCACAAAATCCAGGCGGCTGCCCAGGGTCATGTCGGTGGCGCTGATGACCACAAACGGCCCGCGGCGCTGGCGGTTGAGGTGGCGGAAGGTGGCACCGTGAAACAGCTGCGCATCCAGCTGCTCGTGCAGCAAATCGCCGCGGCCGAATTGCGATGAGGCCAGGCGCGGCCAGTTGGGCGCGGACAAAACCTGCTGGGTGAGCACTTTTTGCAGATTTTGGTTGAGGAAGCGGCGCTCGAACTGCGGCACGGTATCGGCACCGTGCAGACCGAAATAGGCCGCCAGCACCGAGCCGCCGGAAACGCCGTAAACCAAATCCACCCGGTCCAAGAGCCGTGCCTGTTTGCCGCCGATATACACCGGCTGCTGGTCAAGGATTTCCAGAACACCGTAACCGAAGGCCGCTGCACGCGTGCCGCCGCCGGAGAACACCATCACCATCAGCACATCGTCCTGTTGTGCCGGGCTGGGGTTGCGCGTGGGATTGAGTGCCTGCAACAGGCGGTAACCCTGATCCGTATCGACACGGTCCAAGGTTTTCACCGGCTGGTATTGCAGCGCGGTGCAGGCGGCCAAGAAGGGCAGCAGGGTGCAGAACAGGGCGAGGCGGCGCAAGGGTGACATGGCGGCTGGGGATGGCTTGACAAGGGGCGTATAATAAGGCGGTTTTATATGCAAAGGAATAGCCATGGCCCAACAACAGCTGGATGTGACCGGTCTCAAATGCCCGCTGCCGATTCTGCGTGCCAAAAAAGCCTTGGCCGCCTTGCAGGCCGGTGATGTGCTGACGGTGCTGGCCACCGATGCCGGTGCGCCGGATGATTTTGCCGCCTTCTGCCGCCAAACCGGCCATGTGCTTTTGGCTTCTACCGAAGATAACGGTGTGTTTACATTGGTGGTGCAGCACAAATAAGCAACAGGCTGCCTGAAAACTTTCAGGCAGCCTGAAATCACTTAATTTTAAAGACAAAAGATTACAACAAAGGAAAACCATGCAAACCCTCACCCTTATCCGTCCCGACGACATGCACCTGCATCTGCGCGACGGCGATGCCCTTAAAGCCGTACTGCCTTATACCGCCCGCCAGATGGGCCGTGCGGTGATTATGCCCAATCTCAAACCGCCGGTGGCGCAGGTGGAAGATGCGCTGGCCTACAAGCAGCGTATACTCGATGCCCTGCCGCCGGGCAGCCGTTTCCAGCCCTTGATGACTTTATATCTCACCGACAACACCACGGTGGAAACCGTGCGCGCAGCCAAGGCGGCGGGCGTGGTGGCCTTCAAACTGTATCCGGCGGGGGCTACCACCAATTCCGATTCCGGCGTCACCGATTTGTTCAAACTCTTGCCGGTGCTGCGCGAAATCGCCGCGCAAGACCTGCGCTTTTTGGTGCACGGAGAAGTGACCGATGCCGACATCGACATTTTTGACCGCGAAGCGGTGTTTATCGAGCGCATCCTCAAACCGGTGCTGGCCGAAGTGCCGGATTTGAAAGTGGTGTTCGAACACATCACCACCGCCGAAGCGGCGCGGCTGGTGTGTGAAGCCGGGGACAATGTCGCCGCCAGCGTCACCCCGCAGCACCTGCTGCTCAACCGCAACGACCTCTTGGTGGGCGGCGTGCGTCCGCACCATTACTGCCTGCCGGTATTGAAACGCGAAACCCACCGCCAAGCTTTGGTGGCGGCGGCGACCGGCGACAAGGCACACAAATTTTTCCTCGGCACCGACTCCGCCCCGCACCCGCAACACGCCAAAGAAAACGCCTGCGGCTGCGCGGGTATGTTCAGCGCCATGACCGCCATCGAACTGTATGCGGAAGTGTTTGAAGCCGCCGGTGCCTTGGACAAACTGCAAGCCTTTGCCTCGCAAAACGGCGCCCGCTTCTACGGGCTGCCTGAAAACAGCGACACCGTAACCTTGGTGAAACAGGCGCAAAGCGTGCCCGCATCCGTACCCATGGGTGAGGCGCAACTCGTGCCCATGCGCGCGGGCGGCGAAGTGGCGTGGACTTTGCAGCAGGATTAACGGTATTTCTTGTTTGCATGATTAAAAAGGCTGCCTGAAAACGAATACAGCAAGTTTTCAGGCAGCCTTTATAGTCGACTAACACAGAACGAGACAAGGCAGCAAGCCGAAGACAGTACAGATAGTACGGCAAGGCGCAGCAACGCCGTATCGTTCTGTGTTAAATGACTATATTTTTGCGATGGACGAATACGGCTGTTATCGGGCATAGCAGGTGGCCGGTCTACTTTATGCTAAAATCCGCTGTTTTTTTCCATTTTCCGCCCGCTTTATGAGCCACTCCGACAACGACACCATCCGCATCCGCGGCGCCCGCACCCACAATCTGAAAAACATCGATCTGGACATTCCCCGCCACCGGCTGGTGGTGGTCACCGGCCTATCCGGCAGCGGCAAATCTTCGCTGGCCTTCGACACGCTCTATGCCGAAGGGCAGCGGCGCTATGTGGAAAGCCTGTCGGCCTATGCGCGCCAGTTTTTGCAGATGATGGACAAACCCGATGTCGATTTGATTGAGGGCCTGTCACCCGCCATTTCCATCGAGCAGAAATCCACCAGCCACAACCCGCGCTCCACCGTGGGCACGGTCACGGAAATCCACGATTATCTGCGTCTGTTATACGCCCGCGTCGGCACGCCGTATTGTCCCGACCACGATTTGCCGCTTTCCAGCCAAACCGTATCGCAAATGGTGGACCATGTGCTGGGGCTGCCTGAAGACACGCGGGTGATGATTTTGGCGCCTGCCGTGCGCGAGCGCAAAGGCGAGTTTGTGGACTTTTTCGCCGATTTGCAGGCGCAGGGCTTTGCGCGCGTGCGCGTGGACGGCGAAGTTTACCAACTCGACGAAGTGCCCAAGCTGGAAAAAAACATCAAGCACAATATCGATGTGGTGATTGACCGCGTCAAAGTGAAGGCTGACATCAAACAGCGGCTGGCGGAAAGCTTTGAAACCGCCTTGCGCCACGGCGGCGAGCGCGCGCTGGCGCTGGAAATGGACAGCGGCGAAGAGCATTGGTTTTCCGCCCGCTTCGCCTGCCCGGTGTGCTCTTACAGCCTGCCCGAGCTGGAACCGCGCCTGTTTTCCTTCAACAATCCCGTCGGCGCCTGCCCCACCTGCGACGGCTTGGGCAATATGAATTTCTTCGACCCCGAGCGCGTGGTGCTGCACCCCGAATTATCGCTGGCGGGGGGCGCCATCAAAGGCTGGGACAAGCGCAACCAGTTTTATTTCCAAATGATTCAGTCGCTGGCGGCGCATTATGATTTTGATGTGAATACGCCGTTTGAAACGCTGCCTGAAAAAGTCAAAAAAGTGGTGCTGCACGGCTCCGGCAAAGAAGTCATCGACTTCCGCTACCTGTCCGAAAAAGGCACCACCTTCAACCGCAGCCATGCCTTTGAAGGCATTATTCCCAACTTGGAGCGCCGCTTCCGCGAAACCGATTCCAATACCGTACGCGAAGAATTGCTGCAATACCAAAGCCACAAAGCCTGCCCCAGTTGCAGCGGCGCACGCCTGCGCAAAGAAGCGCGCTATGTGTATGTGGGCAAACAGCCGCTGCACGAAATTTCCGCCTGGCCGCTCACGCAAACGCACCAATTTTTCGAAACCTTGGATTTGGACGGCAATAAAAAACAGATTGCCGAAAAAATCCTTAAAGAAATCACCGAACGCTTGGGCTTTCTGATTAATGTCGGCCTTGATTATCTGAATTTGAGCCGCAGCGCCGAAACCCTGTCCGGCGGCGAAGCCCAGCGCATCCGTCTCGCCAGCCAAATCGGCAGCGGCTTAACCGGCGTGATGTATGTGCTCGATGAACCTTCCATCGGCCTGCACCAGCGCGACAACGACCGCCTGCTGGGCACGCTCAAACGCCTGCGCGATTTGGGCAACAGCGTGATTGTGGTGGAGCACGACGAAGACGCCATCCGCGAAGCCGATTTCGTGGTCGATATGGGCCCCGGCGCGGGTGAGCACGGCGGCAATGTGCTGGTGGCGGGTACGCCCAAACAGGTGGCTGCCTGCAAGGAATCTGTTACCGGCCAATATTTGAGCGGCAAAAAAGCCATCGCCGTACCAAGCGAACGCACCCCCGCCGACCCCAAACGCATGCTGGTGCTTAAAGGCGCGCGCGGCAACAACCTGAAAAACGTCACCCTGGAGCTGCCGCTCGGCTTGATTACCTGCATCACCGGCGTCTCCGGCAGCGGCAAATCCACGCTGATTAACGACACGCTGGCGAAAATCACCGCCCGCGAACTCAACCGCGCCCACGAAGAACCTGCGCCTTATGATGAAATCACCGGCTTGGATCATCTGGACAAAGTCATCAACGTCGACCAATCGCCCATCGGCCGCACCCCGCGTTCCAATCCCGCCACCTACACCGGCCTGTTCACACCCATCCGCGACCTGTTCGCCGGCGTACCGCTCTCGCGCGAGCGCGGCTACAACGTCGGCCGCTTTTCGTTTAACGTAAAAGGCGGCCGCTGCGAAGCCTGCCAGGGCGACGGCGTGATTAAAGTGGAAATGCACTTTCTGCCCGATGTGTATGTGCCCTGCGAAGTGTGCCACGGCAAACGCTACAACCGCGAAACGCTGGAAGTGCAATACAAAGGCAAAAACATCAGCCAAGTGCTCAATATGACCGTAGAAGAAGCGCGCGAATTTTTCGACGCCGTGCCCACCGTAGCCCGCAAACTGCAAACCCTGATGGACGTGGGCCTGGGCTATATCCGCCTCGGCCAATCCGCCACCACCTTGTCCGGCGGCGAAGCCCAGCGCGTCAAACTGGCGCTGGAACTCTCCAAACGCGACACCGGCCGCACCCTGTATATCCTCGACGAACCCACCACCGGCCTGCACTTCGCCGACATTGCCCTGCTGCTGGATGTGATTCAGCGCCTCAAAGGCAAAGGTAATTCGATTGTGATTATCGAACATAATCTGGATGTGATTAAAACCGCGGACTGGATTGTGGATTTGGGGCCGGAAGGCGGCGATGGCGGCGGGAAGATTATTGCCCAAGGAACACCCGAAGAAGTGGTAAAAGTGAAGGGGAGTTATACGGGGAAGTATTTGAAAAACATATTAAAGTAAATTTCAAATAATCTATTGTTCTATATTTAAAGGAAATTAAAATTATGAATAAACATTCCTCAAATAATACAGGATTTTTTCAACGGGCGACATTATCGGGTGCCGTTACTCTTCCGTTTATCTTAGCGCAGTACGCCAAAAATACAGGCCTTTCAGAAAAGGAGATTGCTTATATTGCTTTCGGTGTATTTACCCTTGCAATTTTAATTCTTATTTACATGTTAATTTCATTTAATAAAAGTCCTAAGTGGAGAAAAATTTTTGATTCAGATGGGAATTATACTGATAGATTTAAAAATAAAATAATTCAATGTGTTATTCTTTTTTCTGTTTTTACATTACTATGTGGATTTCTACAATTAAAAGGATTTAATCCAAGAAAAGAATTAGCATCTGAAGGTATAAAGTGGGATGAGTCAAATATGTTTACTGCCATAAAAAATAAAGATGTACGAAGCGTAGAATTATTTTTTGAGGGGGAAATGCCTATTTCGGAAGTTGCAGCCAAGTTAATCTTATCAACAAATGATAAAAAATTAATTGAGTTACTACAAGAACACGCAAAACTTTTTGATTCTAATAAATGTGCTGATCTTATACTCCAATTAAACCCAAACTACTCTTATAGCACAGTTAAAATAAACAATAAAATTACACAGAAAACTATTAAACAACTATGCAGCAATCCTGATGGTATTGCTAGTGTGGGAAACCAATATTACTCTTATAAACAGCAATATGATTCATTATTGAAAGAAAATAAAGAAAAGGCACTGAAATTAGGGTCGTTACAAAATTGTATTAATAAAGAATGGGAAAATAAAGATAAATTAATTGAAGAGGCTTCTTTGTTTAAGCTTTCAGACCATAGTACTATTAGAGATAGAGATATTCTAATTGGTAAAATAAATATAAACCTGAGAACAGGCATGAATACCGATGAACATATTAAATCTACAATTACTGAATATTGTGAATCTGAAATAAGAAGCATAGAAAAACCAAGTGTTGAGTATATTGATTTTTGGGAGAAGCAATATAACTTAATCGCAAAATAGCAAGTGTAGCCTGTATCCCCATACAACGCGTGCGTGCCTGCGGCACCCACCCTACTATCCATCAAAACACCGCCCGTATCAACGGGCGGTGTTTTGTATCTGCAACTACCAGCCGCCTTGCTTCATCACTTCTTCCAGCATTTGCGAAAATGCGGCGGCGGCTTCGCGTCCTTCATCGGTAATGGTTACCGGCTCATCGTCGGATTCGGGTTTTTCAATAAATCCGCGTTCCCATAAGTCTTCGGCTACACCTTCAAGTTCCAAATCTGCCCAAGTCATGCTGATGTTTTTGGCCGGGTCGCACATTTCCATCAAAATCATCAAACCCAGACTTTCCTGCATTTCTTCGTCCATCCAGATGCTGTCGTCACCGTATTGTTCCGGTGATTTGCCCACTTTTTCAATCACGGCGGCGATATAGCCTTCGCGTTCCGGCTCGTCGTCATCAATCTGAAAGATTTGCTCAAGCTGCAAGCGGTGTATCCAGTCGTCACCGAAATCAAACCAGTAATAAATGCAATCTTGTTCTTTAAGTGCGGCATCGGCAATGGTGTAGCTTGCCCAGTCGTGCAGCGTGTAATCCTCATCCTCCTCAAAATCCGAATCATCAACCAATGCCATATCACCCACTTCTTCGGTGGCATTGAACAAATCTTCAATGTATTTCACTTCCTGGCGGGTAAGCAGAAATTTGCACAGATGCGGGTCATAGCGGTCGAAGGCTTCGTAAATAGCTTCGTGCAAGGCAAAAAAAGGCGCATTGGCTGAAACGTCGATAATGCGGTGCAATTCTTCGGCGGGGACATAACGGTCGCCGATAAGGGAAACTTTAAAACGGTAGAGGGTGATTTGCGGCTGGGACATGGTGTTTCTCCAAAAAAGCTTATTGTACTGAAAACAGACAGAACAGGCGATTAATTACGGAGTGGTGTTTTTTCAGGCAGCCTTTTACGTTGCTCACGCTTGAATACGCCGCATTCGGCCCTATTTGCGGGACATTGCCGCGCAGGCGGCGTGATTGTTTGGAAGGAAGAATATGCAGCAATTTGACGGCACCACCATCGTCTCCGTGCGTCGGGGCGAACAGGTGGCCATCGGCGGCGACGGCCAGGTGACGCTGGGCAATACCATCATCAAAGGCACGGCGCGCAAGGTGCGCAAGCTGTACAACAACCAGGTACTGGCGGGTTTTGCCGGCGGCACGGCGGATGCCTTTACCCTCATCGAGCTGTTTGAGAGCAAATTGCAGAAGCATCAGGGCAAGCTGATGGTGGCGGCGATTGAGCTCGCCAAAGAATGGCGCACCGACCGCGCCCTGCGCCGCCTGGAAGCCATGCTGATTGTGGCGGACAAGGCCAATACGCTGGTGATTACCGGCAACGGCGACGTGTTGGAGCCGGAGCAAAGCATTGCCGCCATCGGTTCGGGCGGCGCCTACGCCCAATCAGCCGCCCGCGCCCTGATGGAAAACACCGAACTGCCGCCGGAAGTGGTGGTGAAAAAGGCGCTGGAAATTGCCGGCAGCATCTGCATTTATACCAACCAGAGCCATACCATAGAGACGCTGTAGGTTGGGGTGCTAAAACGCGGCAGCGGTAGGGTGGGCATTCATGCCCACCAAACATTTTAAACAATCAGTTGCTTAAAAATGGTGGGCATTCATGCCCACCCTACGGCACAGCTGCCTGAAAACAAAAAACCGGTCTGTATCAGACCGGTTTTTTTGTGCAAGCTGCCGATTAGGCCATGGCTTTGATTTTGGCCGACAAACGGCTCTTGTGACGGGCAGCCTTGTTTTTGTGGAACACGCCTTTGTCGGCGATGCGGTCCAGAATTTTGGTGCTGTCGCGGAAAGTGGCTTGGGCGGCGGCTTTGTCGCCGGCTTCAACGGCTTTCAGTACTTTTTTTACTGCGGTGCGAAATGCGGTACGCAGGCTGGCGTTGTGGGCGCGCTGTTTCAGCGCCTGGCGGGCGCGTTTACGTGCTTGTGCGCTATTGGCCATGGAAATCTCCTAGTGGTAAATCAAAAATTTGAAACGCGCAATTTTAAATAAATGTGCCGTCAAAAGCAAGTATAAAGCGCCGTTTTTTGCAAAACGGTGCTTTATGCCGGAAAAACTGGCACGCCCACGGGGATTCGAACCCCGGTTGCCGCCGTGAAAGGGCAGTGTCCTAGGCCTCTAGACGATGGGCGCGCGGATGATACCCATCCATAAACACATCTAACCGCGTTGTCTCGCCTTGCCGTACTACCCGTACTGTCTTCGGCTCGCCGCCTTGTTAGCTGTGTTTCTGAATGGGTATAAGGCGGCGCATCTTAGCAAAAAAAACACCGCCGCGCCACGGTGGGCGGCGGGTTTGTGCGTATAATGGCCCGGTCTGCGGCATCTGTTTGCCGCTTGCCATTCTGTGACCTGTGGAGAACGTCATGAAATTTGCCTTTGCCCGAGAATACGGCGGCCTGCGCCCCGCCATTACCCGCGCCTACCGCCGCGATGAAGCCGAGGCGGTGGCCGATTTGCTGCAACAGGCGCAGATGACGGTGGCGGAAAAAGAAGAAACCGACCGCTTGGCACGCCGCCTGGTCACGCAGGTGCGGCAAAACCGCAGCAAATCCTCCGGTGTGGACGCGCTGATGCACGAATTTTCCCTTTCCAGTGAAGAAGGGGTAGCACTGATGTGTCTGGCCGAGGCGCTGTTGCGCATTCCCGACAAGGCCACGCGCAACAAGCTGATTCAGGACAAGCTCTCCGGCGGCAACTGGAAAAAACACCTCAACAACAGCCCCTCGCTGTTTGTGAATGCCGCCGCCTGGGGCTTGCTGATTACCGGCAAACTGAGCAAAAGCAGCAGCGAACAAAGCCTGGGCGCGGCGCTGACGCGCATGCTCGGCAAGGGCGGCGAGCCCTTGATCCGCAAGGGTGTGGATTACGCCATGCGCCTCTTGGGCAAGCAGTTTGTCACCGGCCAGAGCATCGCCGAGGCGCTGGAAAACGGCCGCGAACGCGAGGCCATGGGTTATCGTTTTTCGTTTGACATGCTTGGCGAGGCGGCCATGACCCAGGCCGATGCCGACCGCTATTACCAGGACTATGTCAACGCCATCCACGCCATCGGCAAGCAGAGCGCCGGACGCGGCGTGTATGAAGGCAACGGCATTTCCGTGAAACTCTCCGCCATCCACCCGCGCTACCAGCGCGCCCAGCACCCGCGGGTGATGCAGGAATTGCTGCCGCGCCTGAAAGCCTTGTTTGTGCTGGCCAAGCAATACGACATCGGTTTGAACATCGACGCGGAAGAAGCCAACCGCTTGGAATTGTCGCTGGACTTGATGGAAGCCTTGGTGGCCGACCCGGATTTGGCCGGTTTCAAAGGCATCGGCTTTGTGGTGCAGGCTTACCAGAAACGCTGCCCCTATGTGATTGACTTCTTGGTTGATTTGGCCCGCCGCCACCAACAGAGGCTGATGATACGCCTGGTGAAAGGCGCGTATTGGGACAGCGAAATCAAATGGGCGCAGGTAGACGGGCTTAACGGCTATCCGGTCTATACCCGCAAGGCGCACACCGATGTGTCCTACCTGGCCTGCGCGCGCAAGCTCTTGGCGGCGCAGGATGCGGTATTCCCGCAGTTCGCCACCCACAACGCCCACACCCTGTCGGCCATCTACCATATGGGCTTGGACAAGGATTATGAATTCCAGTGCCTGCACGGCATGGGCGAGACTTTGTACGACCAAGTGGTGGGCGCCCAAAACCTCGGCCGCCGCGTGCGCATTTACGCACCGGTAGGCACCCACGAAACCCTGCTCGCCTATCTGGTGCGCCGTCTGCTCGAAAACGGCGCCAATTCCTCGTTTGTGAACCAGATTATCGATGAGAAGGTGAGCATCGAAGACCTGATTCAATGCCCCTTGCAGCTTGCCGCCGGTTACGGCGGCCGCATGCACGCCGCCCTGCCGCTGCCGCGCGAACTCTACGGCCGCGAGCGCCTCAATTCGCAGGGCTTGGATTTGAGCAACGAACAGGTGTTGCAAGATTTGCAGGCAGCCATGAATGCCGCCGCGCAAACCCCGGTGCAGGCCGTGTCTTTGCTGGCCGTAGACGCGGCCAATGAGGCGGCACAGCCGGTGCGCAATCCCGCCGACCATCACGATGTGGTGGGCGAAGTATCCTTTATTCAGGCAGCCGCCGTGGCCGCAGTGGTGGCCGCCGCCAAAGCCGGGGAAGCAGACTGGGCGGCACTGGATGCGCGCGCGCGCGGCGATTGTCTGCGCCGTTTTGCCGACCTCATGGAAAGCCATGCGCCGGAACTGATGATGCTGGCGGTGCGCGAGGCGGGCAAAACCCTCAACAATGCCATCGCCGAAATCCGCGAAGCGGTGGATTTCTGCCGTTATTACGCCGTGGAAGCCGAGCATACGCTCGCCGGTGCCAAGCCTTTGGGCACGGTGGTGACCATCAGCCCGTGGAATTTCCCGCTGGCGATTTTTGTCGGCCAAACCGTGGCCGCGCTGGTGGCGGGCAATGCCGTGCTGGCCAAACCGGCCGAACAGACCAGCCTGATGGCCTACCGTGCGGTGCAGCTCTTGCATGAAGCCGGCGTGCCCCGCAGTGCGCTGCAACTGGTGCTGGGCGCCGGTGATGTGGGTGCCGCGCTCACTCAGGACGGGCGCATCAACGGCGTGATGTTCACCGGTTCTACCGAAGTGGCCAAGCTCATCAACAAAAACCTGATGCTGCGCGACGAGCCGCCGGTGCTGATTGCCGAGACCGGCGGCCAAAACGCCATGATTGTCGATTCCACCGCGCTGGCGGAACAGGTGTGCGTGGATGTGCTCAATTCCGCCTTCGACAGCGCCGGACAACGCTGCTCCGCCCTGCGCGTGCTGTGTGTGCAGGACGATGTGGCCGGGCATATGCTGGCGATGATTAAAGGCGCCATGAACGAATTGCGCGTCGGCAATCCCATGCGTCTGAATACCGACATCGGCCCGGTCATCGATGCCGAAGCGCAGCAAAATCTGCTCGCCCACATTGAGCGCGTGAAAGGCAGCGCCCGCGCCGTGCATCAGGTGGCGGTGGCCGATGACCATGTTCCGGCGACCTTTGTGCCGCCAACCCTGTTCGAACTCAATAATCTCGACGAACTCAAGCGCGAGGTCTTCGGCCCGGTGCTGCATGTGGTGCGCTATGCCGCCGACGAATTGGACAAACTCATAGACCAAATTAACGGCAAGGGTTATGCGCTCACCCACGGCATCCACAGCCGCATCGACAGCACCGTGGAACATATTTGCAGCCGCATCGAGGCGGGCAATGTGTATGTGAACCGCAATATCGTCGGCGCCGTGGTGGGGGTGCAGCCCTTCGGCGGTCACGGCCTCTCCGGCACCGGCCCCAAAGCGGGCGGCCCTTTCTACCTGCAACGCCTGGTGCGCGACCACCGTTGGCGCATTCCGGTGCTGAGCCGCACCGGCAAGGCCAATGATGCCGCTTTGGCGCGTTTGGAAATGGTGCTGGACGAAATGGGTTTCAGCCACGACGAGCGCGTGCTCTTGGGCGGCATTGCCGGTGAGGCGCGCGTACACACCCTGCGCCAGGCCGAGTTGGTGCTGGACGGCCCCACCGGCGAGCGCAACAGCCTGGGCTGGCATGCGGTAGAGCGCGTGTGGCTCTATGGAGGCAGCGTATTTGAAAGCATGCAGGTCTTGGTGAATCTGGCCGCTTCAGGCAGCCGCGCCTATATTTTGCCCGACCATCCGCTGGCCTTGTGGCGCGAGCATCTGGGCGAATGGCTGAGCGTCAGCCCGCGCCCGGTGAACGAGCGCATCACCCATGTGCTGCAACTGGCGCCGCTGCCGGCCGACATCAAGGCCGATTTGGCCGCCCACGGCGGCCCCATCGTGCAGCTTTTGGATGTGCGCGAAGGCGTGGACATTCTGCGCCTGTTCCACGAAGTCAGCCTCAGCGTCAACACCACCGCCGCCGGCGGCAATGCCAGCCTGATGGCGATGTCGGAGCTGTGAGCCGATAGCCGCATAAACAAACAGGCTGCCTGAAAGATTTTCAGGCAGCCTGTTTGTTTATATCAAACCTTAAATATTCAGCCTTCGCGGCGCAAATAGGGCAATACCGCCAAAATCGGACTGAGGGCGGCTTCACCCAGACGCAGGGAGCGCTGGCCGTTCCAGCCGAAGTCGTCGTCCGGCCAGTTGTGGTTGTCGGTAAACGGCATTTCCAGCGTGTAGGCGAGGCAGCGGAAGGTGTTGCCGACATAATTGGTGGCCAAACCGAGATTGGCTTGGCCGGGGGCGTCTTTGGCGTAGCCGTGTTCGTCCTGGAAATCGGGGCTGGCGGCGGCAAAAGCAGTTTTGAAGCGGTGTTCCAAATCGGCAATGCGCGCATCGTAGGCGGGCACGCCCTCGGTGCCGGCCAGGAATACAAAGGGAATGTCTTCGTCGCCGTGGATGTCGAGGAACAAATCCACGCCGGTTTCGTGCATTTTTTCGCGCACATAATACACTTCGGGGCTGTATTCCAGGCTGGGGTTCTCCCATTCGCGGTTGAGGTTGGCGCCGGCGGCATTGGTGCGCAGATTGCCGAGCACGGAGCCGTCCGGATTCATATTCGGCACAATGTAAAACGTGGCCTGGTCGAGCAGGGCGCGTGCGGTCGGGTCTTGGTGGTCGAGCAGGCGCGTGAGCAAACCTTCGACAAACCATTCGGCCATGGTTTCGCCCGGATGCTGGCGCGCGGTAATCCAGATTTTCAGGTCGCTGGCGGCCTGGTTGCCGATGGTGAGCAGATTGATATCGCGCCCTTGCAGGGTGCTGCCCAAATCGTCCAGCTGGCACAGGCCGCTGCTTTGCACTTCGCCGATGAGGTTCAGGTGCTGCTCGTAGCTGTAAGGCTCGAAATAGGCGTAATACACGCTGTTGGCCAGCGGGGTGTGGTGTACGCTCAAGACGCCGTTTTCGTATTCGGTGGACACGCGAAACCAGTTTTGGCGGTCGTAGGAACACATGGCCTGATAATGCTGCCAGCCGTTGGGGAAGGCCGATTCGGCGGCATTGTCGAAATGGATGTTGAGGTTTTGGTAGGCGGCGCCCTGAACGCGGAAATAAAACCATTGCGCAAAGTCGGCGGCATTGTCTTTGGGCAGGCGCAAATGCAGGTCGGCGGGGTTGCTGATGTCGACAATCTCGACATTGCCGCCGTCAAAAGCGGTGCTGATTTTCAGCATGGTGCAAACTCTTATCAAAGGGTGGGGTAAACAGCGCTTATTGTACGGCGCGCTGTGGTGTTTTGGCTATGCGTGCCTTGGTGCGGCACATTATTTTTCGCTGTGCGGATGTGGGTTGCGGCGCTGTTTTTGTGCGCATGTGCGCAGGAGTAGAGCAATATTTAATTGTACATTTTTCAGATTTTGGCATAAAATTAACAAGTTTTGCCAATACTTGGCATATTGGCGAAGCTGTTCAGTAACGCCGATATGTACTAAACTTGCGTTTTGTGCAATGCCGCACAACTTCCCAACCCTTTCAGGTACGACATTATTATGCCCGCCGAAAAACGTGTGATTAAAAAATACCCCAACCGCCGCCTGTACGACACCGCCATCAGCGGCTACATCACCATTGCCGAAGTCAAACAAATGGTTTTGGAATTCAACGACATCGAAGTCGTGGACGCCAAAACCGGCGAAGACCTCACCCGCCAGGTCTTGCTGCAAATCCTGCTGGAAGAAGAAGCCGGCAGCACCCCTTTATTCAGCAACGACATCTTGAGCCAGTTTATCCGCCTCTACGGCCACACCTCGCAATCCATGCTGGCGCCGTTTTTCGAGCAAAACATGAAAATCTTCCAAGAATGGCAAAAACGCGTGCAGGAACAGGCCAAAGGCGCCACGCCGTGGTTCAATCCCTTTGCTATGGGCGGCCTGCCCACGCCCAGCCTGGCCGACTGGCAGCAGCAGCTGCAACAGCAGTCGCAAAAATTTTGGCAGAGCATGGGCATCGTGCCCAAAGACGGTGAAGACGGCAAATAAGCCTTCAGGCTGCCTGAAACCAAAAACAGGTTTCAGGCAGCCTGAATTTTTACAATGGTAGGGTGGGCATGCCTGCCCACCATCAAGCTATTTTGAGTAGGTCGGCTCTCCGAGCCGACTGTTTGCTTGGGTGCATCGGCTCGGAGAGCCGGCCTACGGTATCCGATACCCGAGTTGCCGCACCTTATCCCAATGGTAGATACCCGATGAAACTCACCCTGATGTATCGCGAATATTGCAGTTTGTGCCGCCATATGCTCGAAGCGCTCAAGCCCTGGCAGGCGCAATACGGTTTTGAGATTGAGGTGGTGGATGTGGATGCCGACCCGGCATTGGAAGTACGTTACAACGAGCTGGTGCCGGTCTTGCTTTTGGGTGAGGAAGAAATCTGCCATTGGCATTTGGATGAAGCCAGGCTGCAAGCGGTATTGCAGGCATAATCTGTCCTGCAAATCCCCGTTTTTTCGGTTAAAATACGCACCTTGATTCAATTACAGGCTGCCTGAAACGGTGTTCAGGCAGCCTGTCTATTCTTTTTACTGACAGCGTTTTCAATGAAACACATCCGCAATTTCTCCATTATCGCCCATATCGACCACGGAAAATCCACGCTGGCCGACCGTTTTATCCAGTTTACCGGCGGCCTCGACCTGCGGGAAATGAGCACCCAGGTGCTCGATTCCATGGACATCGAAAAAGAGCGCGGCATCACCATCAAGGCGCAGACCGCGGCCTTGAATTACAAAGCCCGCGACGGCCAGACCTATCTGCTCAACCTCATCGACACCCCCGGGCACGTGGACTTTTCCTACGAAGTGTCGCGCTCGCTTTCGGCTTGCGAAGGCGCGCTCTTGGTGGTGGACGCTTCGCAGGGGGTGGAAGCGCAAACCGTGGCCAACTGCTATACCGCCATTGATTTGGGTGTGGAAGTGGTGCCGGTGCTGAACAAAATCGACCTGCCCGCCGCCGACCCCGACCGCGTGGCCCAGGAAATCGAAGACATTATCGGCATCGACGCCGTCGGTGCGGTGACCTGTTCGGCCAAAAGCGGCCTCGGTGTGGAAGACGTGCTGGAAGAAATCATCACCAAAGTGCCGCCGCCCGAAGGCGACCCCGATGCGCCGCTGCAAGCCATGATTATCGACTCTTGGTTCGACAATTACGTCGGCGTGGTGATGCTGGTGCGCGTGAAAAACGGCCGCCTGAAACTCAAAGACAAGCTGCGCTTTATGTCCACCCGTGCCGAAACCCAGGTGGAACAGCTGGGCGTGTTCACACCCAAATCGGTCAATAAAACCGAATTGAGCGCCGGCGAAGTGGGCTTTCTGATTACCGGCGTCAAAGAGCTGGGTCAGGCCAAGGTGGGCGATACCGTTACCCTGGTGCAAAACCCCGCCGCCGAAGCACTGCCGGGCTTTAAGGAAGTGCAAAGCCAGGTATTTGCCGGCCTGTATCCGGTGGAAAGCCACGATTACGAAGCCTTGCGCGAAGCGCTGGAAAAACTGCAACTGAATGACGCCTCTTTGAAATTCGAGCCGGAAGTGTCGCAGGCGCTGGGCTTCGGTTTCCGCTGCGGCTTTTTGGGCCTGCTGCACTTGGAAATCGTGCAAGAGCGCCTGGAGCGCGAATTCGATATGGATCTGATTACCACCGCGCCCACGGTGGTGTATCAGGTGATTTTGAAAAACGGCGAGCAGATTGAAGTGGAAAACCCCTCCAAACTGCCCGATATCGGCACCATAGACACCATTTTGGAGCCGATTATCACCGCCACCATTCTGGTGCCGCAGGATTATGTGGGCAATGTCATGACCTTGTGCAACCAGAAACGCGGCGTGCAGCGCAATATGCAGTATCTGGGCCGCCAAGTGATGCTCACCTACGATTTGCCCATGAACGAAGTGGTGATGGACTTTTTCGACAAGCTCAAATCCACCTCGCGCGGCTATGCTTCGCTGGATTACGAATTCAAGGAATTCCAGGCTTCCGACCTGATCAAGCTCGACATTATGGTCAACGGCGAAAAAGTCGATGCTCTAAGCCTGATTGTGCACCGCCACAACGCCGTGCACCGCGGCCGCGAACTGGCGGCGAAAATGCGCGAACTGATTCCGCGGCAGATGTTCGATATTGCCGTGCAGGCCGCCATCGGCAGCCAGATTATCGCCCGCGAAAACGTGAAAGCCTTGCGCAAAAACGTGCTGGCCAAGTGTTACGGCGGCGATATTACGCGTAAGAAAAAGCTGTTGGAAAAACAAAAAGCCGGTAAACGCCGCATGAAACAGGTGGGCAATGTGGAAATTCCGCAGTCCGCGTTTTTGGCGATTTTGCAGGTGGGGGACAAGTAGGCTGAGACCTTTGCAAAACCTCATGTGCCACCCTAAACATAAAAACGACGTCATTCCCGCGTACGCGGGAATCCATGGATAAACTTAAGAAACCATTTTTAAAACAATGGATTCACAAACAGAAAGATGGATTCCCGCGTTCGCGGGAATGACGGCAGCTGAGGTTTTAGGCTGCCTGAAGGCAGTTTTGCAAAGGTCTCAGGTTTTCAGGCAGCCATGCACCATGGAGACAGATGATGGCTCACATCCATAGCGCCTACCGTGTCTTTTTCTGGAAATTCGGCCTGTTGATGCCGCTGCTCAGTGCTTTGCTGATGGCAGTTATCACCTTGCTGTTTTATGTGCATTACACCGCCTCCGCCATGGTATTCGGTGTCGCCGTGATGGCATGGCTGTCGGGTTTGCCGCTCTCCTTACTGATTGCATGGCTGGTTTGTCGGCGGCAATGGTTAGGCAATGTGCGCGGTTGTTTGTCCACTGCCTTGCTGGCAGGGATACTGACGCTGCTGTATGAAGTGCTGGTGATGGCTGTTACCGATGTGCTGACAGGGCAGGTGGGCAGTTTTTTCCATATCGAAGTCGTGCATATTGCCCTGTACGTGGCCGTGGTGTCCGGTTTGTGCGCCTGGCGGTGGCTGCCGAAACATTAGGGCGAACCGACCATTCGTTCACGGCTGCTTTTTTGTCAAAAAACGCCCGCTTCTGCGTTGGAAATGCCCGCAAGGTGTCCAAGCTTGCTGCGTTTTCTGCCTTGAATCGGACGATTTTACCTAAACGTAACTACGCGCCCGACAAATCAGTTTACCCTAGGGCTGCCTGAAAGCGAGATTACGATGGAAAACAATATTGGCAAAACCGAGCGCCTGATCCGCGAAATCAACCGCATTCATGCCCAGTATTCGCAGGATTACTTTGAAACCGGCAAGGTGGAAAAAGTCAATTTGAGCCACACCTTGCGCAAGGTGCCGCTGGCGCATATTTTGAACTACCGCTTGGTGCTGCACGAGGCGATTAACGATTATCTGGCGTTTGCCGATGTGCGCGGCATCGATTTTTTCTACCGGGTGAAAACCGCAGAAAGCATACACGACAAAATCCGCCGTTACAGCGAGCGCGACAACCAATACCCGGTCAACAATATCCTCAACGATATTTTCGGCGCACGGGTGATTTTGCCCTCCGCCGATGTGGCCGCCATCTTGCAGCGCCTGGACGACTGGAAGACGGAGTACGGCCTGAAAAACTGGTATTTGCGCGATGTGGACGACTATATCGGCATCCATGTGTATTTTAAAAATGCCAGCAATTTTTATTATCCGTGGGAATTGCAGATTTGGGACGAGCAGGATGCCGCCGCCAATATCCGCAGCCACCAATTGTATAAACGCGGTTTTGTGGGCTGATTTCAGGCAGCCTGAAAACCCATTCAACACCTATTTAAAGAAAGCATTATGGAATTAAGCAAGATGACTTTGGCAGCCCTGGCCGCAGTAATCGTGGGCTTGGTGCTGTTTTTCACCAGCAAAAAACAGCGCGAAGACAACGGCGAATGGAGCGGCGGCCTGCAATGGGGCTATCTGCTGATGATGGTGGGCGCCTTCGGCCTGTTGGCGATGTTTATGAGTTTTACCGCCGTGCTGCTGATTTTCGTGCTGTTTACCGGCGCGGTGTGGCTGTGGCACAAGCAGGCGCTTAAACGCAGCGCCCGCGACGACAACCACTTCAGCGACTATATGAGCGGTTTTTTCCCCATCATCACCATTGTGTTTGTGCTGCGCACCTTTGTGGCCGAGCCGTTTGTGATTCCCTCCAGCTCCATGCGTCCGGGCCTGGTGCCGGGCGATTTTGTGCTGGTGAGCAAATTCAGCTACGGCATCCGCGTGCCCGTGCTCAATAACGTGCTGGTGCCTACCGGCGAAGTGGGGCGCGGCGATGTGGCGGTGTTCAACTACCCGCCGCAACCGAGCGTGAACTACATCAAACGCATTGTCGGTCTGCCCGGCGATGTGGTGGAATACCGCAACAAAGAGCTGACGGTGAACGGTGTGCGTGAAGAATTGGGCAGCGATGGCGACTACGCCTACCGCGACGACAACGACGGCATGCCGCGTGCCGCCGCGCAGTTTCAGGCAGCCTTGGACGGGCGCAGCTACGAAGTGCTGCAAGATGCCGACAAAACCGCGGTGGATGCGGCTGCATGGATGTTTCTGCAACAGCAGATGCAGCGTGACGGCTTTGACAGCGGCTTGGCTGAGCATTGTGAGTTTGCCGAAGACGGCAGCGGTTTCCGTTGCACCGTGCCTGAAGGCCGCTATTTCGCCATGGGCGACAACCGCGACAACAGCGCCGATTCCCGCTACTGGGGCTTTGTCGATGACAAGCTGATGGTGGGCAAGGCTTTTATCGTGTGGATGAATGTGGGCGAAATGAGCCGCATCGGTACGCGCATTCAGTGATGATGGCTATATGAAAAAGGCTGCCTGAAAGGTTTTCAGGCAGCCTTTTTGATTGGGAGAGCAGGACTTACAGACTGCGGGCCTGTTGCTCCAGAGATTCCACCAGCGCGGCATCCAGTTGCAGGGCTTGGGCCAGTTGCGACAGAAACACCATTTCTTTGCGGTCCGGTGTGCCGCAGACCAAACGGGCGGCCAGATAGGTTTCCGCCGCCAGGGCCGGGTTGCCGCCGACATCGCGTGCCAATTCGGCCGGGGTGGCCGGGCGGGCGGTTTCCGCCAGCAGCCATTGGCGGGTTTCGGCATCGTCGCCGCTTTCCTGGGCAATCAGCTCTTGTTCTGCTTCGTCGATTTGGCCGTCGGCGGCGGCGGCGGCAATCATGGCGCGCAAGATGACCCGTCCGGCGGTTTCGGCATCTTGGCCCACGGGGGTGAACGCCTGTTGGCTCAATGGCGCGGCAGTGGCGTTATTGCCTTGGTTTTGCTGCCAGTTTTGGTAGGCGTGATAAGCCAGCGCACCCAGCGCGGCCATGGAACCGGTTTTCACCAGACCGCCGGCACCGCCTTTTTTCATCAGCTTGCCGAGCATCTGCGCCGCCACAATGCCGCCGCCGATTTTGAGCAGGGTGTTTTGCTTGCCGCCGCCGTTACCGGCAGCACCGAGGATTTGGTTGAGCAGGGAATTGAAATTCATGGCATGTCCTTATGTGGGTTAGGGTATGTGGCTCTTTTCAGGCTGCCTGAAAAAGACCAACAGGCGTAGACCTTTGCAAAATTGCCTTCAGGCAGCCTAAACCCTTGGCTGCCGTCATTCCCGCGAACGCGGGAATCCATCTATCTGTTTATGAATCCATTGTTTTAAAAATGGTTTCTTAAGTTTACCCATGGATTCCCGCATACGCGGGAATGACGGCGGTTTTATGTTTATGGTGGCACATGAGGTCTTGCAAAGGTTTCAGGCTTTGTATGCGAAAAACACAGGCGGCAGATGGTGCCGCCTGTTCAAGATACAAGTTTAAGCTGTGTAAATTAAGGCTAATATGACGCCCTAATCGCGCAGCAAAGCCGCCAGCACTGCGTCTACCGTGGCTTTGGCATCGCCGAAGCACATCACGCTGTTGTCGTTGAAAAACAGCGGATTGGGCACACCGGCATAGCCTGTGT
This sequence comes from Neisseriaceae bacterium HSC-16F19, assembly GCF_024171525.1. GTDB lineage: Bacteria > Pseudomonadota > Gammaproteobacteria > Burkholderiales > Neisseriaceae > JALJZY01. The sequence continues at coordinate 107,487 of NZ_JALJZY010000004.1, forward strand.
TCATGGAGCGTTTGAACACCACCACTTCCTTGGCCTTCCACACTTCCAACACCGGCATACCGGCGATGGGCGAGTTGGGGTCGGTTTGGGCGGCGGGGTTGACGGTGTCGTTGGCACCGATCACCAGCACCACATCGGTTTGGGCGAAGTCTTCGTTGATTTCGTCCATTTCCAGCACGATGTCGTAAGGCACTTTGGCTTCGGCCAGGAGCACATTCATATGGCCGGGCAGGCGTCCGGCAACGGGGTGGATGCCGAAACGCACGTCCACGCCCTGTTTGCGCAGGATGTCGGTGATTTCCGCCACCGGATATTGCGCCTGTGCCACCGCCATGCCGTAGCCGGGGGTGATGATGACGCTGTCGGCGTTTTTGAGCATGTCGGCCACATCGGCGGCCTGAACTTCGCGGTATTCGCCGGCCTCTTCATCACCACCCGCACTGCCGCTGCTGCCGAAGCCGCCGGCAATCACTGCCAGGAAGGAGCGGTTCATGGCTTTGCACATGATGTAGGAGAGGATGGCACCGCTGGAGCCCACCAGCGCACCGGTGACAATCAGCAAATCGTTGCCGAGCATAAAGCCCGCCGCCGCCGCTGCCCAACCGGAGTAGGAATTGAGCATGGACACCACCACCGGCATGTCGGCACCGCCGATGGAGGCCACCAAGTGCCAGCCGAAAGCCAGCGCGATGGCGGTCATGACAATCAGGGCAAACCAGCTGCCGTCGGCACGCACAAAGACCAGCAGCAGGATAAAAGACACCACCAGCGCCGCCAGATTGAGCGGATGCTTAAACGGCAGTTGCAGCGGTTTGCTGCTGATTTTGCCGTTGAGTTTGCCGAAGGCCACCACCGAACCGGTGAAGGTGACGGCGCCGATAAACACGCCCAGAAACACTTCCACCAGATGGATGGTGTGCATATCGGCAGACACCGCGCCCGGCTCGATAAAGCTGTTATAGCCCACCAGCACCGCGGCCAGGCCGACAAAGCTGTGCAAGAGCGCAATCAGCTCCGGCATCTCGGTCATTTCCACTTTTTTGGCTTTGTGGATGCCGATGGCGGCACCGATGACCATGGCGGCGATAATCCAGCCCAATCCGGCGACATTGTCGCCCAAAATGGTGGCCAGCAAGGCCACCGCCATGCCGGCGATGCCGTAATAACAGCCGTGTTTGGCGGTTTCCTGTTTGGAGAGACCGGCCAGCGAAAAAACGAAGAGTACTGCGGCCACAATGTATGCCGCACTTTGCAATCCGGATGACATCATGGCCTCCCTTAAGTTTTACGGAACATATTGAGCATGCGGCGGGTGACATAGAAACCGCCGAACACATTGATGCTGGCAATCAGCACCGCCACAAAGGCCAGTACCGACACCCAGGTGTTGCCCTGGCCGATTTGCAGCAGCGCCCCCACCACGATGATGCCGGAAATGGCATTGGTCACCGACATCAGCGGCGTGTGCAGGGAATGGCTGACATTCCACACCACGTAATAGCCGATGATGCAGGCGAGCACAAACACGATAAAGTGGTTGAGGAATTCCGCCGGTGCCACCGCGCCCATCCACAAAATCAGCACCGCGCCAATAGCGGCCGGGGCGAGTTTTTTCCACGCGGGCATGGGTTTGGCTTCGGTTTTGGGCGGCGGTGCGGCGGCCGCTGCGGCTTTGGGCGTGGCGGAAACCTGAATGGCGGGCGGCGGGAAGGTGATTTCGCCGTCGCGCACCACGGTCATATTACGGATGATGACATCGTCGAAATTGAGCTCGATTTCACCGTCTTTATTGGGGCTCAAGAGCTTGCTGAGATTGACCAGATTGGTGGCGTAGAGCTGGGACGACTGTCCGGCCAGGCGGTTGGCCATATCGGTATAACCGATGATGCTCACACCGTTGTCGGTAACAAACAATTCGCCCGGCTGTGTCAGCTCGCAGTTGCCGCCGGTGGCTGCGGCCAAATCCACAATCACCGAGCCGGATTTCATGGAGGCGACCATATCGCGGGTAATCAGCTTGGGCGCGGGTTTGCCGGGAATGGCGGCGGTGGTGATGATGATGTCCACCTCGCGCGCCTGTTCGGCAAAGAGCTTCATTTCCGCGGCGATAAATTCCTCGCTCATCACCTTGGCGTAACCGTCGCCGCTGCCGCCGGATTCCTGCGGGAAATCCAGTTTGAGAAAACGGCCGCCCATAGACTCGATTTGTTCGGCCACTTCCAGGCGGGTATCGAAGGCACGCACTTCCGCCCCCAGCGAACTGGCGGTGCCGATGGCGGCCAAACCGGCCACCCCGGCGCCGATGACCAGCACCTGCGCGGGCGGCACTTTGCCCGCGGCAGTAATCTGGCCGGTAAAGAAACGGCCGAAGGCATTGGCCGCTTCCACCACCGCGCGGTAGCCGTTGATATTGGCCATGGAGGAGAGGGCGTCCACAGACTGCGCGCGCGAAATGCGCGGTACCATGTCCATGGCCAGAACATTGACTTTTTTGTCCGCCAGCTGCTGCACCAGTTCCGGGTGCTGGGCCGGCCAGATAAAGCTGATGAGGGTTTGCCCGGCTTCAAGCAGTTCGATTTCTTCCGCATCGGGCGCATTGAGTTTGTAAATCACAGGCGCGCGCCAGATTTCTTCGCGCTCCGCCAGCATCGCCCCGGCGGCGGCATAAGCGGCATCATCCAAGCGCGCGCCCGCGCCCGCACCGTGTTCCACCGCCACTTCAAATCCCAGCTTCTGCAACTGGGTCACCGTTGCCGGTGTGCACGCCACCCGGGTTTCGCCGGGCAGCCTCTCCTTGGGTATACCGATTCTCATGCCTCTGTCCTTATTATAGGGTTGGTCACAGGGTGTTCCGTAGTGTATTTGTGCCGCAGTGCGGCACGAACCCGCTTTATAACCAAAGATGCGCTTTTAGACAATGAAAAATGCTGTGCCGGGGTGAAAAAGGGTTTTCAGGCTGCCTGAAAACATGGTTCGGCAATCAAATCACAAATTCCACCATTTCCGGCAGGCTTAGCACCTGTTTTTGGTTGGGCTCCAGCCATACGCTATCGCCGGGCAGCAGCGGCGCTTGGCGGTAGGCGATGTGGGGCAGGCTCGCCTGGATGCCTTTGGGCGGATTGGGCAAATCCGTCCAGTGCAGGCGCAGTTGTACGGCGGCTCCGGCGGTGTGCACGCTGTCCACCTGCGCCCGGCCTATGGTTTGGGGGGCGGGGCTGCGGTGCAGCGTCCATTCGTGCGGACGCACAAATACGGTCACGTTCTGGCGCGCTTGGGGGTGCGGGGTGAGGGTTTCGCGATAATCGCCGATAATGAGCTGCCCCTGCTCGATGGCGGCAAAATCCAGGGCATTGGTTTCGCCCAAAAACTCGTTGACAAACAGGGTTTTGGGCGTGTGATACAGCGATTCGCCGCTGCCAATCTGCTCGATCACGCCGTGGTTCATCACCACAATCTGATCCGCCATTTCCAGGGCTTCTTCCTGATCGTGCGTGACCAACAGCGCGGTAATGCCCAATTCCTGCTGAATCTGTCTGAGCCAGGCGCGCAACTCTTTGCGCACTTTGGCGTCCAGCGCGCCGAAAGGCTCGTCCAAGAGCAAGAGTTTCGGTTCGGTGGCCAAGGCGCGCGCCAGGGCAATGCGCTGGCGCTGGCCGCCGGAAAGCTGTGCTGGATAGGCACGGGCCAGATGTTCCAGCTGCACCAGTTTGAGCAGCGCTTCCACGCGGGAGCGGATGGCGGCTTTGTCCGGACGCTGCGCGCGCGGGCGCACTTCCAAACCGAAGGCGATGTTGTCGGCTACATTCATATGCCGGAACAGGGCGTAATGCTGGAACATAAAACCGATATGGCGCTCGCGCACGCTCAAATGGGAAACGTCCTGGCCGTCGAAGAGGATTTGCCCGCTGCTGGCGGCCTCCAGCCCGGCAATAATGCGCAACAGCGTGGTCTTGCCGCAGCCGCTGGGACCGAGCAGGGCGGTGAGGCTGCCTGAAGCAGCGCTTAAATTGATGTCGTTTAAGGCGGTAAAACTGCCGAACTGCTTGTTGAGGTTTTTGATTTCGATGGACATTTTTTATCCTTGGCCGTAACGGGGGCGAAACCGGCGGTAGGGTGGGTGCAAGCACCCACGCGTGTTGTCGGGTGGCCGACAGTGCATTCGTTCTAGCATCAGATGGATTTGCACAGTGCAGCGCGTGGGTGCAAGCCCCCCTACGCCTGCTGCTCAAAACATAAAACAGATTCTGCGACTCCGCTTCGCTGCGCGCAGAATGACGGATTGCGGTCATCCTGCGCGCAGTCGCAGGATCTTGATTGGGCTTTGCGTCGGGCATAAATGCCCGACCTACGGCTGGCGTCAGATGGATTTGCACAGGGCAGCGCGTGGGTGCAAGCACTCACCCTACATGTGGTTTTATGTTTCAGGCAGCCTTGCCTTATTTCTGGCTGTATATCTGGTCAAACACCCCGCCGTCGGCAAAAAAACGCTGCTGCGCTTCTTGCCAGCCGCCGAAATCACGGTCGATTTCCACCATGGCAATTTCGGGAAACTGGGTTTTGAATTCGGCCAAGATTTCCGGGTTGCTGGGGCGGTAGAAATGTTTGGCCGCCAGCCGTTGTGCGGCGGGGGTATAGAGTTGTTCCAAATAGGCTTGCGCCACGGCGGCTGTGCCTTTTTCTTGGGCGATGGCATTCACCACGGCCACCGGCGGCTCGCACAAAATGGAAATAGAAGGAGTGATGATTTCAAATTCGCCGGGGCGGCTTTTTTGCGCCAGATAGGCTTCGTTTTCCCAGGCCAGGAGCACATCACCGAGATTGCGCTCGGTAAATGACAAGGTCGAGCCGCGGGCGCCGCTGTCCATCACCGGTACGCGGCGGTACAGCTGGCGCACAAATTCCTGTGCCGCTGCGTCACCGCCTTGTTGGCGGCCGTAGGCCCAGGCGGCGAGGAAATTCCAGCGCGCGCCGCCGGAGGTTTTCGGATTCGGGGTAATCACCGCCACATCATCGCGCACCAAATCGCCCCAGTCGCGGATGTTTTTGGGATTGTCCTTGCGCACCAAAAACACGATGGTGGAGGTGTAAGGCGTGCTGTTATTGGGCAGCTGCGCCTGCCAGTCGGCCTGAATCAGTTCCTTGCCGCCGCCGTTGACGGCATCGATGTCACCGGCCAAAGCGAGGCTGACCACATCGGCTTTCAAACCGTTGCGCACCGCCAGAGCCTGTTTGCCGGAACCGGCATTGGATTGCTGGATATCCACTTCCTGGCCGTGCTGTTCGCGCCAGTATTGCTGAAACTGCGGGTTGTATTCCTGGTAAAACTCCCGCGTCGGGTCGTAGGAAACATTGAGCAGGCTGATTTTGCCCTGGGTGTCGGCGTTGCCGCCTTGTCCGGCATCGGGGGCACAGGCAGCCAGACCCAAGAGGGCGGTGAGCAGCAGGGATAGGGTGGTGTGTTTCATGGGGGGCTCCTTATCAGTAGGTCGGGCATGGATGCCCGACAGGTTTTTGCTTTGCGCTTTGTCGTCGGGCATAAATGCCCGACCTACATTTGCCCTTGCGTTTTCAGGCAGCCTTGGCCGACAACTTCTGCTGCCGCCAGTCCAAAAAATTCTGCAAGGCCAAAGTCAGCAGGGCCAGTAGTGCCAGCAGGCTGGAGAGGGCAAAGGCGCCGACGAGGTTGTAATCGTTGTATAAAATTTCCACTTGCAAAGGCAGGGTGGTTTGGCCGCGGACGTGTCCCGACACCATGCTCACCGCGCCGAATTCGCCCATGGCGCGCGCATTGGTGAGAATAATGCCGTAGAGCAGCGCCCATTTGATATTGGGCAGGGTTACGCGCCAGAACATCTGCCGGGCATTGGCGCCCAAAACCAGCGCGGCTTCTTCTTCCAGACTGCCTTGCGCCTGCATCAGCGGAATCAGCTCGCGCGCCACAAACGGAAAGGTGACAAACAGCGTGGCCAGCACCATGCCGGGCAGGGCAAAGATAATCTGGATGTTGTGGCTTTCCAGCCAGCCGCCCAGCGTGCTGTGGGCGCCGAACAGCAGCACGAACATCAAACCGGCCACCACCGGCGACACCGAAAACGGCAAGTCCAAGAGCGTGGTCAAAAGCTGCTTGCCGCGGAAATCAAAGCGGGTCAGCAGCCAGGCCAGCGCAATGCCCAGCACTGCATTGAGCGGCACCACAATGGCGGCAATGGTCAAAGTGAGCCTGAGGGCATGCAGTGCTTCCGGATGGGTGAGCGCATCCACATACAGCCGCCAGCCTTGGCCCAAGGCGTAATAAAACACCGACAACAGCGGCACAATCAGCATCAGCGCCAGAAACAGCAGTGCGACGGCAATCAAAATCAGGCGCAGCCAGCGCGGTTCGGTTAAATGCTTCATATCAGTTCCCAATACAAACACAGGATGCGGTTTTTAACGCCCCGTCCGCCGGCCCAAACGCCATTGCCACACATTGAGTGCAAACAAAATGGCAAAGGAAATCATCAGCATAAACAGCGCCACGGCACCGGCACCGGCGATGTCAAAGAGCTCGAATTTGGCGGCGATAATCAGCGGCAGAATTTCCGACTGCATGGGGATATTGCCGGCCACAAAAATCACCGAACCGTATTCGCCGGTGGCGCGGGCAAAAGCCATACCGGCACCGGTCACCAGCGCAGGCAGGATTTCCGGCAGCACCACCCGACGCAGGGTGGTGAAACGTCCGGCACCCAGCGTGGCGGCGGCTTCTTCGTATTCGGCCGACAATTCTTCCAATACCGGCTGCACCGCACGCACCACAAAGGGCAGGCTCACCACCACCAGCGCCAGCCAGATGCCCAGCGGGGTAAAGGCGATTTTGAAGGGAAACCATTGCCCGATGAGGCCGTTGGGGGCGTACAGCGTGGCCAGCGCAATGCCGGTCACCGCCGTCGGCAGGGCAAAGGGCAGGTCCACCAGCGCATTCACCAGTTTTTGGCCGGGAAAGTCATAACGCACCAGCACCCAGGCGATGAGGGTGCCGAAAAACACATTGGTCAGCGCCGCCAGAAAAGCGGTTTTCAAGGTCAGCCACACCGCAAACAGCACCCTGGGCTCCAGAATGGCGGCCCAAAAATCCCGCCAGCCCATGCCCTGCACCGTGAAGAGCAGCATGGCAAAAGGCAGCAGCACCAGCAGCGACAAGGCAAACACGCTGATGCCGAAGCTGAGCTTGAATGCGGGCAGGATGGTGGGGGATTTCAATATCATGGTGGGTATCGTTTGGGGTGTGGGCGGGTGGGGTAACTTGAATATCCGTACAAGTGCTTTCTCTGGTGGGCAATCCAGATCCTGCGACTGGCGCGCAGGATGACAGCAGTCCGTCATTCTGCGCGTAGCGGCAGCGAAGTCGCAGAATCTGTGTTTCTTGTATTCAGGCAGCTTTATGAGTAACAAGCTGCAACCTTTGCAAAACTACTTTCAGGCAGCCTAAAACCTTAGCTGCCGTCATTCCCGCGAACGCGGGAATCCATCTATCTGTTTATGAATCCATTGTTTTATAGTGATTTCTTAAATATTTCCATGGATTCCCGCGTTCGCGGGAATGACGTCGGTTTTATGTTTGTGGTGGCACATGAGGTTTTGCAAAGGTCTCAGGCTGCCTGAAAACCGGGCGAACTCTAAAGCAATCGTCTCTTGCGCCCAAAGAATAAAAAGGCTTTTGGATATAGCCAAAATGTCTAAAGCGCGTGTTTTATGCGTAAAATAATTGATTTGCCGATTTTTATTCCATTTATACGTCTTTGGCATTTATTCGCTGCAAAAAATCAAAACCGCTTTCCCGTCAAAACATTAAAGCGCCCCGGCGGGCGCTTAGTGTTTTTTCTTCTAAGCATAGAAACAAGGGTTCTTTTTCAAACGGCCTGCAAAAACACTACGATGCGCCCCGTTTGCAACCCATACAGCCTGCCGCAAGAGCAGCTGCCCCCAGAATTTCATGAACACATTCCCCCTATTTGCCAACCTGCAAAACCGCCCGGTGCTGGTGGTGGGCGGCGGCACGGTGGCGGCGCGCAAAATCCGCATGTTGCTCAAAGCACAGGCACAGGTGCGGGTGGTGGCGCCGCGTCTGCACGCCGAATTGCAGGCGCTCTACGCAGAAAAACAGTTTGAATGGCTGGCCGAAGGCTTTGCGCCCGAACAGCTGGACACGGTATTTCTGGCCATCGCCGCCAGTGCGGACGCGGATTTGAACCGCACCGTGTTTCAGGCAGCCGAAGCGCGTTGCCGCTTGTGCAATGTGGTGGACGAGGCCGAGTTGTGCAGCTTTATCGTGCCCGCGGTGATTGACCGCAGCCCCGTACAGATTGCGGTGTCCAGCAATGCGCAGGCACCGGTGCTGGCGCGTTTGTGGCGGGAAAAATTGGAAAGCCTGCTGCCGCAGCATTTGGGTGCGGTGGCGGCACAGGCCGGGCAGTGGCGCGGCCGGGTGAAGGAGAAATTCGCCGATGTGGCGCAACGGCGCCGTTTTTGGGAGGGCGTATTCGCCCATCCGCAATACCAACTCTTGCACGAGCAGGGCGATGCGGTGGCGGCGGAACAGGTTTTGCAGCAGCTTTTGCATGACAGCGCCCCGACAGGCGGTTCCGTAGCCTTGGTCGGTGCCGGTGTCGGCGATGCCGGTTTGCTGACCTTGAAAGGTCTGCAACACATTCAGGCAGCCGATGTGGTGCTCTACGACGCCTTGGTGTCCGAGCAGGTGCTGGATTTGGTGCGCCGCGATGCGGAGAAAATTTTTGTCGGCAAACGCGCGCGCAATCACAGCGTGCAGCAGGCCGAAACCAACCGCCTGCTGGTGGAACTGGCGCAACAGGGCAAACGCGTGGTGCGGCTTAAAGGCGGCGACCCCTTTGTCTTTGGCCGCGGCGCCGAAGAATTGCAGGCGCTGCGCGCGCACGGCATTCCCTATGTGGTGGTGCCCGGCGTCACCGCCGCGCTGGCCGCCACCGCCTATGCGGGCATTCCGCTGACCCACCGCGACCGTGCGCAAACGGCCATGTTGGTGACCGGCCATTGCCAGCCCGACGGCCGCGAACTGCATTGGCAGACGCTGGCGCAGGGCAATCAGACGCTGGTGGTGTATATGGGCACGATTAAAGCGGCCGAGCTCGTCGAAAACCTGTTGGCGCACGGCCGCGCGGCAGACACGCCGGTGGCGGTGATTTCCCACGGCACCTTGCCGACGCAGCAGGTTTTGGGCGGAACTTTGGCCGAACTGCCGCAGCTGGCCGCCCAAGCCCCGGCCCCGGCCCTGATTGTGGTGGGCGAGACCGCGGCGCTGCATCGGGAACTGGCGTGGTTTCAGCCTAATAAGGCTGCCTGAAAGAATTCAGGCACACCGAAGTGATGAGCTGCGCAAGTCCGCTGCGCTACTCCCGCGCAAACGCATTACTGTTTGGAGAATATTCTCAGCTTGCATCCGGCAATGTGAACAGCATCGGCAACGTAAGCCCCTCGCCCGTGGGAGAGGGGTTGGGGAGAGGGCTAAACGTTTGTGCTTGCAGTAAGCCACTCAAAATACAGACAGCCGTTCACAGCCCTCTCCCTAGCCCTCTCCCGCGGGCGAGGGAACACAGACGCCCTTATCGTTTCAGGTAGCCTTTTTCGAGTTGAAAACAAGCTCTGGGCCTTGAAAATAAAGACAGGCAGGCTTTTCAAGGCTGCCTGAAAAACAAAACAGATTAAAAAAGAGAACACCAACATGCCCAAACCCACACTATGGCAGATACCCGAACCCGGCACAGACGTGCTGGCGGCACTGCCCGCCAAAACTGCGGTACTGGCCGAACGCCTGCGCCACATTGCCGCCGGGCATCAAGATGTCCGCTTGGCCAGCAGTCTGGCGGCGGAAGACATGCTGTTAACCGATGTGATTGCCGCCCAGGCTTTGCCCATCAGCGTTTTTACCTTGCAGACCGGTCGTCTGAATGCCGAAACGCTGGCCTTGCTGGCACAAGTGCCGCAGCGTTATCCGCAACTGGCGTGGGCGGTGTATGCGCCGGATGCGGCGGCGGTGGCGCACTATGTGCAGACCCACGGCGAAAACGCGTTTTACCACAGCGTGGACTTGCGGCGGGAATGCTGCCGCATCCGCAAAATCGAACCCTTGGAGCGCGCCCTGGCCGGGGCGGATGCCTGGCTCACCGGCCAGCGCCGCGAACAGTCGCCCACCCGCGAAGCCTTGCCCTTGGCCGAAACCGATGCCGCGCGCGGCATGGCCAAATACAACCCGATTTACGACTGGACGGAGGCCGAGGTATGGGCCTATGTCCGCACACACGACGTACCCGTCAATGCCTTGTACCGCCAGGGCTATCCCAGCATAGGCTGCGAGCCGTGCACCCGCCCGGTGCGCTTGGGCGAAGACATCCGCGCCGGGCGCTGGTGGTGGGAGAGCCGCGACAGCAAAGAATGCGGTTTGCACAAATAAACCTGCGGACAACGCCAAGGTAGGTCGGCTCTCCGAGCCGACGCATCGGTATCAAGTCGGCTCGGAGAGCCGACCTACGGTTAACTGTGGTCATCCTGCGCGCAGTCGCAGGATCTTGATCAGGCGCTTTGAACTACCCGGAAAGCTGCCTGAAAAACAGATTAAGGAAACACAATGTCTATTCAAAACGAACATCTGGATGACTTGGAAGCGGAGAGCATCTACATCATCCGCGAGGTGATTGCCACCGCCCAAAATCCCGCGCTGCTGTTTTCCGGCGGCAAAGACAGCGTGGTGCTGCTGGCGCTGGCGGTAAAAGCGTTTGCCATCGAAGGCCGCGCCCTGAAGCTGCCGTTCAAGCTGGTGCATGTCGATACCGGCCACAATTATCCGGAAGTGATTGCCTTTCGTGACCAAACCGTGGCGGCCACCGGGGTGGAGCTGGTGGTGGGCAGCGTGGAGGAATCCATACGCAAAGGCACGGTGGTATTGCGTCACGAGCTGGCTTCGCGCAACGCCGCCCAAGCGGTGACGCTGATGGAAACCATAGAAGCGCACGGTTTCGATGCGCTGATGGGCGGGGCGCGCCGCGATGAGGAAAAAGCGCGTGCCAAAGAGCGCATTTTTTCCTTCCGCGACGAATTCGGCCAATGGAACCCGAAAAACCAGCGTCCGGAATTGTGGTCGCTGTATAACACGCGCCTGTTTGCCGGTGAAAACATGCGCGTGTTCCCGATTTCCAACTGGACGGAATTGGACGTCTGGCAATACATCGCCCGCGAAGGGCTGGCGCTGCCGCCGATTTATTACGCCCACCAACGCGAAGTGGTGGCGCGCGGCGATTTGCTGGTGCCGGTAACGGAACTCACACCGAAGCGGGACAACGAAGTCTCCGAAATCCGCAGCGTGCGTTTCCGCACCGTAGGCGATATTTCCTGTACCTGCCCGGTGGCGAGCACCGCCGCCACGCCGGAAGCGATTATTGCGGAAACGGCGGCGGCCACGGTATCGGAACGCAGTGCCACGCGCATGGACGACCGCACATCGGAAGCGGCTATGGAAGAGCGCAAAAAGCAGGGTTATTTTTGAGTCGGTCGAAGACCCAACAAAAAACAACAAAAAAAACCAACACTTCTCCAAAAAATATTGGATTGGGCAACCCAAACTACAGCCCGTACAGCCTTTCAGGCAGCCTTACAGACCAACACCACCTTAAACAAAGAGAACACCCATGAGCGCTTCCGTACTCCGTTTTATCACCGCAGGCAGCGTGGACGACGGCAAATCCACCTTAATCGGCCGCCTGCTCTACGACAGCAAGACCCTGCTGGCCGACCAGACCGCCAAGCTCGATGCCGCCGCGCAAAACGGCGAAACCCCCGATTTCGCCAGTCTCACCGACGGCCTGGCCGCCGAGCGCGAGCAGGGCATCACCATCGATGTGGCCTACCGCTATTTCGCCACCGCGAAACGCAAATTCATCATTGCCGACACGCCGGGGCACGAACAATACACCCGCAATATGGTCACCGGCGCATCCACCGCAGACGCCGCCATCATCCTGATTGACGCCACCCGCGTGGACGTGGCCGACGGAGGGGCCGTGCTGCTGCCGCAAACCCGCCGCCACAGCGCCATTTTGAAACTGCTGGGCACGCCGCACATCATTGTGGCGGTCAACAAGCTGGACCTGCTCGCCTTTGACCGCGCCGTTTACGAACGCATCGTTGCCGCCTACCAAGACCTGGCCCGGCAAATCGGCTTGCAGGCCGCCGTGCATTTCCTGCCCATCAGCGCCTTGGGCGGCGACAATATCGTCACCCCAAGCGCACACACGCCCTGGTATGAGGGCGAGGCCCTGCTGCCGCTGTTGGAAGGGCTGCCGCAAGGCCGCCGCGATATGCGCCGCCTGCCCGCGCATTTTCCGGTGCAGCGCGTCGCCCGCCAAGACGGCAGCAGCAGCGACGATTTCCGCGGCTACCAAGGGCGTTTGGAAGCAGGCTGCCTGAAAGTCGGCGACACCGTTCAAGCCCTGCCTTCCGGCAAAACGGCGCGGATTACGCAGATTTATACCCCGGCAGGCGCGGCACAACAGGCCGAAGCGGGGGCGGTGCTGACGCTTACGCTGGACACCGATTTGGACATTTCCCGCGGCGATGCGCTGGTGGCCGCCGACCAGCCGCTGCCATCGCGCTCAAGCATGCAGGCGGCGCTGTGTTGGTTTGACGACATTCCGCTCAATCCGGCGCGCAAATACCTGCTCAAACACGGCACGCAGACCACCGGCGCCAAAATCCGCCAAATCCATTCGGTGTGGGACGTGCACACCTTAAGCCGCGCCGCGTCTGCCGAAACGCTGCACATCAACGACATCGGCCGCGTCACCTTGGCCACCCAGCAGCCGATACACGCCACCACGTATGCACAAAACCCCGCCACCGGCGCGTTTATCCTGATAGACGAGGCCACCAACCACACCGTGGCCGCGGGCATGATCAGCGGTGACGAGAGCCAAGACGCGTTTGAGATTTAAGGCAAACACACAAGGAACACCATGAATCCGCTACCTTCCGAATTATTAAAACAGCTGGACAGTCTCGACACCCTGCAACTGGCGTGGCTCTCCGGTTTTTGCTGGGCCAGGTCCGGCAGCGCCGCGGCGCCCGTGGCGGCTGCGGAGCCAGTGCCCGACAGCAGCGTCGCCGCACCCTTGCAGGTGACGGTATTGTCGGCTTCGCAAACCGGCAATGCCCGTGGCGTGGCCGCCGAACTGACCGAAGCCTTGAAGGCCCAAGGCATTGCCGCCCGCCATATCGGTGCCGCCGATTACAAGCCGAAAAACCTGGCCGAGGAGCAGGTCTTGCTGCTGGTCAGCTCCACCCAGGGCGAGGGCGAGCCGCCGGAAGAAGCGGTGAGCCTGCACAAATTCCTGCACGGCAAAAAAGCGCCCCAACTCAAGGGCCTGCAATTTGCGGTCTTGGGCTTGGGCGACAGCAGCTATCCCAAATTCTGCGGCGCCGCGCGCGATTTCGACGAACGGCTGGCGGCACTGGGCGCCACCCGTCTGGCCGATGCGGGCGAATGCGATTTGGATTATCAGGCTGCCGCCGCAGCATGGGTACAGCACATCGTCAGCACCGTGCAGGCGCTGGCACCGCACAGCCCGAACACGGCCGCCACGGCAGCGGCACCGGTGTCTGCCGCCGCCTACAACAAAGAAAACCCCTTTGCCGCCACCTTGCTGACGCGCCAGAAAATCACCGGCCGTTATTCGGACAAAGACGTGCGCCATATCGAATTGGATTTGGCCGGTTCGGGCTTGCAATATCAGGCGGGTGACGCACTCGGTGTGTGGTTCGACAACGACCCGGCACTGGCGGACGAAATCCTGGCCGCCGTTGGTTTGGCGGAAGACGCTGCCTTGCGCGAAGCGCTGATACACGACTTGGAAATCACCCAAAACACGCCGCAATTTGTACGCGGCTATGCCGCCATCGCCCAAAATCCGGCGCTGGATGCGGCCATCGGCGAGGACATCAATGCCTTTGTGCAGGCCCATCCCATCGTCGGCATCGTGCAGCAATATCCGGCGGTACTGAGCGCCGAGCAATTGCGCGGCCTGCTGCGCCCGCTCACGCCGCGCCTGTATTCCATCTCGTCCGCGCAGGACGAAGTGGGCGAAGAAGTCCACCTGACCGTGGGCGCCTTGCATTACCGGCACAACGGCCACAGCCGCGAGGGCGGTGCATCCGGTTTTCTGACCCGCCGCGCCGAGGAAGACAGCAGTATCCGCGTATTTGTGGAGCCGAATCCGAATTTCAGGCTGCCTGAAAACGACGCCGCACCGGTGATTATGATCGGTTCCGGCACCGGCATCGCCCCCTTCCGCGCCTTTGTGCAACAACGCGCCGCCCGCGGGGCCGAGGGACGCAACTGGCTGATTTTCGGCAACCCGCACGCCAGCGAGGATTTTCTATATCAAACCGAATGGCAGCAGCTGGCCAAAGACGGCTATCTGCACCGCTACCATTTTGCCTGGTCGCGAGACCAGGAAGAGAAGGTCTATGTGCAGCACAAAATCCGCGAACAGGCCGCCGAAGTGTGGCAATGGCTGCAACAGGGCGCGCATGTATATGTCTGCGGCGACGCCGCGCGCATGGCCAAAGATGTGGAAACGGCGCTGATTGAGGTAATCGCCGCACAAGGCGGCATGAGCCGCGACGATGCCGACGAATTTTTGGACGAATTGCGCCAGGAAAAACGCTATCAGCGTGATGTTTATTAATAAAGGCTGCCTGAAACGATGAAAGCCGTAGGTCGGGCATTGATGCCAGACAAAACAAACAAGATCCTGCGACTGCGCGCAGGATGACAGCACCCCGTCATTCTGCGCGCAGCGTAGAGCCGTAGGTTGGGTCGCAGACCCAACAACCCCTAAGCGTTGCTCAAATGTTGGGTTTTCAACCCAACCTACGGCAATGTTTTGGTTTTCAGGCAGCCGCCGTAGGTCGGGCATTCATGCCCGACGCAAAAAAAACACCCCCGTAAACCGACCACCCAACCGATACCAAGGAACCCCACCATGTCCAAGCCCGCCCAACCTTCCGATAACGAACGCCTGAAAGAACAGAGCGACTACCTGCACGGCACCATTGCCCAAGACCTGGGCGAGCAGCTCACCGGCGGCTTTCAGGGCGACAATTTCCAGCTCATCCGTTTCCACGGCATGTACGAACAGGACGACCGCGACATCCGTGCCGAGCGTCTGGAACAAAAACTGGAACCGAATAAAAACGTCATGCTGCGCTGCCGTCTGCCCGGCGGCATCATCAGCCCTGAGCAATGGCTGGGCATAGACCGTTTTGCCGGCGAACACACGCTCTACGGCTCCATCCGCCTGACCAACCGCCAAACCTTTCAATACCACGGCGTGCTCAAAAAAGACATCAAGACCATGCACCAATGGCTGCACAAACTGGGTTTGGACAGTATCGCCACCGCCGGCGACGTCAACCGCAACGTCTTGTGCACCAGCAATCCGGTGGAAAGCGCCCTGCACCGCGAGGCTTACGAGTGGGCGAAAAAAATCAGCGAAGCCCTGCTGCCGCAAACCACCGCCTATGCCGACATCTGGCTGGACGGCGAAAAAGTGGCGAGCACCGAGACCACCGGCAAACACGCGGTGCCCGAGCGTGCCGACAGCGGCGATGCCGTCGAGCCGGTGTTGGGCAAACACTATCTGCCGCGCAAATTCAAAACCACGGTGGTGATCCCGCCGCACAACGATGTCGATTTGCACGCCAACGATTTGAATTTCGTCGCCATCGGCGCAAACGGCCGGCTGGCGGGCTTTAACGTGCTGGTGGGCGGCGGCCTGTCGATGGAGCACGGCAACCACAAAACCTTTCCCAATACCGCGCAGGAATTCGGTTTTGTGCCCTTGGACAAAGTGCTGGCTTGCGCCGCGGCGGTGGTGTCGGTGCAGCGCGACTGGGGCAACCGCAGCGACCGCAAAAACGCCAAAACCCGCTACACCCTGATCAACAAAGGCTTGGACAATTTTATTGCCGAAGTGGAACAGCGCATGGGCGCGCGTTTCGAGCCGGTGCGCCCCTATCATTTCACCTCCCGCGGTGACCGCATCGGCTGGGTCAAGGGCGAAGAGGGCCTGTGGCATTTAACCCTGTTTATCGAAAACGGCCGTCTGCTGGACTATCCCGGCCGCCCGCTCAAAACCGGCGTGCGCAAAATCGCCGAAATACACCGCGGCGATTTCCGTCTGACCGCCAACCAAAACCTGATTGTGGCCAATGTCGCGCCCAAGGACAAAGCCAAAATCGAAAAAATCGCCCGCGCCCACGGCCTGATCAGCGACAGCGTGACCAAGCAGCGCGAACACAGCATGGCCTGCGTGTCCCTGCCCACCTGCCCGCTGGCCATGGCCGAGGCGGAACGCTTTTTGCCGCAGTTTATCGACCAGGTGGATGCACTGATGGCCGAACACGGCCTGGCCGACGATCACATCGTGCTGCGCGTGACCGGCTGCCCCAACGGCTGCGGCCGCGCCATGCTGGCGGAAATCGGCCTGGTGGGCAAAGCCATAGGCCGCTACAACCTCTACACCGGCGGCAACCGCGAAGGCACACGCATCCCGCGCCTGTTTAAGGAAAACATCACCGAGGCGGAAATTCTGGCGATACTGGCGCAATGGATAGGCGCTTGGGCGCAAAACCGTGAGGAGGGCGAAGGCTTCGGCGACTTCGCCGTGCGCAGCGGCATCGTCAAACCCGTCATCAACCCTGCCGTGGATTTTTGGGATGAACAGCCGTAGGTCGAATTCTTGAATCCGACATTGGCTAAGGCTTCTGGAAATGATTGATCTGTCGGATACAAGTATCCGACCTACAGCCTTGGTGAAATATTTCAGGCAGCTTGTTGAGGCTGCCTGAAAGCAGAAAAAAGCGTCAAACCGCCCGCGCATACGCATTGAGCTGCTGCAAAATACGGCGGCTGTGAATGCCGCCGGGCAGGCGGAAGTCCAGCAGCATACGGGTCAGTTGCAGGGCTTCCTGGGCGGTGCGGGTGTCGTGTCCGCCGTGTTGCGCCAGTGCCAGCAGGGTACGGCCATGCACGCAGATGCCGTCTGCGGGGGGTGGGCCGGACGCTTCCAGGCGCACAGGCGTATGTTCGGGACGCAGCCAGTAACGGGCATCGGCGTCTATGGGCTGGCGGTGTTCGTCGCGGCCGATGTCGGGAGCAAAGCCCAGTTCGCGCAAGAGCTGCCACTCAAAACGGCGCAGGGCGGCGGCGGTGTTGTCCCCGGCAATATGGCGCAAAACTTCGGCCAAGGCATCGTAAAGCGGCGGATGCGGGTCTTCGCGTGCGGTGAGTTTGAGCACCAGCTCATTGGCGTAGAGTGCGCTGAAGAGCGCGCGCCCCTGCGGTTGCGGCCAGCCGCCCAGCCATTCGGCCCGGTGCAGGGTTTTGATTTCCTGATTGCCGTACCAGGACACGGATACCGGCACAAACGGCACCAGCACCCCGCGCAGCTCGCTCTGGCGTTTGCGCGCGCTGCGCGCCACCACGCACACACGGCCGTAATCGCGGCTGAAGAGCTCCGCCAGCAGACTGCTTTCGCGCCAGGGCGTGGCCGAGAGCAGCAGGGCGGGCTGGTGGTTGATGCGGGCGGGCGCGGCAGACATACACAGGCGGGCAAAAACGGACAAGGCGCGGATTATACCGCTGTTTGGGCGGCAAAACGCTATAATGGCAATGGAATGACAAAGGGCAGGTGCCGCTTTGTCTGTATGAATGCAAATTGCCGAGGGAGGTATGGATGGATACGGAACAATGCGATGTGGCGATTATCGGTGCCGGGCCGGCCGGTGCGGTGGCTGCGGCCATGCTGGTGCGGGCCGGTTTCGAGGTGCGGGTGTTGGAGAAACAGCATTTCCCGCGCTTTGTGGTGGGCGAGAGCCTGCTGCCCTATGCCATGGAAATTCTGGAGCAGGCGGGCATGCTGCCGCTGGTGCAGGCCGCCCAAGGTTTCCAATATAAAAACGGCATGGCCTTCAGTTGGGACGGACGCTATGCCGCTTATGATTTTACCGCCAAATACGGCCCCGGCCCGGGCACGGCTTTCAATGTGCAGCGCGACCGTTTCGACGATTTGCTAATCCGCGCGGCGGCGGCGCAGGGTGCGGTGGTGTGTTTTGGCGAACATGTGGATGCCTTGGACAACAGCGGCAGCGGCGTGCGCCTGCGGGTGTTGCGCGAAGACGGCAGCCATTACCGTGTGGATGCGCGCTTCGTACTCGATGCCAGCGGCCATTACCGTGCGCTGCCGCGGCTTTTGGGTTGGGAGCAGCCGGCGGGTGTGCCGCTGCGGCAGGTGCATTTCACCCATATCGACGACCACATCACCGACCCGGCCTTCGACCGCAATAAAAATCTGGTGGCCATTCATCCGCAGCACCGGGATGTGTGGCTGTGGCTGATTCCGTTCAGCAACGGCCGCACTTCTATCGGCGTGGTGGGCGAAGCGGAGCGTTTCGGCGATGTGCGCGCATCGGCGGCCATTTTGCGCCGCTGTGTGGCGGAAATGCCGGATGTGGCACGCATACTGGCCCAAGCGCAATGGGACAACGATGTGCCTTTCTTTTATCTGCCCGGTTATTCCTCGGCGGTACAGTCCGTGCACGGCCGCCATTTTGCCTTATTGGGCAATGCCGCCGGTTTTCTGGACCCGGTTTTCTCTTCCGGCATCACCATCGCCGTGCACTCGGCCAAACTGGCGGTATCCGTATTAATACGCCAGCTCAACGGCGCGGCGGTGGATTGGCAGCGGGACTATGCCGTGCCGCTCGCTCAAGGTGTGAATGTGTTTCACGCCTATGTCAATGCCTGGTATGAAGGCCGCTTCCAAGATCTGCTGTTCCGCCCGCATGCCGGTGAGGATGCGCGCAATATGATCAGCGCCGTTTTGGCAGGCTATGTGTGGGACAGCGACAACCCCTATGTGACGGATGCACAGATGCTGCTGATGTAGGCGGTGCGAAACGGTATAGTCGAATAAAATAAGAACGAGACAAGGCAGCAAAAAAGCCGCGAGCGCAGCGAAGTCCCGTGGGACAGACAGTACAGATAGTACGGCAAGGCGCAGCAACGCAGTATCGTTCTTAATTTTAAATGACTATATAATGCCGCTTTCGCAGGCGGCTGAGGCTGCCTGAAAAAGTGGGAGCGTTTTGAAAGATGATGAAGCAGCACAGGGTACTTGGCCTCGGCATGGTTTTTGCCGCTTTGCTGATACCGGCTACCGCCGCAGCCTGTAGGCAGATGCCGCCCGAGGCCGCCTTGATTGCCCGCAACGACGGCAACCAAGACCGCCGCTTGAGCCGCGCCGAATGGCGCCGTGCCGCGGTGGGTGATTTTTTTGTGGCCTTTCGTTTGGGCGATGCCGCCGAATTTGCCCGTTTGGATCAAAACCGCGACGGTTATTTGAACGCCGAAGAGCTGGCCGACCAAGTGCGCTACCGCCGCGAGCCCTGCGCCGACTGGCAGGACATCATCCGCCTGCATCCCATGCCATCCCCGGAAACACACGAGTCACACACACCATGAAATCCCCCGAATTACTGCTGCCCGCCGGCGGCCTCGAGCGCATGCGCGCCGCCTTTGATTACGGTGCCGATGCCGTTTATGCCGGTTCGCCGCGCTATTCCCTGCGTGCGCGCAACAACGAATTTGCCAAGCTGCCGGTGCTGGAGCAGGGCATTGCCGAGGCGCACGCGCGCGGCAAAAAGTTTTTTCTCACCGTCAACACCCTGCCGCACAACAGCAAGCTGAAAACCTTTATGGCGGATATGGCGCCCTTGATTGCCATGCAGCCCGATGCGCTGATTATGGCCGACCCCGGCCTGATCATGCAGGTGCGCGAGAAGTGGCCGCATATGCCGATACACCTTTCCGTGCAGGCCAATACCACCAATTACTGGGGCGTGAAATTTTGGCAAAACATCGGCGTGGAGCGCATTATTTTGTCGCGCGAGCTGAGCTTGGACGAGATTGCCGAAATCCGCCAAGAATGCCCGGATATCGAGCTGGAAGTGTTTGTGCACGGCGCTTTGTGCATTGCCTATTCCGGCCGTTGCCTGCTTTCCGGCTATTTCAACCATCGCGACCCCAATCAGGGTACCTGCACCAATGCCTGCCGCTGGGACTATAAAGTGCACGGCAGCGAGGTTGACGAAATGGGCGATGCCAAGCTCTTGCAAGGCTTTGATTTCAACCGCGCCCAAGAAGAAGCCAATGCCGCTTTTGAAGGCATCAACGGTCAGGCGCGCCATCCGGAAGCGAATAAAGTCTTTTTGATTGAAGAAGCCAACCGCCCCGGCGAATACATGCCGATTATGGAAGACGAACACGGCACTTACATCATGAATTCCAAAGACTTGCGCGCCATCGAGCAGGTGGCCAAGCTGGCCCAAATCGGTGTCGACAGCCTCAAAGTGGAAGGGCGCACCAAATCGGTGTATTACGTCGCCCGCGTGGCGCAGGCTTATCGCAAAGCCATTGACGACGCCGTAGCCGGCAAGCCTTTTGATTACAGCCTGCTCGCCGAATTGGAAGGCTTGGCCAACCGCGGCTACACCTCCGGTTTTTTGGAGCGCCACCAAACCCAGGATTACCAAAACTATCTGGCCGGGCATTCACTGGCCAAACAAAGCCAGTTTGTCGGTCAAGTCACCGAGATTGACGCCGAAGGCTGGGCTACGGTGGAAGTGAAAAACCGTTTTGCCGTGGGCGATACCCTGGAAATCATCCACCCGCAAGGCAACCAGACCCGCGTGCTCGCAGCGATGACGCGCAAAGGCGAAGCCATAGACGTGGCGCCCGGCAACGGCATTCAGGTGAAAATCCCCGATATGCAGGGCAAGGAAAACGCGCTGCTGGCGCGGATTATGAATCCCTGAGCCGTATCCGCCGCCGCTTGTGAAGGCGGCGGATTTTTTCCGTAGATTTTAGGGAATAACGATGAGCGAACCCGAAAACCGCCGACCCATTTCCGCCCGCGGCCATCCCCTGATGGTGCGTTTTGCCGCCTGGCTGGCGGCGCGGCAAACGCCGACACCCAACCAGATTTCACTGTTGAGCGCCGTATTTGCCGCCGTGGGCGCACTGGCCTTGGCCTTGAGCCAGTCGGTGGCATCCTTGCTGTTGTGTGCGCTGTGCATCCAGCTGCGGCTCTTGTGCAATCTGCTCGACGGCATGGTGGCGGTGGAAGGCGGCAAGAAAACCGCGGTGGGCGAAATATTCAACGAATTCCCCGACCGCGTGGCCGACAGTTTTTTGCTGGTGGCCCTGGGTTATGCCGCCGGTTGGGGCTGGCTGGGCTGGCTGACGGCGCTGCTGGCCATGGGCACGGCCTATATCCGCGTATTCGGCGGCAGCCTCGGCTTTGCCCAGTCCTTTGCCGGGCCCATGGCCAAGCAACACCGCATGGCGCTCTTGACCGCGGCCTGCCTGCTGGGCGCGGTGGAAGTGTATTACCGCCCCTCGCTCTACAGCTTGCAAGCTGCTTTGTGGCTGATGGCGGCAGGCACGGCCTGGACCTGCGTGCGCCGCACCCAAGGCGTCGCCCGCCTGATGCGCGCGCGGGCGACGGAATAAACGGATGAACGGGCGCAAGGCTGCCTGAAATACTGTTGTGTGTTGTCGCTATTGCGCAGGGCTCTCTGTTTTTTCGTCCTGTTTTTTTCAGGCAGCCTGTCGAGGACTTGAACCACAAAGGCCATGACGCCCACCCGGCAAACAAGGTAAAATGGCCGCCGTTTTGTCCGCCTTTTCGCATGCCATGAACAGCCAATTCCAGCACATCGGCGTGGTTACGCGCCCCAATACCCCCAATATCCGGCAGACGCTGTTTGATTTGGTGGAATTTTTTTATCGCCACGATATCCATATCTACGTTGATGCCGAAGCCGTGGCCGAGGGCTTGATGGACGAAGCGCAACAGCCTTTGTGCCAAATCATCAGCAAAGACGATATGGGCCGCCGCTGCGATTTGGTGGTGGTCTTGGGCGGCGACGGCACTTTGCTGTCGGTGGCGCGCAAGCTGGCGCCCTACCGCGTGCCGCTCATCGGCGTGCACCAAGGCCATTTGGGCTTTCTCACCCAAGTGCCGCGCGAAAACATGATGGACGAAATCGCCGGCATGCTCACCGGCAAATACCTGCCCGAAGAACGCATCCTGCTGGAAACCTCGGTGTGGCGCGACGGCGAGGAAATCAAAAAATCGCTGGCGCTCAACGATATGGTGCTCAGCCGCGGCGGCGTGGGACAGATGATTGAATTTGAAGTGTTTATCAATGGCGAATTCGTCTATACCCAACGCTCCGACGGCCTAATCGTCTCCACGCCCACCGGTTCCACTGCCTATGCCCTGGCCGCGGGCGGACCGATTCTGCAATCCACCCTGCGCGCCTTCAGCCTGGTGCCCATCTGCCCGCAATCCATGACCAACCGCCCGATTGCGGTAAGCGATACCAGCGAAATTGAGATTTTGGTGACCAAAGGCGTGGACGCGCGCGTGCATTTCGACGGCCAGTCGTTTATTGATGTGATGAGTCTGGACCGCATCGCCATCAGCCGCTACCGCAACACCTTGCGCGTACTGCATCCGGTGGGCTACGAGTATTACAAAACCCTGCGCCAGAAACTGCATTGGGGCGAACAGCTGATTTGAGTGGGGTGCTTGCACCCACGCAGGCGGTGCGGATGCAGGCGCCGTAGGTCGGCTCTCCGAGCCGACGCACAAAACCATCAAGTCGGCTCGGAGAGCCGACCTACAACGATTGTTTTCAGGCAGCCTGATGTATGTCAGGCTGCCTGAAAATCCATCAATAAATAAGGAAACACCATGCTTTTGGCTTTGTCATTGCGTGATTTTGTTTTGGTCGACAGCCTGCACCTGGATTTTCAGGGCGGCTTTACCGTGCTTACCGGCGAAACCGGCGCGGGCAAATCGATTACCCTCGATGCCCTGGGCCTGCTCTTGGGCGACAAGGCCGATTACGGTCAGATTCGTCACGGTGCCGCCGAGGCGCAATTGTCGGCGCTGTTTGATACCGAGGCGCTGCCCGCCTTGCAAAGCCTGTTACGCGAGCAGGGCCTGCTGGGTGAGGACGAGCACGAATTGAGCATCCGCCGCATTATGGATGCCAAGGGCAAAAGCCGCAGTTATATCAACGGCCAAACCGTCACCGTGGCGCAGCTGAAACACATCGGCAGCCATCTGGTCGATATCCACGGCCAAAACGAACACCATTCCCTCAACAGCGAGGCGGCGCAACGGCAGCTTTTGGACGAATTTGCCGAAGCCGGAGAAGCCGCCGCGGCAGTGCGTAAAGCCTGGCAGGCGTGGCAGCAGGCGCAGCAGCGCTTGGCCGAAGCGCAAAGTCAGGCCGAAAACCTCACCGTCGAGCGCGAGCGCCTGCAATGGCAGGCCGACGAATTGGCGGCTTTGGCGCCGCAGGCGGGGGAGTGGGAAGACATCAGCCGCAGCCACGATGTTTTGAGCCATGCCGCCGAACTGATGCAGGCGGCCGAAGCGGTGAGCGAACTCATCGATGGCGACCAGGGCCTGCAAAGCGGCGTCCACCGCTGCCGCCAGTGGATCAGCCCCTTGCTGAAAGCGGTGCCGCAGCTGCAAGAGAGCCTGGACTTGCTCGATGCGGTGGAAGCCGAACTGGCCGAAGTGGGCGCGGGCATACGCGATGCCACCGACCGCATCGATATGGACGAACACCTGTTGCAGGCGCAAGAGGCGCGCATGCAGGAGATGATGGGCCTGGCGCGCAAATACCGCGTCGAGCCGCAGGATTTGCCCGCCAAATGGCAGGCGGTGGAAGCGCAGCTGGCGGATTTGGAAGCGGCGGCCGATTTGGAAGCCTTGGCTGTTGCGGTGGCCGAATGCGAAGCGGCTTATGTTCAGGCAGCCCAAATCTTGAGCGAAAAACGCCGTGAGGCCGCCGTGCGCTTGGGCGAACAGACCGCCGCGCATATGCAGGATTTGGCCATGCAGGGCGCGCGTTTCCACATTGAATTGCAGGCTGCCGCCCCCGGCGCCCACGGCTGTGAACAGGTGCAATACCAGGTGGCCGCCAACCCCGGCTCGCCGCTGCGGCCTTTGAATAAAGTGGCTTCCGGCGGCGAGTTGGCACGCATCAGCCTGGCCCTGCAAATGGTCACCAGCCGCTACAACGCCGTGCCCATGCTGATTTTCGACGAAGTGGATACCGGCATCGGCGGCGCCGTGGCCGATACCGTGGGCAAGGCTTTGCGCCAGCTGGGGCAAAACCGCCAGGTGCTGGCGGTGACCCATCTGCCGCAAGTGGCCGCCTGCGGCGAACACCATTGGCAGGTACAAAAACACAGCGAAGACGGGCACACAGTCAGCCGCATTGCCGTGTTGGACGCAGAGGCGCGCATCGACGAAATCGCACGCATGCTCGGCGGCGAAACCATTACCGCCACCACCCGCGAACATGCGGCGGAGATGCTGGCGTTGGCGGCAGGAGATTAAGTGCCGTCAGGCTGCCTGAAAGAGATGGCAGTGATGGAAAGGCCCGGGCATATGCCCGGGCTTGTTTTATGCGGTTCTGCCGACCAGAGCCAGAGCTGTGCGTGTGGTGTGTTGCGCCACGGTTTGCCAGTCACAGCCGCGGATGGCGGCCACGGCCTCAGCCACGCGGCGGGTGTGGCGCGGATGGTTGTGTGTTTTGCCCTGCGGCGGCATATACGGCGCGTCGGTTTCCAGCACCATATCGCCCCAGTCGAGCGCGGCCACGGTGTTGCGGATTTTGCGGGCATACGGGTTGAGTAGAAGGGAACCGATGCCGATTTTAAAACCCAGTTTCAGCCAAGTATGTGCTTCTTCGGGGCTGCCTGAAAAAGCATGGATCAAACCGCCATGTTGAAAACCGGTGTGGCGGATACGTGCGCGGCAGGCTTCGGCGGCACGCACGCAATGCAGGATGACCGGGCGTTGCATTTCTTGTGCCAATGCCAGTTGCGCATCGAAGCAGCCTTGTTGCACGTCGGCGTGGGCCAGGTGTTGCGGCAGGCGGTCGAGACCGACTTCGCCCACCAGTGCCTGCGGGTATTGCGCCAGCAGTGTGGCCAGGCGGGGCAGGGCGTCTTGCGGCTGCCGGGTGACAAACCAGGGGTGAATGCCCAATGCAATGCAGGTGTGGTCGTTTTGCAGGGCGGCCACGGCGTGCCAGTCTTGCGCACCGGTGGCCGGTACCAGAAAACGGGTCACGCCGTCGGCGGCGGCCTCGGCGAGGGTTTCAGGCAGCCTGTCGGTCAAGGGCGGACTGGCCAGATGGCAGTGGGTGTCGAACAGCATGGTATAAAGAAACGGCCGCTTCAGCGGCCGTGGACTTATAGTCATTTAAAATAAGAACGATACGGCGTTGCTGCGCCAAGCTCGAAGAGAGCGATTTTTGTAAGCCGCTAAAGCGGCAACAAAATCAGCTCCGTACTATCTGTACTGTCTGCGGCTTGCTGCCTTGTCTCGTTCTGTGTTAGTCGACTATATCAGGCTTCGGTAGCGGTGTCGCCGGGCGGTACGGCTGCGGTATCGGGCGCTTCTGTGGCGGCAGTTTCTTCCGCCGGTTTGTGGGCGGACTGCACCAGCGGGTGCTGTTGTGCCACGGCCTGTTCGTCAGGGGTGACCTCGCCTTTGAAACGGTTGTTCAAGTCAAAGCGTTTGCCACCGCGGGCCAGGGCTTTCAGGTAGCGCGGGCGGCGGCAGTGGTTGGCGAGCACACGGGCAATCAGTGCCGGGTCGAACTGCGGCATGGCGGCAATCAGGTCTTGGTCTATGCCCAAGGCCAGCGGTTTGAAGCGTTTGAACACATCGTATTTGTTGTACACATGGTCGGCAATCATATCGGTCTGCTTTTTCTTGCTCATGGTTTGCACGGCAGACTTCAAAGCGGCGCCCAAAGCGGTTTCTTGACTCATAACATCGGTATCCGGTGGTGAAAAACGAATGCATGACGGCATCCGGCGCAAAACGGCGGCTATTTTCGCATAAATCGGTGCGCGGATACAGCTTTTAAAAGTGTGTCGGGCATAATAAAACGCCCGCATGATGCGGGCGTGTAGCGGCGCCGGTGTGCGCGTCAGCGCTGGCGTGCCTTAAAGCGCGGATTGCTTTTGCAAATCACATACACTTTGCCGCGGCGGCGCACGGTTTGACAGTCGCGGTGGCGCTGTTTGGCGCTTTTGAGTGAGGATAAAACCTGCATGATAGGGCTCCGGTAAACAGGCTGCGCGATGCGCTAGGGCATAAACGCAGCGGATGGCTTGAATGGGCTGTAAATGTTATGTTACTATATAACAAACAAGATTAATTATCAAATATCTTACATAGTTTAGTAAACGTTCATATTTTTATAATTGCGTAAAAGCTTTTATATAGGGCAGTTTTCTTGATTAAACTGCTAATTCCGTTTATTTTCAAATAAGGAGACCCGATGTTGAAAAAAGCATTATGGCTGGGCGTATTGCCCGTATTGGCTGCCTGTGGTGCCACCGCACAATCCCAAACCGCGCAACAATCGGATGCCACGCCGCCTATGGGCAACAGTGCCGCTACCGTCTTTATCTGCGACAACGGTCTTCAGGTTGCGGTGCAGCAGCGCGGCGTGGATGCCGTGCATCTGGAAGTGACCGGAGAGGGCGTGACGGAGAGTAAAACGGCGGTATTGCAACGTGCCGTATCTGCCTCAGGCGAACGTTATGCGGCCGATAACGGAGCCGAATGGCACCAGAAAGGCAGTGAGGCCTATTTTGCTTATGGGAATATCCAAGTCGAAGCCAACGGTCTTCGGCACGGTGTTGGTGAGGAAACCGTCTGTCGGGAAAAACAATAAGCCGGACATGAGTAAAAAAGGCTGCCTGAAAACCACTACGGGTTTTCAGGCAGCCTGTTCATTCAATGGTGACGTATTTTATGTACTACCCCATTGCACCCAACCGCCCCACCAGGTAATGAGGATGATGCCGCCGAACACAATGCGGTACCAGGCAAAAGGCACATAGTCTTTGCTGGCCACAAATTTCAACAAAGCCTTCACTGCCAACAGACCGGCCACAAAAGCGGCCGCAAAACCCACGGCAATCAGCTGCAAATCGGCGGCGGAAAACTCGCTGTAATGTTTGAGCATGTCGTAGAGCGTAGCGGTAATCATCACCGGCACGGCGAGGAAAAACGAAAACTCGGTGGCGGTTTTGCGCTCCAAGCCCCACAGCATGCCGCCCATAATGGTGCTGCCGGAACGCGAAGTGCCGGGTATGAGCGCCAAAATCTGCGCCAAACCCACCATCAGCGCATCGCGCGGACGCATGTCTTCCACGCGGCTTACTTTGGGCGTACGGCTGCGCTGGCGTTTTTCAATCCACAGAATCAACAGGCCGCCCACCACCAAGGCCGTGGCCACGCTCACCGGATTAAACAGAAACGCCTTGATTTGTTTGTTAAACAACAAGCCCACCACCGCGGCCGGAATAAAGGCAATGATGAGATTGAGCACAAAGCGGTTGGTTTCCGGTTCGCGGCCGATGTGGGTCACCACATGGACGAAACGGCGGCGGTATTCCACAATCACCGCCAATACCGCTCCCAGCTGAATGGCGATTTCAAACACCTTGCCCTTGCTGTGGAAATTGAGCAAATCGCCCAGCACAATCAAATGCCCGGTACTGGAGATGGGCAGAAACTCGGTCAGCCCTTCCACTATGCCCATCAGCAGGGCTTTTAGAAACAACATCAAATCCATAAGTTACACCGTATTCGCCACACAATAAAAAAGTGCGCCGGCAAACGGGCGCACTGTGACTGGAAAGGGATTAACGGTTGGCGCCAAACGCAGCAGCGGCACCAATGCTTTTCGGTACCGGACGCGCAGCAGCCGGTTTCATATTGCGCTCGGCACGCACTTTGTCCACCAGCTCGCCCACCACGCGCACACCTTGCTCGTAATCACGCAGTTGTACGGCGTATTTGCCGCCCACCACCAACATGGGGGTGCCTTCAACTTTGAACTGTTCGGTCAGAGACTGCATTTTTTTTGCGGCGGTGGCATTTTCGGGACTGTTGTAGGCAGTCAAAAGTTTGCCGCCGAAACTATTCTGTTTTGCGGCCCATGCTTTAAAGGTATCCGGGTTGCCCAAGTTGGCATTTTCTTCAAAAACCGCCTTGAAAATGGCCGGATTGGCTTCGTACTTGGTACCGGAAGCATTTACCGCAGCGGCAATACGGGCAAAACCCAGCATGGACGCATCCCACACCACATGCTCGGTACGTAAATAGGTGTCATCGGCAAAACGCTTGCTTTGCTGCAACAGCAAAGGATCAATGCGGGCGCAGTGGATACAGGTGTAGGAGAAGAACTCCAGCACCTCGATTTTATCGGCTTGTAGTTGCGGAATCGTTTGCGGCAGTACAAGGTAGTCTTCGCCTTCCTTAATGGCACCGTGTGCCAGATTGACGCTCAGCAGGCCGACGGCCAGTGCCCAAACGGTTTTTTTCATCATAATGAAGATCCTTATTTTTAATCGATACGGGTTTTCAGGCAGCCTGAAAACATCAAAACAAGCGGATTATTGCGCCGAACGCACCAGGCTGTCGATCTGGTTTTGTTTCAGCCGTTGTGCGGTCTGCTCTGCCTGTTGGCGGCTCATACTGCCGGTTTGCACGCGGTAGACGGTTTGGCCGTCGGCACCGGTGCCTTTGACTACGGTGGTGTTGACACCGAGCATGGCCAGTTTGGCGCGCTGTTCATCGGCGGCGGTGCTGTTTTTAAACGAACCTACCTGCAAACGGGCTTTGCCGCCCTGAGCTTTGGCTGCTGCGGTTTTTTCTTTGGCAGCCTGTGCCTGCTTGGCCTCTTCCTTGGCTGCTTTTTCTTTGGCGGCCTGTTGGGCTTTTTCCAAACTGCCGCTCTCTAGGATTTGATCGGGTGTCGGCCTGGCTGCGGTTTTGGGCTTGTCGGCAGGTTTGTCGGTTTTGGGCTTGTCTGCCGGAGGAGCCGGTTTGGTTTCGGCTTTGTCACCCTCGGGTTTGGGGGTTTCTTCGGGTTCGGGTTTGCTGTCGGGTTCGGCCGGTTTGGGCGGTTTTGCCTCGTCACTGGGCGAGGTGCCTTCCGTGCTGTCTTCGGGATTGATGGGTACCGGCGGCGGCGTGGTCTGGTTGCTGCCCTCGGGTGTCAGAATTTCCGGCTGCGCGGGTGCGCGGGCGGTTTCGTGCTGCTGGAATGTGGTTTTATTGGTATTGAGGAAGAACAATACGCCGGCAATGGCCATGGTGGCGATGATCATGCCCAGAAAAAAACCGGACATCCCTTTGCCGGCTTGGAAATGTGTGTGTTTCATAATAATGCGGGAAAAATAAAACCGCGGGCATTTTAACAAAAACAGGCTGCAGGGGTGTTAGCGGGTTTACCTGCTTTTGCCATCGGAGTACGGATACGGTGCTCAGACAAAGCGGGCGGCACCCTGATTGGCCAGTTGGTCGGCCTGTTCGTTTTCCGGATGGCCGGCATGGCCTTTGACCCAGTGCCAGTGTACGGTATGGCGTGCCGCTTCACTGTCCAGTGCCTGCCAAAGATCTGCGTTTTTGACCGGCTGTTTGGCTGCGGTTTTCCAGCCGCGGGCCTTCCAGCCGTGTATCCACTCGCTCATGCCCTGCATGACATACTGGCTGTCGGTGTAAATTTCAACCGTACAAGGCCGTTTGAGGGCGCGCAGACCTTCGATCACGGCGGTCAGTTCCATGCGGTTGTTGGTGGTCTCGGCTTCGCCGCCGTAAAGGGTGTGTTCGTGGCTGCCGTAGCGCATTAAAACACCCCAGCCGCCGGGGCCGGGGTTGCCCTTGCAGGCACCGTCGGTATAGAGGAAAACAGGTGTGCTCATAGTGGGGCGGCATCATAACAGACTTCGGGCAGCACGGCATCCGTGCTGCCCGAAAGTACTGAGGCTGCCTTACAGCACATAGCGCGCCAAATCTTCGCGCTCGGCAATGTTTTGCAGCTTGTCGTTGACATAGGCCGCGTCAATCACCGTTTCGCCTTCCGGCGCGTGGAAGGACACGTCTTCCAAGAGCTTCTCCAGCACCGTGTGCAGGCGGCGGGCACCGATGTTTTCGGTTTTCTCGTTCACCTGATAGGCGATTTCCGCCAAACGGGCTATGCCCTCGTCGGTGAAATTGAGGCGCACGTCGTCGGTGGCCAGCAGCGCCTGATATTGGCGCGTGAGGTTGGCGTCGGTGCCGGTGAGGATGGCCTTGAAATCGTCCACGCTCAGATTGTCCAGTTCCACGCGGATGGGGAAGCGGCCCTGCAATTCCGGAATCAGGTCGCTGGGCTTGCTCAGGTGGAAGGCGCCGGAAGCGATAAACAGGATATGGTCGGTTTTGATCATGCCGTATTTGGTCTGCACGGTGGTGCCTTCCACCAAGGGCAGCAAATCGCGCTGCACGCCCTGGCGCGACACGTCGCCGCCGTGGCGGCTGCTGTCGGTGGCGATTTTGTCGATTTCGTCCAAAAACACAATGCCGTGCTGCTCCACCGCCTCAACCGCCTGTTCGCGCAACTCTTCTTCGTTCACCAGTTTGGCGGCTTCTTCGTCCAGCAAGAGCTTCATGGCCGCGCCCACTTTCATGCGCTGGGTTTTGGTTTTGCCTTTGCCCATACCGGCAAACATGTCTTGCAGCTGGTGGGTAAAGTCTTCCATGCCGGGCGGGCCCATAATCGACATGGAGGCGGGCGCACCGGCACTCACTTCGATGTCGATTTCTTTTTCGTCCAGTTCGCCGCGGCGCAGCATCTGGCGGAATTTCTGCCGCGTATGGCTTTCCGGCTGTGCCTGCACCGGCTCTTCGGCAAAGCCGACCTGGCGCGGCGGCGGCAGCAGTGCGTCCAGCACGCGGTTTTCGGCGGCGTCTTGGGCGCGGTCGCGGTTTTTGCCTATGGACTGTTCGCGGATGTTTTTCAGCGCGATTTCGATGAGATCGCGTACGATGCTGTCCACATCGCGGCCGACATAGCCCACCTCGGTGAACTTGGTGGCCTCGATTTTGATAAACGGTGCATTGGCCAAGCGGGCCAGACGGCGGGCGATTTCGGTTTTGCCCACGCCGGTGGGGCCGATCATCAGAATGTTTTTCGGCACGATTTCGCTTTGCAGCGGCTCGGCCACCTGACTGCGACGGTAGCGGTTGCGCAAAGCCACGGCCACGGCGCGTTTGGCCTGGTTTTGGCCGATGATGTGTTTGTCCAGCTCGTGGACGATTTCCTGCGGGGTCATAACCGAAGTGCTCATGGTATTTCCTGATATCAACTGAGCTGCCTATGTAGGGGCGATTTTGTTTTCTGCAAGTAGAAAGGCTGCCTGAAATATTTTTGCTATGCAGAAACGCATTGCGTTCGTTTTCAGGCAGCCTTTCTTAATGATTGGCAGAAATTACCTTACAAATCCAGCGCCTGGGCGTGGAATTCGATATGGCTGTCGATAAAGCTGGCGATAAAGTAATAGCTGTGGTCGTAGCCGGGGCGCAGATTGAACTGCACATTCCATCCCTTTCCGCGGGCGGCATCGACAAACGTTTGCGGCTGCAATTGGCCGGGGTAGAAGTCGTCCGCATCGCCTTGGTCTATGAGTATCGGCAGCTTGTGCTCGGCGTTTTTCACCAATTCGGTACTGTCGTACTCCGCCCAAGCGGCGGTATCGTCGCCCAGATAGGCGGCAAAGGCTTTCTGTCCCCACGGCGTGTGGCTGGGATTTACAATCGGCGCAAATGCCGAAACGGCGGCATAGCGGCCGGGGTTTTTCAGCGCGATTTGCAGGGCGCCGTGGCCGCCCATGCTGTGGCCGAAAATGCTGCGTTTGTCCGTTACCGGAAAATGCGCTTCGATGAGCGTGGGCAATTCGTCGGTTACATAATCGTACATGCGGTAATGCGCCGCCCACGGCTCTTGGGTGGCGTCGACGTAAAAACCGGCGCCCTGGCCCAAGTCGTAGCCCTCGTCGTTGGCCACGGCCTCGCCGCGTGGGGAAGTGTCGGGCATCACCAGCGCCACACCCCATTGGGCGGCAAAACGCTGCGCCCCGGCCTTGGTGGCGAAGTTTTCATCGGTGCAGGTGAGGCCGGAGAGCCAGTACAGCACCGGCACTCGGTAGCCTTGCAGCGCCTGCGGCGGCAGATAAACGGCAAACACCATCTCGGTTTGCGTGGCCGTGGAAAAATGGCGGTAACGCTCGTGGTGGCCGTTGAACATTTTGTTGTGGGAAATCAGGGTCGGTTCGTTCATGGGAATGCCTTGTTTAAGGTCGTGGTAGGTTGGGTCGAAAGACCCAACATGACTGTTTCATGGATGTTGGGTTTGCAACCCAACCTACCACTATATCAATAATGAATCACGCTGCGGATGGATTTGCCTTCGTGCATCAAATCAAAGGCGTGGTTGATGTCTTCCAGCGGCATGGTGTGGGTGATAAAGTCGCTCAGCGCAAATTCGCCGTTCATATATTGCTGGATAATGCCCGGCAACTCGCTGCGGCCTTTCACGCCGCCAAAGGCGGAGCCGCGCCATACGCGGCCGGTAACGAGCTGGAAGGGGCGGGTGGCAATTTCCGCACCGGCCGGTGCCACGCCGATAATCACGCTCTCGCCCCAGCCTTTGTGGCAGCATTCCAGCGCCGCGCGCATCACCTGTACATTGCCGATGCACTCAAAGGAATAATCCACGCCGCCGTCGGTCATCTCCACAATCACATCCTGAATCGGACGGTCGAAGTCTTGCGGATTGATGCACTCGGTGGCACCCAGTTTTTCGGCCATGGCAAATTTGGCCGGATTGACATCGATGCCGATGATGCGCGAAGCACCGCTCATGCGCGCGCCGATAATCGCCGCCAGGCCGATGCCGCCCAAGCCGAAAATTGCCACCGTGTCGCCGCGTTTCACCTTGGCGGTATTCATCACCGCGCCCATGCCGGTGGTCACGCCGCAGCCGAGCAGGCACACTTCTTTCAAATCCGCTTCCGGCTGGATTTTCGCCAGACTCACTTCCGCCACCACGGTGTATTCGGAGAAGGTGGAGCAGCCCATATAGTGGTAAATCGGCTGGCCGTCTTTGAAGAAACGCACCGTGCCGTCCGGCATCAGACCCTTGCCCTGGGTGGCGCGCACGGAGGAACACAGATTGGTTTTGCCGGATTTACAGAATTTGCACTCACCGCATTCGGCGGTGTAGAGCGGAATCACATGGTCGCCCGGTTTGACGCTGGTCACGCCTTCGCCCACCGCTTCCACGATGCCCGCGCCTTCATGGCCGAGCACGCAGGGGAATACGCCTTCGGAGTCTTGTCCGCTCAAGGTATAGGCGTCGGTGTGGCATACGCCGGTGGCGACAATACGCACCAGCACCTCGCCTTTTTGCGGTGGCATTAAATCCAGCTCTTCGATTTTCAAAGGCTCGTTCGGCGCCCAAGCAACGGCGGCACGGGTTTTGATATAGTTCATGGTATTTCTCCTTACAGGTTGGGATAGGGTGGGGCAGATATACCCCACCCACTATATTTCTGATTGGCTATACGGCTTAAAGCCGTCATCCTGCGCGCAGTCGCAGGATCTGTTATTTCCTTATTTGATATACGATTTCACCAGCGCAATCGCTTCGTCTATGCTCTGGTTCAGAGCTTGGTGCTCGGGATTGTCGCACTCCAAATGGCCGAAAGACTCGCGCAGATGGCTTTCTATCACATAGCGCATCAAACCGTTGACCGCGCCGCGCATGGCCGCCAGCTGTTGCAGCACATCGGCACATTCGGCACCGGCTTCAATCTGCACGCTCAAAGCCTCCGCCTGACCGCGGATACGGTTCAGGCGGCTGATGGTACGTTTTTTGTCTTCGGGGGAATGAGGCATGGTTTGATCCTAATACTGGTAGGGAGTATATACGGCTGCCTGAAAACGGTAAAGGGTAGGGTGCAAATATAGTCGACTAAAATAAGAACGAGACAAGGCAGCAAGCCGCAGACAGTACAGATAGTACGGCAAGGCGCAGCAACGCCGTATCGTTCTTATTTTAAATGACTATAATAAAGCTGCCTGAAAACACATGCATGTTTTCAGGCAGCTTTTTAACGGGCGCTGACGGCTTACAGAGTCAGACCGCCGGTCACTTCCAGGGCAGCGCCGTTGATGTAGCTGGCTTCATCGCTGGCGAGGAAGGCGTAGACATTGGCGATTTCGCTCGGCTCGGCCAAGCGTTTCATCGGCACTTTGTTGGCCATATCGGCCAGTACTTTTTCCGGCATGCTTTTCAGGATGGGGGTGGCCACAAAGCCCGGGCATACGGCGTTGACGCGGATGCCTTTTTTACCCAGTTCGCGCGACCAGGTTTTCACAAAACCAATCACGCCGAATTTGGTGGCCGCATAGTTGGTTTGGCCGAAGTTGCCGTACACGCCGACCACGGAGCTGGCATTCAGAATCACACCGCTGCCTTGTTCCACCATGGTGTCCACCAGAGCGCGGGCCATGTTGTAAGTGCCTTTGAGGTTGATGTCCACCACTTTGTCGAATTGTTCTTCGGTCATTTTCACCAGCTGGGCGTCCATCACGATACCGGCGTTGTTCACCAGTACGTCGATGCGGCTGTGTTTGGCCAATACGGCATCGCGCATGGTGTTGATTTGGTCTTTATTGGTGACATCTACGATGTAGCCGTCGGCTTTACCTCCTTTTTCGGTGATGGCGGCCACAGCGGCATCCACACCGGCTTGGTTCAGGTCGCACACAATCACGGTGGCGCCTTCGGCGGCAAATTTCTCGGCGGTGGCCAGACCGATACCGCTGGCAGCACCGGTAATCACGGCTACTTTGTTTGCTAAACGCATGAATAATCTCCTAAAGAGGGTTTGAAACAATCGTCGGTATGGGAATACCGGATCTGGAAAAAATTTGGTAGCTTGGGGGTAAGCACCAACATTTGTTCAATGTTTGGGGCTGCGGTGGTTATTCCAGCCTTTATTTGCGGCCATGTTGGGTTTACAACCATAGGTATCTACACATTTTAGGCTACCTGAAAGATTTTGCTTTTTTCGGTTTGAGTACCTAATACTTTAGTCCAAGTATGTTTGCGGCTACAGCCATAATCCGCTGGCGCAGCCGAACGGAGCGCGGTTTTTCGGGGAGAAAGGGCAAATCTGTTTGAGCAGCGAAGCTGCGAGTTGTTGCCCGCCCGAAAAACCGTGTGTAGTGAGGGAAGTTTGCGCAGCAAACCTGCAACCGCGGCCGCCTTTCTTTTGCCTTCTTTTCTTTGGCGGCGCAAAGAAAAGAAGGTGGCCGCGCGGCCACGAAGCGCAAAGTTAAATTTTGTGTAACTTGAAATATAAGGTGATACCAACTTGTGTTTTCAGGCAGCCTTAATATTTGTGTAGATACCTATGGTTTACAACCCAAACTACAGTTGCTTTCAGGCAGCCTGAAACACACAGCAACCTTATTCCCTCTCCCGTGGGAGAGGGTGAGGGCTGTCAACGGCTGCATGTGCTTTGGATGAATTGCAGAAGCATCCAACATTTAGCCCTCTCCCCAACCCCTCTCCCACAGGGCGAGGGGCTTGCGGTACCGATACGCTTCAGTCGTAGGTTGGGGCTAAGACCCAACAAAACCCAACCGTTGCACAGATGTTGGGTTTGCAACCCAACCTACGGCTATTCAAGTGAGTCGGGGGTACTTATCCCAGCCAAACATACAACAGGGCGGCAACCGCGGCGGCCAGCAGCCCATACACCCACACAATCCGCCGCCACGGTGCCGCGGTGGTGCTGCGGCGGCGCAGGCGTACATAGGCAAACGGGCTTAACAGCACCGCCACGGCTGCGGCCAGCACCCACAGGGCGTAATAAATCTGTTCTTCACGGCTCATGCGGCGGCTCGTGCGGCAGTACGATGCGGTTCTCTTCCGCTTCGGCCTCAGCCTCCGGCGGCGGTATATCTTCTTGCGGCAGTGCCAGATAATAAGGGCTGCCCAAATACCAGTCGGCGCCTTCGCGCAGCAGCACCAGGGTCATGGCGGCCAGGGGCAGGGCCAAGAGCATGCCGACAAAGCCCAAGAGCTGGCCGAAGGCCATGAGCGCGAAAATCACCCAAAACGGCGACAGGCCGATGCGGTCGCCGACAATCTTGGGGGTGATGAAGAAGCTCTCCAGAAACTGCCCCACAGCAAATACCGACCACACCAATAACAGGCCGGTCCAGGAATCAAACTGCAATACCGCCGCCACGGTGGCCAGGAGCAGGCCGGTAAACGCGCCCAGATAGGGAATAAACACCAATAAGCCTGCCACCATGCCGATGGCGAAACCGGAATCCAGTCCCACCAGCATCAGGCCGAGGCCGTAAATCAGGCCCATCACCAGCATCACGGTAATCTGGCCGCGCAAAAATTCGCCCAGCACGCGGTCCATATTGGCGGTGATGCGGTTGTAAACCGGCAGTACGCGGCGCGGCACCAGCACCTTGATGCCGTGGGTCCAGCGC
The DNA here is from genome assembly GCF_024171525.1 of Neisseriaceae bacterium HSC-16F19. Taxonomy (GTDB): domain Bacteria; phylum Pseudomonadota; class Gammaproteobacteria; order Burkholderiales; family Neisseriaceae; genus JALJZY01. The sequence goes on from NZ_JALJZY010000004.1 coordinate 144,077, forward strand.
ACCCAGTCGAGCAAAAAGTAATACAACAAAAACGGCAGCAGCATAAAATTGGTGGCCATCACCAAAAACGAGCTGCCCTGGCGCATCAGCGCAGGCATGGCCTTGGAGGCGGCCTCGCGCAGGCTGCCCATATGTTCCTGCAACCACGGCATCAGATAGCCGCTGTTGAGTTCGATGTCGGTATTCAGGCGCGCATTCACCCACGGCAGGGCCTTGTTTTGCAGCCAGTGCAAAAACTGCGGCAGTTTTTCCGCCAGGTTTTCAAACTGGGTAACGAACATGGGCACGATGATGATGAGCAACAGCCCCAGCAGCAGCAGGGTAATGACCATCACCGACATGGCCGCCAGCGGGCGCGACAGGCCGCGGGCGCGCAGTTTTTCCACCAGGGGGTTGAGGATATAGGCCAGAATGCCGGCAATCACAAACGGCGTGAGCACGGTTTGCAGCGACAAAACCAGCCACAACACCACTGCTACAACGGCGGCGGCGATGACCCAAGGGCGGAAGGGATGTGCTGCGGACAAAGCGGGCTCCTCCATCGACAAACAATGTGTTTTGTGCAGTGCAATATTTTAGCCCAAGCCTGCGAAAACAGATACTTTTTTTCGTGCAAATACATCCGCAGAACGGAATGGACGTTTAAACAAATGAATTCAATCAAATAATAATTGGCCGTTTTTGTGCAAACAGCATACAAAAAGGCTGCCTGAAACTTTCAGGCAGCCTTTGCGGGTGCACGGCTTATTCGGCAGCGGGAACCACAGCCACGGTGATGGCGGCTACGGCGTCGTGGTGCAGGGCCACTTCGATTTCGTACTCGCCCACGGCTTTGAGCGGACCGTTGGGCAGACGCACATCGCTCTTGGCCGCTTCAATGCCGCTGGCGCGGATGGCTTCGGCGATGTCGCCATTGGTCACGGAACCGAACAGACGGCCGTCTACACCGGCTTTTTGCGCCACGGTAATGGTTTGGCCGTCCAGTTTTTCCTTGCGGGCCAAGGCATCGGCCAGAATGGCGGCCTGTTTGGCTTCCAGTTCGGCGCGGCGCTCTTCAAAAGCGGCCAGGTTGGCGGCGGTGGCGCGTTGCGCTTTGCCGGTGGGAATCAAAAAGTTGCGGGCGTAGCCGTTTTTCACGGTAACCAAATCACCCAGATTGCCCAGGCCGCCCACTTTTTCTAACAAAATAATTTGCATGACGTTGTTTCCTTAATTATTTGTGTTGGTCGGTGTAGGGCAGCAAAGCCAGAAAACGGGCGCGCTTAACCGCTACGGACAGTTGGCGTTGGTAACCGGCTTTGGTGCCGGTGATGCGGGCGGGGATGATTTTACCGTTTTCGGCGATAAAGTCTTTCAGCAAATCAACGGATTTGTAATCAACGTGTTGGATGCCTTCGGCGGTAAAGCGGCAGAATTTTCTGCGTTTGAATGTTTGACGGGCCATGTCGTATAACCTTTATATTTCGTGTATCTGTTGAATATGGAGCACGGGCTTGTGGGAGCGCTGGTGTTTGTGGGCCAGGAAACCTTCCACCCGTACCATGCTGTCTTCCTTGTGCTGCCAGCGATGAGCTTCTTCGCCCATCAGCTTGGCTTCCAGTGTCACGCGGGCCAGATAGCGTTCGCCCAATTCCTCTTGCCAGGACTCGTGTGCCAGATGCAGCACCAAGACCGGCAGGCCGGCGGGGGTAAAACGCAAAGCCTCAACGCGCTGGATGTGTGCACTCAGGCACAGCAGGTTGTCCAATGCAATTAAGCCTCACCGGCCTCGGCGGCGGTTTCTGCGGCAGCGTTGTTGCCCAGCAGGTTTTTGGCTTTTTCTTCTTTCATCATCGGAGACGCTTCGGTCACCGCAGCGTGCATTTTGATGGTCAGATGACGCAATACCGCGTCGTTGAAGCGGAAGGCGGTTTCGATTTCATCGATCACGGCCGGTTCGCACTCCACGTTCATCAGCACATAGTGCGCTTTGTGGATTTTGTTGATGGGGTAGGCCAGTTGGCGGCGGCCCCAGTCTTCCAGACGGTGGATTTGACCACCGGCATCGGTCACCATGGCTTTGTAACGCTCAATCATGGCGCCGACTTGTTCGCTTTGGTCCGGATGGACGATAAACACGATTTCGTAATGACGCATGTGTACTCCTTGTGGCTAATCAATCCCGCGGCCATGCGTTTAGCGGCGGGCAAGGGTTGGAAAACCGCGCATTATAGCGATGCGGCGCACAAATGGCAAATATGCAGGGTGCGCCGATACTTAATCAATACAACAAATACAACACAGGCTGCCTGAAAACGGTTTCAGGCAGCCTTGGCTTGGTTAGGTCGGATACTTGTATCCGACAAATCAATTATTTGCAGCAGCTTTGCCCAATGTCGGATTCAAGAATCCAACCTACGGCTGCGGCGTTTGCGGTCCGCGGCGGTGTTTGGCTGCTTTCTCGGCAATCAGGCTGCTGCGCGACAACAGGAGCAGGGCGCCCAAGAGCATCATGCCCACCGCCAAAATCGGCGACAAGCCCAGCCAGTAGCTGTGTTTCACATACACTGCCGCACCGGCATACATCAGCATGGGCCCGGCCACTACCGATTGTTTGTTGAGGCCGTCGGCCACCATCACCACCACACCCAAAACCACCAAACCTGCGGCAATCAGCGTGGCGGTGGCGGGCAGTATGTCGGTGGCTTTCAAAAACCAGATGGCGCCGAATACAATCAGCACCAGGGGCAGGATGAGGGAAGATTGGCGCATGCTTGATACTCCAAGACAGGTGGCAAACGGCCGCTATCATGAGGGCAAAGCGGGTGTGCTTAAAGCCCTGTCCGGCGGGGATTGCATGATTTTACACGGCAGCCGTTTAGCCCAATACCTGCAAATGCACCGGCTGCTGTGCCGCTGCGGCGGCTTCGAGGGCGGGGATAATCAGGCGGCATTCTTGCAGCACATCTGCGCAGGTGAGCTGCTCGTCAAAGGCTGAAAAATCGGGGCTGTGGCTGTCCAAATGTTGCACCAATGCTTCTACGGTGGCGAGCAGGTCGGCGGCGGCATACCAGCCTTCCGGCGCGTCGAGCATGTCTTGCAAGCCGTCGATATCGTCTGTTTCGTCCATATCGCCAAAGTCTTCGGGGTCGAAATCCTGGCGCAGTTCGAAATCGTCGAAGAAATCGCCCAGCGGGGTGACGCCCAGTTCGGCACACAATTCGTCCAATGCTTCCTGCAAATGGAAGAGGGCGTTCAAATCTTCTTCTACGCTGTGTTTGCGGTCTTCCGAAACCAGCCATACGGTCATGCTCATATATCGCTCCTGGGTTTTGAATTGACAACCGTTTCAGGCAGCCTTTAGCGGCTGTTTTTCATAATGCGCTGTTTTTCGCGCTGCCAGTCTTTTTCTTTGCTGCTTTGGCGTTTGTCGTGCTGTTTCTTGCCCTTGGCCAGACCCATATCCATTTTAATCATGCCGCGGTGGTAGTGCAGATTGAGCGGCACCAGGGTGTAGCCGGCGCGTTCCACTTTGCCGATCAGTTTGTTGATTTCCGATTGCTTGAGCAGCAGCTTGCGCTGGCGCACGGGGTCGGGTTTGACGTGGGTGGAGGCGGTGGGCAGGGCGGTGATGTGGCAGCCGACCAGATAAAAAGCACCGCGCTTCCAATGCACATAGCTTTCTTTCAGCTGCACGCGTCCGGCGCGGATGGCCTTCACTTCCCAGCCTTCCAGCACCAGCCCGGCCTGGATTTTTTCTTCGATAAAGTAATCGTGGGTGGCTTTTTTATTGGTGATAATGCTCATAACGCTGCCAGACTGTGGGGATTAATCAATAAAGGCGCGCATTGTAGGGCAAACTGATATTTCGTGCACGGCTGCTTTTGTGTCAAAAGCAGCCCGCTTCTGCGTTGGAAATGCGCGCAAGGTATCCAAGCTTGCTGTGTTTTCCGCCTTGAATCGAACGCTTTTGCCTAAAAAAATCCGCTACACACCCAAAATATCCGTTCACCCTCGCGCAAAGCGGCTTTTCAGGCAGCCCGAACGGTAAGGCCAAGCTTTAATCATGCCGCTGTAACAGGGTGCTGTTAAAGCAGGCGTGGCGGTCGAAAAAGCGGCGGTAAACGCGCCAGACGGCGAGTACGCCGCTGAGGGCTGCGGCGGCGCAGAGGAAAAACATAATCACGATTTGGTAGCGCACGGCTTGTTCCGGCGCGCCGCCGGCGAGGATTTGGCCGGTCATCATGCCGGGCAGGCTGACGATGCCGACCACGCTCATGCTGTTGAGGGTGGGCATCATGCCTGCGCTTACCGCTTGGCGGGCGACGTCGCGAAAAGCTTCCCACGGACGCGCGCCCAGCGACAGCAGCATTTCGATTTGGCCGCGTTGCAGTGCCAGCGCCTGGGTGAGGCGGTCAAATGTCAGCGACACGGTGGTGAGGGTATTGCCCAAAATCATGCCGAGGATGGGAATGATGTATTGCGGGCTGTACCAGGGGCTGACATGCAGCACGGCATAAAAACCGATGGCGGCCACCAGCCACGAGGTCACCCACACCGTCAGCACGGCGTCTTGGCGCATGCCGGCATAGCGGTAGCGCCCGCGCCCGCCCGCAGACCAGCCGGCGGTTAAAGTCATCACCAGCACAATCACCGTTACCCATGCGGGGTGGTCGGCGGCAAACACATGTTTCAAAATCAGGCCGATGGCGCTTAACTGCAATACGGTGCGCACGGCGGCCACGATGATGGAGCGGGTCAGCCCCAGGCGCAAGGCCAGCGATACCGCCACGCTCAAGCACACCAATACCGAGGCGATGCCCAGGTCACTCCAAGTCACTTCATACATGGCCTGTCTCCACTTCAACTTGTCCCTGATGCACCCGCCACACCTGCGCGGATATGCGCGAGAGCTGTTCTGGGCTGTGGGAAATCCATACCCAGGCACGCTGTTGCGGGGCGGCATCGTGCCAATGGCTAATCAGTGCTTCTGCGGCGGCGGCGGTTTCCGGGTCCAGCGCCGAGGTGGGCTCGTCCAAAAACAAGACCTGCGGCTCCAGTTGGATAATGCGCATCAGGCATACCAGCTGCGCTTCGCCACCGGACAAATGGCCGCTGTCGGCCTGCAAAAAGCGTTTGTCGCGGCCGATGGCATGCAGCAGGGCGGCGGTACGTTCAGAATCGGGGCGGCGGGCGGCATAGGCGGCGAGGGTGTAGGGCAGATAGAGATTGTCGGCCACGCTGCCGGGCATCAATACCGGCTGTTGGCGCACATAGGCTGCCTGAACGCGGTAGGCTTGGATATCTGCCGCAGTTTCAACCGCGCGGCCCTGCCAAAACAGGCGTCCGCCGTCCGGCCAGTCGAGCAGGGCGAGGGTGCGCAAGAGCACGCTTTTGCCGCTGCCGGAAGTGCCGTGCACGCCGATGCGCTCGCCGCCGCGGATGCTCAAATCGACCGGATGCAGCAAGGTGCGGCCTGCGGCGCTGCGGCTTAAGGCTTGGGTGTGGATAAGGGGAGTGCTCATAATGGTGGTAGTTTTCAGGCAGCCTGATACCTTGGCAAAACCTGTTTATGACAACAAAAAACAGGCTGTTGGTAGGGTGGGCATTCATGCCCACCGTTTTAAGCGGCTGATTATCAAAAATGTTTGGTGGGCATGAATGCCCACCCTACAGTTCTGCGGCTTAAGGCTTGGGTGTGGATAAGGGGTGTGTTCATGATGGTGAAGGTTTTCAGGCAGCCTTGGGTCATACGGCCAAGCCCTTATTTTACGCTATCAAAAGCATCATAAGGCAGACAGAGTAGGTCGGTCCTCCGGGCCGACTGTTTTGGGGTGTCGGCTCGGAGAGCCGACCTGCGCGATATGGCTTGTTGTATGCCACCGTATACGGCTGCTCTGTTTTTCAGGCAGCCTGAACCGCAAAACGGTTGAACAAAGACGGCTTTGCCCCTACTATGGGCGCATTTTTGCGCTGCGCCATGATCTATTGTATAAGCTGTTGCGCGGCGGCTGCTTTTACCAACCTCAAAGGACACCATTATGACCAAGCATATTGCCATTTTGCCCGGTGACGGCATCGGCCCGGAAATCATTGCCCAAGCGGTGCGCGTGCTCGACCGTCTGATTGCCGACGGTTTGGCGGCGGAATACAGCTATGCGCCCCTGGGCGGTGCCGCTTACGACGAATACGGTGCGCCGTATCCGGAATTCACCCAAGAGCTGTGCCGCCGTGCCGATGCGGTGCTGCTGGGTGCGGTGGGCGGCCCGCAATACGATACCCTGGACCGTCCGCTGCGCCCGGAACGCGGTCTGTTGGCCATCCGCAAAGATTTGAATCTGTTTGCCAATCTGCGCCCGGCGGTGCTGTATCCGGAATTGGCCAATGCTTCCACCCTCAAACCGGAAGTGGTGGCGGGTTTGGATGTGCTGATTGTGCGCGAACTGACCGGCGATATTTATTTCGGCGAGCCGCGCGGCATTAGCACCAATGCCCAGGGAGAGCGCGAGGGTGTGAACACCATGCGCTACAGCGAGAGCGAAATCCGCCGCATCGGCAAAATCGCGTTTGAAGCGGCGCAAAAACGCGGCAAGAAGCTGTGTTCCGTGGACAAGGCCAATGTGCTGGAAACCACCGAGTTGTGGAAACAGGTGATGACCGAATTGTCCGCCGATTATCCGGATGTGGAACTGAGCCATATGTATGTGGACAATGCCGCCATGCAGCTCGTGCGTGCGCCCAAGCAGTTTGACGTAATGGTGACCGGCAATATTTTCGGCGACATTCTCTCCGATCAGGCGTCCATGCTTACCGGCTCCATCGGCATGCTGCCCTCGGCCTCGCTCAACGAAACCGGCAAGGGTATGTACGAACCTTCCCACGGCTCCGCACCGGATATTGCCGGACAAAACAAGGCCAATCCGCTGGCCACCATATTGTCGCTGGCCATGCTGCTGCGCTACAGCCTCGGCGACGAAGCCGCCGCCAAACGCGTGGAAGCGGCCGTGGGCAAGGTGTTGGCGCAAGGCTACCGCACCGGCGATATTTTTGAAGACGGCACCCGCTTGGTCAGCTGCTCGGAAATGGGCGATGCGGTGCTGGCGGCACTGTAGGCCGGATTCTTGAATCCGACATAATTGTTGCAGCATGCAGCTACTGAATGTAGGGGCGGGTTTTACACCCGCCCGCAAGGCTGCCTGAAGAATTAGACTGTAGGTTGGGTCGAAAGACCCAACATTTTTGAAATTTTAACAAGTGTTGGGTCTGGCGACCCAACCTACATATTAGCCGCACCCAATAAAGCATACCGCGTGGGTGCAAGCACACCCCCTGCAAGTTTTGAAAACCGGAAACCCTCTGTGAACACCCGTTACCGCCCCGTCCGTGAAGAGGGGCTGCCCGAACACACGCTGGACTGCCACGGCTGCGGCCTGGCGCAGACGGTGCCGCGCCTGCGGCCGGGGCAGAGTGCCTATTGCGTGCGCTGCCGCCATCCGCTGGCGCGGGTGTCGCGTTTCCCCTTCAGCCTGCCGCCGGCCTTGGGACTGGCCTCGCTGATTCTGATTGCGCTGGTCTATACCCAGCTGTTTATGCAGGTGGAAATGCCGGGCATGTTTGTGCGCCTGACCCTGCCGGAAATGGTGCGTGTGCTGTTGGCTCAGGATTTCGGCGTGTTGGCGGAAGTGATGCTGGCGCTCACCTTCGGCATTCCGCTGCTGTTTTGTTTGACCTGTCTGTATGTTTACGGCGGTCTGCTGTGGCGGCGGCAGTTGCCGGCCATGCTGTGGGTCACGCGGGTGCTGGTGCGTCTGCGCTACTGGATGATGGTGGATGTGTTTTTTATTTCCACCCTGGTGGCGGAAGTGAAGCTGGGCACGGTGGCGGTCACCGAATACGGCCCGGCGTTCTGGCTGATGTTTGCCCTGTCGGTATTGCTGTTGCGTATGGCGCAAAGCATTCCCGAGCACTGGGTGTATTTCCAAATCCAGCAATTGCGCGGGCGCGAACCGGCCAAGCTGTTGCGCACCGCCAATACCGTCAATTGCAGCAAATGTCTGTTTCACCAGCCCGCTTCGCGCAGCCGCTGCTCGGTGTGCGGCTCGGCACTCTATCGCCGCCGTCCGGAAAGCATGAGCACGAGCCTCGCCTTTCTGTTGGCGGCGCTGATTCTGTATCTGCCCGCCAACCTCATGCCCATCATGATTTCCAGCAATCCCTTTGTTACCGAAATCAACACCATTTTGGACGGCATTGCCTATATGTGGCGTCAGGGCGACCGCCTGGTGGCGGTGATTATTTTCAGCGCCAGCGTGGCCGTGCCGGTGCTGAAAATCCTGGCGCTGATGGTGCTGCTGTATTCGGCCAAGGTGCGGCCGCTGCTGGAACACACGCGTCTGGCGCTGCTCTACCGCATCACCGAATCCATAGGCCGCTGGTCGATGATCGACATCTTCGTCATCATCATTCTCATGTCCACCTTCCGCACCCATGTGGCGCGGGTGGTGCCCGGCCCGGCGGCGATTTATTTCTGTCTGGTGGTCATCCTCACCATGCTGGCGGCCATTTATTTCGACCCGCGCCTGCTTTGGGATAAAATGGCGCCCGTTTCCAACCGCAAAACCGTAAAGCATTCCGCATGAAAAACAACCCTCCGCCCTCAGAACACACCGCCACCGTGCGCCAGACGCCGGTGTTTAATTCGGTGGTGTGGCTGATTCCGCTGGTGGCGCTGATTACCGGCGGCTGGCTGTGGTTCCAGCACATCCGCAGCACCGGCCCGGTGGTGACCCTGTATATGGACAACGCCGAGGGCATCGAACCGGGCAATACCGTGGTCAAGGTGCTCAATGTCAATGTCGGCCGCGTGACCCATGTCAAACTGCGTGACCAGGGGCAGGGGGTGGAACTGACCGCCAAGCTCAACGGCGATGTGCGCGACATGGTGCGTGCCGACACCCGCTTCTGGGTGGTGAAGCCGCGCATAGACCAAAGCGGCATTACCGGCCTCAATACGCTGGTGTCCGGCGCCTATCTGGCCTTCAGCCCCGGCCGCAGCGATGAAAAAGCCACCACCTTTACCGTCACCGACCTGCCGCCGACCACGGTGGACGGCGGCAGCGGCGTGCGTTTGCGCCTTACCGGCCGCGGCGGCCGCCTGATCAGTGCCGGCAGCCCCGTGCTCTACGGCGATATGGTGGTGGGGCAGGTGGAACAGTCCGAGTTCGACCCCAAAACCCGCCGCAACCATTACCGCATCTACATCCACAGCCCCAATGACCAGCTGCTCAACCGCGATGCGCAATTCTGGATACACCGCGGCATCAATATCGAAACCGGCGGCGGCGGCTTCAAAATCGACGCTCCGCCCTTGCCCGCGCTGCTCTCCGGCGCCATCGCCTTTAATGTGCCTTACGGCAGCCAGGCCGCCTCGGTGGCGGACGATACCGAATTCATGCTCTACGACAGCCAGGCGGAAATCGACAACCGCCCCAGCGAACGGGCGCTTTACTATGTGGTGTTTTTCCGCCAGTCCGTACGCGGGCTGATGGCGGGCGCGCCGGTGGAATACAAGGGCATTAATGTGGGCACGGTGGCCGAAGTGCCGTATTTCGCCCACAACGACAGCCACAAACTGTTTGCCAACGGCTGGGTGCCGGTGCGCATCCGCATCGAGCCTGCGCGCATGGAAATCAATGCCGACGAACAAAGCGTGGCTGCTTGGCGCACGCAAATCGAACAGGCGGCTGCGCGCGGCTTGGGCGCCACGCTCAGCAGCAGCAATCTGCTCACCGGCGGCCTGTATGTGGAATTGTCCGACGGCCCGCAAAGCATGCTCAAACCCATGAGCGAATACCGCGGCGATGCGGTGCTGGGCAGCCGCAGCGGCGGCCTCGACGAATTGCAAAACCAGCTCGGCGCCTTGCTGGAGAAATTCAACAAGCTGCCGCTGGAACAAACCCTGGCCGAGCTCAACGGCAGCCTGAAATCCCTGCGCGCCACGCTCAACAGCGCCAATACCCTGATTGCCCAGCCGTCCACCCAGGCCATTCCGCAGGAATTGAACCAAACCCTGCGCGAGTTGCGCAGCACCCTGGCCGGGGTGTCGCCGGAATCGCCGCTTTACGGCGAAGTGCAGCAAACCTTAAAGAGCATAGACCGCACCCTCAAAGACGCGCAGCCGACGCTGCGCACTTTGAAACAGCAACCCAATGCCCTGATTTTCAAACCTTCCGGCAGTGATCCGCTGCCCAAAGGAGTGCGCTGATGCGACGTGTTTTATGGATGGCCGCCGCCGTGTTGCTGACGGCCTGCGGCGGTGCCGCCGGACAGTATTACCGCCTGCCCGACAGCGGTTTCGAGCTGGTGCAGGATGCGCGTGTGCCGGTGTTGCTCAAAGTGGTGATGCCCGACAGCCTCAACGGCGAGAGCCTGGTGTACCAGACTTCCGCCACCCAAGTGCATTTCACCCGCCAGCACCAATGGAGCGAAGAACCGGCACCGGCGGTGGCCAAATCGCTGGCCAATGCGCTCAACCGCCAGGGCGGGCGCTACCGCTATACCGTGACGGCCGAAGGCCGCGGCCCCACGCTCACCGTGTACATCGAACGTTTCCAAGGCCAGTACAACGGCCACACCCGCGTCAGCGGTTACAGCCAATGGTCGGACGGCACGCCGGGGCGCAATTTCGATATCGAAACCCCGCAGCAGGGTGACGGCTACGATGCCATGGTGCAGTCCTTGGCCGAAGGACTGCGCCGCGCCGCAGCCGTGGTGGCGCCGTGACCGCGGTCAGTCTCACCGTTTTGGGCTGCGGCAGCTCTTCCGGCACGCCGGTGGTGGGCTGCGATTGCGCCGTGTGCCTAAGCCCGCTGCCTGAAAACACCCGCAGCCGTTGCAGTGCCTATATCCGCATCGGCGGGAGCGGCTGGGTTATCGACACCGGCACCGATTTCCGTTATCAGGCGCTGCGCGAACAGCTGCCGCGCGTGGACGGCGTGCTCTACACCCATCCGCATGCCGACCACCTCAACGGCATCGACGATTTGCGCGCCTTCTGCTACCGCCAGCAGGGCGCCATTGCCGTTTACGGCAGCGAATTCACCCTCAACAATATCGAAACCCGGTTTGATTATGCTTTTTGGCCGCCCACCCATTATTGGAACCGTCCGGTGCTCACCGCCCACAGGCTGCCTGAAAGCCGCAACGGCTCGCCGGTACTGGATTTAGGCGGCGTGCCGCTGTGGCATTACCAGGCCCCGCACGGGCGCTGGCACAGCAGCATCTACCGCATCGGCAATATCGCCTGGATTACCGATGTCAATCATTTGGACGACGCAATCGTGGCCGCCTTGGCGGGCTTGGACTACCTGTTTTTGGATTGCCTGACCGAAGCCGAATACCCCAGCCATTTGAGCGTGGCGCAGGCGTTTGACTACGCCCGCCGCATCGGCGCGCGCCAGACTTACTTTATCCACATGACCCACTTTTTGGAGTACACCGATTTAAACCGCAGAAGCCCGCCCGCTTGTGCCGCGGCTTATGACGGTTTGAGAGTGTGCAGTGAGTGGCAGGCTGCCTGAAATATAGTCTTTAAAATAAGAACGATACGGCGTTGCTGCGCCTTGCCGTACTATCTGTACTGTCTGCGGCTTGCTGCCTTGTCTCGTTCTTATTTTATGCGACTATACCGTAGGCCGTAGGGTGGGCATGCTTGCCCACCAATCATCTTGGTTAATCAGAGATTTAAAATGGTGGGCAGGAATGCCCACCCTACCCATGTTGCTGTTTTCAGAAAATTATTGCGAAAGCCGTATTGAGTGTGTCGGATTCAAGAATCCGACCTGAGTAGACACAAAAACGGCGGGTAAGTACCCGCCGCTGTGTCAAGAATGAATAGGACTTAAGGCGCTTTGTCGCCGATTTTGCTTTCCTGACCGGAGAGCAGGTTGCGGATATTGCTTTTGTGGCGGTAGAGTACCAGCACCGCAATTACCGCCACCGCCCACACCCAAGAGGTGTAGGGCATGAGGAAATAGGCCGCCACGGGGCTGACCAAGGTGGCCACCAGCGCCGCCAGTGATGACACTTTGAAGCCGAAGGCCATTACCAGCCACACGGCCACGCAAATCAGCGCCACCGGCCAGGAGAGCGCAAACAGCACCCCCACGGCGGTGGCCACGCCTTTACCACCCTTAAAGCGGAAAAACACCGGCCACATATGTCCGGCCAAGACCGCCACCGCCACCAGGGCGATGGTGATGTTGTCCAGCCCCAGGGCCGGTTGGAAATGCAGTGCCAGCCACACCGCCAGCCAGCCCTTGAGGGCGTCGCCCAAGAGGGTGAGCACCGCCGCCAGTTTACGGCCGCTGCGCAGCACATTGGTGGCGCCGGGATTGCCGGAGCCGTAGCTGCGCGGGTCGGCCATGCCCATGGCTTTGGACACGATGACCGCAAACGACAGCGAGCCAATCAGATAGGCCGAGGCGGTGGCGAGAAAATTAACCATAAACAAACAATCTTTAACATTACTGTGCCAAATCAGGCCGCATTTTAGCGCAGAGAGCTTTGCTATGGATACCATCTTTTTACACGGCTTGAAAGCCGAAACCCTGATCGGCGTCTATGACTGGGAGCGGCGGCAGCGGCAGACGCTGGTGCTGGACCTGACTTTGGGCACCGATTTTGCCGCCGCTGCCGCCAGCGACAATATTGCCGACACCATCCATTACGCCGAAGTGGCCGAAGTGCTGCGCCAAAATCTGGCCGAACAGCAGTTTTTGCTGTTGGAGGCGCTGGCCGAACATGTAGCCGCCCTCATCCTCACCGATTTCGGCGCCCGCTGGGTGCGGGTGCGGGTGGTGAAGCCGGGCATACTGCCGCAGGTGGCCAGCGTAGGCGTGGAAATCGAGCGCCACGCCCAAAGCAGTGGAGACGCATGATGGGCGCAACAGTGGAATACAGCATTGCCGAAATGCGTGCCTGGGAAGACGCCGCCGTGGCCGCGGGCGGCAGCTATGCCGGGCTGATGGAAAACGCCGGTGCGCGCGCCGCCGCCGCGTTGGCGGTCCGCTGCGGCACCCCGCAGCGCACGCTGGTGTTGTGCGGCCACGGCAATAACGGCGGCGACGGCTGGGTGCTGGCCCGCCATCTGGCCGCACGCGGCTGGCCGGTGCTGGCCTGTCTGCTCACCGCAGGTGCGGCCTCGCCGCTCAACCGCGACAACCACGCCGCCCTGCCGTCGCAGGTGGCGCAGGTGGCCGACCCGCTGTTGTGGCTGCCCGAATGCAGTGTGGTGGTGGATGCCGTGTTCGGTACCGGTTTTGACGGCGATTTGCCGCCGGCGGTGGCGCGCGTGTTTCAGGCAGCCAATGCCGCGACACACAGCCTGCGCGTGGCACTGGACATACCCAGCGGCGTACACGGCGACAGCGGCCGCGCCGCCCCGCACAGCTTTGCCGCCGCCTTGACCTATACCTTCCAGGCACGCAAGCCCGCCCACCGCCTGGCCGCGGCACAATGCGGCGAGGTGGTGTGTATTAATATTGAGTAAAAAGGCTGCCTGAAAAGGCTGTAGGTTGGGTTGAAAACCCAACACATTCTGAACGTTTAACGGTTGTTGGGTCTTTCGACCCAACCTACGGCTGCTGTCGCAACAAAAATCAGTTTTACCCGGAGTCACCATGTCTGTTTATGCCGTTTTCGGCAATCCCATCGCCCACAGCCGCTCGCCGCAAATCCATCAGGCGTTTGCGGCAGAGGAGGGGGCGGCCATCGAATACCGGCGCATCCTCGCCCCCGTCGACGGTTTTGCCACGGAGCTGACGGCGTTTTTTGCCGCCGGTGGTCAGGGTTGCAATGTCACCGTGCCGTTTAAAACCGAAGCCCATGCGCTGGCGGATGATTTGTCCGCGCGCGCCCGTGCCGCCGGGGCGGTCAATACCCTGCAAGGCCGTGCTGACGGCAGCCTCTACGGCGACAATACCGACGGCATCGGCCTGGTACACGACATCACCGTCTTGCAGGGTGTGTCCCTGCGCGACAAGCATATTCTGATGGCCGGTGCCGGCGGTGCCGCGCGCGGCGCGGTGCTGCCCTTGCTGGCCGAAGCACCGGCCTCGCTGACCATTGCCAACCGCACTGCCGACAAGGCGCGCCAATTGGGCGCCGAGTTTGGCGTTGAAGGGGTGGGCTATGCAGCGGTGGCGGCGCGCCGTTTTGATGTGGTCATCAATGCCACTTCAGGCAGCCTGCACGGCGAATGGCCGCCCTTGAGCGATGCCTTGCTGGGGCAGGCGGCGCTGGTGTACGACATGATGTATGCCGCCGCACCGACACCGTTTTTGCAGCACGCCCGTGCCTGCGGTGCCGCAGCGGTGGCCGACGGCCTGGGCATGCTGGTGGCGCAGGCGGCGGCGGCCTATGCGCTGTGGCGCGGATTTTCCCCGCAGGTGGCACCGGTGGTGGCGGCCATGCGCCGGGAAATGGAGGCGGGCGCATGAAATGGCTCAAATGGCTGCTGATGCTGCCGGTGGCGGCTGTGTTGCTGTTTCACGCCTATATTTACGGCAGCATCCACACTTTTCGCGCGGTGGCGCCGCACACCACCTCGTTTATGGACATGCGCATGCGCCAGCTGGCGGACACCAAGCCCGATGTGCGTTTGGATTACCGCTGGGTGCCGTACGAGCGCATTTCCGTGAATTTGAAAAAAGCGCTGATCGCTTCGGAAGACGCGCAGTTTGCCGGGCACGGCGGTTTCGACTGGAACGGCATCCGTCACGCCATGAAACGCAACGAACAAAGCGGCGCCATCCGTGCCGGCGGTTCCACCATCAGCCAGCAGCTGGCGAAAAACCTGTTTCTGAACGAAAGCCGCAGCTATGTGCGCAAAGGCGAAGAGGCGCTGATTACCGCGCTGATGGAAGCCACCACCGGCAAGGAGCGCATTTTTGCGCTGTATCTGAACGTGATCGAATGGGATTACGGCGTTTACGGTGCCGAAGCCGCCAGCCAGCGTTTTTTCAAGCGCAGCGCCGACAATCTGAGCCCGCAACAGGCGGCGCAACTGGCCGCCCGCGTGCCGCGCCCGCTGTTTTATGCCGACAATCCCAAACACAAAGGCTGGCGCGCCAAAGCCAATATTATTTTGCGGCGCATGGGCTCGGCGGAATTGCCGGAAGATTAGGTTCCGGCCGATTTTTCAGGCGGCCTGAAAAGCTTTAATTAATTAAGGAAAGCATATGTCCCATATCGCCGCTGCTTTTAACCCCCGTATTCCCATGCCCCGGCTGTTGGCGGATTTTGAAAGCGGGTTCGGCCAATTTGACTATGGCGCCTTGGGCTATTGCGAACTGGTGGCCGATCATTTGGATGACTATTGGATAGAAGACGGCAGTCAGCTGGCCGACCGGTTTGCCTTGTGGCTCAAGCTGGGCAACGGCTCTCTCATCGGTTTTTGGCGGCCTGAGCATTTTGGCGGCGATGATGTTTTGCCGGTGGTGCTCTTGGGCAGCGAAGGCGGGCAGGAAGTGCTGGCCGACAGTTTGGAAGATTTTTTATACCGCTGGGCCGAGTGCGGTGATTTGGGCAGTGCCGGTTATGATTTGCTGCCTGAGGAGGAAGAGGACGAAGACGATGAATGCAGCCTGGAAGAGTGCACGGTCTGTCGGCATGCCGAGCTGTTGCAATGGTTGCAGGCACAGGACATCCGTAGGCCGCAACCCGCACGCCAAGTGGGTACCGGCATGCTAAAGGCGTTTTTGGATGCCTGTCAGGCCGAACACGCGCCGAAATAAACCTCAAGCATGCCCGGCTGTTTTCAGGCAGCCTGAAAACAAGTTTGGGCATGCTGATTTTTGGGTATGTCGGAAATGAAATATTAATATGCTCTAGGGCGAACTGACCATTCGGGCGCGTAGCTACGTTTAGGTAAAAATGTCCGATTCAAGGCGAAAAGCGCAGCAAGGTTGGACATCTTGCGAGCATTTTCAACGCAGAAGCGGGCGATTTTTGACAAAAAGCAGCCGTGAACGAATGGTCAGTTCGTCCTAGGGTAGCGGTGCTGAGAAACCACAATCTTAAAGAGTGTAAATCGGGTACAATAGCGGGTTTTCAGGCAGCCTGTGTTTAAAGGCTGCCTGAAAACCTGAAACCGCATCAAGATCCTGCGACTGCGCGCAGGATGACATGCCCTGCATCACCGCCATTTTTTTATCCATCATTGTTTTATCTATGTCCAAACGTTCACGTCACCAAACCGCCATGCAGCCCGCAGAAATGCGTGCCAGTCTGTCTTTGTCGAGCATTTATGCCCTGCGCATGCTGGGCATGTTTCTGGTGCTGCCGGTGCTGGCGCTCTATGCCCACAATCTGCCCGGTGCCGCAGACAATAAAATGCTGGTGGGCCTGGCTTTGGGCATGTACGGCCTCACCCAGGCGCTGCTGCAACTGCCTTTGGGCATGGCTTCCGACCGATTCGGCCGCAAAAACGTGATTTATCTGGGCTTGGTGGTGTTTGCCACCGGCAGTTTTATGGCTGCTGCCGCCGATTCGCTGGAAATGTTGGTGGCGGCGCGCGCCGTACAGGGTGCGGGCGCGGTGAGCGCGGCGGTCACGGCCTTGCTGGCGGATTTGACGCGCGAAGAAGTACGCACCCGCGCCATGGCCATGGTGGGCTTGAGCATCGGCTTGGTGTTTGCCTTCAGCATGGCGCTGGCGCCGGTGATGAACCGCCTGATCGGCGTGCCGGGGATTTTTATTTTGACCGGTGTGCTCACCCTCATGGCGCTGGCGGTGGTGCGTTTTTGGGTACCGGCCGAGCCGCAATACCACCGCGTGCATGAAGATGCCGAGGTGCAGCGGGCGCATATCGGCACGGTATTGCGCAATACCCAGCTTCTGCGCCTGCATTTCGGCATTTTCAGCCTGCACGCAGCGCAGATGGCGCTGTTTGTGGCACTGCCGTTTTTGCTGGTGGAAGTGGGTTTGGTCAAAGAAGACCATTGGCAGCTGTATCTGCCTGCAGTGGTGGCGGGCCTGGTGCTGATGGTACCGGCGATTATCTACGGCGAAACCCGCCAAAAACTCAAAGCCGTGTTTGTGGCGGGCATTGTGGCGGTGCTGGTGGCGCAAAGCGGCCTGGCCTTCAGCGTGGCTTCGTTTACCATGATTTTGAGCGCCATGGTGCTGTATTTTATCGGTTTTAATATTTTGGAAGCCTCGCTGCCGTCCATGGTGTCGAAAATTGCCCCCGCCGGGCTGAAAGGCACCGCCATGGGCGTGTACAATACCGCCCAATCGCTGGGCCTGTTTTTCGGCGGCGCACTCGGCGGTGCGGTGTACCAGCATTTCGACCGCACCGGTGTGTTTGTGTTTTGCGGCGTGCTGATGCTGTTGTGGCTGGCGGTGGCGGTGACCGCCCCGGCACCGCCGGCGGTACGCAATCTGATGTTTGCCGTGGGTAGCCGCTGGCGCGGTGCCGAAGCCGAACTGGCGGCGCAATTGAAGCAGTTGGACGGCGTGACCGAAGTGAGCTTCAGCGCCGACAAAGCAAGCGTTTATGTCAAAGCCCTGCAACGCCGAGTGGACGAGGCGGCAGTGGCCAAACTGATTTTGGGAGCATGAAATGTCTGTAAATAAAGTCATCCTGGTCGGCCGCCTCGGACGCGACCCCGAAGTACGCTATATGCCCAACGGCGATGCCGTGGCCAATTTCTCCATTGCCACCGACGAGACCTGGCGCGACAAAAACGGCGAGCGCCAAACCCGCACCGAATGGCACAACATCACCCTTTACCGCAAGCTGGGCGAGATTGCCGGGCAATATCTGCGCAAAGGCAGCCTGGTGTATATCGAAGGCCGCATCCAAAGCCGCAAATACACCGGCAAAGACGGTGTCGAGCGCACCGCCTACGATATCATCGGCAACGAGATGAAAATGCTCGGCAGCAAGAGCGACAATGCCGGTGGCGGCGGTCATTACGAACAGCAGGGCGGCGGCCATTACGACCAAGGCCACGACTACGGCGCTCCGGCACAGCAAAGCGCCCCGCCCGCCGCACCGCGCCGCCAAGAGCCCAAAGCCGCTCCGGCGCCGGTGGACGATATCGACGACGATATTCCGTTTTAATCCAACGGTATGATTTTTTTCAGGCAGCACTGTACAGTACAAAATACGGATAGGCTGCCTGAAAACACCTATCTTGCTATTTTCGGCTGCTCTGCTACAATGGCGGCCATGGAAACCAGCAAGCCGCCTTTGTTTTGGCGGCTTGCGTTTTTATTGTCAAAAACGTCCGTCATTCTCAGGGCGTATGGAGAAAACCGATGCAGAAAATTCCGCTGACCGTGGTCGGTGCCGATTTACTCAAACAAGAGCTGCAAGAGCTCAAAAGCGTGGCCCGTCCGACGGTGATCGAGGCCATCGCCGAAGCCCGCTCACACGGCGATTTGTCGGAAAATGCCGAGTATGAAGCCGCCAAAGAGCGCCAGGGCTTTATAGAAGGCCGTATTGCCGAAATCGAACACAAGCTGTCGATGGCACACATCATCGATCCCAAGGAAATCCATGCCGAAGGCAAGGTGGTGTTCGGCGCCACCGTGACTTTACAGGATTTGGACAGCGAAGAAGAAGTGGTGTACCAGATTGTGGGCGAGGACGAGGCCGACATCAAGCAGCGCAAAATCTCCGTCGGTTCCCCCATTGCCCGCGCCCTGATCGGCAAGGAAGAAGGCGATGTGGCCGAAGTGCAGGCCCCCGGCGGCATGCGCGAATATGAAATCATGGCGGTGGCGTATATCTGATACCGCTGCCGGCGAGTATGCAGGCCGACCCGTTTGGGTCGGCTTTTTTGTGCTGGGCGGGAAGGGGGCGGGGTAGTGCAGAATTTGTTATCATGTAATAAATAGCAGTTTGAAGCCTTTGCAAAACCCGTTGATGACAACGATAAAATAGGCCATAGGTAGGGTGGGCATTCCTGCCCACCATTCCAAACTTATGATTAACAAAGACGATTGGTGGGCAAGAATGCCCACCCTACAAATCATAGCGCTGCCTGCACGAGGTTTTGCAAAGGTCTCCGTTTGAGATTTTTGCAAAACTGCTTTCAGGCAGCCGTAGGTCGGCTCTCCGAGCCGACACGCCAAAATTCAACGTCGGCTCGGAGAGTCGGCCTACCATGAAAGGATACATGATGCTGACACGCCTACTGGCGGTATTGCTGGGTATATGGCTGGGCGCGCAGCTGGTGCTGGGCTATGTGGCCGCGCCGGTGCTGTTTGCCCATTTGCCGCGTTTGCAGGCCGGACACATTGCCGGTGTGCTGTTTTCTATACAAAGCTATTTCGGCTTGGCGGTGTGGGCACTGGCGGCCTATGTGGGGCGCACCCAACAGGCACGCAGCCTGCTGAAAAGCCGCAGCCTCAAGCTGATGGCGGTTTTGTGGGCGCTGCTGGCCGTGAACGAATGGCTGGTCACACCCGTGATTAATGCCCTGAAAACCGGCGGCAGCCATTGGCTGTTGGCACTCACCGGCGGCAGTTTCGGCCTGTGGCACGGTGTGGCCAGCAGCCTGTATCTGTTGGTGAGTCTGCTGGGCCTGTATCTGGTGGCACGCTGGCTGCGTTTTGAATGGCGTTAGACCTGCACAAAAGGCTGCCTGAAAGATTTCAGGCAGCCTTTTGTGCATATACGGATTGCTTTAGGGTGCATTAGGCGGCAAAGCAGGGGTGTTGTTTTGCCGTTGCCGCTGCAAATGCTCTTGAAACGACGGTGTGGTGGCGGATGCGGCCTGTTCCGCCTGCCAGATGAGGCGGGTGTCGCCGCCGAATGAAAACGAACCTTTAAAACCGATATGGCTGTCACGGTCGGTGATGTGGTTGTAGTGGATGCGTCCGTCCGGGCTGCGGCGCTGTTCGGCTTCCCAGCCGCTGCTGAGGGTGCCGTACAGCTGTGTTTCCGCCGCCGCAGTGGTGGCGAGGCTGGCGAGTGCCAAGAGCAGGGTGTATTTCATGATGTCCATCCTTTAAAACAAGCTAATTGCGGCGGGTGCTCAAGGTCACCCAGGCAATGCCGCCCAAAACCAAGCAGGCGGAAAGGGTGCTGCGCAGGGTAATGGCTTCGTCCAGCAACAGGGCGCCGAATACGGCGCTGATCACGGGTACCGACAATTGTACCGCACCGGCGGTAATGGCGGGCAGGCGCACGCGCACCCAATACCATACGGCATAGCCCATGCCGGAGGCGAGGCAGCCGGACAAGAGAGCGTAAATCACGCCGGTTTTATCCTGCCAGCGGATGTCGGGGTATTGCCAGGCGACAAACAGCAGGGCGAGGGGAATGGCCCACACAAAGCTGGCGGCAGTACCGGCAATGGGCGCATCGCCCAGTTTGCCCAGCAGGGAAAAACCGCCCCAGGCCAAACCGGCCACCGCCATCCACAAGGCCGCCATCAGCGGCGGTGCCGAGGCACCGGGGGCGAGAAATATCACCAAGCCGCCGAAAGCCAGGGCCAAGCCCAGCCAGTTGGCCCGTTCGCCACGGGCAATGCCGTAACCTATCATCAGCAATTGTGCGGCGGCAAACAGCACCAGTGCGCCGGCACCGGTGCTGATGTCGCGGTAGGCATAGGAAAAGGCGGCGGCATAGGCAAACAGCAAAAAGGCCGACAGCAGGCCGATTTTGCTTATGCGGATGCGGCGGCTGCCGCCGCTGCTCAAGGCCAAAATCAACACCAGGGTGAGGGCGCCGGACATCAGGCGGATGGCGGTAAACGAAGCGGCATCGATGCCGGTGGTTTGGAAGGCCATGCGCGCCAGCAGGGAATTGGCGGCAAAAGCACACATGGTCACGGCGGTGAGCAGCAGTAACAGGCCGTTAGGGCGCGGGGTGGTGCTCATGTTCTTCCTTTCAGGCAGCCTGAGACCGTTGTATAGTCGAATAAAATAAGAACGAGACAAGGCAGCAAGCCGCAGACAGTACAAGTAGTACGGCAAGGCGCAGCAACGCCGTATCGTTCTTATTTTAAATGACTATAAAACCCCCATCTGCGGCACATTTCTGCGTTGTGCCCCTTGCGGGTACTGCTCGCTCGCTTAGCCTTGTACGTGATATGTCTGCACTCGCTGCGCTGCTACGCCTTGAACTGCAACTGTTCTATTTCTTTGGCATCTGAAGGTTTTACAACGGTCTCAGTCTGATTTGTTATCGCCGCAGCCGCACACACGGCCGAGGCCCAGGCCCAGTGAAAGTTGTAACCGCCGAGCCAGCCGGTAATATCCATGACTTCGCCGATAAAGTACAGGTTTTTCTGCAGCTTGCTCTGCATGGTTTTGGCGTCGATTTCGCGCACAGCCACCCCGCCGCGGGTGGCTTCGGCTTTTTTGTGGCCGTCGGAACCGGAGGGCAGCAAGCGCCAGCGTTGCAGGCTGTGGCCCAGTGACTGCAACACGGCATGCGGTACATCCGCCCATTTATGTTGGGCATAGGGCGCAAACTCGGGCTGTGCCAGCCATACCGCCAGCAGGCGTTCCGGCAGTGTCGGACAAATCTGGGCGAGGGCGGTTTTGAGTTGGATTTTCTGCCCGCGCCGGTCTTGGCACAGGGCGGCGGCCACATCGGTATCGGGCACCAAGTCAATTTCCAGGCTGTCGCCGGGCTGCCAGTAACTGGAAATCTGCAAGATGGCCGGGCCGCTCAAGCCTTTGTGGCGGAACAGCAGATCTTCGTCGAAGGATACGGCCTGTTTGCCGTGACCGCTGCGGATGCGCACCGGCAGGGCAATGCCGGAGAGGGCATCGAAACCGCACTCGGCCCAGTGTTCGAAGCGCAGGGGCACCAAGGCGGCCTGCGGCGGCACGATGCGGTGGCCGAACTGTTTCGCCAGCTCATAGCCCCAGGGGGTGGCGCCGACTGCGGGCGCGGCCAAGCCGCCGGTGGCAATCACCAGATGACGGCAGTGCAGCATACCGGCGCTGGTGCGGAGCCCGAAACCGCCGTCTGCGGCTGCCTGAACCGCATCCACGGTGGTTTCGGTGTACCAGCTGACCTTGCCGACGGCGCATTCCTGCTGCAAAACGGCAATCACATCGCGGGCGCTGTGGTCGCAAAACAATTGGCCACGGTGTTTTTCGTGATAGGCCACACCGTGGCGGTCCAACAGGGCGCAGAAATCGGCGGCGGTGTAGCGGGAGAGGGCGTGGCGCACAAAGCGCGGCTGTTCGGAGACGTAGTATTGGCTGCCGTCGTGGCCGTTTAAATGACGGTTAGTGAAATTGCAGCGGCCGCCGCCGGAAATGCGGATTTTTTCGCCGATTTTGGCGGCATGGTCGATGAGTGCCACGCTGTGTCCGGCCCGGCCGATGCGCGCGGCGCACATCATGCCGGCGGCACCGGCACCGATGACGGCGGTGTGAAAAGCCTGCGCGCCGCTCATTGCTCCTGCTCAACTTGCGGGTCGTCTTCACTCATGGTGAGATAGTAACACTGTGCTTCCGCCTCATCGTTGTCGGGCAATTGCAGACTTTGCATGATGGGCGGCAGGGTTTCCAAATTGATGACCGGGTTGGTTTGGGTCGCCAACTCGGCGAGGATGGGACTGAGCGCGCTGTGCGGGTGCTTGCTTTGGTAGTCTGTCCAAGCTTGGCGTACTTCCGGCAGCAAGGTGTCATTCTCCAAATCTACGCTGGGTGAGTCACCGGTGCCGCGCAATAATAAAGCCACTTTGTGGGCCATGCGGCAGCGGGCACGTTGTTGCAGCGGGCTGTTGCCGTGTTGGCGCACAAAGCCTTCCCAGACAGCGGCCTGCTCACCCCAGACGTCCCAGTCTTCAGGTGTGGCACGTTCTCGGGCCAAAATATGGATGTAGTCGCGGTAAGCGGGACTGGTGTGGGTGGCAAACAACTTGGCGTAATAATCGGGTGCGGTAAAGATATCGGTTTCTTCCAAAGCGGGATGGCGCAGCATCAAACCGGCCGCTGTGAGATTACTTTGCAGGGCATTGAATTCACCGATGCGTGGGTGTGTAGCAGAGGCAGCCATCAGCTCACTGTATTCTGCCAGCAGGTCGGCATATTCGCGATTGGCCTGCCTGAGCAGGGTGTTGATGTCGCGTTGGTGTTGTTCGAACAGGGCATCGGCCTGTTGCGCATCCGCATTTTTGAGCGCATTTTCCACACGCTGGCGGTACCAGGCAAATTGCGCCCATAGTCCTTGTGGTTTGTCGGCGTCATCGGCAATGACGGCGCTGGCTGCCACAGGAACAGAGGCAGCCGTAGCCGAGGCGCTGCTGGGGGATGAGGTATCGCTGGTATCAGAGCAGGCCGCCAGCAGGGACAAAGACAGTAGGCAGGTATAAAAGCGTAGTGTAGACATGGCAATTTGGGGTAGACGGAATAAAAAGCGGACGGACTTTCAGGCTGCCTGAAAACCCATCCGTATTATAACCCTCCTGCCGATATTACGCTGCTCAAGCCTGCCAGGGCGTCACCTTGTCAAACAGACGATAGAAATTGGCACAGGTGGCTGCGGCCACGGTGTCGAAATCTTCGCCGCGCAATTGCGCCACAAATTCGGCGGTATGGCGCACATAGGCCGGTTCGTTGGGTTTGCCGCGATGGGGTACGGGTGCGAGATAGGGGGCGTCGGTTTCCACCAGAATACGCTCCAGCGGTGCATAGCGGCAGGCTGCCTGAATGTCTTTGGCGTTTTTGAAGGTGACTATACCGGAAAACGACAGATAAAAACCCAAGTCCAGGGCCGCGCGGGCAAAGTCCACGTCTTCGCTGAAACAATGAATCACCCCGGCATGGGCCTGATGTTCGCGCAAAAAGCGCAGGGTGTCGGCGGCGGCATCGCGGGTGTGGATGATCAGCGGCAGGCGGGTGTGCTTGGCGGCTTCGATATGGCGGATAAAGCGCTGGTGCTGCCAGTCCAAATCGCCTTTGCACCAATGGTAATCCAAGCCGGTTTCGCCGATGCCCACCACTTTGGGGTGCTGTGCGTGGCCAATCAGCGCTTCATAATCCAAGTCGCGCGCGTCTTTATCCGCCGGATGCACGCCCACGGTGGCGTAGATGTGCTCGTGCTGTTCCGCCAGCGCCCGCACTTCGGCAAAGCTGACGGCATCCACGCTGATGGCCAGTGCCTGACGCACATCGGCTTGAGCCATATTGTCCAGCACTTGCGGCCAGCGTTCGGCCAGGCTGGTGAAATTGGGGTGGCAGTGGGAATCAATCAGCATGATTACAGGGTGTAGGTGGGGCGGTCGCTCAGTTTCAGGCCCGGCAACAGGTCTTCCACCGCCTCTTTGACTTCGATGGCCACCTGGTCGTCACCAAAAGCCAGGCCCACGCCTTGCGGTTGGCCGGAAGTGGTGGCGGCGTGATTAATCCACGCCACTTTGGTGCGCAGGTATTTGGGCTCCTGAAAACCGGGCAGATTGGCGATAAGCAGGACTTCGTCGCCCATGGTGAAGCTGTCGTTGGAGGGAACGAACAGGCCGCCGTGCTGCAAAAACGACAGATAGCTGCGGTAAAGTTCGGGTTTGTCCGGAATGGTCAGGTTGATCATTTTGCCGGGCAGGTCGGGCATATTCATGCTGGGCTCCTTTTGTGTTGCCAGAAATGAAGGTAATCAATCAGCAGGTCTTCGGCCTGCATTTTGACGTTTAGGGTGTGGCGGCCATAGGGCGCCAGCAGGTTGATGCGTTCAACGAGTGCAAACAGGTGCATGGGTTCGGTGCGTGCGCCCAGTTTGGCCAAGTCCGCCGCCGCATCGGGATAATAACAGGGCGGTAACTGCCGCTGTGCCAAGCCGATGTCGAGCAGCCATTTGCCCAGCCAGTCGAGAAAAGTGGCCAAGGGCAGTTTTTCGCGGTCGAAACGGGCGGCATAGTCCAACAAACCCAAAAGGCGCGGCTCGGCCAAGAGCGGCAGCAGTTCGGCACGCAGGGCGTCGGTGGCCGGATTGTGCTCAAACAAAGGTGTGCCGCCGTGAAAGGCCAACAGCGCCGGGGCGTTGTCTACATGGTTTGCCTGCAAATAAGCCAGTGCCTCTTCGGCATCGGGCGCGGGCAGGGCGAATTGGCGGCAGCGGCTTTTGATGGTGGGCAAAAGCGTGTCTTTATTGTGCCCCACCAGGACAAACACCACCTGCGGCGGCGGTTCTTCCAAGACCTTGAGCAAGGCATTGGCTGCCTGAAGATTGAGGCTTTCGGCCGGATGCAGCAAGACCACGCGCCGCCCGCCGCGGTGGGAGCTCAAATGGGCAAAATCCAAGAGCTCGCGTACGGCATCAACCTTGATTTGCAGCAATTTCCGCGCCACATTGTCGCCTTCGGGGATTTCCGGGGTCAGTTCGCACAAATCGGGATGGCTGTTTTGTGCGAGCAAATGGCAGGACGGGCACTGGCCGCAGGGCGAAAAATCCGGCTGTACATCTTCGCACAAGAGTGTTGCGGCCAAATGGCGGGCAAAGGCCACGCGGCCACTGCCGGATTTGCCCAGCAACAGCAGGGCATGGGGCAGGGTGTGGCGCTGTGCGGCCAGTTGCTGCCAGGCAGTGGTTTGCCATGGATAAATCATGCCTGCGCTCCAAACAGGCGCGCCAGTGCCGCTTCTACATCGGCAGACACCGCCGCCAGGTCGCGGTTGCCGTCAATCACGGCATAGCGCTCGGGGCAGGCGGCGGCGCGCTGTTGGTAAACGGCACGGGTGCGGGTGAAGAAATCCGCATCTTCCTGCTCGAAACGGTCTTGCGCACGGTGGGCGCGGATGCGCGCCAGCGAGACTTCCAGCGGCACATCCAAGAGCAGGGTCAAGTCCGGCTCCAGCCCCTGTTGCACCCATTGCGCCAGGATTTCAATGTCCTGCAAGGGCAGGCTGCGGCCGCCGCCCTGGTAGGCAAAAGTGGCGTCGGTAAAGCGGTCGCTGACCACATGGGTACCGGCGGCCAGTGCCGGGCGGATGACGCTGTCGATGTGCTGCTGGCGCGCGGCAAACATGAGCAGGGTTTCGGTGCGCAGATTGGCCTGGGTGGCCGGGTTGAGCAGGATGTCGCGCAGGGCTTCGCCCACCGGCGTGCCGCCGGGTTCGCGCGTGAACACTACCGGCAGCTGCCGTTGCGCAAACCAGCGGCGGATGGTGGCCAGATGGGTGGATTTGCCGGCACCGTCGATGCCGTCGAGGGTAATAAAACGGGCGTTCATGATTGTGTATCGATTGGATTTTCAGGCAGGCGCAAGGGCTGCGACAGGCGCTGCGGATGGCGCGGGGTGTAGCGGCGGTAGAAGGCGTACAGGGTTTGCAAATCGGCCTGAATATCTTCACCCGGCCACACAGCCTCGCCCAAAATAATGCTTTTGCTGCGGTAATCCCAAGCCACCGGCACAATGGGCACACCGGCGCTGCGGGCAATGCGGTGAAAACCGGTTTTCCATTGCGCCGCACCGTGGCGCGTGCCTTCGGGGGCAATGCCCAGCCACAGCGAAGGCGTATCGGCAAATTGCGCCACCGCCGCCTCAACCGCACCGCCGACAGCATGGCGCTCTATGGGAATCAGGCCGAACCAGCGCAACAACGGCCCCAGCGGGAAACGGAACAGGCTGTGTTTGGCCATGGCGCTGATGCGGATATCCAGCGCCAAAATCGCCGGTAGGGCGATGATGCCGTCCCAATTGCTGGTGTGGGGTGCGGCGATGACCACCGCTTTGGGGTGATTGGGCAGCGCGCCCTGAAAACGCCACCCGGACAAGCGCATCACCCACGCGCCGAAGCGGGCGGTGAAGGCATTGCCGCGTTTGGGGACGGCGTCAGGGCAGAGGCTGCGGTCATCCGGCATCAGCGTGCTTTCTGTGCCGCCAATACCCGCACCACCGTGTCCACCACCGCTTGGGTTTGCGCGTCGATTTCCACATTGATGCGCTCCCCTGCGGTGCGCTGGCCAAAGAGGGTACGGGACAGGGTTTCCGGAATCAGATGCACATTGAATTCGGTGTCGGTGACCGTGCCGATGGTGAGGCTGCAACCGTCCAGGCCGACAAAACCTTTGCTCAAAATATAGGGTTTGAGTTTTTCAGGCAGCCTGAACCACAGGGTGCGGTTGTGCTCCGTGGCCTCGATGCGGGTGATTTCGGTGGTGGCGCTGATGTGGCCGCTCATTACATGGCCGCCGATTTCATCGCCGAAACGTGCCGCGCGTTCGATATTGACCGCATCGCCCACAGTGAGGTCCCCCAGATTGGTCAGCGCCAAGGTTTCGCCCATCAGGTCGAATTGTGCCTCGTTGCCGTTCACGGCGGTGACGGTAAGGCAGCAGCCGTTGTGGGCGATGGAGGCGCCGATTTGAATATCATCGGCCGCCCCTTCGGGCAGGCGCACGGTATGGCTGCGGAAATCGGGAGCGGGTTGGCTGATGGCGGTAATCACGCCCAAGCCTTGAACTATGCCGGTAAACATGGTGTGTGCTCGTTTTGAATATCAAATAACGGCTTCAGGCAGCCCGAACTTGAACAATGGCTGCTGCTCCTGCCTGTATGGTGCTGCGTCCGCGCATGAACGCGTGCGGTTTAGCCAAAAATCTCAGGCTGTCTGAAAACGTTTCAGGCAGCCTGTTTTGTTTACGCTTTGCGCTCTACCTGCGATACATCGCGCACGGCGCCGGTGTCGGCGGAGGTGGTCATGGCGGCGTAGGCGCGCAGGGCGGCGGAAACATGGCGCTCGCGGCTGGCCGGTTTCCATGCTTGGGCGCCGCGGGCGTCCATTTCGGCACGGCGGGCAGCCAATTCTTCATCGCCAAGCGCCAAACGGATGCTGCGGGCGGGAATGTCGATTTCCACGGTATCGCCTTCATGCACGAGACCAATGGCGCCGCCTTCGGCCGCTTCGGGCGACACATGGCCGATACTCAAACCGGAAGTACCGCCGGAGAAGCGGCCGTCGGTCAAGAGGGCACATTCCTTGCCCAAGCCTTTGGATTTCAGATAAGAAGTGGGATAGAGCATTTCCTGCATGCCGGGGCCGCCTTTGGGGCCTTCGTAGCGGATGATGACAATATCGCCGGCGACAATCTGGTTGTCCAGAATTGCCGCCACGGCGGAATCCTGGCTTTCAAACACGCGGGCGCGGCCGGTGAATTGGAGGATGCTGTCGTCCACACCGGCGGTTTTGACCACGCAGCCGCGCTCGGCAATATTGCCGAACAGCACCGCCAGGCCGCCGTCTTGCGAATAGGCGTGCTCTTTGCTGCGGATACAGCCGTTTTCACGGTCCAAATCCAGGCTCGGCCATTGGCGGTTTTGCGAGAAGGCTTCGGTGGTGCGCACGCCGCCGGGCGCGGCTTTGAAGCGTGCATGGGCTTGTTCGTTGGCGGGGCTCATCACATCCCATTTGGCCAGCGCATCGTGCAGGGTTTCTTCGTGCACGGTATAGACATCGGTGTTCAGGCAGCCTGCACGGTCGAGTTCGGCGAGGATGCCCATCACACCGCCGGCGCGGTGCACGTCTTCCATATGGTATTTCTGCGTCGCCGGAGCCACTTTGCACAAGCAGGGCACTTGGCGGCTGATGCGGTCGATGTCGGCCATTTTGAAATCGACTTCGGCTTCTTTGGCGGCGGCCAAGAGGTGCAAAACGGTATTGGTGGAGCCGCCCATGGCGACATCGAGGCTCATGGCGTTTTCAAACGCGGCCTTGGTGGCGATATTGCGCGGCAGTACGCGCGCGTCGTCCTGCTCGTAATAGCGGCGGGTAATCTCCACAATCAGGCGTCCGGCTTCGAGGAACAACTCTTTGCGTCCGGCATGGGTGGCCAGGAGCGAGCCGTTGCCGGGCAGGGACAGGCCCAGGGCTTCGGTGAGGCAGTTCATGGAATTGGCGGTAAACATGCCGGAGCAGGAACCGCAGGTAGGGCAGGCGGAACGCTCGACCGCGGCCACGTCTTCGTCGCTGATATTATCGTCGGCGGCATCGACCATGGCATCGACCAGGTCCAGTTTGCGCACATCGGTGATATTGGCCACGCCGATGACCTTGCCCGCTTCCATGGGGCCGCCGGAGACAAATACGGTGGGGATGTTCAGGCGCATGGCGGCCATGAGCATGCCGGGGGTGATTTTGTCGCAATTGGAAATGCACACCAGCGCGTCGGCGCAATGGGCATTGACCATGTATTCTACCGAGTCGGCAATCAAATCGCGGCTGGGCAGGGAATAGAGCATGCCGCTGTGGCCCATGGCAATGCCGTCGTCCACGGCGATGGTGTTGAATTCTTTGGCGATGCCGCCCGCTTTTTCGATTTCGCGCGCCACCAGTTGGCCCATATTGTGCAGATGCACATGGCCGGGCACGAATTGGGTGAAGGAATTGGCAATGGCGATAATCGGTTTGCCGAAATCGGCGTCGGCCACACCGGTGGCACGCCACAGGGCGCGGGCACCGGCCATATTGCGGCCGTGGGTGGAGGTTTTGGAACGGTAGGCGGGCATGGTTGGGTTTCCTTAAGTCAGAGTTTATTTTTAGGGCTGCCTGAAAACAGTGGTAGCTTGGGTCAAAGACCCAACATGATTGATAAAGTCATCCGAATTTGTTGGGTCTGCGACCCAAGCTACCTTATCAGGCTTTAATCACTATGGTTTTGGCCAGATAGTCTTGCAGGGTGCGGCGCATATTGTTTTTGTTAAACAGCATGATCAGACAGATGATGAGGGGAATATAGCCCAGCGCATCGAAGAGGGTGCTGTATTCGTCCATGGCCTCCAGCGTACCGCCGGCGGCGAGAAACATGCCGGCGATAAAACCGATGATAAAGGTGATGACCAGGATAATCAGCTGGTAAACCACTTCGCGCATCAGCACGGTGCCGACAAAACCGGGGTTTTGTCCTTCCATATTCACCACTTTGATGCCGAGCATGCGTTTGCCTATGGACTGGCCGCGGGTGGTCATCCACACCAGCTGCCAAATCAAGAGGCCGAAACCCAGCACCACGGTGGCAATCATGCCGACACCGGTAAAGAGGTCGGTAAAGGCATTGACGGACGAATTTTCGCTGATGCCCAAACGCACGATGTCGATGATCAGCGGTACCACCACCAGCACGGTGAGGATGGTATTGATGATGTAGGCGGCAATGCGCGCCCACGGACCGGCGATTTCCACCTCGATTTCATCTTCCACATAAGGCGTGTCGATAACCGAAGTTTGGTAGGGGTTGCGGAAATCATTGGGCTGTTGCGTATTCATGGCAGGGCTCCCTGAAAAGTGGTAGGGCAAGGTTTAACGGCGCGGCGGGTCGTTGGGGCGCAGTTGCGCCGCCAGTTTGTCGAGGATGCCGTTGACGAATTTGTAACCGTCGGTGCCGCCGTAGGTTTTGGTGATTTCGATGGCCTCGTTGATGATGACCGGATACGGGGTTTCCGGCATGGCGGCCAATTCGTGATAAGCCATCAGCAGCACCGCTTTTTCCACCGGGTTCAAATCGTTTTCGTCACGGTCGAGCAGGGGGCGGATTTCGGCCATATAGGCGGCGCGGTTGCTGTGGGCGCCGAAAAACAGCGTGCTGAACAATGCTTCGTCGGCCTTGGCAAACAAATCGTTGTCGCGCACATGGCGCGCCACGGCGTCTGCCGAGGCATCGGTATTCAATTGGGCTTGGTAGAGCGCCTGCACCGCAAACTGGCGCGCACGGCGGCGGGGGGTAATCATGATGTCGGACTTTCTGTGTATCGGGTTATGCGTTTGCGGCTGCCTGAAAAGGGTGGCAGCGGTAGGGTGGGCATTCATGCCCACCAGACATTGTTAATCATCAGCCGCTTAAAGTGGTGGGCAGGAATGCCCACCCTACGGCGCTGCTTCCGTAAGCCCCTCGCCCTGTGGGAGAGGGGTTGGGGAGAGGGCCAAACGTGGTGCAACATAAACATCATTTACATTTTAACCTAAGGACATGGTTTACATCTTTGCATACAAATTCAAGTCCCGGGTTGGTTAATTTTGCGCCA
>NZ_JALJZY010000005.1 GCF_024171525.1 Neisseriaceae bacterium HSC-16F19
CGAAGAACGATTCTGCTGGGCATGGATGAGGAACAGCAAGAATTATTGGATATTTGCCGTAAGTACTTTTAGGGTGTGTCGTTGCGGAAAACAGGAAAAAGGCTGCCTGAAAACCTTTTCAGGCAGCCTTTTTTCACGGCATTTACAGTTTGCCCTGCACCCAGGCGGTAACGCTGGCCAAAGCTTCCGGTAGTTTGTCGGCATCGCTGCCGCCGGCTTGGGCCAAATCGGGGCGGCCGCCGCCTTTGCCGCCGACTTGTTCGGCCACAAATTTGACCAAATCACCGGCTTTCACTTTAGCCGTCAGCGCTTTGGAAACCCCGGCGCACAAAGACACTTTGCCGTCGTTCACCGCCGCGATCAGCACCACGATATGGTCGCCTTTGCCGCTCAAATCGGTGGTGATGTCGCGCAGGGCAGCGGCTTCGGCGTCTATCTGTGCCACCACCAGTTTGGCCGCGCCCAAGTCTTGTGCCTGGTCCAAGAGCTTGGCACCGGCGTGTACCGCCAGTTCGGCCTTGGCGCGCGCCAGTTCTTTTTCCAGCGCCTTGCCGTGGGCGGCCTGGGCCTGGATTTTGGCGAGCACGTCTTTATCGGTTTGCGCTTTCACTTCGCCGATAATGTCTTTGAGCAGGCGTTCCTGGTTTTGCGCCCATTGCAGGGCGTTGAAACCGGTAATGGCTTCGATACGGCGGATACCGGCGGCAATACCGCCTTCGCTGATGATTTTGAAGAGGCCGATGTCGCCGGTGCGCGCCACGTGGGTGCCGCCGCACAATTCGGTGGAGTAGCCGCCCATGCTCAGCACGCGCACTTCGTCGCCATATTTCTCGCCAAACAGCATCATGGCACCGGCTTTTTGCGCCTCTTCCATGCTCATGATTTCGGCGCTCACCGGCACATTGGCCAAAATGGCGGCATTGACGCGGCGCTCGACTTCGGCGATTTCCTCTGCGCTCACAGCTTGCGGATGGGAGATATCGAAGCGGGTCACTTCGGCGGTCACCAGCGAGCCTTTTTGCTCCACATGGCTGCCGAGCACGTCGCGCAGGGCTTGGTGCATCAAATGGGTGGCGCTGTGGTTGCGCATATTGGCGTCGCGGATGTCGTTGTCAATATGTGCGGATACGCGCTCGCCCACTTTCAGGCTGCCTGAAATCAAGACGCCGAACTGGCCGAATACCGCGGCCTTGATTTTTTGGGTGTCGCGCACTTCAAAACGGTTGTCACCGGCGCGGATATAGCCGACGTCGCCCACTTGGCCGCCGCTCTCGGCGTAAAACGGGGTGTGATCCAGCACCACGGCGCCGATGTCGCCTTCGGCCAATTCGTTCACCGGCTCGCTGCCTTTGTACAGGGCCAGCACGGTGGCTTCGGTATGGCGCTCGGTATAGCCTTTGAATTCGGTGTCCTGCCCATCGTAAGCGAGCTGGGTGTCGGCCTTGAAGCTTTGCGCGGCGCGGGCGCGGGCGCGTTGGGCTTCCATTTCGCGCTCAAAACCTTCTTCGTCGAGCTCAATACCCAATTCGCGCGCCATATCGGCGGTGAGGTCGTAGGGGAAGCCGTAGGTGTCGTAGAGTTTGAACACATGTTCGCCGGGGATAATCAGTTTGCTGTTGGCGATATTGTCGTTCAGGTAGCCTTCCAGTGCGGCGGCGTAGGGCAGGTTGTCGTCCGCCACTTCGCTGTGCTCCAGCACGTCTTGCAGGCCGAAAGTCAGGGTTTCGTTCAGGCGGTCTGCGGCGCGCGGGCGGATGATGATTTGCCTGTTGCCATCGTTAAAGCGCGAAGAAGCGGCAAATTCGGTGCCGTTGGCGGTTTGCAGCAACAGCGGTTCGGCCACGCCGTCTTCAGGCAGCAGGCTTTCCAGTTTCATAAACTTCATGCCGTGCCATACCTGGTTAAAGAGACCCATGCCTTTTTCCAGCGTTTCGCCAAAACGGGTTTCTTCGCCGCGCAGGGCTTCCATAATCTGGGTTTGTTTTTCTTTCAGTTCCGGATAAGCGCCGCCCATTTCCTGCACCAAATCGGGCACGATTTTGTAGAAGAAGGGCTGGGTTTGGCCGAGTTTGTAGCCGTGGCGCACGGCGCGGCGGATAATGCGGCGCAGCACATAACCGCGGCCTTCGTTGGAGGGCATCACGCCGTCGGCAATCAGGAACGAACAGGCGCGGATGTGGTCGGCAATCACTTTCAGGCTGGGCACGTCCTGGCTGAATTCGGTGCCGGTCTCGCGCGCAGCGGCCTTGAGCAGGTTTTCAAACAAATCGATTTCGTAGTTGGCGTGTACATGCTGCATCACCGCCGCCATGCGCTCCAAGCCCATGCCGGTATCGACGCTGGGTTTGGGCAGCGGGTTCATATTGCCGCTCTCGTCGCGGTTGAACTGCATAAATACGCAGTTCCAGATTTCGATAAAGCGGTCGCCGTCTTCTTCCGGGCTTCCGGGCGGGCCGCCCCAGATGTGTTCGCCGTGGTCGTAGAAAATTTCCGAGCACGGGCCGCAGGGGCCGGTGTCGCCCATTTGCCAGAAGTTGTCGGAGGCGTATTTTTCGCCTTTGTTGTCGCCGATGCGGATGATTTTCTCCGGCGGCAGGCCGATGTCGTTCAGCCAGATATTGTAGGCTTCGTCATCGTCGGCATAGACGGTGGCCAACAGTTTTTCCTGCGGCAGATTGAGCCATTGCGGCGAGGTGAGGAATTCCCACGCAAATTTGATGGCGTCTTGTTTGAAATAATCGCCGAAGGAGAAATTGCCCATCATTTCAAAAAAAGTGTGGTGGCGGGCAGTGTAGCCGACGTTTTCCAAATCGTTGTGCTTGCCGCCGGCACGCACGCATTTTTGCGCGGTGGTGGCGCGGCTGTAGGCGCGTTTGTCGAAGCCCAAAAACACGTCTTTAAACTGGTTCATGCCCGCGTTGGTAAACAGCAGGGTGGGGTCGTCGTGCGGTACCAGAGACGAGGAGGCCACAATCTGGTGGCCTTTGGATTCAAAGAATTGCAGGAATTTTTGGCGCAGTTCGGATGTTTTCATCATGTTCTTTCTGGGGGTAAACCGTTTTCAGGCAGCCTGTTCGGATATACAAACAGGCTGCCTGAAAGGGTTTTATGCCGTCCGCAGCAAGCGGGATTCAAGCAGCCTTCATGCCGCTGCCGAAACGGCTTTAATTTAACGAAAATTCAGGCGCGTATCTTATACCAATTCCCCCTTTTAGGCCAATATAGCCAAAGTACTGAATTCCTCATGCGGCGTTG
The DNA here is from genome assembly GCF_024171525.1 of Neisseriaceae bacterium HSC-16F19. GTDB lineage: Bacteria > Pseudomonadota > Gammaproteobacteria > Burkholderiales > Neisseriaceae > JALJZY01. The sequence goes on from NZ_JALJZY010000005.1 coordinate 3,256, forward strand.
CTGCGCCTTGTCGTATACCTGTACTGTCTTCAGCTTGCGGCCTTGCCTGAGAAATTCATTACTTCAGCTATACGCCCATACCAACGGTACTCAAACCGGTGCAAATCGCTTATACTGGCTCTGCCGTATCCGAAAAACACAACAGGAGAAAATTATGAGTAAGCTGCGTTTGTCTTTACTGAGTTGTGCCATTCTGGGCCTGGCGGCCTGCGGTGGCGGTCAGCAACAGGCCGCGCCTGCCCCGTCCGATCAGACGGCCGCATCCGGCAGTAGCGAGGCCGAACCGGCCAGCAATCTGCCAGAAACCGCAGAACTGAAAATCTTTAACTGGGCCGATTATGTAGACCCGGATACCATCACCGACTTTGAAAAACAGAACAATATCAAAGTCAGCGTACAGTATTTCGACAGCAATGAAGCGCTGGAAGCCAAAGTGCTCACCGGCCGCTCCGGCTTCGACCTGGTAGCGCCTTCCAATGCCTTTGTCGGCCGCCAGATTCAGGCCGGTGCTTATCAGAAAATCGACAAATCGCTGATTCCCAATTACAGCAATATCAATCCGGCGCTGATGGAAATGATGACCCAGGTAGATCCCGGCAACGAATACGCCGTGCCCTTCTTCTGGGGCACCAATACCCTGGGCATCAACAGCGAGCGCGTGAAACAGGCGCTGGGCACGGATGAGCTGCCCGACAATCTGTGGGATTTGGTGTTTAATCCCGAATACACCGCCAAGCTGAAACGCTGCGGCATCACCTATCTGGACAGCCCATCGGAAATGTATCCGCTGGCGCTCAACTACATCAAGCGCGACCCCAACAGCAATGAATCTGCCGACATCGACGCGGCCACCGCACTCTTGAAAGAAAACCGCCCCAATGTCATCCGCTTCAGTTCCACCGACTACATCGACAACCTGGCGCGCGGTGACACCTGTGTGGCCGTGGGCTACGGCGGCGACCTCAATATCGCCAAACGCCGCATGAGCGAAGCCACCGGCAAAGACCTCATCCGCGTGCTGGCGCCGAAAGAAGGCATGGGCATTTGGGTGGATTCGTGGATGATTCCGGCCGATGCGGGCAATGTGCTTAACGCCCACCGCTACATCAACTGGCAGCTGGACCCGAAAGTGGCCGCCCAAAACGGCAATTTCGTCACCTTCGCCCCCGCCGCCACCGCTGCGCGTGATTTGATGGAAGCCGAATACGGCCAAGACCCGACCATCTTCCCCGCCGATAAAGACCTGGAAAACAGCTTTATCATGGCACCGCCCAAACCGGACACGCTCAAGCTGATGCTGCGTCAGTGGCAGGAAGTGAAAGCGGGTAAGAAATAAAGCTTTAATTAATCCAAAGGCTGCCTGAATGGTTTCAGGCAGCCTTTTTTGACGGGCGCGGACTATTGCGGATGCCGCTTACAGCCGCTGGTCCATTTCCGCCGCCGGCACATGGCTGCCGACATCGCCCACCACTTTGGCGGGCACGCCGACCACGGTGGTGGCGGGCGGTACATCGCTGACCACCACGCTGCCGGCGCCCACTTTGGCATTGGCGCCGATGCGGATATTGCCGAGGATGGAAGCGTTGGCACCAATCATCACACCGTCGCTGATTTTCGGGTGGCGGTCGCCGCTGTCTTTGCCGGAGCCGCCGAGGGTTACGCCGTGCAGAATGGAAATATCGTTGCCCAGCACCGCGGTTTCACCGGCCACGAAACCGGTGGCGTGATCCAGCATCAGGCCGTGGCCGAAACGGGCTGCGGGGTGGATGTCGGTACCAAACACTTCGGAAGCGCGGTTTTGCAGGAAATAGGCCAGGGTTTTGCGGCCGTGCTGCCACAGCCAGTGGTTGATGCGGTGCGCCTGTATGGCGTGAAAACCCTTGTAATACAACAGCGGCAGGCAGTATTGGTCGCAGGCCGGGTCGCGCTCGTAGCAGGCGATGATGTCGGCCTGCATGGCCTTGGAAATGCGGGTGTCGCGGTCGAGCGCCTGGAAAAAGATTTCGTTGAGCGCACGGCTGTCCATAATCGGGCTGGCCAGCTTGCTGGACAAATGAAAGGCCAGCACGCGGTCTATGCTGGGATGGCGCAGCACGGTCTGATGCAGAAAGCTCGCCAACATGGGTTCGTTGCGCGCTGCTTCTTCGGTTTCGGTGAGTATGGTTTGCCACAGGGTGCGGCTGTCTTCGTAATTGAGCAGGGTCATATTTATTATGTTGATGGATGGTGGTCTTGACGCAACCTGATGCGCCAAGACAAAGATAAAACTGTCGTCATTCCCATTAAATGGCTATCTCACAGCAATACCACATCGTATTGCTCCTGGTTATAACTGTTTTCCACCGCCAGCGACACCGGCTTGCCGATAAAATCAATCAGCATGGCCAGTGATTGCGATTCTTCGTCCAAAAACAAATCAATCACCGTCGGTGAAGCGAGGATGCGGAATTCGCGCGTCTCGAAACGGCGTGCCTCGCGCACGATTTCGCGCTGGATTTCATAACACACGGTCTGCGGGGTTTTGAGGCGGCCGCGGCCGTTGCAGGTGGGGCAGGCTTCGCTGAGAATGTGGCTGAGGCTCTCGCGCGTGCGTTTGCGTGTCAGTTCCACCAGCCCCAAACTGGTAAAGCCGTTGAGGGTAACGCGGGTGCGGTCGTAGCTGAGCGCCTTGGCCAATTCCTGCAACACCGCCTGGCGGTGTTCTTCATTGGCCATATCGATAAAGTCGATGATGATGATGCCGCCCAGATTGCGCAGGCGCAGTTCGCGCGCAATGGCGTGGCAGGCTTCCAGATTGGTTTTGAAAATGGTTTCATCGAAATTGCGCGCGCCCACAAAGCCGCCGGTATTGACGTCTATGGTGGTCATGGCCTCGGTGGGCTCGATGATGAGATAGCCGCCGAAATTCAGATTCACCCGCGGCTGCAAAGCCTGGCCGATTTCGGCCTCAATATTGTGGGTTTCAAACAAAGGCCGGTCGCCGCTAAAACGCAGCAGCTTGTCCACCGCGCCCTGCACATATTGGCGCGCAAAACCGAGCATGCGTTCGTGGTTTTCGGTGGAATCGACCACAATCTGGCGGGTGTTGTCGCTGTACATATCGCGCAGCACGCGCAGGCTCAGGGGCAGGTCCTGATACAAGAGGCTTTCCGGAGGCGCGGTTTTGGACAGGGTTTGGATATTGCGCCACAGCTTGGTCAGATAATCGATGTCGGCCTTGAGTTCGGCATCGCTGGCGGTCTCGGCACTGGTGCGCAAAATATAGCCGCGCTCGCCTTCCTCCGGCAGCAGCTTTTCCAAGCGGCTGCGCAGCTGGGCGCGGTCGTCTTCGTTTTCAATGCGCTGCGATACGCCGATGTGCCCGTCCTGCGGCAAATGCACCAAAAAGCGGCCCGCCAGCGAAATCTGCGTCGACAGGCGCGCACCCTTGCTGTTGATGGGGTCTTTAATCACCTGCACCAACAGGCTCTGCCCCTCAAACAACATATGCTCGATGCGCTGCGTCTCTTCCGGGCGCTGGCGCTGCTCCAGCACATCGACAATGTGCAAAAACGCCGCCCGTTCCAGGCCTATGTCGATAAAGGCACTCTGCATGCCCGGCAGCACCCGCCGCACCACGCCCAGATAGATATTGCCCACCAGGCGGTGGCCGCTGTTGCGCTCGATGTGGATTTCGCAGACGGTATTGTCTTCCAAAACCGCCACCCGGGTTTCCTGCGGGGTAACGTTGACCAAAACCGTTTCCGGCGGACGCACAATGTCCTTGGCCAGCGGCAGGCTGGTGCTCGTCATGATGAATCTTTCTGAAATTAACAAATCATTTTGCACAAACGTCCGCGGGCGGCTGTGCAAAATCATCTGGGGGCGGCAAGGGTGCGTATCATAGCCTACCGCCTGTCTCCTGCCAAATATTAAAAAACGGACGGTATTACCGTCCGTTTGGGTGTGTTCGGTTTGAAATTCAAGGCTGCACCACTTCCACCGGGCCGTGGTCGTCGCAATGGTCTCCGTGCTGATGATGCAGGCGGCCGTTGACGATATAGTCGATGTGGTCGCCGTGCGGTACGGCTTCGTGGCCGCAGCCTTCGCCGTGGACATGGCCGCCGCAATCGTGGGCGTGGTTGCACACATCGGGGTGTGTCTCGTCCACTTCCAGCACATGCTCGTCGTAATGGCCGTTGTGCTCGTGGTGCAAATGGCCGTCGTGCACATAGTCGATATGGTCGCCGTGACGGATGGCGGTGTGGCCGCAACCGGCACCGTGTACATGGTCGTGGTCGGCGTGGGTTTTGCAGGTACTCATGATGTCTCCTTTGCGGTATCGGACAAGGTGCGCCTACTGTACAAGCGCTCACCATAAAAATCAAGTAATTTATTGTTTTTATTGAATTTATAGTTTTGATATAGCGTAACAGGGCTGCCTGAAAACCATGATGCTCATCGTCAAACCTTCCCAACACAGGCATAATGCGCCCTAGTTTTAATATTTCCTTCCCTTCCACCTCCGTCATCATGATCCGCAAACTCGATACCCGTTCTCCCGATTTTTCCGCCACCCTCAAAGCCCTGTTGGCCTTTGAAACCGCCCAAGACCCGAAAATCGACCATATTGTGGCCGACATCTGCACCGATGTGCAGCAGCGCGGCGATACGGCGCTGATCGATTACACCAACCGTTTCGACGGCATGAGCGCGCAGAGCATGGCCGATTTGACCTTGAGCCAGGCCGACTTGAAAAGCGCCTTCGACAGGCTGCCTGAAAACCTGCAAGCGGCGCTCACCACCGCTGCCGAACGCGTGGAGCGCTATCACCGCCGCCAAAAAATGGAATCATGGCAATACACCGATGAAGACGGCACACTGCTCGGCCAGCAGATTACCCCGCTGGACCGCGTCGGCATTTATGTGCCCGGCGGCAAGGCGGCCTATCCCAGTTCGGTAATTATGAATGCCATGCCCGCGCATGTGGCCGGTGTGGCGGAAATCATCATGGTGGTGCCCACGCCGCGCGGCGAGCGCAACGACATCGTGCTGGCCGCCGCCTATGTGGCCGGGGTAACGCGCGTGTTCACCATCGGCGGCGCGCAAGCGGTGGCGGCGCTGGCCTACGGCACCGAAACCGTGCCGCCGGTAGACAAAATCACCGGCCCCGGCAATGCCTATGTGGCCGCCGCCAAACGCCGCGTTTTCGGCGTGGTCGGCATCGACATGGTGGCCGGGCCCTCGGAAATTTTGGTACTGGCCGACGGCAGCACGCCGCCGGAATGGGTAGCCATGGATTTGTTCAGCCAGGCCGAGCACGACGAAATTGCCCAAGCCATCCTGATTGCCACCGATGCAGCCTATATTGACGCCGTAGAAACCGCCATGCAGCGCCTGCTGGCGGATATGCCGCGCCGCGAAATTATCGAAGCCTCTTTGGGCAACCGCGGCGCATTGATTTTGGCGCGCGATTTGGACGAAGCCTGCGCCCTTGCCAACGACATCGCCCCGGAACATTTGGAATTGTCGGTGGCCGAGCCGGAAGTATGGGCGGCGAAAATCCGCCACGCCGGGGCCATTTTTATGGGCCGTTATACCAGCGAGAGCTTGGGCGATTATTGCGCCGGTCCCAACCATGTGTTGCCCACCAGCCGCACCGCGCGTTTTTCATCGCCCTTGGGCACTTATGATTTTCAAAAACGCTCCAGCCTTATCCGCGTATCCGAACAGGGCGCGCAAAGCCTGGGCCGCACCGCCAGCCTGCTCGCCCACGGCGAAGGGCTGACCGCCCACGCCCGTGCTGCGGAAATGCGTTTGCATGAAAACGGTTGAAAACGCGTGTTTATAAGTATCAAGGCTGCCTGAAACAGTTCAGGCAGCCTTTTTAAATGGCAGGTGCAGTTTTTCAGGCAGCAGTGTCATCCGTCAGCAGCTTGTGCAGCATATGCTCGTATACCGCAGACAAAGGCTCAATTGCGCTCAATTCGATGTGTTCGTCAATCTGGTGGATGCTGGCATTCACCGGCCCCAACTCGATGAGTTCGCGGGCGATGGCTTTGATAAAGCGGCCGTCGGAAGTGCCGCCGCTGGTGGACAGCTCGGCTTCTACGCCACATTCGGCCCGCACCGCGGCCTGTGCCACGGCGGTGAGGCGTCCGGCTTCGGTAAGGAAGGGCTGGCCGGACAGCGACCACACCAAGTCGTAATGCAAACCGTGCTTGTCCAAGACCGCATGCACGCGCTGTTGCAGACCCTCGGATGTGGATTCGGTGGAGAAACGGAAATTAAACAGGATTTCCACGCTGCCGGGGATCACATTGGTGGCGCCGGTGCCGCCGCGGATATTGGAAATCTGAAAACCGGTGGGCGGGAAATAGGCATTGCCCCGGTCCCATTCGGTGGCCGCCAGTTCCGCCAACGCGGGCAGGGCGCGGTGGACGGGGTTGTCGGCCAAATGCGGATAGGCAATATGACCTTGCTTGCCGTGCACGGTGAGGCGGCCTGAGAGCGAGCCGCGGCGGCCGTTTTTGATGGTGTCGCCCAAGGTATTTACCGCCGTGGGTTCGCCGACGATGCAGTAGTCTATGGTCTCATTGCGCTCGCGCAGCACGTCCACCACGCGGGTGGTGCCGTCCAGCGCATCGCCCTCTTCGTCCGAAGTAATCAGCAGCGCCAAGCTGCCGCCATGGTCGGGTTGTGCCGCTACCAGACGCTCACATGCGGTGACAAAGGCGGCAATACTGGTTTTCATGTCTGCCGCGCCGCGGCCATAGAGCCTGCCGTCGCGCTCGGTGGGCACAAACGGCGGCGAGGTCCATTTTTCCTCCGGACCGCTGGGCACCACATCGGTGTGTCCGGCAAAACACACCAGCGGCGCCGTATCGCCGCGCCGCGCCCAGAAATTGTGCGTATCGCCGAAGTTTAGACGTTCAACGGTAAAGCCGATGGCTTGCAAGCGGTTTATCAGCAGTTCCTGACAGCCCTGGTCGTCGGGGGTGACGGATGCACGGGCAATGAGTTCTTTGGTGAGGTCTAGCGTGGGATTCATAGAATAAGGGTGTCCGGAAGTAGAGGCTTGGTTAAAGTGAGCACTGCTTATAACGGTTTTATGCCGTTTTGCCAAGGCTGCTTGCTTTTTGCAAGCAAAATGGATAATAATGTTATACTATAACAATTGTAATTTTGACCATTTTAAGCGCATTGCACCGGAGCTTTTATGTATCTGAAAACCATTCTGGCCGTACTGACCCTGTCTGCCGCCGCCACCGCCCACGCCCACCGTGTTTGGGTGAGCACCGACCACACCCACGGCGGCGAAATCCTTAAAGCCGAGCTGGGCTATGGCGAATTCCCCAACTTTGAGCCGATTGCCGCCGAGCGCCTGGATATTTTCAGCAAGCCCATGCAGCTGATTACCGACAAAGGCCGCCAGAACCTGCTGCAAAAAGGCCGTTATAACTACCAGTACCAAAGCGCCAAACCGGTGCCGGAAGGCAGTTATCTGGTGGCGGCGGAATACCGGCCCACCTTCTGGTCGAAAAACGCCGCCGGCTGGAAGCGCGTCAATATGAATGACATGCCGGATGCCACTTATTGCGAGCAAACGCGCATGTACGGCAAGAATATCGTCAATGTCGGCCACGACAGCGCCGACACCGCCGTGATTACCCGCCCTTTGGGCCATATGCTGGAAATTGTGCCCTTGGATAACCCGGCCAATGTGCAGGTGGGCGGACGCTTTAAGGTGAAAGTGTTGTTCAAGGGCGAGCCGCTGCCCAACGCCACCCTCACCGCCACCTTCGACGGCTTCGACACCCGCGACCACAGCAAAACCCACAAAATCGAAGCCCAGGCGTTTTCCGACACCACCGACGGCAAGGGCGAAGTGGAAATCATCCCTCTGCGCCAGGGTTTCTGGAAAGCCAGTGTGGAGCACAAGGCTGATTACCCCGATGCCAAGGTGTGCCAGAAACTCGCCAATTACAGCACGCTTACCTTCCAGATTGGCCACAGCCATCATTAAATGCGGTGCTTGCATATGGAAACAGGCTGCCTGAAACGCTTTCAGGCAGCCTGTTTGATATGGTGTGTATCACGCCCAACGCTGGTGCAGCCAGCGTGCACCCGCATCCAGCATCCAGCCCAACACACCGATCAGCACAATGGTGGCGCCCAATTCGCTGTAGGCCAGGCGGTCGCGGGTGTCGAGAATAAAATAGCCCAAGCCGTCGTTCACACCCAGCATTTCGCAGGGCACCAGCACAATCCACAGCACGCCGATGGCCAGGCGCACGCCGGTGAGGATGTGGCCGAGCACGGCGGGCAGCACAATATGGCGCAGGGTTTCGCTGCGGGTGGCGCTCAAGGATGCGCCCAGGGCGTGCCAGGCCGGGTCTATGCTGCGTACGCCGGTGGCGGTATTGAGGATGACCGGCCACACCGCGGCAAAGGTGAGCAGGAAATACACCGGCGCATCGCCGATGCCGAACAGCATCACCGCCACCGGCATCCACGACAGCGGCGAAATCATGCGCAACAGCTGGATATTGCCGCCGAACAGCGCTTCAAACAGGCGCGATTGTCCCAACAGCAGCCCCACCGGCACGCCGATGGCCAGTGCCAGCAACAGGCTCACCAGCACGCGGCGCAGGCTGGCGATGATGTGCTGGTAGATTTCCGCGCCGCCGAGCAGGTGGTAGAGCGTGGTCAGCGTCGGCTCCGGACGCAGGGTGCGCGCCAGAGGTACCGACTGCATCAACAGCCAGGCACCGATTTGCCACACGATGAGCAATAACAATAATCCGGCCACGGCATAGCCGAAATGGTGCCAACGCGCGCGGCTCATGCGGCCACCTCTTCCGTGCGGCTCAGGCTTTCAGGCAACCCGAAAGCGGCCATGGCATTGTTGTGCTTCAAGGCTTCGCGCACAAAACGGGTATCGACCAAGTCGGCGGCCACCTGCTGCGGATTGAGTTTGTGCAGGAAATGGTTTTCGCCGGCAATATGCGTTTGTTGCAGCATTTCCACCAGTTTTTCGGTGTAAGACGGGAAGGGATAGGGCTGGAAGTCGATGCGGTTTTGGTGCCATTCGGGATGGCGGATGACACCGTCGCTGACATATTGCGCCCATTGCGCCTCTTCCGGCGCCAGTACGCGCTTGAGCACCGCTTCTTCGTGCGGGGTATAGGATTCGCCCTGGCCTTTGGCCAGCAGGGCGGCGGTTTCGGCGCGGTTTTGATTGCTCCACAGCTGCGCTTCCACCAGTGCATTGACCACACCCTGGGTCCATTCGGGGCGGGTGTCGATGTCGTGCTCGTGCATCAGGGTGACGCAGCAGGCGTGGTCGCGCCACACATCGGCGCTGAAACGCAGCACCTTGCCCACGCCTTTGACTTCGGCGGCGGCATTAAACGGTTCGGCCACGATAAAACCGGCCACCGTGCCCGCCGCCAGCGCCGCCACCATATCGGAGGGCGCCATTACACTCAGCTTCACTTCACCGGCACCGGGGTCTTTTTCGGTGACCTTAAGGCCGTTTTCGCGCAGCAAATGCTGCAACACCACATTGTGTATGGAATACCAAAACGGAATGGCCACGGTTTGGCCGGACAAATCGGCTATGCGGTTGATGTCCGGCGCCACCGTCAGCGCGGAACCGGCCATATGGTTCCACAGCACGGTTTTCACCGGCGATTCGCTGCCGTAGCGCGCCCAGATGGTCATGGGCGAGAGCAGGTGGATGACATTGACTTCGCCGCTGATAAAGGCTTCCACCAGCTGCGCCCAGCTGCGGAACATGGCCGGACGCTCGGCGGTGACGCCGTGTTGGGCAAACAGCCCGCGCGCATGCGCCACCAAGAGCGGCGTGGCGTCGGTAATCGGCAAATAACCGATGCGCAGGGGCGCGTCGGCCGCTTGGGCGCTTTGGCGTTGGCCGCAGGCCTGCAACAGCGGCAAGGCGCCGGCGGCGGTAAACAGGGTGGCCAGTTTGAGAAATTCGCGACGCTGCATGGCGGGCTTCCTTGGGTTGGTTCGTAAGTTCTGTAGGTCGGATACTTGTATCCGACATAAGCCTGATTTGGCTGTAACTTTGGCATTTTGTCGGATACAAGTATCCGACCTACTTGATGTGGTTTTCAGGCAGCCTTAAATCACAAATTCCACCGTCTTGCCCTGACGCAGCTGTTCGCGGTTTTGATGCAGGGCGGTGAGTATGTCCAGGCGTACCTGATGGAAAGACAGCATATCGTGGTGGCGCGGGAAGGGCTGCGGCAGCACCCATTCGCCGATGGTGCGGCCGGGCTGGCCGCCAATCAGCACCACACGGTCGGAGACCAGCAAGGCTTCGTCGATGTCGTGGGTCACCAGCACCGCGGCGGTGTGGTGGTGGCTGGTGAGCGTGCGCAGCAGGGTCTGCATATCGGTGCGGGTCATGGCGTCCAGTGCGCTGAAGGGTTCGTCCAGCAGCAAGACCTGGGGCTCGCGCGCCAGTGCGCGCGCCAGCGACACCCGTTGCGCCATGCCGCCGGACAGGGCCGCGGGGCGGGCATCGGCGGCGTGGCTAAGACCCACTTCGTCCAACAGTGCGTTCACACGGCCGTTGAGCGCGGCCTTGTCGATTTTGGGCTGGTGTTTGAAATTCAGGCCAAAACCGATGTTTTCGCGCACCGTCAGCCACGGCAGCAGCGACGGGTTTTGGAAGACAAACGCCGCACGCGGATGCGGCCGCGTCAGTTCCTGACCGAACAGCGCCACCCGCCCCTGCCACGGCCGTTGCAAACCGGCGAGCACGCGCAGCAAAGACGATTTACCCACGCCGCTGGGGCCCAAAACCGACACCACTTCACCGGCGGCCACATCCAGGGAAAAGTCCTGCAATACCGGACCGGCGGCGGGGTCGTAGCCCAAGCGGATATTTTCGGCCTGCAAAACCGGCAGGGCGGGGGGAGTAGCGGACATGGCGGTCTTTCGGTGGATGGTTTTCAGGCAGCCTGTTCAGTCTGAATACAATGCCATAAGGCTGCCTGAAACGGTTAAAACTACAGTATTCCCTCTCCCGTGGGAGAGGGTTAGGGAGAGGGCTGTAAACAGCTGCAGGTGTTTTGGATGGGGCAGAAACATCGACCGTTTGGCCCTCACCCCAACCCCTCTCCCACAGGGCGAGGGGCTTGGGCACTGCAAGCGATATACTGCGCACAATAAAGGCGGGCATCACACCCGCCTTTATTTTCAGGCAGCCTTGGCAGCTTCTTCCAAGGCGGCGATTTCGTGGCGCAGGTGTTTCAAGGCCGGGGTGACGATGGCGACAAACAGCGCTTCGCGGTTGCGCCGCTGCGCCGGATGGTGCATCAGATAACCCTTGGCACCGGCGTGCAGCGCGGCCGATTGGGCGGCGTCCAGTGCCAACTCGGAGGCGGCGGCGCGCACTTTCAGCACCGGCAAAATATCGTGCTGTTCCCTATCGGCGGCCTGTGCCAGCGCCAGCGCCTGTTTCCAGGCGGCATCCAAGCGGGTTTTCAGGCTGTCGGCGCCGTCATCCAACCAGCGGTTGACACCGTTTTGCGCACGCTCGGTATCGGCGATGATGTCGATACAGCCATCCACGATGCCCGCGCCCATGCCCACTTGCAGCAGGATAAAACCGGCCTTGATGCGGCGGATAAAATCGGCAAATTCGGCCGGTTGTGCCAGCACGTCGGCATCGTCCACACGCACATTGCGGAACACCACCGTCAGCGTGCGCGTGCCTTCCAGGGCGCAGAATTCGGGGCAGTTTTTCAGGGTCACGCCTTCGCGGTTGGCGGGCAGCACAAACATTACATAGCCGTCGTCGGTTTGCGCGGTGGCGGCAAAAATATGCGTCTCACCCAGATTGGACACCCACGGCAGCGCGCCGCTGACCACATAGCCGTCGCCTTCGCGCACGGCACGCAGATTGTGTTTTTCAATCCCGGCCAAATGCTTGACGGTATTGGACATGCCGGTACCGGCCAGCTGGCTGCCGTCCAACACCGCTTTCAGGTAGCGCTCTTTTAAGGCCTGATTGCGGGTTTGGTGCAGATACCAGGCACAGGCGGATTGGCACCAGGCGGTAAACGCGGTGGCGCCGCATTCGCGCCCCAGTGCGCGCAGCATCTGCAATTGCGCCGCCAAACCGTAGCCCAAGCCGCCTTCTGCGGCCGTGCCCAGGGCGGCGAAACCGCCGATGTCGCCCAAGTGGCGCAGATAGCTTTCCGGATACAGTTTTTCACGGTCGATGGCATCGGCCAGCGGGCGCAGTTCGGCGGCGGCCTGTTGGCGCACGGCATCCAGCCATTGGTCTTGCGTAGCGTACATGGCGTACTCTCTTTTAAGCGTAGGCTTGCAGCTCGGGGTTGATTTCGCTGCGCGCCAGATTGTTGGCGTAATTGCACAAAGTGGCCAGCGACACGCCCAGCACCACTTCCAGCGCCTGCTGTTCGTTGTAACCGGCGGCAAAGAAGGCGGCCAGTTCTTCATCGCTGACATTGCCTTTATTGGCCATCACCGCGCGGGTAAATTCGGCCAAGGCGTTCAGGCGCGCGTCGGCCAGTTCGCCCAATTGGCGGGAAGCCTTAATCGCGTCGTCGTCGAGCAGTTTTTTCTTCACGGACAAAGCGGTGTGTCCGGCTTGGCAGAAACCGCAGCCGTTGACGGAGGCGGCGGTCAGCTGCACCACTTCGCGCTCGCCGCCGGTCAGCGAAGTGCGGCCGTTGATGGCGCCGACTTCCTGATAAGTCTCCAGCGCGGTGGGGGCATTGGCCAATACGGCAATCAGATTGGGCAGAAAGCCGTTGTTTTTTTGCGCGGTTTCCAAGCGTGCTTTGGCTTCGGGGTTAACGGTTTCGGCGGTTTGCAGGGTAATGCGGCTCATGGTGTTCTCCGTGTGGATGACCCGGATATAAAAAAACCGGCATGTGGCCGGTGTTTTGATACGCGGGCAGAATTAAGATGAGGCGCATCTTAATCACCGCCCGCCGGAAAGAGAAATAATCTTTTGCTGTATGCTTAGCGTTTTTGGTTATATAAGGTTTCAGGCAGCCTGCAAACCCCGCCGCACACGGCGCACAGCGGTGCAGGCAATCAGCACGACTACCAGCCACATCACCCATTCCAGCCACGGCGGCAGGCTGCCTGCTTGGGCATACCACAGGCCGAGACCGCCGAATACCAGGGCACGGTCGCTTTTGCCGGCGGGGCCGTCATAGCGGCGGCTCTTGCCGTGTACCTGGCCGAGCACGCCGCACAATTCGCTCAATGCCGCCAGCCAGATAAGCAGGCCGATTTGCAGGCCGCCAAACGGGGCCACAAAGGCGAAGGGCAGATACAGGGCGGCGTCGGCGATGACGTCGGTGGTTTCGTTCAAATAGCCGCCCAAGGCCGACTGTTGGCCGAATTCGCGTGCCAGCATGCCGTCTATGGCATTGAGTGCCATGCGTACAAACAGCCACAGCGGCAGCAGCACAAACAGCCACGACACCTGGGCCGCTGCGCTCAACAACACACCCAAGGCCACCGAGATTGCGCAGGCAGCCACGGTAACTTGGTTGGCGGTGATGCCGCGCGCGTGCAAACGGTGCACCAGCGGCCGCAGCAGGTCTTGGAAACGGGATTTCAGCAGATAGATGCTCATTCTAAAACCCGAAACGGTCGCGCAGGGCATACCACCAAGAACCGACCACGGAATAGGGCACACGGAACGCGCGGCCGCCGGGGAAGGGTATCCACGGAATCGCTTTGAAGCGGTCGAATTCGGCGGTATTGCCGTTGATGGCGTCGGAAAGAATCTGCCCGAACAGATGCGAGCCGGTAACGCCGTGGCCGCTGTAACCGTGGGCAAACTTGATGCGCGGATGCAATTCGCCCATTTGTGGCACGCGCGAGAAAGACAGCGCAAAATTGCCGCTCCAGGCGAATTCCACTTTCACATCTTTGAGTTGCGGGAATACTTTCTCCATATTGGGACGGATTTTGGCTTCGATGTCGGCCGGGTCGGTGCCGCCGTACACGGTGCCGCCGCCAAACAGCATGCGCTTGTCGGCGCTCAAGCGGTAATAGTCCAAGATATAGCGTACGTCTTCCACGCATACATCGCTGGGAATCAGCTCATGCGCCAAATCGCCCAAAGGTTCGGTGGCAATGATTTGGGTGGAGGCGGGCATGATGCGGTCGCGCAGGGCGGGCACGGCTTTGTCGAGATAGGCATTGCCGCACACCACCACCTGTTGCGCACGTACACTGCCCTGTTCGGTCAGTACCAGAACGCTGTTGTGCTCCGGGGTGATTTCGGTCACCAACGTGTGCTCGAACAGGCGCGCACCCAAACGCACCGCCGCCGCCGCTTCGCCCAGCGCCAGATTGAGCGGATGGATGTGGCCGCCGGAATGGTCAATCATGCCGCCGGCGTAAACATCGCTGTTGACGTATTGCTTGAAGGCGTCTTTATCCAGCATTTCGTGCTCGTTCATGCCGTAGCGCGCCCACAATGTCTGCTTGTCGCGCAGAAACTGCATATGCGCTTCGGTATAGGCGGCAAACAGGTTTTTCTCTTTTAAATCGCATTGGATGCCGTAATCGGCAATCAGGCGGCGGATGATGCCGTTGCCGCGCGTGACCAGGCCGCCGACAAAATCGGCCGCTTCCTGGCCGTAGGCTTTTTGGATGCGCTCCAAGCTGGCATTGAGGCCGTTGACAATCTGGCCGCCATTGCGTCCGGAGGCGCCCCAGCCGATGCGCGCACCTTCCAGCAGCACCACTTCGTGCCCGCTTTCCAAGAGATGCAGCGCCGCCGACAAACCGCTGTAACCGCCGCCGACCACGCACACTTCGGCCTGAATATCGTCTTGCAGCGTGGGGTACTCGGGGTGCTCGTTGCGGCTGGCGGCATAATAGCTACCCGGATAACGGCCGTCGGAATAAGCGGGAATATTGCGCGGATTGCGGTTCATGGTATCGCTCCTGTGCAGTGGGACACGGTGTGTATGCTACTGGATGGCGGTTGAAGAAGGAAGCGGGGCATGGGATGCAGCGCACAATGGGGCTTGGGCTTATAATGGCGCTTTATTGCGCCACCCCTTGCTGATTGAAAGGCTGCCTGAAACCATGCAAACCCTAACCCTATCCTTTATCGCCCAAACCTTAAACCAGCCCCTGCCCGGTGCCGACGCGCCCGCCCGCATCATTACCGACAGTCGTCAGGCGCAGGCGGGGGATGTGTTTGTGGCTTTGGCGGGGGACAAGCATGATGCCCATGATTTTGTTGCCGATGTGCTGGCGCGCGGTGCTTACGCGCTGGTGTCGCGTGCCGACTGTGCGGCGTTGCCGCGCACCTTTGCGGTGGCCGACACCTTGCAGGCCTTGCAGGATTTGGCCGCCGCCTGGCGCGCGCAGATGAAACCTTTTGTGTTCGGCATTACCGGCTCCAGCGGCAAAACCACGGTCAAGGAAATGCTGGCGGGCATTTTGCGCCATGCTTTTGGCGATGATGCGGTGCTGGCCACGGCGGGCAATTTCAACAACCACATCGGCCTGCCGCTGACATTGTTGCAGCTGAATGGCGGCCACCGCTATGCGGTGATTGAAATGGGCATGAACCATATGGGCGAGCTGGCGGAATTGACGCGCATTGCCCGACCGGATGTGGCGCTGGTCAACAATGCCCTGCGCGCGCATGTGGGCTGCGGTTTTGACGGTGTTGGCGACATCGCCAAAGCCAAAAGCGAGATTTACCAAGGGCTGCCTGAAAACGGTTTGGCGCTGATTCCGCAGGAAGATGCGCATGCGGCGGTGTTTCAGGCAGCCACACAAGGCGTGCGGCAGCAGACCTTCGGGGTGGACGGCGGCGATGTGCATGCGCGCCATATTACATTAGCGCCTTTGTCCTGCCGTTTTGAATTGGTGTGCGGTGGCGACAGCGTGGCGGTGATGCTGCCCGCACCCGGCCGTCACAATGTACACAATGCCGTGGCCGCCGCCGCGCTGGCACAGGCCGCCGGTGTGGGTTTGGGCGATATTGCCGAGGGCCTGGCCGCGTTTGCCAATATCAAAGGCCGCTTGCAAATCAAGGCGGGCATTAAAGAGGCCACCCTTATCGACGACACCTACAATGCCAATCCCGACAGCATGAAGGCGGCGCTGGATGTGCTGGCGCAGCTGCCCGCACCGCGGGTGTTTGTGATGGGCGATATGGGCGAATTGGGCGAAGACGAAGCGGCGGCCATGCATGCCGAAGTCGGCGCCTATGCACGCGCGTTGGGTATTGAAGCGGCCTATTTTGTCGGCGACAACTGCGCCCATGCAGCGGAAGCCTTTGGCGGCCAAGGTTTGTGGTTTGCCGCCAAAGACCCGCTGATTCAGGTATTGGGCCACGATTTGCCGCCGCAGGCGCAGGTGCTGGTGAAAGGCTCGCGCTTTATGGCCATGGAAGAGGTGGTGGCGGCGCTGTTGGCTTAATATAGTCATTTAACACAGAACGATACAGCGTTGCTGTCCCACAGGGACTTCCTTTGGTCGCGCCAGGCTCAAAGAGAGCGATATTTGTAAGCCGCTAAAGCGGCAACAAAATCAGCTCCGTACTATCTGTACTGTCTTTCCCGCGGGACTTCGCTGCGCTCGCGGCTTTTTTGCTGCCTTGTCTCGTTCTGTGTTAGTCGACTATAAAGGAGCGATGATGGGTTTGTTTAAAAAAACCTTGCAGGAATTTTTTAATGGTGAGGAATTCCAAAAACTCCTGGCTTCCGGCCGGGAGCGCCAACAACGTGAAGAAGCCTTGCGCGAAGAAGCGCCGTGGTTTGGCCGCACCGGTTTGAGTGATGAAGACGAGCGCGAACTGCCGCGTTATCTGCGCCGCGAATACGGTGAAGACATTTTTAGCGATCCGCATGCGCTCAAGGCCGCCGAACTGTATTATTTGGGGCAGGCCGCCTTGGCCGACGGCAGCGTAGGCCATTATTGGCAGGTGCCGGGCAGCGAAGTCAGCTATGCCGCCGTTTATTGTTATGCCGACGGCAGCCTGCATTATTCCTGTTGGGCCGAACCGCCGCCGCAACTGTTGCCGACGGGCGAGGGCGGCGATTGATCATAAGCACACCGTGCCGCTCCTGCGGACTTCCAGTGCCAGCAGAGCCTGTTTGGCTGCCAATCCGCCCCCGTAGATTGTTGATGCGGCGCGCCAATTCGGCGTAGGAAATCGTGGTGCCGTAGGGTATTTTCAGCAACTCTGTCCACACGGCGCATTGGAATGCCGAGCCCGTAAAAACCAGCAGAATATCGAATATTCTTGCATGTTCTTTTGCGATGGTTTTGCCGGGCAATCCGACTTCATCGGCAGGGTTTTAAAGGCTGCCAAGTCGCCATAGGCAAAAAAATAATGATTCCGCCTCCTGCGGATGGAAAATATTTGTGTGTTTTTTATGCGCATGATTAATTGATGCTTATTCTCATTTAAATCATAATGGCCGCCTTTAGTGTGGTGGAAGAAGACCATGAAACCGGATACACGCTTGGCTTATATCATGGCCGCTGCTTGTCTGTCGGCCTTATTGGGGCTGCCTGAAAGTGCGCAGGCGCAGGCAGCGGGTGCTTTGCCGCCGCCGCAGGCCGTGCCGCCGGGCATGCAGCCTGCGCGTATGGTGGACGCGTTTGAATACACATTGGCCAGCCGCCATACCGGCAAAACCTACCGCATCCAAGTGAGCGCCCTCGGCAGTCCGCCGCCGCAAGGCTATCCGGTGCTGTATCTGCTCGACGGCGATGCCTTTTTCCCGCAGGCGCTGTCGGCGGCGCAAAATATGTGGATGCGCGCCCAAGACAATAATGCCGTGCCGCTGCTGCTGGTGGGTGTGGGTTATCCCAACGGCCAATTGCTGGACATTCCCGCCCGCGCCGAAGACTACACGCCGCCCTCTGCCGATTACCGCCACAGCGGCGACAATTCCAGCCAACGCTTTGGCGGTGCCGATGCCTTCCGCCGCTTTTTGCAACAGGAATTACAGGCGGATTTGGCGCGGCGTTTTGCCCTCAATCCGCGCCAGCAAAATCTGTTCGGCCATTCCTACGGCGGCCTGTTTGCGCTCCATACCCTGCTGACGGAGCCGCAGTCTTTCCGCAATTATCTGATTGCCAGCCCGTCGGTGTGGTGGAATCAGGAGCGCATTTGGCAGGACTGGCCGCCGTTTGCCCGGCGTTTGCAGCAGATGCGTGCACCGGCTGTGGGTGTGCGCCTGACGGTGGGCGAATATGAAGAACACGCCGCGCCGCATTGGCCTGAGAACAGTCCGCGCCGCGCATTACTGGCCAAGCGCGGCATGGTGCGGCAGATACGGGCTTGGGGCAACAAGCTGGCCGGGCTGCCTGAAAACCGCATGCAGGTGCACACCCGTGTTTATGCCGCCGAAACCCATGCCAGCAGCGTGGTGCCTGCGCTCAACGACGGTTTGAAATGGCTGTATGCCCGCTGTCGTGCCGATGCGGATTGTGCGGTAGCGGTACAGGCGAAGCCTTAGACCGGGCTGCCAGCCTGAGACCTTGGCAAAACCTCATATACTATAGTCATTTAAAATAAGAATGATACAGCGTTGCTGCGCCTTGCCGTACTACCTGTACTGTCTGCCCCACGGGACTTCGCTGCGCTCGCGGCTTTTTTGCTGCCTTGTCTCATTCTTATTTTATTCGACTATAAGTTCAATACAACAACTCCGTCGTTCCCGCATACTCAGGAATGGCGGCAGTTAAAGTTTTAGGCTGCCTGAAATCAGTTTTGCAAAGGTTTCTGCCTATGAGATAGGATAAATCATGAATAAAGTAGAATTATTGCAAGAATTTGACCGCCCGAGAGTGGTTAACTATACCCCTGAAGAAATTACCGCCAGCCGTAATTCCTATCATCAGATTGTTGCCAGCTTTGCCCTGGAAGGTGCAGAGCCGACAGACTTTTACAAGGTCATATCTATGGAACGCATACGTGGCGAACTGACCGAAGAGCAGGCGCGGGCTATCATGCTGAACAAGCTGCCTGAAGAAACGGCACGTATCCAAGCAAAAGTTATTCGCTTGGCCGAACTGGGTTTATCTTGGAAAGATTTGTGATGAAGGCAAAAGCATTGTTTAACGCTGTTACAGCCGACAACCTGAGACCTTTGCAAAACCCACAAAGAAGCAAGAGCCGGATGTTTGGGATTGCGGGTAGGGTGTGTGCCGCAGGCAGGCATTTCAAATGATTGTTGTATCAAAGAACGCGTGTGTGGCGTACCGCCACACACCCTACGCGGCATCGCTTATTTTTGCTTGAATAACGTACTGTCCGCTGTTTTGCAAAGGTCTCGGCCTTGTTTTGGGACAAGAGGGCAGGTTCTTATCACGGAAATTTTTTGTTAAGCACGCAATCCAATTTGTTTTGTCGTGTTACAATAATGATATTAATTATCGCTTAATTAATAGGCTGCCTGAAAGATTTCAGGCAGCCTTTAAATTGTTTTATAGACCTGCCCGGAGCCACCTTATGAATATCCGCCCCTTGCTGCTTGGCGCCGCCCTGTTGGCCGCCGCCCCTGTTTACGCTGCCGGTTTCGGCCATCTGCAAACCATGCACATCGACGGCCAAGCGCTGCGTGTGGCCGAGACTTCGGCGCGCATTCTCGGCAATGAAAACGGCACCGCGCCCCTGCTGGTGGAAGATATTTTCGACGGCAAGGGCAAGCAGAAAGTGGCCGGTTACAAGCTGATGGTGATGAGCCGCACCTCGTCCGTGGCCGCCGAAGCGCGTCCGCCGCGCGAAGGTCAGACTGCCTGGGGCGACGACCGCGCCATCCACCGCGGCACCAAGCTGCTGTTGGGTATTCCGGTCAACAAAGGCCGCATGGATTTGAGCCGTGCGCAATTGCTGAGTATGGCGGCGATTACCGATGCCAATACCGGCGCCAATTTCAAGGCCGAAGACAAGGTGCGTCCGCGCGGCGAGCAGCTGGCCAAGCGTGATGCGCAGATGAGCCAGCCCAGCCTGCGTGTAACCGCCTTGCAGCTGCCGGACATGGTCAGCGGCGAGCGCAGCGGCGGCGGCATCAAATTGCAGGCTGCGGCCACCATCAACGGCCAGCGTGTGAGCACGGAAATCAACAGCACCTTTACCGAATTTGGTGTGGCCAAGCCCGGCGGCCGCGGTTTTGCGGCGGATGACCGTTTGCTGGATTGAGCGCTTGCCGTGCCCAATATCCGCTTTACGGCTGCCTGAAAACGTTCAGGCAGCCTGAGTTGTAAAAAAACATGACCACATTATCTCCCAAACGACCGCGCCTGCTGCGGGTGCAATCCTGGCAGGATTTGAGCCCGCATCTGCGCCGCATTGTGTTTCACAGCGCCGATTTGGCCGATTATCCGTTTCAGTGCAACGGCGCCCATATCAAGCTGTTTCTGCCCCTGCCCGGTCAGGATGTGCCGCAATTGCCGGTGGTAACCGCGCAAGGGCCGCAATGGGCGGACAAGGCCGACAAGCCGATTACCCGCACCTATACCCTGCGCAGCTACGATGCCGCCGCCTGCACCGTGAGCGTGGATTTTGTGCTGCACGGCGACAACGGTCCGGCCTCGCGTTTTGCGCTGGCGGCCTCGCCCGGCCTGTGCATCGGCATCTCCCCGCCTGCCGGGCCGGTGCCCATGCTTAAAGCGGCGGCGCATTATCTTTTGGCCGGTGATTTGTCCGCCCTGCCGGCCATTGAATCCATGCTGCACGATATGGCGCCCGATGCCCGTGGCGATGTGTTGCTGTGGCTGCCCGAACGCGCCGATTTGCGCCCGCTGCCCCTGCCCGCAGGCGTGCGCCTGCATTCGTTTTTCGGCGATGCCGACCGGCACGCGGCCTTTATCGATACCTTGCGGCAATGCCGCCCGGATACGGACGACTGCTTTGTCTGGCTGGCCGGTGAAGCTGCGCTGGTGGCCGATGGGCGCGCATTGGCGCGGCAGCAATGGCAGATACCGCTGGCGTGCTGTTATGCGGTGCCTTATTGGCGCCGCGGCCAAGACGAAGAGACTTATCATCAGTCGCGGCATGATTTTATGGACAGTGATGGCGACTAATCCGCACTGCACCATAACCCATTCCCTTGTTTACATAAAGAAAGAAAGCTCATGTTGAAATCCACCGTTTATACCCTGACCACCCTGAGCGCCGCGCTGTTACTGGCCGCGTGCAACCCGCAACAAAGCAGCAGCGATGCCTCCGCACCGGCACCGGCCGGCCAGACCGCTGCCGCCGGTGACACCCTTACCGTGGCCACCGCCCGCGGTGAAGCCAGCGTGCCGCGCAATCCGGAACGCGTGGCCGTGTTCGATTGGGGCATGCTCGACACCCTCACCAAGCTGGGCGTGGATGTGGGCGCGGTGACCGATGAATCGGATTTGTCCTATTTGAAACCTGCTTTTGCGGGCAAGACCCATGTCGGCACCCTGTTCGAGCCCAATTACGAAGCCCTGCACGCTTTCCAGCCGCAGCTGATTATTACCGGTTCGCGCACTGCCAAAGCCTATGACAAATTGAGCGAGCTGGCACCGACCATAGAAATGACCGTAGACACCGCCAATATGCTGGCCAATGCCAAAGAGCGCATCACCACTTTTGGTGAAATTTTCGGCAAACAGGCCGAAGCGGCGGCGCTGAATCAGGAAATCGACCAGTCGTTTGCCGATGCCAAAGCGGCGGCCGCAGGCCAGGGCAAGGGTTTGGTGGTGCTGGTGAACGGCAATAAGCTGGCGGCCTTCGGCCCGTCTTCGCGCCTGGGCGGCTGGATACACAAAGACATCGGTGTGGCGGAAGTGGATGCCGACATTAAAGAAGGCAGCCACGGCCAGCCGATTTCCTTTGAATACATCAAAGAGAAAAATCCCGACTGGCTGTTTGTACTCGACCGCGGGGCCGCCATCGGTGAAGAAGGTGCGGCTGCGCAAGACGTGCTCAACAATCCGCTGATTGCCGAAACCACGGCCTGGAAAAAAGGTCAGGTGGTGTATCTGTTGCCGGAAACCTATCTGGCGGCAGGTGGTGCGCAGGAGTTGCTCAATGCCTCCAAGCAGCTGACCGATGCGTTTAAGGCGGCGCAGTGAGTGGTAGGTCGGATACTTGTATCCGACAAAATATTAAGGCTTGGCCAAGGTGGATAGGTGTCGGATACAAGTATCCGACCTACGGGGCTGCTGAATATAGTCATTTAAAATAAGAACGATACGGCGTTGCTGCGCCTTGCCGTACTACTTGTACTGTCTGCGGCTTGCTGCCTTGTCTCGTTCTTATTTTAGTCGACTATATCTTTCAGGCAGCCTTTTAAAGTTGTACCGACACCTGTGGCGCCAACCCGCCCCCGCATAAAACCCTTCAAACCCTTTTAAACCCCTTTCCCGTTTTCAGGCAGCCTCGGCAAACCTATGTCTTATCGTCCTTTATCGTTCAATCTGCTCAATCTCGCCCTGATGGCGCTGCTGTTTGTCATCAGCCTGTCGGTGGGGGTGGCCGAATTCCGCTGGGCGCAGCTGTTTGATTTCAGCGACAGCACCCAGCTGATGCTGATCAGCCGTCTGCCGCGCACGCTGGCGATTGTGCTGACCGGCGCCTCCATGGCGGTGGCGGGCATGATTATGCAGATTTTGCTGAAAAACCGTTTTATCGAGCCTTCCATGGTCGGTGCCAGCCAGGGCGCCATGCTGGCGCTGCTGCTGATGGCGCTGCTGTTTCCCGCCGCGGCGCTGATGCTGAAAATGACCGTGGCCGCGGTGGCGGCGCTGGCTGCCATGCTGCTGTTTATGCTGATGATCCGCCGCCTGCCGCCGACCCAGCAGATGATGGTGCCCCTGGTGGGGATTATTTTCGGCAGCGTCATCGAATCGGCGGCGGTGTTTATCGCCTATGAAACCGAGATGCTGCAAATGCTGGGGGTGTGGCAGCTGGGCGATTTTTCCGGTGTGTTGCAGGGGCGTTACGAATTGCTGTGGCTCACCGCGCTGATGGCCCTGTGCGCTTATTGGATCGCCGACCAGCTCACCATAGTCGGCCTGGGCGATACCGTCAGCGTGAATTTGGGGGTCAACCGCACGGCAGTGCTGTGGTCGGGGCTGGTGATTGTGGCGCTGATTACCTCACTGGTGATGGTGACCGTGGGCAATATTCCCTTTATCGGCCTGGTGGTGCCCAATATCGCCAGCCGTCTGATGGGCGACAAGCTGCGCCAAAGCCTGCCCGCGGTGGCGCTGATGGGCGCTTCGCTGGTGTTGCTGTGCGATATTGTCGGCCGCCTGATCCGCTTTCCGTTTGAAATTCCGGTGGCCACGGTGTTCGGTGTCATCGGCACGGTGCTGTTTTTGTATTTGCTGTTGAGAAAGAGCCCCCATGCTGCCTGAAAACACTTATCCGCCGTTTTTGTCCGGCAGCCGCCGCCCCTTGTGGCTGGCTGCGGCCGTGTTGGCCGTGGTGTGCGTGCTGTTTCTCACCGTCAATGTGCGCGGCAATTGGGATTTTGTGCTGCCGCTGCGCGCCACCAAGCTGGCGGCCCTGCTGCTGGTGGCTTATGCGGCGGCGGTTTCCACCCTGCTGTTCCAAACCCTGACCAATAATCCGGTACTCACGCCTTCGCTGCTGGGTTTTGAATCGCTGTACATCTTTTTGCAGACCCTGCTGCTGGCGCTGTTGGGTGCCGCCGGTTACACCCAGCTGCCGGCCATGGGCAAATTCGCTTTCGAGCTGGCGGCGATGATGGGCGGGGCGCTGCTGCTGTTTCAGCTGCTGTTGCGTCAGGGCGGGCGCGATTTGGCGCGCATGATTTTGATCGGGGTGATTTTCGGCGTGCTGTTCCGCAGCCTGTCGGCACTGATTCAAAGGCTGATTGATCCGGAAGAATTCGCCGTGGCGCAGGCCAATACCTATGCCTCGGCCAATACCATACACAGCGAAATGCTGGCGGTGGCGGCGGTGGTGATTGTCATCAGCGCCCTGTTTGTGTGGCGCGAACGCCACCGCCTCGATGTCTATATGCTCGGTCGCGAACAGAGCATCAACCTCGGCATTCCCTACAGCCGCAATACCGTGGTGATTTTGCTGTGGGTGGCGGCGCTGACCGCCACCTCGGTGGCGCTGATCGGCCCCTTCGGCCCGGTGAGCTTTTTCGGGCTGCTGGTGGTGGCGCTCACCAATTACATCAGCACCAGTTTGCGCCACAGCCTGCGCGTGCCTTTGTCGTTCTGCATAGCCGCCGTTTTGCTGGTGGGCGGGCAGTTGTTGTTTGAACAGGTGCTGGGCATGAAAGCCGTGCTCAGCGTGGTGGTGGAATTTGCCGGCGGCCTGGTGTTTTTGTGGCTGGTATTGCGGCAGAAACATTAAACAAGGCTGAGACCTTTGCAAAACCCCCATTTGCGGCGCATTTCTGCGTTGCGCGCTGCTCGCTCGCTTGCCTATCTACATGATATGTCTGCGCTCGCTGCGCTGCTACGCCTTGAACTGCATCCACATCTGGAGGTTTTGCAAAGGTCTCAGGCTGCCTGAAAACAATCGTCACCTTATAGATTAGATACCGAAATACCATGATTAGCATTGAAAACGTCAGCCACCATATCGGCAGCCAGCGTATTTTGAACCGGCTCAGCCTGGACATTCCCGCCGGCGGCATCACCGCCCTGGTGGGCCCCAACGGCGCGGGCAAGTCCACGCTGCTGTCGCTGATGGCGCGTCTGCAACCCTTGAGCGACGGCCATATCCGCTACGGCAGCCAAGACACCCGCAGCACCGCCAGCAGCGAGTTGGCGCGCACCGTGGCCATACTCACCCAGGAAAACAATATCCACAGCCGCATTACCGTGCGCGATTTGCTGATGTTCGGCCGCTATCCGCACCATCAGGGCCGCCCGCAGGCGGAAGACAGCCGCGTGGTGGCGCAGGCGCTGCAAGACTTTCAGTTACAGGCGTTTGCCGAACGCTATTTGACCGAACTTTCCGGCGGCCAGCGCCAGCGTGCGCTGATTGCCATGGTGTTTTGCCAGCAAACGCCGTATGTGCTCTTGGACGAGCCGCTGAACAATCTCGATATGTTCCACGCGCGCGAACTCATGCGCCAGCTGCGCCGTCTTACCGACCAAAACGGCCTGACCACGGTGATGGTGGTGCACGACATCAATATGGCCGCCGCCTGGGCCGACCGCATCGTGATTCTGCAAGACGGCGAACTGGCCTGCCAGGGCAGCCCCAATGATTTGATTAATCCCGACATCCTCCAACGCCATTTCGGCCTCGATGCCGATGTGCTGGATTATCAGGGCAAGAAATTGGTGGTGCATCATGTGTAAGGCTGCCTGAAAAACCATCTGTAAATATTTTGATAATAATTTTTATTTAAATTAAAATCAGCACCATTTTGCGCATTGCCCCGATGACTGTGAAGCACAAGGCAATGCCGGTTTTTTATCTTTTCCATAACAGGTCATAGCTATGCACACACGCACCTTCCGTCTTTCCCTGCTGACCCTGGCACTGGCCGGCGGTTTTGCCCATGCCCAAGATGCTGCCCCGAGCGGCGACAGCGCCGAGCTGGAAACCATTTATGTGACGGCCGAGCGCCAGTTGCAGCAGTCTTTGGGTGTTTCCCGCATCAACAACAGCGACATCGAGCGCCAACCGGCAGCCAATGATATTTCCGAGCTGGTGCGCACCATGCCCGGTGTCAACCTCAGCGGCAATACCGCCACCGGCCAGCGCGGCAACAAACGTCAAATCGATTTGCGCGGCATGGGTCCGGAGAACACGCTGATTCTGATAGACGGCAAACCGGTGACTTCGCGCCATGCCGAGCGTATTTCCATGCGCGGCGAGCGCAATACCCGCGGTGATTCCAACTGGGTGCCGGTGGAAGAAATCGATTCCATTACCGTGTTGCGCGGCCCGGCTGCGGCGCGTTACGGCTCCGGTGCCATGGGCGGTGTGGTCAATATCACCACCAAAAAGGTCAGTAACGAGTTCAAAGGCTCGCTCAATTACTACATCAACTACCCGAAAGACCAGCAAGAGGGCGGTACCCAGCGCATCGGCTTCAATCTCAGCGGCCCCATCGTCAAAGACGTGCTGAGCTTCCGTGTGTATGGCAGCGCCAATAAAACCGAGGCCGACGATGTCGATATCAACGAGCGTAACGGTACCAGCCGCTCCGTGGCCGGTGTGGAGGGTGTGCGCAACCGCGACATCGCCGGACGCCTGCATTGGAAAATCAATCCCGCCAACAGCCTCACCCTGGACAGCAGTTTCAGCCGCCAAGGCAATATTTACGGTGGCGATACCCAAAACAGCAACTCCGGCGGCAGCGGCCCCAGCCGCGACCGTACCAATGCGCTCTTGGGTGCCGAAACTGCGCGCCTTTACCGCCGTGCCTTTTCGCTCACCCATACCGGTGCTTACGGCTGGGGTGATACCAAGTCCTATATCAGCTACGACACCACCACCAACAGCCGTATGCCCGAAGCGCTGTATGGCGGCCCGGAAGGCAGCTATACCGACACTGTGTTTACCGACAGTGATTTGAAAAACCTGCGCGTCAACAGCGAAGCCTATATTCCCTTCACCTTGGGCGGCGAGCATGTGCTGACCGTGGGTGCCGAATTTGTCCGCAGCAAGCTGGACGATGCCTCCTCCAACCGCCAGGGCTTTACCGACCAAGGCCGCACCGACGTGTTTAACGGCATCAATGCCGTGCGCGGCGGGGTGAATTCGCAACGCGAATGGGCGCTGTATCTGGAAGACAATATCCGCTTCGGCAGCAAAACCCATATCGTGCCCACCCTGCGCTACGACCACCACAGCAAATCCGGCGGCAATGTCAGCGGCGGCCTCAGCTTCTCGCAAGGCATAGGTGACAACTGGCTGATTAAGGGCGGTATTGCCCGCGCCTATAAAGCGCCCAATCTTTACCAGAGCAACCCCGACTTCATTCTCTACACCCGTGGCAACGGCTGTCCCATCGGCACCAGCGGTTTCCGCTGCTACTATATGGGCAATGCCGATTTGAAGGCCGAGACCGCGTGGAATAAAGAGCTGGGGGTGGAATTCAAGAAAAACGGCTGGCAGGCTTCCGCCACCTATTTCCACAACGCCTACCGCAACAAGATTGTTATCGGCGACCGTGCCATTGCCAGAAGCAATATCGGTAACTGGCTGCTGCAATGGGAAAACACCCCCAAAGCCACGGTGGAAGGCATAGAGGGTAATGTGGTGGTACCGCTGCACCGCACCCTGAACTGGAGCAATAATTTCACCTATATGCGCAAATCGGAAGACTTCCAAGGCAATCCGCTGTCGCTGGTGCCCAAACACACCATCAACAGCACCCTGGCCTGGACACCGAACGAGCGCTGGGATGCCAATCTCACCTTTACCCACTACGGCCGCACCAAACCGCGTTCTGTGGCCGTTAACCGTACCGAGGCCGGGCAGGGCGGCGGTGGCGGTACCGGCTTGAACAGCCGTGAAAACCAAACCGAGCTGGGCAGCCACGGCATCTGGGGCGTGAACGTCGGCTACAACTGGAACAAAAAAGTCCATGTGCGCGCCGGTGTCAGCAATATTTTCGACAAAAAACTGTACCGCACCGGCAACGGCGCGCAAACCTTCAACCTGCACGGCCGCGCGCTGTACGGCAGTTTGAAAGTCGGTTTCTGATACAGTGAAAAGGCTGCCTGAACGGTTTTTTGCTCCGCAAGAAACGCACTACGTTTGTTTTCAGGCAGCCCGAGACCTTAGCAAAACCTCATGAGCCACTATAAACATAAAACCGACGTCATTCCCGCGTATGCGGGAATCCATGGGCAAACTTAAGAAACCTTTTTTAAAACAATGGATTCATAAGCCGATAGATGGATTCCCGCGTTCGCGGGAATGACGGCAGCTAGGGGTTTAGGCTACCTGAAGGCAGTTTTGCAAAGGTCTAAGCCTGTTTTTTTGTTTGTAACTTATTTTTAAATAACAATATCTTCTGTATTGGCATGCCCATGTTTACTAAAACCAAAACCCTGTCTTTATTGGCCGCAGCATGCCTCACCGGCGCCTGTGCCCAAACACCCGTCAACACAGTCGAAACAACGGCACCGCAAGCCCAAGCGCAAACTGCCGTGCCGCAGGGCGGCCGCAACCGCCCCGAACAGCGTCGCCTGAGCCCCGCAGAAGTAGAGGCCCTGCTGCCCGCAGGCAGCCGCGTGGTGCGCGACCTCACCGTCAAACAGGCCGGCGCGCACACCCTGAAACTGGATTTATACCTGCCCGCCCGACAAAACCGCGCCGCGCCCGTGGTGGTGTGGGTGCACGGCGGCGGCTGGCGCCAAGGCCAAAAAGAAGACGTGGTGCGTAACCCGCGCCTGCTCAATGCCCTGTTGAGCGAGGGCTATGCCGTGGCGGCGGTAGGTTACCGTGTCGCCGGACAGGCCACTTTCCCCGCGCCGATACAGGATGTGAACGACGCCGCCCAATATGTGTGGCAGCACGGCGCCCAATACCATATCGACCCCGAGCGCATGGCCATGGCCGGACGTTCTGCCGGTGCCCATCTGGCCGGCCTGGCCGCCATCAGCAATCATCAGGCACCGGGTGAATTCATCACACTGGCAGACAAACCCGGCTTTAAAATCCGCGCCTTCGTCGGCTTTTTCGGGCCCTATGATTTGAACACCCTGCGCACCGACAAAGGCCAAAGTGCCGATGCCCAATCGGCCGAATCCGCCATGCTCGGCGCCACCCCGGCAGCACAACCGCAACTGGCCACCCGCGCCTCGCCCGTGCACTATGTC
Organism: Neisseriaceae bacterium HSC-16F19; assembly: GCF_024171525.1. GTDB lineage: Bacteria > Pseudomonadota > Gammaproteobacteria > Burkholderiales > Neisseriaceae > JALJZY01. The sequence goes on from NZ_JALJZY010000005.1 coordinate 32,053, forward strand.
AGCGCCGACACCCCGCCGGTCTTGCTGCTGCACGGCACCAATGACAGACAAGTGCCGCATGCGCAAAGCGAACAGCTGAAAAAACGCCTCGATGCCGCCGGTGTGCCCAACGAATTGCACATCACCCCAGATGCCCGCCACGGCGACCCCGTCTTCGATGACAAAGCCCATGTCGTCAAAGTGATGGCCTTTTTGCGCCGCCATTTTCCGGTGCAGTAACCCATCTTGCTTTTAAAACATTTCAGGCAGCCTTGAGGCTGCCTGATTGCGTTCAGTGTTATCCGACTGTTATCTTTGTCTTGTCAGGCCGGACTGATGCTACAACACCTGCTGCCGAAGGCCGTCCCAAGCCTTTTAGGCAGCCTGAGACCTTTGCAAAACCTCCAGATGCCAGAAAAGTGGAACAGTTGCAGTTCAAGGCGTAGCAGCACAGTGAGCGCAGACATATCATGTACAAGGCTAAGCGAGCGAGCAGTACCTCTACGGGCATAACAACTAACGCTTCAAATACGCCGCAGATGGGGGGTGCAAAGGTCTCATGTTTTCAGGCAGCCTTAAAGGCTGCCTGAAAACGTTTTGGACGCGGTGTTGAATAATGCTGCGCAACTGTGGCTTTAGGGGGCTGCGGCCTCACGGGCTTGCGTGACCTGAATAAAAAACTGTTTGCCGCCGCGGCCGATTTTGAAGGTGTAGCCGTCCGGCGGCAGCAGTCCGGCATTATGCACGGCTTCGCCGTTTTCCGTGACCACCCGCAGCAGTATGCGCTCGCCGCGGCTGTTTTCCAGCCAAGCCACACTGGCCGGAAGCGGCGGGTTGCTGCGGCGCATATCATAGGGGGCAATCAGCTGTACATGGGCGGGGTAGGCGAGGTGGAAGCGGTACAGACGCCCGCTTTTTACGCGCTGCACCGTGCTGGTGTAATCGGCGGGATTTTTCCGCAGGGTGATGAGTGTGCCGGGGCGTTTTGCTCGGCTGCTGCCGGTGTAGCGTACAGCAGGGCGGCCAAGGCGAGTGTTGCAAAAACGGTTTTGGCTGACATAACAGGCTGCCTGAAAGATGGTTAGGAATGACGGTAACGGCTGATTTCCAGCAGATTACCGTCCGGGTCGCGCAGATAAACCGAATCGATGGCGCCGACGGCGCCGGTGCGCGGCACGATGCCGCTCAGCGTTTCGATGCCGTGCTGTTGCAGTTCGGCCACAACCTGCGGCAGCGGGGTGTCGGTGAGCAGGCATAAATCGGCACTGCCGCACACGGGGTGTGCGGCATGGGGCTGGATTTCCGCGCCTTTGGGGTGCAGATTGATTTTTTGCTGTCCGAACAGCAGCGCTTTGCGGCCTTCGCCGAAGGTGATTTCCCGCATGCCGAGTACGCGGGTGTAAAAGGCGATGCTGCGTTCGATGTCGGCCACGGTAAGGACCAGATGGTCTAGAGCGGTGATGTTCATAAATGCTCCAAGGCTGCCTGAAAGTATAAGCCGTAGGTCGGATTCTTGAATCCGACATTGGCTAAGGTTCTGCACATGATTGATGTGTCGGATACAAGTATCCGACCTACGGCTCGATCGTTTTGTGGTTTGGCGGTTTGGGATAGGGTGGCGCGTGGGTGCAAGCACCATAGGTATCTACACATTTTAGGCTACCTGAAAGATTTTGCTTTTTTCGGTTTGAGTACCTAATACTTTAGTCCAAGTATGTTTGCGGCTACAGCCATAATCCGCTGGCGCAGCCGAACGGAGCGCGGTTTTTCGGGGAGCAAGGGCAAATCTGTTTGAGCAGCGCAGCTGCGAGTTGTTGCCCGCCCGAAAAACCGTGCGCAGTGAGGGAAGTTTGCGCAGCAAACCTGCAACCGCGGCCGCCTTTCTTTTGCCTTCTTTTCTTTGGCGGCGCAAAGACAATATCCGCGTGACCGTAGGGAATCCCGTGGGACGGCCACGAAGCGCAAAGTTAAATTTTGTGTAACTTGAAATATAAGGTGATACCAACTTGTGTTTTCAGGCAGCCTTAATATTTGTGTAGATACCTATGGTGCAAGCACCCACCCTACAGCTTGGCTCATCCATTGTAATCATCGGCATTTTACAGTGGTGGGCATAAATGCCCACCCTACTTAAATATCCACCTCGGCGCGGTCGCCTTCGGCTTCCATCCACGCGCGGCGGCTGGCGGCTTCGCCTTTGCCCATCAGTTTGACAAAAATGCCGTGGGTGTCGGCTTGGGCCTCGGCCGGAATCTGCACCTGCAGCAGGCGGCGGGTGTCCGGGTGCATGGTGGTGTCTTTGAGCTGGTCGGGATTCATCTCGCCCAAGCCTTTGAAACGGCTGATGGCATAGGCGCTTTCTTTCACGCCCTCTTTGTGCAGGCGCTCCAGAATGGCGTCCAGCTCGCCCGCGTCCAGTGCATAGAGTTTGCGCGCGGGCTTGCTTTTGCCTTGGGCATTAACATCCACACGGAACAGCGGCGGTTGCGCCACATAGATGTGTCCGGCTTCGATAAGCTTGGGAAAGTGCTTGAAAAATAAGGTCAGCAGCAAGACTTGGATGTGGGAGCCGTCCACATCGGCATCGGAGAGGATGGCGATTTTACCGTAGCGCAGACCGCCCAAATCGGGGCTGTCGGCGGCGCCGTGCGGATCAACGCCGATGGCCACGGCAATGTCGTGGATTTCGGCATTGCCGAACAATTGGTCGGGATGCACTTCAAAGCTGTTGAGCACCTTGCCGCGCAGGGGCAGGATGGCTTGGGTGGCTTTGTCGCGCGCCAGTTTGGCCGAGCCGCCGGCGGAATCGCCTTCCACCAGAAACAGCTCGTTTTCGCGGATGTCTTCGCTCTCGCAATCGGTGAGTTTGCCCGGCAACACCGCCACACCGCTGCTTTTTTTCTTCTCGATTTTTTTCACCGAGCGCATGCGCGCCTGTGCCTGCTTGATGGCCAGTTCGGCGATTTTCTTGCCCGCGTCTACGTTTTGGTTGAGCCACAATTCCAAGGGGTCGGTGGCCACGGCGGCCACCAGTTTGAGGGCATCGCGGTTGGTGAGTTTGTCCTTGGTCTGGCCTTGGAATTGCGGGTCGAGCACGCGTGCGGACAGCACGAAGGCGGTTTTGCCGAACACATCGTCGCTCTGGATTTTCACCCCGCGCGGCAGCAGGTTGTGGTGGGTAATGAAATTGTTGACGGCGGTAAACACCGCCTGTTTCAAGCCAGCCTCGTGGGTGCCGCCCAGCGGGGTGGGGATGAGGTTGACATAGCTTTCGTTGGCCACACTGCCGTCTTCCAGCCAGGTGATGGCAAAAGCAGCGCCTTCGCCGCGGCTGAAATCGGCATCGTCATCGGTATTGATATGGCTTTCGCAGGCGAAAATCGGCACTGCTTCCTGGGCGTTTTCCAAGAGGGTGTCCAAATAGCCGCGCAGGCCGGCGGGGTAATGCCATTCCTGGGTGTGCGGGGTGTCGCTGCCCTTGGGTGTGCGCGTGAGGCGCACGGTGACGCCGGGCAGCAGCACCGCCTTGGCGCGCAGCAGGCGTTCCAGCTCGCCCAAATGGTAGTTGGGGCTTTCAAAATAACGCGCATCCGGCCACACGCGCACTTCGGTGCCGCTGTCGCGGGCGGTGCAGCTGCCGGTTTGGCTCAGCGGCTCGGCCACGTCGCCGCCGGCAAAGGCGATGCGGTGGCGTTTGCCCTCGCGTTTGACCTCGACTTCGAGGCGGGTGGAGAGGGCGTTGGTGACGGATACGCCGACGCCGTGCAGACCGCCGGAAAAAGCATAGGCGCCGTCGCCGCTTTTTTTGTTGAATTTGCCGCCGGCGTGCAGCTGGGTGAAGACCAGTTCTACCACCGGCACGCCTTCGGTGGGATGCAGACCCACGGGAATGCCGCGGCCGTTGTCGGCCACGCTCACCGAGCCGTCTTCATGCAGGGTGACGTGGATGTGGTCGGCAAAACCGCCCAGCGCTTCGTCGGCGGCATTGTCGATGACTTCCTGAATAATGTGGGTGGGGCTGTCGGTACGGGTGTACATGCCCGGCCGTTCTTTCACCGGCTCCAAGCCTTTGAGTACGGTAACGCTGGATTCGTTGTAGTGGGATAAACTCATATTATGCAATCGCTAAAAAGGCTGCCTGAAAGGGCGGTGTGCGCTTTCAGGCAGCCGGTATTGTACAACAGGGCTGCTGTTGCTTGGAATGTTCAGGATTTCACTTTCAGTTTCACCTTGTCGCCGCCGATGCGCAGCGGCGGCAGTTGCCATTGTGCCAGCAGTTGGTTGACGGCTTTGAGTTTGCGCGCGCGCACCGGTTGGCCGATCATCACTGGGGCATTGAGGGCAAAGCGGCGGGTGGTGATGAGAAAATTCACCACTTCGTCGATGTCGAGCGTGCCGTCGGGATGCAGGCGGATTTCGGTGGCGCTGGTGAGCCAGCCGCGGCCTTTGCGGTACACAGGCTGTTTGTCCACCAGGCTGGGTTGCAGGCGGTAACCGTGCTCGGCGCCCCAGCGGGCGAGTTCGGCTTCTTTTTCGGCCAGTGTATCCGGCGGCAGTTGGATGCGCGCATGCGGATATTGCGCCTGGGCTTTGCCGGCCATCCAGCCCAGCAGGGCGAGGCCGCCCAAGCCGCCGATCAGGCCGCCGAGCGTTGTTGCAATCATGAGTTCCATTTCAATCTCCAAGTGTGAGCCACGCAGTGGCGGCTTCGGGGTTGTGGCAATAGAGCAGGGCGGTTTGGGCGGCGGCGGCTTGGGCGGTGATCTCGGTGTGTTTCAGGCAGCCGTGGCGGAAATAATGCAGGGTCAGGGTATCGCCGGGGCGCACCCGTTGCCAGGCAGTGGCGAAATCGGTGCAGGCCAGATAATCGAGGGCAATGATTTCGTCACCGGCGCACAAGCCGGCGGCTTCGGCGCTGCCGTCGTTAAAGACATGGCTCAGGCGGATGCCGGCGGCGGTTTTGCTGAAGCGGGCGCCGAAATCGGCACTGTCGGCGGCAGCCGCAGGCAGTTCGTTCACTACATCGCCGCCATGGCTGCGCGGCAGCGGCTGCCATGAGAGGGTGATGCCCCAATCGTGCAGGGTTTCTGCCAGCGGCAAATCGGCAGTGCTGTACAGGGCTGCCTGAAAAAAGTCGCGCAAATCCAAACCGGTGATTTCCTCGGCGCGCTGCTGCCATGCGCCCTCCGGCAATGGAGTGCCGTGGTTGAGAAAGTCTTGGTACAAAGCCCGCATCACCGTGTCGAGGCTGTGGCGGCCCTGGGTGTGGCGGCGGATATGGCCGTCCAGGCACAGGGCGGCCAGTGCGCCTTTTTGGTAATAGCTGACCACGGCATTGGGCGTGTTTTCATTGGGCTTGTAATACTTGCTCCAGGCATTGAAGCTGGATTGGGCCAGCGTTTGGCGCAGACGACCGTGCCCTTGCTGTACGCGGGTGAGGTTTTGCGCCAGCAGGCGCAAATATTGTGGCGGGCTGATGACGCCGCTGCGCACCAGAAACAAATCGTCGTAATAAGAAGTAATGCCTTCAAATGCCCACAGCTGCTCGCTGTAAGCCTCGCTGTTGAGATCACTCTCGGCAAAAGCCTGCGGAATAATCGATTTCACATTCCAAGAATGAAAATACTCGTGGCTGAACAAGCCCAAAAGGGCGATATAGTCGTCGTGGGCGGGGGTATTCGGCCGCGGCAGGCTGTGGCGGTCGGCCAAGAGGGCGGTGGAACTCTTGTGTTCCAGGCCGCCGTAAATCTGGTCGCCGACGTGCAGCAGAAACAGATAACGTTTAAACGGTGCCGGGCGCGGGAAAAACGCCAGTTGCGCGGCACAAATGCGCTGAATATCGGATTGCAGTTGACCGGCGTCAAAGTGTGTATGGAAGCCGCTGAGTATAATTTCATGCTGGATTCCCCCGGCCTCGAAGGGCAGGCGGGTCAAGACGCCCATTTCGCAGGGGTGGTCGATGAGGTCGCGGTAATTGGCTGCCTGAAAACCGTCGCCGTCCTCCGCCGGGGGCAGGGAAGTGACCAAGTCCCAATGTTCGGGCACATCGATGCGCACGCGGCAGGCTTCGTCTTGGCGCTGGTTGTGGCGCAAAAATACGCAGGCGCCGTCGAAAAAGCCGCGTTCTTCGGTGAGCCAGCTGCCGCGCACGGACAAATCGAAACCGTAAATCAGGCAGTCAATCTGCCAGTGGCCTGCGCGGCCGTCGGTGCGCCAGGTGTTCTTGTCGCATTGCTGCAAAACGGCGGCTTGGCCGTCGCAACCGGCCTCAATCTGCACAATGTGGCGGGCAAATTCGCGGATCATATAACTGCCCGGCACCCAGTTGGGCAGGCTGAAACTGGTTTCGGCGGGGTGCTCCTGATGAAAAGACAGGCGCACATGCCACAGATGTTGTTGCAGTGAGTGCGCGCGGATGTGGTAATGCAGCATATAAGGTGTCCGGTGGGTTTGCGGTGAAAGAAAGTGCATCAAAAATCATGCGTTGCAGCAAACTATACCTTGCCAAAAATGCTTTCGGCAACGGCAGATGCGTGTAAAAAACACCGCATGTTAAGCTTTTGTGTGGTTCATAAAGGAAATTTGCATTAAAATACGCCGATTTAATGGGCATGCTGGGGTCAGACCCTGTGCAGCGCCCGAAACGGACAAAAATTGCGCCGCCTCAGGCAGCGATATGCAAATTTTTGTAAGTTGATGTTTAGAATAATTTGAAGCCATTTTGAATGGAGAGTTGTCATGGAAACGCAAACTTATAACTACAAGGTGGTACGGCAATTTGCCGTCATGACCGTAGTTTGGGGGATTGTGGGCATGCTGGTGGGCGTCATCGTCGCTGCGCAACTGCGCTGGCCGGCTTTGAACCTGTCGGAAATCGGCCCGTGGTTCCACTTCGGCCGCCTGCGCCAGCTGCATACCAATGCGGTGATTTTCGCCTTTGGCGGCTGCGGCTTGTTCGCCACGTCTTACTACATCGTGCAGCGCACCTGTAATGTGCGCCTGATCAGTGACAAGCTGGCTGCGTTTACCTTCTGGGGCTGGCAGGCCGTCATCGTGCTGGCCATCATTACTTTCCCCTTGGGTATGACCCAGGGCAAGGAATACGCCGAACTGATTTGGCCGATTGACGTTTTGATTACCATCGTATGGGTGGCCTACGCCATCGTCTTCTTCGGTACGGTGGCCAAGCGCAAGATGAAGCACATCTATGTGGCCAACTGGTTCTTCGGCGCCTACATCCTTGCCGTGGCTCTGTTGCACATCGTCAACAGCCTGGCGGTTCCGGCCAGTCTTACCGTTTCCTATCCGATTTATTCCGGTGCCATCGATGCCATGGTGCAATGGTGGTACGGCCATAATGCGGTGGGCTTCTTCCTGACTGCGGCCTTCCTGGGCATGATGTACTACTTCGTACCCAAACAGGCCGGCCGTCCGGTCTATTCTTACCGCCTCTCCGTGGTTCACTTCTGGGGCTTGATTTTCACCTATATGTGGGCCGGCCCGCACCACCTGCACTACACCGCCCTGCCGGACTGGACCCAGTCTGTGGGCATGGTGTTCTCGCTGATTCTGTTCGCACCCTCTTGGGGCGGTATGATCAACGGTATCATGACGCTTTCCGGTGCATGGCACAAACTGCGCACCGACCCGATTTTGAAATTCCTGGTGGTGTCTCTCTCCTTCTACGGTATGTCTACCTTTGAAGGCCCGATGATGTCCATCAAAACCGTAAACGCCTTGAGCCACTACACCGACTGGACCGTGGGCCACGTACACTCCGGCGCCTTGGGTTGGGTGGGTTTTGTCACCATCGGCTCGCTCTACTATCTGTTCCCGCGCCTGTTTGGCCGCAGTGAAATGTACTCCACCAAGCTCATCGAAGCCCACTTCTGGATCGGTACCATCGGCATCGTGTTGTACATCGCTGCCTTGTGGATTGCCGGTGTGATGCAGGGTCTGATGTGGAGCCAACTCAATGCAGACGGTACTTTGACTTACTCTTTTGTCGAGTCGGTTAAAGACAGCATGATCTTCTACTTCATCCGCTTCCTGGGTGGCGCGCTGTATCTGTCCGGCATGGTGATCATGGCCTACAACGTATACCGTACCATGGCCATGGGCAAACCGGTGGATGCCGAAATTCCGGCCCTGCCGCAAACACAACACCACTAATACCATTACAAGAAAGACCGAAGATATGAGTCTGCAAAAACTCGTTGAAGAAAAAGTCGGCTACCTGATTGTGTTTACCTTTTTGGTGATCAGTGTCGGTTTGCTGATTGAGATCGTGCCGCTGTTCGGACAAAAATCGGTAACCCAGCCTATAGAAGGCGTGAAACCGTATACGGCGGTGCAACTGGCCGGACGCGACATCTACATCCGTGAAGGCTGCTACAACTGCCACTCGCAAATGATCCGCCCTTTCCGTGCCGAAACCGAGCGTTACGGTCCCTACTCCGTGGGTGGCGAGTCCGTATACGACCACCCCTTCCAATGGGGTTCCAAGCGTACCGGTCCTGACCTGGCGCGCGTGGGCGGCCGTTACTCCGACCAATGGCACCACGACCACCTGATTGATCCGCGCAGCGTGGTACCCGAATCCAATATGCCCGCATTCCCGTGGCTGGCGCGCAACCGTGTAGACGGCCCGACCATCCAGAAACACATGCGTGCCCTGCGTACCGTCGGCGTACCCTACACCGATGACGAGATTGCCGCCGCTGCGCAAGAAGTAGACGGCAAGTCCGAACTGGAGGTATTGATTGCCTACCTGCAGGGCTTGGGTTTGGCGCGTAAATAAAAGAAGACAGTCATGGACGGTTTGAATCTGGCGCGTATCCTGCACACGGTATTGAGCGTATTGTTTTTCCTGGGTGTGGCCTATTATGCCTACAGCCGCAAAACCAAGCGCTCCTACCGCGATTACGCCCAAAGCGTGATCGACGACCCGGATACGCCCGCCAGTGATGATGGCAAGACCGAAAACAAGGATGAAAGCCGGTAAATACCCAGCCTTGTGCTGATGTTTGCAGGCAGCCAAAAAAGCCACCGCGACCACGGAGCAATTTATGAACACAACCTCACAATTTACCAGTAATTTTTGGAATATCTACATCGCCATCATCCTGATTGCGAGTATTATCGGCCTGTTGTGGCTGGGCTTTTCGCAAGACAAGGTCAAGGTGCCGGTGAAAGACAAAGACGGCGAAACCGAGACCATGGGTCACTCCTGGGACGGCATTGAGGAATACAACAACCCGCTGCCGCGCTGGTGGTTCTACCTCTACATCCTCACCATCGTGTTTTCCATCGGCTACCTGGTGGTTTACCCCGGTTTTGGCGATTACAAAGGCTATTTCGGCTGGACCAGTGCCGGACAGTATGAAGAAGAAATGGCCGCCGCCGAAAAAGAATACGGCGCGCTCTATGCCAAATACGGTGCCATGTCCATTGAAGAGCTGGCGCAAAACGGCGATGCCATGCGCAGTGCCAAGAGTATGTTTGATACTTATTGTATCCAGTGTCACGGTTCCGATGCCGGCGGCTCGCGCGGCTTCCCCAGCCTAAAAGACCATGACTGGCTGTGGGGCGGCGATCCTGCCGACATTCACGAAACCATTGCCAACGGCCGCGTGGGTGTGATGGCGCCTTGGGGTCCGGCTCTGGGTCAGGAGCGTGTGAAAGACGTGGCCCACTATGTGATGTCGCTCTCCGGTCGTGAAAGCGCCGACCCCGAGCGTGTGAAACGCGGTGAGGCGCTGTTCCACGGCGGTCCGGCCAACTGCTTTACCTGCCACGGTGCCGACGGCAAAGGTATTAAAGGCTTGGGCCCGAACCTGACCGATGACATCTGGTTGTGGGGCGGTAGCGAAAAAGCCATTATCGACACCATTACCAACGGCCGTAACAACCAAATGCCGCCTTGGTCCAACTTCCTCGACAAAGACAAGCTGCACCTGATGACTGCCTATGTATGGAGTTTGTCCAATAAAGACGGCGCTCCGGCTCCGGCTGCCGATACCGCGGCTTCATCCGCCCCGACTGCCTCTGCTCCGACCGCATCCGAACCTGCCGCTTCTGCACCCGCAGCCCCGGCTGCCGACCAAGCCGAAGTGGTATTGGAAAATCAGGACGGTAATCCGTTCGGCATCTTCTACTTTGCCACCGGCAAGAGCGATGTGGCGGCCAATGCCGATGCGGTGGTGGCCGAACTGATCAGCGCCGGCAAAGCGGGCAAAAAACTGGTGGTGAGCGGCTATACCGACAGCACCGGCAATGCCCAAGCCAATGCCGAATTGTCCAAAAAACGCGCCGAAGCCGTGCGTGCCTTCCTGGTGGCGCAAGGTGTGAGCGAAGAGAATATCGAATTGCGCAAACCGGAAGACACCACCGCAGCCCAAGGCAACAGTGCCCAAGGCCGCCGTGTAGAGGTTAAGATTGAAGGTTAAGAGACAGTTTGCTATCAGCCGCCCCTTATCAGGGGCGGCTTTTTTATTGCAGGATAATGTGGTTTTCAGGCAGCCTTGGGGATGGTGTGTTTTATGGGCAGATTCATTTTTGCCAAGCCGCCGCTTTATCTCTACAATAAGCCGCGTTAGGCAGCGGCAGGCTGCCGTGATTTTATCCGAGGAGACGCTATGGCATACCAAACCCTGAATCCCTATACCGGCGAAGTGGTGAAAACCTTTACCCCGCACACCGACGCGGATGTGGAACAAGCCTTGGCCGCCGGACATGCGCTGTACAAGTCCGAATGGGCCGCCCCGGCCAATATGAAAGCGCGCCTGCAAAGCCTGGCCAAAGTGGCCGACATTATGGAAGCGCGCAAGGAAGAGCTGGCGCGTATTATCAGCATCGATATGGGCAAGCTTATCGGCCAGAGCCGCAATGAAATCGATTCCTGTGTCGGCATTGCCCGTTATTACGCCGAAAACGGCGAGCGCCTGTTGGCGCCGGTGCCGTATCCCGATGTTTTGGGCGAGGCTTGGGTCGAGCATCACCCCATCGGTATTCTGCTGGCGGTGGAGCCGTGGAATTTTCCCTTGTACCAGCTTATCCGCGTGATTGCCCCGGCGGTGGCCATTGGCAACCCTATGGTGGTGAAACACGCCAGCAATGTGCCGCAATGTGCCCAAGCCATGGAAGACGTGATGCGTGAAGCCGGCCTGCCCGAGGGTGCTTATACCAATCTGTTTATCAATCCCGAGCAAGTGGCGGCCATTATTGCCGACGACCGGGTGCAGGGTGTGGCGCTGACCGGTTCCGAATACGCCGGCAGCATTGTGGCCGGACAAGCCGGTGCCAAACTGAAAAAATCCACCATGGAATTGGGCGGCAACGACGTATTTGTGGTGCTGGACGACGCCGATGTGACCCGTGCCGCCGCCACCGCCGTGGGTGCGCGCCTCTACAATGCCGGACAGGTGTGTACCGCCGCCAAGCGCTATATCGTGCAGGAAGGCGTGGCCGAAGAGTTTACCCGTCTGGTGGTGGAGCACTTCAATAATGTGGTCATGGGCGACCCGCTGGATGAAAACAGCACTCTGGCACCCTTGTCTTCACGCCGTGCCAAGGAAGATTTGCAACAGCAGCTGGACCGGGCCGTGGCCAACGGCGCCAAACTTTTGTGCGGCGGCGCTGCCGTACCGGAGAAGGGCGAGTTTTTCGCACCGGTGCTGATTACCGATATCGAGCGCAGCAATCCGGCCTATTTTGAAGAGTTTTTCGGCCCGGTGGCGCAGCTGTATGTGGTCAAAGACGATGACGCCGCCGTGGCGCTGGCCAACGACTCCCATTACGGCTTGGGCGGCACCATTTTCTCCGGCGATGTCGAGCGCGCCAAACGCCTGGCCGCCCGCATTGAAACCGGCATGGTGTTTATCAACCAGGGCAGCGATTCCGTGGGCGAACTGCCCTTTGGCGGCGTAAAACGCTCCGGTTTCGGCCGCGAACTGGGCGATTTGGGCATTAAAGAGTTTGTGAACCAGAAACTGGTGGTGGTGGCTTAAGCAGCAGTGTCAAGGTTTGAATACAACGGGCTAATAAATACTGTAATTTTCATTAGCCCGTTGCTTTTTTATCAGGTTGGTATGTTTATAAGTCAGTCGGCATCAGGGGGAACTTTATTTCAATAAATTATAAATGTCATTTCTGATTTCTTCCGGGGTCACGCTGGGGGCGTAGCGGGCCACCACTTCGCCGTTGCGGTTGATGAGGAATTTGGTGAAATTCCATTTGATGTCGCTGCCTTCGCGCTTTTCACCCAAAGAAGCCAGGCGCAGCAGCAGGTCTTTGAACAGATGATTGCCCTGATCTTCCGGTTGTTGCGCTTTCAGGTAGCCATAGAGCGGGTGGGTATTGGGGCCGTTGACGTCGATTTTGTCGAAAATGGTGAATTCGGTACCGAATTTGGTTTGGCAGATGTGCGCGATGTCGCTGCCGCTCTCCGGTGCTTGTTCGCGGAACTGGTTACAGGGGAAATCGAGGATTTCCAAGCCTTGGTCGCGCAAATCGGCATACAGTTGTTGCAGGGCGGTGTATTGCGGGGTCAGACCGCAGCGGGTGGCGGTGTTGACCACCAGCAGTACTTTGCCGCGGAAATCGGCCAGTGCTACATCACGGCCTTGGGCATCGGGCAGGGTGAAGTCGTAAATGCTGCTCATGAGGTGTCCTTTAAAGGGGCGGCAGAAGAACAACGCCGCTGTCCGTTTGCGGATACAGCGGCGTTATGCGGTTTATTTCCAATAACGCCACCACGGGGCGTCGTCGGGTTGCCACGGTTTTTGCAGATAGGGGCTGTTGGGGAAATTGTGCTCCAGCACGCGGCGGCTGTCGGCGCTCAGCTGGGGTTTGTCCAAGCGGGCGTAGGCTTCCATGCTCAGCGCCAGTGCCTCTTCCACAAAACGGGTGTTCTGATAAGAGCGGATGACGTTTTGCGCGCGGTTGGCGGCGGCCACATAGGCGCCGCGTTTCATATAGTAGCGGGCAATCGCCATTTCATTGCCGCCCAAGGCGTCCACCAGCTTGTTCATGCGCTCGGTGGCGTCGGTGACATAGCGGCTGTCGGGGTAACGCTGCACCAGTTCGGCAAAAGCGGCATAGGCTTCGCGGTTGGCTTTGGGATCGCGGTCGGACCAGTCTTGCGAGGCCAGGCGGTTGAGGAAGGATTTGTCTTCATTGAGCAGGGTTAATGCCTTCAGATAAAGGGCATAATCCATGCCTTCGTGATGCGGATACTGGCGCTGGAAGTTGTGCAGTAAGGCCAAGGCCTTTTCCGGTTCTTCGTCTTTGTAGAAAATATAAGCCGAATCCAGCAATGCCTGTTGCGTGTAGCGGCTGCCCGGATAGCGGGACTGCAGGATTTCATATAATTTGAGTGCACGTTTATAATTGCTGCTGTGCAACTCCTCGTTTGCTTCGGCATACAGGCGCTCTACCGTCCAATCCTGGGTGATTTGCGCATCTTTGTCTGTGGTGCCGGTACTGGCGCACGCGGCCAGAGCCAAACTCACACCCGCCATCAAAAGATATTTTTTCATGAATCACACGTCCACTTCTTCCTTGGAAAACGGTGCCGATTATAACGATGATTTGGCATTTGCGGCAGATATCGATACAGAAACTTACATCACACTGGCCGTGCCGCTGGATTTGGCCGGCCTGCGCCTCGATGCCGCGCTGGCCAAACTGCTGCCGGATTATTCGCGCAGCCGCCTGAGCGGCTGGATTAAAGACGGTGCCGTGCAGGTGAACGGCGCCGTGGCCGCGCCCAAGCTGAAAATGGTCGGCGGCGAGCGCATTGAAGTGGCCGTGCCGGTGAGCGAGGAAGTGCAGGCGTTTACCGCCGAGGCCATGGATTTGGACGTGGTTTTTGAAGACGATACCGTGCTGGTGATCAACAAACCGGCCGGGTTGGTGGTACATCCGGCGGCGGGCAATTGGTCGGGCACGCTGCTCAACGGTCTGCTCTATCATTGCCCGGCCTTGGCGCAAGTGCCGCGTGCGGGCATCGTGCACCGTCTCGATAAAGACACCAGCGGCCTGATGGTGGTGGCCAAAACCCTGGTGGCGCAAACCCGGCTGGTGCAGCAGTTGCAGGCGCGCACGGTAAAGCGCATTTACCGTGCCGTGGCCGACGGCATCGTACCCTTTGACGGTAAAATCGACACCCTTATCGGCCGCGACCCGCACAACCGCTTAAAAATGGCGGTGGTGAAATTCAACGGCAAACCGGCGGTCACCCATGTCAAGGTGCTGGAACGCTATCACAACCATAGCTATATCGAATGTGCGCTGGAAACCGGCCGCACCCACCAGATTCGCGTGCACATGCGCGAGGCGCGCCATCCCTTGAGCGGCGATCCGGTGTACGGCAATCCGCGCCACGCCTGTTCCGACGAAGTCAAAACCGCGGTCAAAGCCTTGTCGCGCCAGGCACTGCATGCCTTCCGCCTCAGTTTTGTCCATCCGGCCAGCGGCGAGACGGTGTCGTTTGAGGCGCCCTTACCGGCGGATATCTACCATTTGCTGTCGGTATTGCGTTTGGAAAGCGGCTTGGATTCGTCTTTGCGCCGTGAAACCGATGCGCCGCTATCGGATGACGATGACGGATGGGATGAAGACGATTATGATGTGGATGTGGTGTATGTGCGTGAATAATCAGGGCAATATCACCCCATTTCAGGCAGCCTGAACGCAATTGTTGTGTTTTGTATTGTTGCGTAAAGAAAACGTGATTGTGCTATTTATCTGATTTTTATTTTTAAAATATTGCGAAAAATATTATTTTTTTAAAATTAAATTTCAAAATTTAGAAAAATTTAAGGATTTAAGCCTCAATTTGCGCGCGCATTTTTGTATCTGTTTTATTAAAATGCCGCACAGCAGCATGATTTTTTTCAGCGGCGCATCTATGATGCCGCCCAAGCCGCCGGCTTATATAGTCATCTAACACAGAACGATACAGCGTTGGCTGCGCCTTGCCGTACTACTTGTACTGTCTGTCCCACGGGACTTCGCTGCGCTCGCGGCTTTTTTGCCGCCTTGTCTCGTTCTGTGTTATTCGACTATCACTACCGGTACAACCGATGATGAGGCCGCTTCGGCGGCATGGAATCAACAAAGAGGAACCTCCATGAAAATCCAAGCCCCTTACGCACTGAGCCTGGCCGCCACCCTGGTTTTGGCCGCCTGCTCCCCCGCCGAACAAAAACCGGCCGAAGCCCCGGCACCTGCGCCGGCTTCTGCCGCCAGTGAGCAGGCCGCACCGGCCGTCGGTGAAACCAAACGCATTGCCATTACCGCCATTGTCGAGCATCCGGCCCTGGATGCCGTGCGCAAAGGCGTGCTGGATGAGCTGGCCGCCCAAGGCTATAAAGAAGGCGAAAACCTGCAAGTGGATTTCCAAAGCGCGCAGGGCAATACCGCCACTGCCGGACAAATTGCCAAGAAATTCGCCGGTGACAATCCGGATGTAATCGTGGCCATCGCCACCCCCAGCGCCCAGTCCATGGTGGCAGCTACCAAAACCATTCCGGTGGTGTTCTCTGCCGTAACCGACCCGGTGGCCGCCAAGCTGGTGGGCAGCTGGGAGCCTTCGCAAACCAATGTGACCGGTGTGTCCGACGAATTGCCGCTGGGCCCGCAAATCGATTTGATGAAAAAACTCATTCCCACGCTGAAATCCGTGGGTTACGTGTACAGCCCGGGCGAAGTGAACTCCACCACCGTACTGGAGCAGCTGAAAACCGAGCTGGGTAAAGACGGCATCGAAATCGTGGCCGTACCGGCGCAACGCACCACCGACGTGCCCACCGCCGCCCGCAGCCTGAAAGGCAAAGCCGATTTGATCTACACCTCTTTGGACAACAACGTGGTGTCTGCTTACGAGTCCATGTACAAAGTGGCCGTAGAAAACAAACTGCCGCTGGTGGCTGCCGATACCGACTCCGTGAAACGCGGTGCCGTAGCGGCCCTGGGTGTGAACTACCACGATGTGGGCACCCAAACCGGCAAGATTGTGGCGCGCATCCTCAAGGGTGAAAAACCGGGCGACATCGCGCCGGAGCGCATGGACAAACTGGATTTGTTCGTGAGCAAAAAACACGCGGCAGAACAAGGCTTGGAGCTGTCTGACGCACTGGTGCAGGAAGCCAAAGAAGTGCTGGAATAAAGCGCACCCGACCTGCCTCAATAAAACGATAGTCGAACCAAATTAGAATGAGACAAGGCGGCAAAAAAGCCGCGAGCGCAGCGAAGTCCCGTGGGACAGACAGTACGGTAGTACGACAAGGCGAAGCCAACGCGGTATCATTCTGATTTGGGAAGACTATACACCGGCAGGGCTGCCTGAACGCTCTGACCGGTGTTTTTTTACACACACACAAAACCTAAGGACCACTGCTCAATGAGTGCCATCGCTTTTTTCGGAGCCTTGGAAAGCGGTTTGATTTATGCCTTGGTCGCCCTGGGCGTATTGATGTCATTCCGCATCCTCGACTTCCCCGACCTCACTGCCGACGGCAGTTTCCCCTTGGGCGGCGCGGTATTTGCCGTGTGCGTCATCAACGGTGTAAATCCCTGGTTGTCTTGTGCCGCCGCCGTGGGCGCCGGTGCCATCGCCGGCATGCTCACCGCCTGGCTGTATGTATCGCTGCGCATCTTGCAGCTCTTGGCCAGTATTCTGGTGATGGTGGCACTGTATTCCGTCAATCTGCGCATTATGGGTGCGCCCAATCTGCCGCTCATCGGTGAAGAAACCGTGTTCACCCCCTTTGTGGCCGCCGACTACAGCAACCAGTTCTGGGTACAGCCCTTGGTGATTCTGGCCTTTGTGGTCTTGGCCAAGCTGTTGCTGGACTGGTTTTTCTCCACCGAAATCGGCCTGTCCATGCGCGCCACCGGCGCCAATGCCTGCATGGCCCGCGCCCAAGGTGTGGGCACCTCGCTCATCATCGTGCTGGGCATGGCCATTTCCAACGGCCTGATTGCCTTGGGCGGCGCACTGTTTGTACAGACCCAGGGCGGTGCCGACGTGTCCATCGGTATCGGTACCATTGTGATTGGTCTGGCGGCGGTGATTATCGGTGAAACCCTGATTCCGGCCAAACGCATGATTTTCATCACCCTGGCGGTGATAGTGGGCGCGGTGCTCTACCGCTGGTTTATTGCCGTGGCCTTGGGCAGCGACACCCTGCGCAGCATCGGCTTCGGCCCGCAAGACTTGAATTTGGTAACCGCAGTGCTGGTGGTACTGGCCTTGCGCCTGCCGTATATCAAACGCTATTTCAAACGGAGGGCTGCCTGATGATGTGCGCAGACAAGCTCAAGCTCACCTTCAATCCGGGTACGCCGATTGAAAATCCCGCCATGCGCGGCATGAGTTTGAACATCAACGACGGTGAATTCGTTACCGTCATCGGCAGTAACGGCGCCGGCAAATCCACCTTCCTTAATGCCATCAGCGGCGATTTGCTGGTGGACAGCGGCAGCATCAGCATCAACGGCCAAGACGTTACCCGCAAGCCCGCCTACCAGCGTGCCCATCTGGTGGCGCGGGTATTCCAAGACCCCATGGCCGGTACTTGCGAAGCCTTGAGCATCGAGGAAAACATGGCACTGGCCTATGCCCGCGGCCGCGGTCGCGGTTTGAAATCGGCGCTGAACCGCGAAAACCGCGAGCTCTTTCGCGAGAAGCTGTCCATTCTCAAGCTGGGTTTGGAAAAGCGCCTTACCGACCGCATGGGACTGCTCTCCGGCGGCCAACGCCAGGCGGTGAGCCTGCTGATGGCTTCCTTGCAGCCCTCGAAAATCCTGCTTTTGGACGAGCACACCGCCGCGCTGGACCCGAAAACCGCCGCCTTTGTACTGGAGCTGACCGACCGCATTGTGGCTGAAGGCAAGCTCACCGCCATGATGGTGACCCACTCCATGCGCCAGGCGCTGGATCACGGCAGCCGCACGGTGATGTTGCACCAAGGCAAAGTGGTGTTGGACGTGTCCGGCGAAAAACGCGCCCGCATGGATGTGCCCGACCTGCTCAATATGTTTGAGCAAACCCGCGGCGAGAAAGTGACGGATGATGCATTGCTGCTGGATTAATGCGGTTTGACCGGTTTGAAAACAGCGTAAAAGGCTGCCTGAAAACTTTTCAGGCAGCCTTTTTACAAGCATAGGCCGTTTTAATAACGAATAGCCAGATTGTAGCTGGTGACCATGCGGTTATAGGCGGCAATATCGGGCTGGGTTTTGAATTGCGGCCATTGGCGGGTGAGTTGGTGCAGATGGCCGTGGGTGTGGCGCAGGGCGGCGCTGTCGCTGTCGGTGGTGGCGGACGCGGCGGCGGCTTGTTCCAGTTCGGCCAGTATCTGTTGCAGGGTGTTGAGTTCGCCTTCGGCACGTTTGAGTGTGTCCTCATGCAGCCAGTATTGCGGATCTGCCAGGGTGTTGAGGAAGGTGTCTGCCGCCAGCAGGCTTTGTTCGCGGATGCGGCGGCCGTGGCTGCCTTCGGCCTGTAATTGCCCAATCCGCTGTTGGCGGTAATCGGCTTCCAATTCCGCCACGGCTTGGCTGAAGCGGTTGTAGGCGAGGTTGAATTCGCCCCAATGGCGGATAAATTCGTCGTTGCGCACTTTCAATACGGCAAAGTCGTCTTGCAGATAGGCTTGGTCTTGGATATAGCGTTCCAACTCACTGCCGAGGCTGAGCAGCGGACGGGCGGCTTCCAGTGCGGCTGTGGCGCTGTCGTGCAGGTTTTGCCGTGCCGGGTCGTGGGCGGTGTGCTGTTGTGCCTGGCGCACATCGGCGATAAACAGTTGCAGGCGTTCCGGTTCCAGAAATAGGCGCGGCTGCCTGGTGGTGCTGATGGCGGCCTGAGCGAGATTTTGCTGGCGGTAGGCGGCGAGCAGGTCTTCATGGCTGCGGCGGTAGCGGCTGCCCATGGCGGTGATGTGGTTGTGGGCGCGGATATAGTCCTGATAACGCTGTTCCGCATCGACGGCGGGCAGGGCGGGGGCACTGGCTTCCGCGGCGGCGGTTGTCGGCGCGGTGTCGGCGGGCTGGATGGCGGCGGGTTCGGAACAGGCGGCCAAAAGACAGGTGAGGGTGAGGGCGCAATAGCGTCGTGGCAGTGCGACAGTCATTTTGAGTTAAGTGTATGGAATATGGGTTGTTTCAAAAAAAGGCTGCCTGAAAGTTTCAGGCAGCCTTTGCTCTATCTATCAGGCTTTGCGTTGGGCATCCACCGCTGCCAGGGCCACCATATTGATGATGCGGCGCACCGAGGAGATGGGGGTGACGATGTGCACCGGTTTGGCCAGACCCATGAGGATGGGGCCGATGGTGATGCCGTCGGAGGCGGATACGCGCAACAGGTTGTAGCAGATGTTGGCGGTTTCAACATTGGGCATCACCAAGAGGTTGGCAGAGCCTTTGAGCGGTGAGTCGGGCATCAGCTGCTGGCGGATGTCTTCCACCAAGGCGGCATCGCCCTGCATTTCGCCGTCGATTTCCAAATCGGGATTGGCTGCCTGAATCAGTGCCAGAGCCTGCTGCATTTTGCGGCTGTTGGCCGAATCGGTGGAACCGAAATTGGAATTGGACAGCAGGGCCACTTTGGGGGTGATGCCGAAACGCTGCATTTCTTCGGCACACATCAGCGTGTTGGCGGCCAACTGCTCTGCGGTCGGGTCGGCGTGCACATAGGTGTCGGCAATAAAGATATTGCCGCGGCCGAGGATAAGGGCGTTCATGGCGCAGGCGTGGCGTTCCGGGGTGGCATAGCCGATGACTTCTTCCATAATTTGGAAGTGGTCGCGGAAGCGGCCCATGGTGCCGCACACCAAGGCGTCGGCATGGCCCATGTGCACCATCATGGCGCCGATGAGGGTGGTGTTGCCGATCATGCGGCGGCGCGCCATTTCTTCGGTCACGCCCTGGCGTTTGCGCAGGCGGTAGTATTCCTGCCAGTATTCGCGGTAGCGCGGGTCGCTCTCGTTGTTGACGATTTCAAAGTCTTTGCCCGGTTGGATGGTGAGACCCAGTTTTTTCAGGCGGGTTTCGATCACGTTCGGACGGCCGATGAGGATGGGTGCGGCCAGTTTTTGTGCCACGATTTGCTGGGTGGCGTGCAGTACGCGCTCGTCTTCGCCCTCGCTCAATACCACGCGTTTGAGGTCTTTTTTGGCCTGGTTGAACACGGGTTTCATAAACAGGCTGGACTTGTACACAAACTCGTTCAGGGTTTCCACATAGGCATCGAAGTCTTCGATGGGGCGGGTGGCCACGCCGGACTCCATGGCGGCTTTGGCCACGGCCGGGGCGATGCGGGCAATCAGGCGCGGGTCGAAGGGTTTGGGAATCAGGTATTCGGGGCCGAAAGTGAGTTCGGCGTCACCATAGGCGGTGGCCACTTCGTCGTTTTGCTCGGCCAGGGCCAAATCGGCAATGGCGCGCACGCAGGCGAGCTTCATTTCTTCGTTGATGGTGGTGGCGCCCACGTCCAGCGCACCGCGGAAGATAAACGGGAAGCACAACACATTGTTGACTTGGTTGGGGAAGTCGGAGCGGCCGGTGCCGATAAGGGCATCGGGGCGCGCGGCCTTGGCTTCCGGCGGCCAGATTTCCGGGGTAGGGTTGGCCAAGGCCAGAATCAGCGGGTCGGCGGCCATGGTTTTGAGCATGTCCACGCTCAGCAGATTGGGGCCGGAGAGACCGAGGAAAATGTCTTTACCGTTGACGGCATCGGCCAAGACGCGCTGGCCGCTGTCGGGCTGGGCATAGCGCTGTTTGGACTCGTCCATGCGCTCGTCGCGGTCGTGGTAAATCACGCCTTTGGAGTCGCACACGGTGATGTTTTCACGCTTCATGCCCAGGGCCACCAAGAGGTCCAGACAGGCAATGGCGGCGGCACCGGCGCCGGAACACACCAGTTTTACCGCGGCGATGTCTTTTTTGACCACGCGCAGGCCGTTGAGGATGGCGGCGGCGGTGATGATGGCGGTGCCGTGCTGGTCATCGTGGAATACGGGAATATTGCAGCGCTCGCGCAGTTTTTGCTCGATATAGAAGCATTCCGGCGCTTTGATGTCTTCCAGATTGATGCCGCCGAAGGTCGGCTCCAGCGAGGCGATGATGTCCACCAGCTTGTCGGGGTCGGTTTCGTTGACTTCGATGTCGAACACATCGATACCGGCGAATTTTTTAAACAATACGCCTTTGCCTTCCATCACCGGTTTGCCGGCCAGGGCGCCGATATTGCCCAAGCCCAATACGGCGGTACCGTTGGAAATCACCGCCACCAGATTGCCGCGGGCGGTATATTTGTAGGAGGCTAGGGGGTCGGCATGGATTTCCATACACGGCGCCGCCACACCGGGGGAATAGGCCAGGGACAGATCATACTGGGTGGCCAGCGACTTGGTCGGGGCGACCTGGATTTTGCCCGGAGTGGGGTATTGGTGAAACTGCAGGGCGGCTTCTTTCAGTAAATCGTCCATAATGCTCTTTCCGTATAGATGTGGCACAAAAGTGAGGGGATTATAAAGTAAATCAGGCTGCCTGAAAGATTAATTGTTCCAAACAGCGGAATTTGTGCCGCAATGGGGGTTAATCAGTGCTGGGGCAAACTGACCATTCGTTCACGGCTGCTTTTTTGTCAAAAATCGCCCGCTTCTGCGTTGGATATGCTCGCAAGGTGTCCAACCTTGCTGCGCTTTCCGCCTTGGATCGGACGCTTTTTTCTAAAAAATCAGCTACGTAGCCTAAATTGTCAGTTCGCCTTAGGGCGTTGCGGCAGTTGCTGCTGCCGCTGCGCGTCCAAGGTAATGTTGCGGCCTTCCTCGGTGACCCAGTTGCTTTGCACGCGCCATTGCTGTTGCGCGTCTTCAATGCGCACATACCAGTGCTCGCTCTCTTGCAGGGGTGCAAAGGCGGCATCGTAAATCTGTGCACCGCCCTGGTTGTTGTCGGCGCTGGTCACCGGGGTGAGGGTGGCAGTTTGGTCCCATTGCTCCTGGGTGGGGTGTATCCACAATAATTGCAGCGGTACGGCGGGGTCGACATCGCCGCTGAGCAGGATGCGGGCGTGGTCACCGGCTTCATTGAGCAGAATTTGGGCGTGGATGCCGCGTTGTTGTGCGGCGCTGTCGCGTTCGGTGGAGAGCTCGAAATGCTTGCCGTCTTTGTAGTAATCGTCTTTGACCACGCTGTCGCCGCGGGTGATGGCGATATAGAGGGTGATAAAACCGGCAATCACCACAATCACCGGCCCGGCGGCCAACAGCCACGGCCACGGTTCTTTGTACCAAGGCCGTTTGTCGCCATCGTTTTTACGCATAGTCTGATTTCCTTGTTCGCAATGATGCAGGGCTGCATTAAGGCAGCCCTGCATGGGATTAAAGTTTGTTACTCGCCGATAAAGCTGGCTTTTTCCACCAGGGTACGGCGGGTGCTGTCGTCGCCCTTGTCCTGATAGTAGAAGGTAAACTCAATCGGGTGGCTGCCGCGTCCGGCGTATTCCGGATAAGTGGCTACCTGAACCGGCACGGTAATGGTGGCGCCCGGCGGCACGCTGATGCCCTGCGGGTCGAGGCCGTTGAGCTGGATGGTGTTGAAACCGCTCACTTCGGCGGTGACCACCTGCTCGGTTTCGCTGCTGTTGGAAATGCGCAGGTTGTACAGGTTTTCCAGCATGCCCTGGCGGTTTTCGCGCGCCATCACGCCGCGGTCTTTGATGATGTCGATGCTGACAATATCACGGGTAAACAGACCCACCACCAGCAAACAGCACACCGCCGCGAGGATGGCACCGTAACCCACCACTTTCGGGCGCAGCAGGCGTTTTTTGATTTCCGCTTCCGGGTACTGCTTGTTCAGCGCCGCCTCGGTGGTGTAGCGTATCAGGCCGCGCGGATAGTTCATCTTGTCCATGATTTCGTCGCAGGCATCGATACAGGCGGCACAGCCGATACATTCGTATTGCAGGCCGTCGCGGATGTCGATGCCGACGGGGCATACCTGCACACACATGGTGCAGTTGATGCAGTCGCCCAGTTGGGTTTCTTCCTTGCTGGCGTTTTTCTTGCGCGCACCGCGCGGCTCGCCGCGGGCCGGGTCGTAGGAAATCACCAGCGTGTCCTGGTCGAACATGGCGCTTTGGAAGCGGGCATAGGGGCACATGTGCTTGCACACCTGCTCGCGCATGATGTGGCCGAAGAACCAGGTCATAAAGCCGTAGAAGGCGGCGGTAAACAGGGTGGCGGTGGAGAGCGCCGCCCAGTTGAGGGTGAAGATGTCCGCCACCACGGTGCGGATGGGCACAAACCAGCCCACAAAGGTAATGCCCGTCCACGCCGCCACGGCAAAAATCAGCAGGTATTTGGTGGCCTTGATGCGGATTTTGGTGAAATTCCACGGCGATTTGTCCAGTTTCAGGCGTTTGTTGCGGTCGCCTTCTACCAAGTGGTCTATCCACAGCATGATTTCGGTATATACCGTTTGCGGACAGGCATAGCCGCACCACAAACGCCCGGCAATGGTGGTCCACCAAAACAGGCCGAAAGCGGAAATCATCAGCAGGCCGGCCAGATAAATCAAATCGCCCGGCGAGAGCACCATGCCGAAAATATAGAAATGGCGGCCGGGAATATCAAACCACACCGCCTGGCGGCCGGACCAGTTGATCCACGGCATGCCGTAGAAAAACAGCTGCGTGGCCACAATGGCCAGAATGCGCAGATTGGCAAAACGGCCTTTGGCGAGTTTGGGGTGGATGCGTTTGCTGCCCTGATAGAGTTGGACAACCTGTTCTTTGGGTGCCTGAGCCATGGCGTGTTCCTTGGGTTTGCAGTAGTCATACGGGCGTGCCGCCCGCTGTTTATTTATCCTGCACCGGCCTTATGAATATGTTTATCTTTTATAATAGCGTTTGACGGGTGCCGG
Source organism: Neisseriaceae bacterium HSC-16F19 (assembly GCF_024171525.1). GTDB lineage: Bacteria > Pseudomonadota > Gammaproteobacteria > Burkholderiales > Neisseriaceae > JALJZY01. The sequence goes on from NZ_JALJZY010000005.1 coordinate 55,969, forward strand.
CGGTTTGCTGTGTGCTCGGTCAAGCGCCGGGATTATACCTGTATTTGCCGCAGTATTCAGCTGCAAAAACAGGCCGGAAAACGTTTTCAGGCAGCCTGAAAACCATTGCGGCGCAAGTACTTTATATTTGTATTAATACAAAACTTGGTTTGTACTAATAATTAAATCACGCCCGTTGTGTGCTGTCAAGACGCCGCCGGGTCCACACACTGCCAAGCGAAATACACCATGGAATTGTTGAAACTGGAAGACCGGGCGCTGTTGCGCGGCAACCGCAGGGCGGTGTTCGGTACCGCCCGCGGGCCTGTGTTTGTGCGTCTCTTGTTTGCTGCCTGGCAAAGCGGGCGCGAACTGACTTTGGGCGACTGGCAGCAGGCCGACTGTAGCGAGGGCGGCGCAGCCCTGCGCCGCAACCAAATCATCCGCGTGCTCGACGATGTGGAAAAAGTGTTTGCCGCGCTGGACATGGACATCCGCATCGGCCATCCCGAACGCAAGCGCTCCGGCGGGCCGTGGATGCTGCAAATGCCGCTGTGTCATTTTGTGCTCGACGAGGCCGGGCAATACCTGCCCAAGGCGCGCGAGAGCCGTTTGTTTGCCAATGCGCCGGACTTGTCTGCCGATGCGTGGATGCATTTGTTTTTGGAAAGTTTCCGCCGCCTGGCTGCCGGTGATGTGGCTTATGCGCGCGGCCAAATGGATGCGGCGCTGGCCGCCTACCGCGCCATGGAAAGCGAAGCTTTGTCTGCCGAAGCGCGCGGCATGGTGCGTTTGCGCCAGGTGCGGGTGTTGCGCGTGCAGGGCGAGTTCGATGCCGCCGCCGCCCTCGTGGACGACATCCTCGCCGACCCGGCGCTCTCGCCGGTATCGCCGGTGGTGGGTTTGGCGGCGTTTTACCGCGATTGGGTGGCCTATGGCCGCGACCCGCAAAGCAATTATCTGCAACTGCTGACCACGGCGCTGCCGCCGCCGCCCGCTTACCGCAGCGAATGCGTGAGCATGCTGGGCTGGCACAATCTGCGCGCACTGCTGTTGCGCCGCCATCTGGAAAACGGCGGCAACGGCGCCGAATGCATCCACCGCGAGGCGCTGGCGCATTTGCAGGAAGGCGTGTTTCTGGCCATGTGGCAGGAAAACCTCAGCAAGGCAGTAGATTTGATGATGAATCTGGCCCTGCATCTGCAACGGGCGGTACAACTGGGTTTGAGCACCCGCGCGCGGGTACTGGAGTGTTACCATCATACTTTGAGTCTGGCACGCGAATGCGGTTTCGGCGACCATTCCGAATGGTCGCGCATTTATCTGGCCGAGTTTTACTGGCAGCACTACAGCGAAATGGGCGAGGCCGAGCAGGCCGCACTGGCGGCCTTGAGTGACGACCCGCGCGAAGAGCGTTATTACACCGGGGGCTTGGCGCGGCTGCAACACTGCGGCGATGTGCGCCAGCAAATGCTGCTGCAACTGAGTTATGCCGAATTTGCCCGCCACAGCCTGCTGCAGGCGCAACAGCAGGCCGTATTGCAGGCCGTGCGTGATTTTCTGCACCGTCACCCGTGGCAGCGGCAGGCACTGGCCGAGGCCGGTTATGCAGAGGCTTTGGCGGCGCTGGAAATGAAATAAGGTTTGGCCGTTTTTCAGGCAGCCTGATACGGCTGTTGAATACTGTTTTTTATGATTTTTAAAGGAAAATTATGTCTGCACGCTTAAAAGTCGGTATTGTCGGCGCCACCGGTTACACCGGTGTGGAATTGCTGCGCCTGTTGGCCAGCCACCCGCAGGTGGAGGTGGCGGCGGTAACCAGCCGCGGCGAAGCCGGGGTGGCTTTGGCCGATTATTTCCCCAGCCTGCGCGGTGTGTATCCCGGCCTGGTGTTCCAGCATCCTGATGCAGCCGACCTGGCTGCCTGCGATGTGGTGTTTTTCGCCACCCCCAACGGTGTGGCCATGAAAGAAGCGCCCGCGCTGCTGGCTGCCGGGGTGCGGGTGGTGGATTTGTCCGCCGATTTCCGCATCCGCGATTTGGCCGCCTGGCAGCACTGGTACGGCATGGAGCACGCCAGCCCGGAATGGGTGGCGCAGGCGGTGTACGGCCTGAGCGAGATGAACCGCGCCGCGGTGGCAAACGCACAGTTGGTGGCCAATCCCGGCTGCTATCCCACCTGCGTGTCGCTGCCGCTGTTGCCGCTGTTGCAGCAAGGCTGCCTGAAAACCGGCGTGCCGCTGATTGCCGACTGCAAATCCGGCGTATCCGGTGCCGGACGCAAGGCGGCGGTGGGTACGCTGTTTTGCGAGGCGGGTGACAATTTCAAAGCCTATGCCGTCGGCGGCCACCGCCATCTGCCGGAAATCCGCCAGACTTTAGACGGCTTGCAGGCGGGTGCCGGTGCCGGTTTGGTTTTTGTGCCGCATCTGACCCCCTTGATTCGCGGCATGCATGCCACCATGTATGTCCACCTGCAAGAAGGCGTTAACCCGCACAGCGTGCTGGCGGATTTTTACCAAGGCCACCGCTTTGTGGACGTGCTGCCCGAAGGCAGTACCCCGGAAACCCGCTCCGTTCGCGGCGCCAATATCTGCCGCATCAGCGTACAGCGCGCCCCCGGCAGCGATGTGTGGATTATCCTGTCGGTCATCGACAACTTGGTCAAAGGCGCGGCCGGACAGGCGGTGCAGAATATGAACATCATGTTCGGCCTCGACGAAGCGGCAGGCTTGGGGCAGGTGCCTTTGCTGCCTTAAAACGGATAGCGGCGATGGCAGTTGACGCTGCGCTGTTGCAGGCGCACAATGCCGCTTATTCAAACAGATATGGCCAAGCTGTTTTATAGTCATTTAAAATAAAAACAATACGGCGTTGGCGGCGCCTTGTCGTACTAACTGTACTGTCTGCGGCTTGCCGCCTTGTCTTGTTTTTATTTTATGCGACTATAACAATGGCTGGAAACCTATTGAAACAACACGCATAAGGAATAAACATCATGTCCGAACTCGACACCCCGGCTGTAGAAGCCGAAGAACCCATCATCTTTACCGAAAGCTGCTGCGCCAAAGTAGCCGATTTGATTGCCGAAGAAAACAACCCCGACCTCAAACTGCGGGTGTTTGTCAACGGCGGCGGCTGCTCCGGCTTCCAATACGGCTTCACCTTCGACGAAATCGTCAACGACGACGACTTCCAGATTGAAAAAGGCAATCTGACCTTTTTGGTGGACCCGATGAGCTACCAATATTTGTTGGGCGCCGAAATCGACTACACCGAAAGCCTGCACGGCTCGCAGTTTGTCATCCGCAATAATCCCAATGCAGTGACCACCTGCGGCTGCGGCTCGTCTTTCTCGGTTTAAGTCTTTGGAAAAACAAAACACCGTCTTTGTGGCGGTGTTTTTTTGTTTTTCAGGCAGCCTGAAAAAACCGTAGGTTGGGTTGAAAACCCAACATCTGTGTAACGGCTAGGGTTTGTTGGGTCTGGCGACCCAGCCTACGACTGCATGTATTTTGAGCGGATTGAAACAGACGTAGGTCGGCTCTCCGAGCCGACTGATTCAAGTTATGCGTCGGCTCGGAGAGCCGACCTACGGCCTATTTAAAGTTGTCTGTGTGAGGTTTTGAACAGATTTCAGACTGCCTGAAAAATACCGCACATATAGACAAGCCCCGCGTGCAAATGTAGTATTGCTACACATTAATTTAGCTCAAGAAACACAGTTCATCTATGAGTCATCCAGACGACAATCCCGTATTCGACATGGTGCTGTTCGGCGGCACCGGCGATTTGGTCATGCGCAAGCTCTTGCCGGCGCTGTTTCAGGCCCATGTAAGCGGACAGCTGCATGAGGGCGGCCGTTTTTGGGCGGTGGGCCGCCGCGATTTGGGTCGGGCGGGCTATCTGCAAAAAGTGGAAGCGGAAGCGCGGCCGCATGTGAACGGCAAGGCGGGCGAGGCAGCTTGGCAGGCGTTTTGCGAGCGCATCGATTATTTGCAGCTGGATGCGGAAGACCCGGCGGCATTTCAGCAATTGGCGGAAACGCTGGCAGCCCAAAACGAGCGCGGTGTGGCGATTTTTTATCTCTCCACCGCGCCGCGTTATTTCATCCCCATCTGCCGCAATCTGGCCGCCGCCGGTCTGAACGGCGCGCACAGCCGCGTGGTGCTGGAAAAACCGCTGGGCACCGATTTGGCTTCGTCCAATACCATTAACGAAGCGGTGGCCGAGTGTTTTGCCGAAGATCAGGTGTACCGCATCGACCACTATTTGGGCAAAGAAGCGGTGCAAAACCTGTTGGCGCTGCGTTTTGCCAATGTGCTGTTCGAGCCTTTGTGGCAGCGCCAGTGGATAGACAGCGTGCAAATCACCATCGCCGAGAGCCTGGGTGTGGAAGGGCGCGGCGAATTTTACGAGGGTACCGGTGCCTTGCGCGACATGGTGCAAAACCATTTGCTGCAACTGTTGTGCATGGTGGCCATGGAGCCGCCGGCGAGTTTGGATGCCGACGCGGTGCGCAATGAAAAACTCAAGGTGTTGAAATCGCTCAAACCGCTGAGCGAGGCCGATGTGGCGCAACAGGTGGTGTACGGCCAGTACCGCGAAGGCGCCATCCGCGGCCAGGCCGTGCCCGCTTACCGCGACGAAGCCAATGTGGCGCCCGACAGCCGTACCGAAACCTTTGTCGCCATCAAGGCGGAAATCAACAATTGGCGTTGGGCGGGCGTGCCTTTCTTTTTGCGCACCGGCAAGCGCATGCAGGAAAAACTGGCGGAAATCGTGGTGCAGTTTCGCGATGTGCCGCTCCAGCTCTTCCCCGGCAGCGCCGCGCCCAACCGTCTGGTCATCCGTTTGCAGCCCGATGAAGACATCCGCCTGTTTATGCAGGCCAAACAGCCGGGCAATGCCATGGCGGTCACTTCCACCGTGCTGAGTCTGGATGTATGCAATATCGACAACGGCCGCCATGCCGACGCCTACCAGCGCCTGCTGCTGGATGTCATCCATGGCAAGCTGGCGCTGTTTATGCGCCGCGACGAATTGGTGGCGGCGTGGGAATGGGTAACGCCGATTATGGATTACCATGCCCGGCACAACATCGAACCCAAGCCGTATATGGCGGGTAGCTGGGGCCCGGCGGCGGCCAGCGCGCTGCTGTCGAAAAACCAGTCCGCCTGGCATGAGGAGTTGTAAACCATGAACACACAAGCCCATTCCTGTTTTGCCTATGCCGATGCCGCTGCCCAGGCGCACGGCTTGGCGCTGGCGGTGGCGGCCTTGCTGCGCCACCATATTGCCCGTCGCGGTACCGCGGTGCTGGCGGTGTCCGGCGGCCGTTCGCCGCTGCCGTTTTTTGAGGCCTTGTCGCAACAGTCGCTGCCGTGGGATAAGGTGACAGTCACTTTGGTGGACGAACGTTGGGTGGCGGCGGACGATGCCGCCTGCAACGGCGCACTGGTGCGCGGCCATTTGCTGCAAAACCACGCCCGCGCCGCCCGTTGGCTGCCTTTGCTGGCGGAAGACACCCCGGCGGATTTTTTCAGGCAGCCCGAACACATCACGCAATCATTGGAACAAGCGCTGGCTGCTTATGTGCAGCCCGATGTGGTGGTGTTGGGCATGGGTGAAGACGGCCACACCGCCAGCCTGTTTCCGCAGGCGCCGCAGCTAGCCGCCGCGCTGGCTGCCGATGCCGCGCCGCTGGTACATACCACCCCCGTGACCGCGCCGCACGAGCGCATCGGCATGAGTGCCGCCGCCATTGCCGCCGCGGCCGATGTGTTGTTGTCCATCGGCGGTGCCGCCAAGCAGGCGGTGTTGCAACAGGCACTGGCCGCGCCCTCGACCGCCATGCCCGTGGGCCTGGTACTCGGTGCCCCTTCCGTACACGCACACATTCATTACCATGACTGACACCGCACACTACTGGCCGCGACTGGTGGCCGACATCGGCGGCACCAATGCCCGCTTTGCCCTCGAAACCGCGCCGCAACAGCTGCAACACATCGCCGTGCTGCCCGCCAACGATTACGACAGCGTGGTCTCCGCCATCCGCGCCTATCTGGCTTCCGTGGGCAATCCGCCGGTGCGCCATGCCGCCATCGCCATTGCCAATCCCATCACCGGCGATTGGGTGCAGATGACCAACCACCATTGGGCGTTTTCCATCGAAACCACTCGTCAGGCGCTGCATTGGGACACGCTGATTCTGCTCAACGACTTTACCGCCCAGGCTTTGTCGATTCCGCTGGTGGCCGAGCGAGAACTCGTGGCCGTGGGCGGCGGCAGCATCTTGCCCGGCGCGCCCAAGGCGGTTATCGGCCCCGGCACCGGCCTCGGTGTTTCCGGACTGATTCCGGCGGCGGAAGGCTATGTGCCGCTGGCAGGCGAGGGCGGCCATGTGAGTTTTTCGCCTTTTGACGACACCGAAATGTATTTGTGGCAATACGCCAAACAAAAATACGGCCATGTGTCGGCGGAGCGTTTCCTCTCCGGCGCCGGTTTGAGCCTGATTTACGAGGCACTGGCGGCGCGCGAGCATGTGGAGCGCCCGGCCTTGAGCGCGGCGGAAATCAGCGAGCGTGCCCTCGAAGGCCATGCCCCGCTGGCGCGCCTGAGCCTGGACATTTTCTGCGCCATGCTGGGCACGGTGGCCGCCAATCTGGCACTGACCCTGGGCGCGCGTGGCGGCGTGTATCTGGTGGGCGGCATCCTGCCGCGCTTTATCGATTATTTCAAAACCTCGCCGTTTCGCAGCCGTTTTGAAAGCAAAGGCCGCTTCGACGCTTATCTGGCCGCCATTCCGGTGTATGTGGTGCTGAGCAAACAGCCCGGCCTCACCGGCGCGGCGGTGGCTTTGGAGCAGCATTTGCGGCATGAGGCTGCCTGGAAGTTGTAGTTGTAGGTTGGGTTGAAAACCCAACACTTGTGCAATGATAAGGGTTTGTTGGGTCTGTCGACCCAACCTACGACTGCTTGTACAACGTTTAGGGTTGTTGGATCTCACGACCCAAGCTACGGCTGCTGAAATATTTGGGCTTGTCTTCGGTTTAGATACCGAAACTTTCATCCAAGCACGTTTACGGCTACAGCCCTATCCGCTGGCGCAGCCGAACGGAGTGCGGTTTTTCGGGGAGAAAGGGCAAATCTGTTTGAGCAGCGCAGCTGCGAGTTGTTGCCCGCCCGAAAAACCGTGTGCAGTGAGGGAAGTTTGCGCAGCAAACCTGCAACCGCGGCCGCCTTTCTTTTGCCTTCTTTTCTTTGGCGGCGCAAAGAAAAGAAGGTGGCCGTGCGGCCATGAAGCACAAATTGCAATGCTGTGTAATGTGTACGACAAGGCAGCATAAATTTGTGCATTCAGGCAGCCTGTTATACCACCACAAACAGAGGAGACCGTATGCTAGCCACCATCAGTCAAAAACTGCCCGATTTGTCCAAGGCCGAGCGCAAGGTGGGCGAGTGCGTGCTGGCCGACGCCAAATGGTTTGTGCACGCCGCGGTGGCCGATATTGCCCGCGAGGCGGATGTGAGCCAGCCCACGGTCATCCGTTTCTGCCGCAGCCTGGGCTATAAAGGACTGCCCGAATTCAAAATCAGCCTCTCCGCCAGCCTCGGCAACGGCGGCACGCCCTTTGTGCATGCAGAGCTGGACAGCGGCGACTCCATGCACGAAGTGGTGGAAAAAGTATTGGGCAAAACCGCCGCGGCGGTGCTGGCCAGCCGTGCGGCTTTGTCCGAAACCGCGCTGGAGCAGGCGGTGGCGCTGCTGGCGCAGGCACGGCGGGTGGAATTTTACGGTGTCGGCAATTCCGGCATTGTGGCGCAGGACGCACAACACAAATTTTTCCGCTTCGGCGGTTCCACCGTGGCCTATACCGACAACCATGTGCAGCTGATGGCGGCCTCGGTGCTGGGGCCGCAGGACGTGGTGGTGGCGATTTCCCATTCCGGCTCTTCCGCCGACCTCATGGACGCGGTGGCGCTGGCCAAAGACAACGGCGCCGCGGTGATTGCCATTACCCGCGCTGCTTCGCCGCTGGCCGCCGCCGCCGATGTGCTGATTAATGTGCAGAGCCATGAAGACGGCAATACCTACGCGCCCATGGTGTCGCGCCTGCTGCAACTGATGGTGGTGGACATGCTCGCCATCGGCCTGGCGCTGCATTTGGGCGAAAACGTCAGCGATATTTTGGCCAAAACCAAGGACAGCATCCGCAAAAAACGGCGCCCCGACCCTGAGGACGGGCGCGTATGAATTGAGAAAAATCCCCGTCTGTGGCAGAATAGAAGCTCTAAACACCCGAACATCCAGAGCCGAATATGCATCCTGCCCATTCCGCTGCGCTGTTGTCCATGGACAGCAGCGTTTTTCTGCAGCACATCAGCGACGCCTTCCGCCATGTTTTCGACAATCCGGACAAGGCCGGCATCAGCCTGATGCAGTATCTTCCCGAAGACCAATGGCGCTACCTGAAAGAGCAGGGGCTGCTGTTGCCGTTTCTGCCGCCCGAATGGGGCGGCCGCCCACACAACCAGTTTGAAATCCAGGAAGTGTTGCGCATTGCCGGACATTACGGCGTGGGCGTCACCCTGCGCACCGGCATCGAAGGCGCGCTGGTGTTGCAGCCTTTGACCGAATTCGGCAATGAAGCCGTGATTCGTGCCGGTTTGGATTTGATTTTCCGCGGCGAGGGCGGCGGTTTGGCGATTACCGAACCAGCCGTGTCCGGATCGGCCATTGCCCGCGAAATGCAGTCGGCCTACGAGCACATCGGCAACGGCCGCATCCGCCTGACCGCGCGCAAATACTGGCAGGGCAATTCCCAGGGCGATTTTTTGCTGGTGGCCGCCAAGGAGCGCAGCAACGGCCGTTTGGGCAAAAACATCAGCCTGATTTTCGTGCCGCGCGAGCATATCCGCTGCGATGTGTTGCAGTCCGAGGGTTTGCGCGCCGTGCGTTACGCTGTCAACCACATCGACGCCGAACTGCCTGCCGACTATGTGATGTCGCTTAATGTGGGCGAAGCGGGCAGCCTGCGCACCTTCCAAAACATCTTTATCCGCAGCCGTTTGCAGCTGATCGGCATGACCCACGGCATCATCGAGCACATTGCCGAAACCGTGGTCAACTACGCCAAAACCGCCATCCCCTTTGTGGCGCGCGAAATCCACGAAATCAACCGCCGCCGCGGCGTTTCCGCCGTGCTCTATGACTACACCTGCACCGAAGTCACGCCGGAAAAACCGGTGTCCGGCCAGCTGTTGGAAGCCAATGTGATTAAAGCGCTGGCTACGGAGTACACCTATGCCGCCGCCCAGACCGCACAAAAACTGCTGGGCGCCAAAGGCTTTGAATTCGGCCACCCCTTGAGCACCATTGCGCTGGACATCCGCCCCTTCACCATTTTTGAAGGCCCCAACGACATGCTGTATGCGGAGATTTTCGACCAGTTTGCCAAGCCCAACGATGCCGAGCGCGAGGCCGGGGTGAAAATCGACAAAAACCAAAACCTGTGGCAGCGTCTGGTTGACGACAGCCGTTTTTCAGGCAGCCGCAGCGCCGCGGCCGCCGAACACGCCGCTTTGGCCGAAGTGCGTGCCCAGTTGAAACACACCGGTTTTGGCGATGTGGATGCGCTGCAAAAAGTGTTTGTCGGCCGCATTCTGGCCAAGTGGTTTGTGCTGGCGCGTTGCGAAGATGCCGACACCTTCGCCTTCCTCGTGCGCGAAATCCGCAAAGACGGCTTGGAATGGCAGGATGCGCTGGCAGAGCCGGAGCAGGGATAAAAAAGGCGGGCAATGCCCGCTTTTTTGTTTTAGCTTCGCAGAAACGCACTGCGTTCGTTTCAGGCAGCCTGAGGAGACGATATGAACAAACCAACCCCTTATACGTGGGAACAATACCAAACCGAACACCAGGTCGAGGCATTGTGGTACCGCCTGTGTGTGGAAGCTGCGGCGGTGGCGGCGTGGGAGAGCGGCGGCAGGCCCATCAACGGTTTGGCCTTCAATGTCCATTCTCTCTACGGCACGTTTTTCCTGTCTTACAACGTGGCCGAAGAAGGTGAAACCGGTGTCACGCTACAGGCCCAAGGTTATTACCCGCCCGACTGGAGCGATGAAATCAACCCGGCGGTGTATGCCGTGTTCGAGCAGGGTTGGGAGGCGCAGCACCGTTTGGCCATTGAGGCGATTATGTACGGCTTGGGGGATGAGATAACGGGCGATGAGCAGGCATTTGACGACTTCAGCCGTGGATTTCTCACCAGTTGCCGCCGGGTGATGGTGCGCTTGCAGGATGACGGCGTGTGGGCACAAGCCTTGAATTTGACCGGGGATTGCTGGTATCAGGTCACGGAAATCGATGCCGACCAAGACGAAGAAGAACGCCTGTTGGAGGAGGTACGTGCGCAAATGCACGGTGGCGGATAAATATCGTGTAGGGTGGGCATGCTTGCCCACCATCATCTTTGTTTATCAGCAGCTTAAAATGGTGGGCAGGCATGGCTACCCTACCCGCGACTTGGGTTGTGTAAAGACTTCAGAATGCTTTTCAGGCAGCCAAACAAAAAACGGAGCATTCATGCTCCGTTTCTTGTTTGCAGAACGTGCGCTTATTTCTGTACTGCGGTCAGCTTGATTTCCACTTTCCATTTCGGATTGGCCAAGGCTGCCTGAACGCAGGCGCGGGCGGGGGTGGCGCCGGGCGCAACCCAGGCATCCCAAGCCACATTCACGGCGGCATAATCGGCCAAGTCGGGCAAGTAGATCACCGCCTCGCAGATATGCGCCTTGTCGGAACCGCAGGCGGCGAGGATGGCATCTACCTGCTCCAGAATATCGGCGGTTTGGGCGGTGGCATCGGCGTCTTCATTGCGCGGCACCTGTCCGGCCAGAAAAACAAAACCGTTGGCCACGGTGGCCTCGGACAAACGCGGACCGGCTTGGTAATGCTGTATGCTCATGGTGTTTCCTTATGGGGCGGAATGAAAAAGGGGATTTATAGTCATTTAACACAGAACGATACGGCGTTGCTGCGCCCAGCTCGAAGAGAACGATTTTGTAAGCCGCTAAAGCGGCAACAAAATCAGTTCCGTACTATCTGTACTGTCTGTCCCACGGGACTTCGCTACGCTCGCGGCTTTTTGCTGCCTTGTCTCGTTCTGAGTTATTCGACTATATGTTAACATAAGCCCATCCTGCACAGAAGCCGCCCCATGAGCAAAAACAAATACCCCGTCACCCCCGCCATCCGCTTTTTGCGCGCACACCGGATTCCGTTTGAGATGCACGAATACGATTATGTCGAACACGGCGGTGCCGCGCGTTCGGCCGAGTGTTTGGGCGTGGACGTGCATTGCGTGGTCAAAACCATCGTGTTGGCCAATGAGCGCAAACAGGGGCTGATGGTGCTGATGTACGGCGACAAGCAGGTGTCCACCCGCCAACTGGCGCGGCTGTTGGATATGAAGCATATCAACACCGCCGATGCCGCACAGGCCACGCGTTGGACGGGTTATCTTTTCGGCGGCACCAGCCCTTTCGGCAGCAAAACCGCCTTGCCGGTGTATGTGGAGGCGGGCATTTACGACTTGCCGCGCATTTATATCAACGGCGGCAAACGCGGCTTTTTGGTGTCTCTGGAGCCGCAATACCTGGCCTGTTTGCAGCCGCAAAGCGTGGAAGTGGCGGTGGATTAGTTATCAAAAAACCGTTTCAGGCAGCCTGAAACGGTTTTTTGAGCTTTAGGGGAAATCAATCCACATGGCCGTGCGGGTTTTTCTTCTGCTTGGCTTCAATGGCACGGTTGATATACCACTGTTGGCCGATGGTCAGAATATTGTTCGACAACCAGTACAGCACCAGACCTGCCGGGAAGAAGAAGAACATCACCGAGAAAATGATGGGCATGATTTTCATCATTTTCGCCTGCATCGGGTCGGTAGGCGGCGGGTTGAGTGAGGTTTGGATAAACATGGTCACCGCCATCAGGATGGGCAGCACGTAATAGGGGTCGGTGCGGCCCAAGTCGGTAATCCAGCCTATCCACGGTGCCTGACGCAATTCTACTGAAGAAAACAGCGCCCAATACAGACCGATAAATACCGGAATCTGAATCAGCATGGGCAGGCAGCCGCCCAAGGGGTTGATTTTCTCTTTTTTATAGAGATCCATCATCGCCTGCTGCATTTTCATGCGGTCGTCGCCGTGCTGCTCGCGCAAAGCCTGCAGGCGCGGCGCCACGGCACGCATTTTCGCCATGGAGCGGTAAGAAGCGGCGGTGAGCGGCCAGAACACGATTTTGACGATAATGGTCAGCAGCACGATGGCCCAGCCCCAGTTGCCGACAAAATCATGCAGCTTGTTCAAGAGCCAAAACAGCGGCGCGGCAAACAGGTGTACCTTGCCGTAGTCTTTCACCAAGTGCAGATTGTCGGCCACCTGGGTGATGACGGAATAAGTCTGCGGACCGGCATAGAGCTGGGTCGGGAATTGCAGTGTGGTGCCGTCGGCAATGCCGGGCAGGGTGGTGCGCACACCGGCGGAATACAGGCCGTCATTGCGTTTGCGGATGTCGATTTGACAGGTAGCAGTGGCACAAATGCTGTCGCCGCCTTTGGGTTGCAGAATCCAGGTGGTGGCAAAATAGTGCTGGATCATGCCCACCCAGCCGGTCTGGGTTTTGCGCACATAATCGGCCTGGTCGCGGCCGCTGCTGAAATCGCTGTCCAAATCTTTGAACGGCACTTTTTCAAACTCGCCCTCGGGGGTGTAGAGCACCGGGCCGGTATAGGTTTGGTCGAAATAGCCGCTGCCCTCGGGTTCGCTGCCGTCACGCAAGAGGCGGTAGGCGGCATCCAGTTGCAGCGGTTTGCCGCTTTGGTTGCGGATGTCGAAACGCACATCCACGGTATAGCTGCCTTTGCGGAAGGTATAGACCTTGTCCACCTGTACGCCGTCGGTTTCCGGCGCGCTCAGACGCACTTCCACCGCATCGCCTTCCAAGGTGTATTCCTTTTTCTCGGCGCTAAAGGGCACGTCTTTGAGCAGGAATTCGCCCGCCGGGGTCAAGAGGGCGGATTGGGCGATGTATTGGTGTGTTTCGCTGTCATCCAGCAAGACAAAATCTTTGCTGGCGTCCGAGGTGGCATTGTGTTTGAGCAAGACCAGACGGCGCAAATCGCCGCTTTTCTCGTCTAGGGTGGCGCGCACGGTGTCGGTGGTGACCACGATGGGCGTGGTTTGCAGCAGGGCCGAGTCGACTCTGTTGGCGGCGGCCGGTGCGCTTTGTTGGGTGGCGTTTTGGGCCGTGGCGGCGGGTTTGGGGGTGGGGAAGAAGTATTCCCAGCCCATCAAAATCAGCAGCGCCAGGGCAAAAAACGTCATCAGGCGTTTGAAGTCCATGGTTGTTCCGTTGATGGTGAACGAGGGTTCGGCTTAATAAATAATAGAGGTTCAGGGAACCGGGTCGTGTCCGCAGCCGCCCCAAGGGTGGCAGCGGGCGATGCGTTTGGCGGCCAGCCAGCCGCCTTTGAGGGCGCCGTATTTGCGGATGGCTTCCACCGCATATTGCGAGCAGGTGGGGGTATAGCGGCAGCGCGGCGGCAGCATCGGGCTGATGGCGTATTGGTAAAAGCGCACCAGCGCAATCATCAGGCGTTTCATGGCAGGCACTTCACGGTGCAGGGCGCCCGGATGCGAGCAGTACGGTTTCCAAAACCTGCCACACCGCCGCCTGCTGTGTCCGTCCGAAGGGTGCGCGCACGCGCACGATGATGTCTTCGGCAGGCAGGCGGTGGCGGTTGAGGCGGAACCATTCGCGGATGCAGCGCTTCATATAGTTGCGCTTGTTGGCGCGTTTGGCGGCTTTTTTGCCCACCACCAGCCCCAAGCGGGCATGACCCAGGGTATTGGGCGCGCGCAGGATTTGCAGCCAGTCGCGGCTTTTTTGCCGCCGTAAAGCAAAAACGGATGAAAATTCATCCGTTTTGAGCAGGCGGTATTGTTTACCGAAACGGTAATCCACAAACAATATTACACGGCCAGGCGTTTGCGGCCTTTGGCGCGGCGCGCAGCCAAGACGGCACGGCCGCCGCGGGTTTTGCTGCGGACCAGGAAACCGTGGGTGCGTTTGCGGCGGGTAACAGACGGTTGGTAAGTGCGTTTCATGATGCTTCCTAAAAGTATTCAGATAAATAAAACGCGCCATTACACCGCATAAACCTTGTTTTGTCAATGCTTGTGGCGGTAGGTGCCGTTGCTTTCAGGCAGCCTGAAGCAACCGTGTTATGCATTATAAGATGTTGTATTTAAATTTATTAAATGATTTTAATCTGCGTGGGCGGGCGTGTTTGGGCGCTTAAAACGGCGATACAGGTGTTGTGCATCCGCACATGCGGGAGCGTGGCGCAGGGGGTGGCTTTGGGCTATAATGCCGCCCATGTTCAGACCAGCCGCTGCGGCCGGTCTGAATTACATTAGTGATTGATTAAATTGTAAAAATATCGGAAGTGACTGTGTTTGAGCCGGGTGGCGGAGCAAGCTTAAGCCGCAGATTGGGCGGGCATTTTCCGATAGGTTTCAGGCAGCCTGTCTGTGTCTGTAGTCATTTAACACAGAACGATATTGCGTTGCTGTCCCAAGGGACTTCTCTGCTCCCGCGGCTTTTTTGCCGCTTTGTCTCGTTCTGTGTTAGTCGACTATAAATTTTAGGTGGTGATCCGGATGAATTTGCATGAATTTTGGCCCGAGTGCCTGATGCGTTTGCAGCAAAGCCTGCCGACACGCCAATACCAGATGTGGATCGCTCCTTTGACTGTGGACGAAACCGCCGAGGGCTGGCGGGTGTATGCCAAAACCCAGTTTGTGCTCACCCAGGTGAAAAAACAGTTTTGGACGGAAATCGAAACCCTGAAAACCGAATTGGCCGCCGATGCTCCGGCTCTGGCGCTGGCCATCGGTGAAGGCCGCCATTTTCAGGCAGCCTTGGCGGCAGAGGCCGCACAAGCGCAGCCTGTCGCTGTCGGCGCTTCTGTGGTGCGCGAAAGCGCAATGGATATTGTGCAGAAATACGTGCGTGCCGATGCGGTGCTGCCGTTGGAGACCGCCGCACCGCCAACGGCTGAAGTGGGCGTCAAGGAAAAAGACAAGACCAAACCCGGCCATAATCTGCAACCCGAATTCACCTTCGATACCCTGGTGGTGGGCAAGGGCAACGAAGTGGCGGTGGCGGTGGCGCGCAATATCGCCGAACAGCCCGGCGGCGATTACAACCCGTTTTACCTCTACAGCAGCCCCGGTTTGGGCAAAACCCATTTGGTGCAGGCCATCGGCCATGCTTTGCTGCGCGCCCATCCCAAGGCCAAGGTGGCGTATATGCATGCCGACGACTATGTGCGCAGCCTGATGAATGCCGCCAAAAATCAGGCTTTCGATGCGTTCAAACAGAAGTACAAGCAGTACGATTTGCTGATTTTGGATGATGTGCAGTTTATTGCCGGCAAAGAGCGCACCATGGAAGAGTTTTTTTACCTCTTCAACCATTTCCAAAAAGAGAAAAAGCAGCTGATCCTCACCGGCGACAAGCTGCCTAACGACATCGACGAAATGGATGTGCGCCTGAAAACCCGTTTCAATTCCGGCTTAAGCCTGCGTCTGGAGCCGCCGGAATTGGAAATGCGTGTGGCAATTTTGCAGAAAAAAGCCGAATTGGCCGGTACGCAGCTGGACGAGGCGGCGGCGTTTTTCATTGCCAAGCACATTAAGGGCAGCGTGCGTGACTTGGAGGGTGCGTTTAAGCGCGTGGATGCACGCAGCCGCTTTACCGGCCGTGCCATCGATATAGACCTGGTGCGCGATGCCCTACAGGACATTGTTGCCAGCAGTCACCGTGTCATGACCGCCGAAGGCATTATGGAAACCGTGTCCAAATACTACGGTATCGGTATGAATGATTTGACCGGCAAAAAACGCGCCCGTAATATAGCGCGTCCGCGCCAGATGGCGATGGCGCTGATCAAGGAATTGACCGCCTTGAGCCTGCCCGCCATAGGCCATCATTTCGACCGCAACCATACCACGGTGATGCACGCCGTCAAGGCCATTGCCGATTTGCGCCAAGAAGAAGCGCAGGTAGAACAAGATTACCAAAAGTTGTTGATTTTAATTAAAAGCTGATTAAAACAGGGATAAACCATGTTGATTTTACAAGCCGAACGCGACACCTTACTCAAGCCGCTGCAAGCCGTGACCGGCATTGTCGAGCGGCGGCATACCCTGCCGATTTTGTCCAATGTGCTGCTGGAAAACAGCGGCGGCCAAACCAATATCCTGGCCACCGACCTGGAAATCCAAATCAACACCCACGGTCCGCAAGGCGGCGGTGAAGATTTCCGCATCACCACCAATGCCAAAAAACTGCAAGACATTCTGCGCGCCCTGCCCGAGGGCGCTTTGGTGTCTCTGGACTGGGCGCAGAGCCGTCTCACCCTCAAAGCGGGCAAGTCCCGTTTCAATCTGCAAACCCTGCCGGCGGAGGATTTTCCGCTGATGAGCGTGGGCGATACGGTGAGCGCCGCTTTTTCGCTGCCGCAGGAAACTCTGAAAGAGATGCTGTCGCAAGTACAGTACAGTATGGCGGTGCAGGACATTCGCTATTACCTCAACGGCCTGCTGCTGCAAACCGAGGGCGACCAGCTGCGCCTGGTGGCCACCGACGGTCACCGCCTGGCCTATTCCGCCACCACCATCCAGGCCGACCTGCCCAAGGCGGAAGTGATTTTGCCGCGCAAAACCGTGCTGGAACTCTTTAAGCTCCTCAACCATCCGGGCGAGCAGGTCACCATCGAACTGTTGACCAACCAGGTGCGCCTGCGCTGCAACGACACCGTGATTGTCAGCAAGGTGGTGGACGGCAAATTCCCCGATTACAACCGCGTGATTCCGCTGGATAACGACAAAATCTTCCTCGTGGGCCGCACCCAGCTTTTGGGTGCGCTGGAGCGTGCCGCCATTTTGGCCAACGAAAAATTCCGCGGCGCCCGCCTGCACATCAAACCGGGTGTGCTGAGCGTGACCTGTAACAACAACGAGCAGGAAGAAGCGCGTGAAGAATTGGAGATTGCCTATCAGGGCGAAGAGCTGGAAATGGGCTTTAACATCAATTACCTGATGGACGCGCTGCGCAATGTACATAGCGAAGATTTACAACTGGCTTTCGGCGATGTCAACCGCTCCACGCTGTTTACCATCCCCAATAATCCCAATTTCAAATACATTGTGATGCCGATGCGGATTTAAGCACATATGGATCTGTTCCTAAGGCCGCCTCCTTGGGCGGCTTTTTATTGTGCCGGATGTGGTGTTTACAAGATGGCATTTAATTTGCTTGTAAAAAAATTTAAAGATTTTGCGCCATTGAGGCGCTGTTTTGTTAAGAAAGACAGGTAATATGGCTAAATTGAAATTGGGAGGACGGCAAACTTCAAAACAGTCATCCTCTGCGGGTAATACGCCTGCGTGGATCAGTCTGATTGCCGGGGTGTTGAGTTGGGTGGTTTTGCCGGTGATTGCCTCACTGGTGGCCATTATCAGCGGGCACAGGGGGCGTAAAAAAGCACGGGAGGAAGGTGCGCCGCACGGTGTGGTGGCGCTGATCGGGCTGGTGTTGGGTTATTTGTCCTTATTGCTTGTTTTGTTGGCTGTAGTGGCGCTGCTGATGCTGCCGGGTTTGTTGGAAGAAGTGATCGGACAGGTGGAAATGGAGCAGTCGGCTGCGGTGCAGACGGCAACTGTGCCGCAAAATGTCCCTGCTGACGGCAGTGGCGGCGTGGAGGCCATTAATGCGGGCAAACTTTGGGTCGCGGCACGGATGTCCAAAGGCATGACTCTGAACGAGATTACCGAGGATTTTCCTTTGGATGAGGCGCAGCGTCAGTATTGGCAGCAGATCCGCATTTACCAAGGTACTATTGAGGCCGTGCCGGTGGGAGGGCGCGAAGACCAGCCGATGATTCTGCTGTCCATGCAGGGAGCAGACAACAAGCTGGTGTGGGTATGTGCCGGTACTGTACCGGAATTTGCGGAAGCCGCCTGTCAATAAGGGTAGATGATAAACCGTAGGCTGCCTGAAAACATAATATGTTTTCAGGCAGCCTCTTTTTTGTGCGGCGCGTTATAATCGGTACCTACAATATCCGGAGGGAATAAGTCCCATGCCTTATCAAACCGATTTACCCGGCGCTGCGGCTTTGCCGACCATGTATGCCCACCGCTCTATCCGCAAATACACCGGTGAGCCGCTCACCCAAGCACAGGTGGAGGCAATATTGGAAGCGGGGCGTGCGGCATCTTCTTCCAGTTTTATGCAGTGTGTGCACATCATCCGCGTGACCGATGCCGCCTTGCGTGCGGCGCTGTGCGAGGTGGCTGCAGGGCAGAAATATGTACGTGAGGCCGCCGAGTTTTGGGTATTCTGCATCGATTATGCCAAGCACAAACAGCAGGTGCCCGATGCACAGGTGGATTGGACCGAGGCCTTGATATTGGGTTCGGTAGATGCGGGCATTATGGCGCAAAACTGTATGCTCGCAGCCGAATCGCTGGGCTTGGGCGGGGTGTATATCGGTTCGCTGCGTAACGATACCGCGCGGGCTATCGGGCTTTTGGGGCTGCCTGAATACACCTTCCCTTTATTCGGGATGTGTTTGGGTCATCCCGCGCAAGATCCGTTGTACCGTCCGCGTTTGCCACGGGCACTGATGGTTTCGGAAAACCGTTACCGCAGGGCGGATGAGGCCGCATTGGCGGAGTACGATCAGTTGCTGGCAGACTATTACCGCGAACGCAGCGGCTTGGATTTAAACTGGCGCAAAGCCATTGCCAATACTTTCGGCAAGGCAGTGCGGCCGCATATTCTGCCGGATTTACAGGCGCAGGGCTTGGCAAAACGGTAAACGAAACGGGCGGATGAGAACATCCGCCCGTTTTTTTGTCTGCTGTGGGAATACGTGCCGGTGTAATCAGCGCCGCGCCAATACGGCGGTATCCAGATACGCCTTGATGCCGGTGGCGATGGAATTGCCCAGTTTTTTGCGGAAGTCGGCGCTGGCGAGCAGTTTTTCCTCGGTGGGATTGGAGATAAAGGCAGTTTCCACCAGAATGGAGGGAATGTCCGGCGCGCGCAGCACGGCAAAATTGGCCTGGTCGACATGGCCTTTGTGCAGCTTGTTGATTTTGCCCAGCTGGGTGAGCACGCCGCGGCCCAGGCGCAGGCTGTCGTTGATGGTGGCGGTTTGGGTGAGGTCGATCAGGGTGCTGTTGACGGTTTTGTCGTTGGAGAGGCGCACGCCGCCGATGGAGTCGGCATTGTTTTGGGTTTGCGCCAAAAAGCGCGCAGCGGCACTGGTAGCGCCTTTGCGGCTCAAGGCGTAGACGCCGGTGCCGCGGGCGCTGGGGTTGGTGAAGGCGTCGGCATGGATGGACACAAACACATCCGCCTTGAGGCTGCGTGCCTTGGCCACGCGCACACCAAGCGGGATAAACACGTCTTCGTTGCGGGTCATATGGGTTTTGTAGCCCATGGCATCGAGGCGTCTCTTGGTTTCGCGCGCCACGGCCAGCACCACGTTTTTCTCGCGCAGGCCGGAAGGGCCGATGGCGCCGGGGTCTTCGCCGCCATGGCCGGGGTCGAGCACCACCACGGCTTGGCGGCGCGGCGGCCGTTTGCCGGCCTGCTGGGTTTTGGGCGGGGTGTCGGTTTTGCCGCTTTGCGGCGGCAAGGCGGTTTCCGAGGGTTTGGCCACCGGCGGGGTTTGTACTTGGGCTTGGGCGGTGGTGGTGCCGTCGCTGCGCACCTGGCCGCGGTTATAGTCCTGCAACAGCGCCATTAAGGGGTCGTTTTGCTCTTCCGCCAGAGCCACGGCGG
The DNA here is from genome assembly GCF_024171525.1 of Neisseriaceae bacterium HSC-16F19. Taxonomy (GTDB): domain Bacteria; phylum Pseudomonadota; class Gammaproteobacteria; order Burkholderiales; family Neisseriaceae; genus JALJZY01. Next base: position 75,875 of record NZ_JALJZY010000005.1, read on the forward strand.
CGCTGGGGTAGAGGTCCACCACCAGGCGGTGTTTGAAATTGGCAATCGGTTTGAGGGTGAAGACCTGCGGATTGACCCCGGCTTTCAAATCAAAGACCACACGCACGGTTTCGGGATTGAACTGGCCCACGCGCACGCTGGCGATATACGGGTCCAGCGGCAGCACTTTTTGCGGCAGGGTGAGCAGTACCGGATTGAGGGTGGCGCCCTGAATGTCCACCACCAGGCGGTCGGGGTCGCTAAGGGCGAAATATTTGTAGGTAAGGGCGGCGTCGGTTTCCAGCGTCATGCGGGTGTAGGCGCTGGCGGGCCAGATGCGCACGGCCACGGCTTCGGCGGCCTTGGCCCAGGCGGCGGTGGGAGTCACATACAGCAAAAGGCTGCCCGAACAGGCGCCCAACAGGTTTCGGCGGGTAATCTTGCTCATAAATCCAGATGAAAATCAGACAGACAGTGTGCACCGCGGGTGCTGGCGGCCTCCAAGCGCAGGTGGCGGCCTTCGCCGTGGTGGCTGAGGGTCAGCGCCACATCGGCAGCAGGAACATGTCCGCCGCCTTGCAGCGGCCATTCAATCAGACACAGGCTGTCGGGGCGGAACAAATCGCTCAGGCCCGCATCCAGCCATTCGTCCGGGTCGGCAAAGCGGTAGAGGTCGAAATGATGCACGTGTTGCGCGCCCAAATCATAGCTTTCCACAATGGCATAGGTGGGGCTTTTCACCGCGCCTGTGTGGCCGAGGCCGCGCAACAGGCCGCGCACCAGTGTGGTTTTGCCGGCGCCCAAATCGCCGTACAGCCACACCACCGCCGGGGCGGTGAGGGCACGGGCCAAGGCTTGCCCGGCGGCCAGGGTGGCGGCTTCATCGGCAAGCAGGTAATCGCGGGCAGGGGTTTGGGACATCATGCAATACGGAACGGACGCAACGACGGCGGATTATCCGCGAAAGCGGCGCAAATAGAAAGGCGGCAGCGGCCAAAAGCGCAGCATAAGTGCGCGAATACGGTGGTTTTTTCAGTTTTTAACATGTAGGTGCAGCTTAAGGCTGCCTGAAAAAGCACATGCGCAGATGCTGCAACTGCGCGGATGCTGCGCGCAGAATGACGGCTGGGGCGGCGGCAACGGTGTTAAAATGCGCGCTTTGTGTTTTTCAGGCAGCCTGTCATGACCATGCCCTTTGCGCGCCCCATCGGCCTGTTTGATTCCGGTGTCGGCGGTGTTTCCATTTGGCGGCAAATCCGTGCGCTGATGCCGCACGAGCATACCCTGTATCTGGCCGACAGCCGCAATGCGCCCTACGGCCAAAAAAGCCGCGAGGAAATCCTGGCCTTGTCGCTGAAAAACACCGAATACCTGCTTGAGCGCGGTGCCAAAATCATCGTGCTGGCCTGCAATACCGCCACCACCAATGCGGTGAAGGAATTGCGGGCGCGCTATGCAGTGCCGTTTATCGGCATCGAACCGGCCATCAAACCGGCGGCGCTGCAATCGAAAACCTGCAAAGTGGGGGTGCTGGCCACGGCGGGCACCATCAACAGCGCACTGTTTGCGCAAACCGCATCCAATTTCCGCAATATCCGTTTTATAGAACAAATCGGCCACGGCCTGGTGCCGCTGATTGAGGCCGGGCAGATGGAATCGCCAGCCATGGAAGCCTTGTTGCAGGAATATCTGCAACCCATGATTGCGGCGGACATCGACCATCTGGTGCTCGGCTGCACCCATTATCCGTTTTTGAGCGCGCAAATCCGCCGCATTCTGCCGCCGCATATCGACATCATCGACTCCGGCGCGGCGGTGGCGCGACAGACGCGTGCGGTTTTGCAGCAACACGGTTTGCTTGCCGACGCAACGCAAGAGGGGCAGGCGCTGTTTTATACCAATGCCGATGAAACCGTGTTGCGCACCCTGGTGGGCGGGGACGGAAGTGTGATGCGGGCAGATTTTTAAAGCGCATGATGTATAATTAATAATCACTCTCAAATTATCAATAGGTTTTATGGCTCGTTTGTTTTCCTGGGTCAGGCTGCCTGAACGCGTCTGGCGGCCTGTGTTGTGGACTGCCGGTGCTTTGTCGCTGCTGCTGGGCGTGCTCGGCCTGTTTCTGCCGGTGCTGCCGACCACACCCTTTGTGCTTCTGACCGCCGCCTGCTGGATGCGCGCCTCGCCGCGTTTTTACGCCTGGTTGCAGCGCCATCCCACCTTCGGGCCGATTTTGCGCGACTGGGAGCAAAACCGCGCCGTGCCGCGGCGGGCCAAATGGCTGTCCAGCATTATGATGAGTATATCGCTGGGCATTTTGTGGTGGCGGCTGCCGCAATACCCGTGGCTGTTGGCCGGTGTGGCGTTGGTGTGCGTGTCGGTGTCGGTGTGGTTGTGGCGGCTGCCGGACGCGGGAGGGCAGCATGACCATCCGCATGCGGAATGATTTAAGCGCCGATATTTGAGATCCTGCGACTGCGCGCAGGATGACCGCCTCCCGTCATGCTGCGCACAGTCGCAGCATCTGTTGTGGATTTTCAGGCAGCCTGTCCATATGCCGTAGGTCGGGCATTGATGCCCGACCATATTTAAGAAACACATGGAACATGTCGGGCATAAATGCCCGACCTACACATTTATGAACCCGAACCAACTCACCCACACCGCCGCCGTACTGGCGCGGGTACTGACTTTTGCACAACCGGCCGATGCGGTGGTATCGGCCTATTTTCGCGAGCACAAAAAGCTGGGGCGGCAAGACCGCCATGAAATCGCCGAGACCGTATTTGCCGCCGTGCGCCATTATCAGAAAATTACCGCCGTCCTGCCGGATGCCGTGCGCCAAAGCCGTTTGGCGGCGCTGGCGGCGCTGGTGTTGGGGCGCGGTCTGAATATCAGCCAGTTGGCCGAGTGCGCCAACGCAGAAGAGCAGCGCTTTTTGGGCGAACTGAAAGCGCGCAAAACCGAGTTTTCAGGCAGCCTTAATACCGCCGCCGAATTGCCGCCATGGTTAATCGACACCTTGCAGGCGCAAGGTTGGGATGAGGCGGAGGTCTTGCGCTTCGGCCGCAGCATCGCCGCGCCCGCGCCTTTGGACTTGCGCGTCAATGCCCTCAAGGCCAAGCGCGACAAGGTGTTGGCGCAATTGCAGCAGGAAGGGCTGCGTTGCGAGCCGGGGCGCTATTCGCCATGGGCGCTGCGCCTGCACGACAAAACCGCGCTCATCCGCCATCCGTTGTTTACTGAGGGCTGCGTGGAAGTGCAGGATGAAGGCAGCCAGCTGCTGGCCTTGCTCACCGGTGCGCGCCGGGGTGAAATCGTGGTTGATTTTTGCGCCGGTGCCGGCGGCAAAACCCTGGCGCTGGGGGCGATGATGGCCAACAGCGGCCGCCTGTACGCCTTGGACGTGTCGGAAAAACGCTTGGCCAATCTCAAACCGCGCATGGTGCGTGCCGGGCTGAGCAATATCCATCCGCAACGCATCGAAAGCGAGCACGACAAGCGTTTGGAGCGCCTCTACGGCAAGGCCGACCGCGTGCTGGTGGACGCGCCCTGTTCCGGTTTGGGCACGCTCAGACGCAATCCCGATTTGAAATACCGCCAATCGCCGGATACGCTGGAGAAGTTGTACGCACAGCAACACAGCATACTCGCCGCCGCCGCGCGCCTGCTGCGTCCGGGCGGGCGGCTGGTGTATGCCACCTGCAGCGTGTTGGCGGGTGAAAACGAGGACCAAGCGGAGCGTTTTCTGGCCGAACACCCCGGCTGGCAGGCCGAGCCGGTGGGTGAAGTACTGCAAAAAGATCTACAAATACCCGCAAGCGGTGTATATTTGCGTCTGGATACCGCGGTGCACCAAACCGACGGTTTTTTTGCGGCTGTGTTCCGCAAAGATTGATGATGTAACTTTATGTAATTAAGGAATTTTGATGAGCATCCAACAGGAAATCAAAGATTTTGTCAGCGCCAACCGCGTGGTGTTGTTTATGAAAGGTACCAAGCAGTTTCCGCAATGCGGCTTCTCCTCACGTGCGGTACAGATTCTGCAAGCGGCCGGTTGTCAGGATTTTGTGACCGTGAATGTGCTGGAAAACGACGCCGTGCGCCAGGGCATTAAGGAATATTCCGACTGGCCGACCATTCCGCAGCTTTATATCAACGGCGAATTTGTCGGCGGCTCGGACATCATGATGGAAATGTACGAAGCGGGCGAATTGCAGCCCCTGTTGCAAGGCTAAAGACCGGCCATGCCCTCAAGGTGGAAAAAATGGTGCCTGCGCGCAGTGTCGGTGCCATTTTTTATTGTGCTCGTGTACGGTATGGCCAGTCTGTTGCTGGCTTTAGTACCGGTACAGCGCAGCCTGCCTGCGGAGGCGGCAGACGGTGCCGTGCACAGCGTTTATTTGGTCAGCAACGGCGTGCACATCAATCTGGTCTTGCCCGCACGCGATGCCGAGGCCGATTGGCCGCAATGGCTGCCTGAAGCCGGAGTAGACGGTGTGGGTGAGTGGCTGTATCTGGGTTGGGGCAGCGAAGCGTTTTATACCCAAGTGCCGACTTGGGGTGATTTGACGCCGTCGGTAGCCGCCAAAGCTTTGCTGTGGGACAGCAGCGTGCTGTTTGCGCGTTACGGCCCGCCACCACACACTGCCGAACCCGCCTATGTGCGCCGTCTGGATTTGAGCACGCCGCAATACCGCCGCCTGTTGGCCGATGTGCGCGCCCAATGGGCCGAACCCGCTCCCTTGCCCGGCCAGCCGCATTTTTACCGTGCCCGCGGCGCCTACCAGCCGCTGCAAACCTGTAACGAATGGGTGCGCCGCCGCCTGTATCACGCCGGTGTGCGCGTGCCTGCGTGGACACCGTTTGACCGGCCTTTGTTGTGGTTTTTTGAGCAGCATTTTTGATCAAATGCACACAGCCGGTTGAAATCCCGTGGCATCCTGCCGGCAATTGCAGATTTGTATAGTCGAATAAAATAAGAACGAGACAAGGCAGCAAGCCGCAGACAGTACAGATAGTACGGCAAGGTGCAGCAACGCCGTATCGTTCTTATTTTAAATGACTATACTATTGAGGTATCTACATAGTTTTGGGGCTGCCTGAAATGTTTGGATTGGTATTCGGTTCAGATAGCCAAACGTTAATCCAAACATGTTGACGGCTACAGCCCTATCCGCTGGCGCAGCCGAACGGAGCGCAGTTTTTCGGGGAGCAAGGGCAAATCTGTTTGAGCAGCGCAGCTGCGAGTTGTTGCCCGCCCGAAAAACTGTGCGGAGAGAGGGAAGTTTGCGCAGCAAACCTGCAACCGCGGCCGCCTTTCTTTTGCCTTCTTTTCTTTGGCGGCGCAAAGAATACATCCGCGTGACCGCAGGGAATCCCGTGGGACGGCCACGAAGCGCACAGTAAAATGTAAGGTAACGTACACTATAGTCGACTAAAATAAGAACGAGACAAGACAGCAAGCCGCAGACAGTACAGATAGTACGGCAAGGCGCAGCAACGCCGTATCGTTCTTATTTTAAATGACTATACTAAAGTGACATTGCTTATGTTTTCAGGCAGCCCCTATTTAAGGAATATCACCATGGACCTACTGTTTATTGCCGACCCTTTGGGCAGTTTCAAAACCTATAAAGACACCACTTATGCCATGATGCGCGAGGCGGCACGGCGCGGCCACCGCCTGTTTCATGTGCTGAGCGGCGAATTGTCGCTGCGCGAAGGCAAGGTATGGGCGCAGGCGGCGCCGTTTGATTTTGTCGGTGCCGAAGCGGGCGGTGCTGCCTGGTTTCAGCACCATGAAGCGGGTGCGCGCATGCTGGCGGATTTCGATGCGGTGATTATGCGTACCGACCCGCCCTTTGATTTGCAATACCTCTACGCCACGCAATTGCTGACGCTGGCGGCGGAGCAGGGCGCCAAAGTGTTCAACAGCGGCCAGGCCATGCGCGACTTTAACGAAAAACTGGCTATTCTCAATTTCGCCGAACTGACGGCGCCCACGCTGGTGTCCACCCGTGCCGCCGATATCCGCGCCTTTCTGGCCGAACACGGCGACATCATCGTCAAACCGCTGGACGGCATGGGCGGCAGCGGCATTTTCCGCCTGCGCACCGATGACCCCAATATCGGCAGCATCTTGGAAACGCTGATGCGCTTGGACAGCCGCACCATTATGGCGCAGCGTTATATTCCGGAAATCGTCGAGGGCGACAAACGCGTGCTGGTGATCGGCGGCGAGGTGGTGCCTTATGCACTGGCGCGTATTCCGCAAGGCGGCGAAACCCGCGGCAATCTGGCCGCAGGTGGCAAGGGTGTGGCCCAGCCTTTGAGCGCACGCGACCGCCACATTGCCGAAACCGTGGCGCCGGAATTGGTGCGCCGCGGCATTCTGTTGGCCGGTTTGGATGTGATTGGCGATTACCTCACCGAAGTGAATGTCACCAGCCCCACCGGTTTTCAGGAAATCATGCAGCAAACCGGTTTTGATGTGGCTGCGCGTTTTGTTGATGTGGTAGAACAATGGTCAGCCGGTCTTCAGGCTGCCTGAAAAAACACTTTGGGTATAAAATCCGCCTGCGGTAGCAGATTGTGATGAACAGTTAAGGGGGAGGGCGATGCGTGCCGATATGATGCATACCAAAACCATCGGTCTGGTGGGCGGCTTGAGCTGGGTGTCGACGCTGGAGTATTACCGGCGCATCAACCAGCTGATGAACCGCGCCCGCGGCGGCCATTACAGCGCCCATATTTTTATCGACAGTGTAGACGAAGGTCTGTTTCTGGATGCCCAGCGCAAAGACCCCAGCGAAGAAAGCTGTGCGCTCATCATTGCCGATGCCGTGGGCCGTTTACAGGCGGCAGGGGCGGAAATTGTTGCCCTGTGCGCCAACGGTCTGCACCGTTTTTTACCGGCCATCCGGCGCCGTTATCCGCAGGTGGAAATTGTGGATTTGGCCGTGGCCGTGGCGGCCGAAACCGCGGCCATGAATATCCGCCGTTTGGGCATCTTGGGGGTGGAAGCCACCATGAGCGGTGATTTTTATCCGCGTGCCTTGGCCGAGCAGGGCATGATTGCGGTGGTGCCCAATGCGGCGGAGCGTGCGGAAATCCACGACATTATTCTGGACGAACTCACCCGCAACCGCTTTACCGCCGCCAGCCGCGAATACGTGCGCGCGGTCATCGGCCATTTGGATGCCGATGCGGTGCTCTTGGCCTGCACCGAACTGCCTTTGCTGGTGGAAGACGCCGGAGTAGGCGGCAAAGCGGTGTTGTCGAGCGTGGAACTGCATTGTCGTGCCATTACCGCGCGGGCACTGGCTGCCTGAAAACGGAACGGACGCATGCGTGATTCCCTACCGCCGCCGCAGGACGAGCACTACGCAGCCCGCATGAAGGGCCGGGCGGGTATCCGCCGCATTGTGCAGGCGCTGGGTTATTCCTGGCACGGCGTGCGCGCCGCCTGTGAAGAAGCCGGATTCCGCGAACTGCTGTGGATAAATGCCGTGCTGCTGGTGTTGGCGCTGTGGCTGCCGTTTGAAACCGCGGTGCGCCTGGTGCTGATACTGGTGTCTTTCCTCACACTGGTGGTGGAGTTAATCAATACGGCGGTGGAAGCTGCGGTAGACCATACTTCGCAGGCAGAGCACCCCTTGGCCAAACGGGCCAAAGACGCCGCATCCGCAGCGCTTTATCTGTTGTTGGCGGCGCTGATGGTATTGTGGCTGGTGGCTTTATATGATGTGTTGTAAACCCGGTCTTGTCTTCTTTTCAGGCAGCCTGATTGTTATGGCAATAGCTTTATGAATCCCAACCATTCTCCTTCTGAAACCGATTTTGCCACCGCAGCCAAGGGTAAAACCGGCATCCGCCGCATATTCAATGCTTTCGGATACTCCTTAGCCGGTTTGCGTGCCGCTTGGAGCGAAGCGGCATTCCGCCAAGTGGTGTGCCTGAATGCGGTTTTGCTGCTATTGTTGTGGTGGCTGGATTTCGGCCCGGCCACACAGATGATGCTGGTGATGGCCTCGATGATCAGCATCATGATGGAACTCATCAATACCGCCATCGAAGCCGCCGTAGATCATACCTCGCTGGCACGCCATCCCTTGGCCAAACGGGCCAAAGATGCCGGGTCGGCAGTGCAGCTCTTGGCCCTGATCCAATTGGCCCTACTGTGGGGGATGGCCTTGTGGCGCGAATATGGTTGGAATGTGTTTTGAATTTGCCGTAATGAAAGGAATGACGATGCTTTATCACAAGATGTTGACCGGTATCTGCATGGGTTTGTTTGCCGCAGCAGCATGGGCGCAAGCACCGCAAGGCATCCAAGTCGAACAGGCTTGGGCGCGGTTTACCACCCCGGGCATGAGCATGGGCGGTGCGTTTATGGACATTCACAACCACAGCGGACGTGATGACGAACTGGTGGCCGCCGAGACAGCGGTTGCGCAAACAGTGGAATTGCACACCCACATACACGAGCAGGGCGTGATGCGCATGCGCCAATTGCCGGGCGGTATTGCGCTGCCGCAAGGACAGACCGTGCGTTTGCAGCCCGGCGGCCTGCACCTGATGCTGATGGGCTTGCAACAACCCTTAAAAACGGGCGAGCGCGTGACCGTGAAGCTTACATTCCGCCATGCCCCGCCGCAAACCGTGGTATTGCCGGTTGAAACCGGTGCAGGCAGAAGTGGGGCTGCAACAAAACACCATCATTAAATTTGCCGGATTTTCAGGCTGAGACCTTTGCAAAACCCCCATCTGCGGCGCATTTCTGCGTTGGAAGTTTATGCCCGTAGGGGTACTGCTCGCTCGCTTGCCCTGTCATAAGGATGTCTGTCCCACAGGGATTTCCTACGGTCACGCTCGCTGCGCTGCTACGCCTTGAACTGCATCCACATCTGAAGGTTTTGCAAAGGTCTCAGGCTGCCTGAAAAAAGCGTCCGCTTCGGCGGACGCTTTTTATTTCAACAACGGACATTGCTTAAAGCCTGGCGCATTTCTGCGATGGCCTGTGCATAATCCGCTTGGCCGAAAATGGCAGAGCCGGCCACAAAGGTATCGGCACCGGCTGCGGCCACCGCTGCAATATTGTCGGCTTTAATGCCGCCATCTACCTCCAAGCGGATACGGCGTCCGTTTTCACCATAATACATATCCAGCAAAGAACGTACCTGGCTGACCTTGTGCAGGGTTTGGGCAATAAACTGCTGGCCGCCAAAACCGGGGTTGACCGACATCAGCAATACCACATCCAGCTTGTCCAATACATGTTCCAACACATACACCGGTGTGGCCGGATTTAATACCAAGCCCGCCTGGCAACCGGCATCGCGTATCAGGCTCAAACTGCGGTCAATATGGCGGCTGGCTTCCGGGTGAAAGGTAATGATGTCGGCACCGGCACGCGCAAAGGCACTGATCATCTCATCCACAGGCTCCACCATCAAATGGACATCAAGCGGCACCGAAGCATAGGGTTTGAGCGCCTGGCAGACCATGGGGCCGAAGGTGAGGTTGGGTACGTAATGGTTGTCCATCACGTCAAAATGAATCCAGTCGGCACCGGCGGCGATGACTTGGGTGACTTCTTCGCCCAAGCGGGCAAAATCGGCAGAGAGAATGCTGGGGGCAATATAAAAATCCGGCATGGTGTGTGGTATTTCGGAATGAAGCAGGGCAGGGAAGGGGCTGTATTACGCCATGCAAATTTCTAAAAGGATACAAAATCTTGCGTGACGGTGGTGGATGAAGGTTTACTCAAGTTTACGGCCATTATACGCGTTTCACGCCGACTGCTGTATACTGCGCCACAAACTAAAATCACAATAGGGATAAATACGTGCTGTACTCGTTCTACAAGCAAGGCTGGCTCTGGGGAGGATGCTTGGCCGTCACACTGCTGGCAGTGCCCTTGGAAAAGGCCCATGCCTTGGATTACAAAGCCAATTGTGATATCCGCCAACTGGATTTAAGCGTGGTGCAAAACGCCAAACTGCGCTTGGTACGGCGCACGCACAAAAGCAAACTCGACCGCACACAGCGAACCGTCAATTCAGCCAACAACACCTATTTTGCCCATATTTCCGACCTGCTCAACCGCCCGGACTTTGACGAGGCTCTGATTAAGCAGCAGGTACAGGAAAAGTACAACAGCCGCATCCAGCATGAAATCGAAGATTTGCGCAGCCAACATGCTTTTTTGCAGGTGCTTAATCCCAAACAGCGCCAGGATTGGTTGAACCAGTGTCTGAGATATAAGTGGAATCAGTAAGTAACTGCTTGCTTACATAAGCAAAAGCCCTTAAGAAATTAAGGGCTTTTCTATTTGTGTAATGTACTTTATTTTCTCAATTCACAACCATTACTATTGGTTGTAGGGATATAGCTGTTTAGGCGCTGGCTGCACAGATAGGTGTTGCCCACATGGCTAATCCACAAGGATCTGCTGCGACCAGTGGTGGTTTTGGGAACTGCAAACAGATGATAGGTCAGTATATTGTCATTGCCGCTACAACTGGCATGAGTGTCTCCGCAGCGAATTGCGACATCATAGCGTGCAGATACATTTGTATCGACAGAAGATAGGCCAAGATTAAAGGTGTTTTGAATGGTGGCGCCGGTCAGATTACCTTTAATTTTTTCACGCGCAATCATCTGATTGATGGTGGTCAGGTTGGTACGCGCCTGCTCCAAATCGGCTTTTTCGCGGTAGCTGTCATAAGCAGGAATGGCGATAACGGCCAATATGCCGACAATGGCAATGGCAATAATGATCTCTACCAATGTAAAGCCACGGTTGTGTTTATATTGCATCATGGGAAGGTGGCCTCAACATAAGATTGCAAGGTTACAACCGTATTGTCGTTTTTACCCCAAGCACGGGCAGTGACACGGAAGAAATATCTGCCTTGGTTGTCTTTATTCAGGTATTCGATAATATAACGCGGTTTTTTGGCAGCATCAGCCGTATTAACCTGAACACTTTTAGTGCCGGAATTTAAGATATTGTCTGTATTTGGAGCGCCGATGGTACGTTCCCACGCAATGGTATTGCACCCTGCGGCCGTACAACTGCCGACACGTTCGGTGGCTGCAATCGTGAAGCGCTCTGACCCCATAGGTACGGTAACACCTCCGGCCGGGACGCATAGGCCATCGGTACAGGCCACAGAAAAGGCAGTATTGGCAGGTAATGCCGCAATCCGATTTTCGCCGGTTCTTAAAGCTGATTCTGCTAAGGACAAGGCATATTTACGATCGGCGTCATTGGAACTCATACGCATCTCTGTATTTACCGATTGTGTACCGGCAATTACCAGAAAAGCAATCACAAGCATGACAATCAATACGATAAATAAAGAGAAGCCTTGTTGTTTTAGTTTTAAAGGAGGCATTGTTTTTTTATCCCATTCCACGGTTGGCACAAATATTACCGTTACGTATTGTGGCATCAATAACGTAAGCTGAAATAGTACCTACATCAACACCTGATGCACGGTTGGAACCATCTTTGACATTTAGCGTAATCCTGATTAATGCCGGCAATTTACTGTGATCGGTAAGCGTGCTGGGGGTGTTGGTAAATGTAAATGTTTCATTCGGGGCAGATGCATTGTCGATGCAGGTATTGGTTTTAACATAACCAAACTGCATGGACATTGCATTGGTATCAGCCATATTGGCGACCAACAACTGAGGGCCGGACCATGTACCATCCGGAGCCAAGTTGAAACGATACAAACCATTGCTGCTACCGGCAGCTGAGGTGATACGGCCAACAACATAGGCACTGGCCGCCAATTTGCTGATATTAAGCTGTCCGGGCATAAACGCACCCAAGTTGGTTGTCGCCTGCACATTGGTAATGGTCAATGAGGGATTTAATTTAATGTTGCCACTGTCCATGGAGTAGCCACTGCTGCCGCTTCTTTGCAGGATTTGTACTTTATTGCAAGAGGAGAGTACGATGGGAGCGGTACCGGTAGTGGCGGCCAATGCTTGAGCTGTGGCTCCGGTTGAGTCTGTCGAGATGACAAGTGCAGTAGCATTCACGACAGGGTTGGGTGCATGGGGTTGGTAGTCATTGACAGAAGCATAGCCATCACCATATACAAAAATCAAAGCATTGCCTTCAGGGGTGAAGTTGCTGATATTAGCACCTCCGGAGCCGATAAAATTACCGCCCGGCATCACGCGTAAGCCAAAGCCGTTCGGTTGGTCATCAGTAATTTCCGTACGGAGTCCTAAAGGATGGCTGATGGCATAAGGATTGGTGACATGGGTCTGCATGGCGTCACTTGTGCCTGCCAAGTTGGCGCAACCAAAAGTACCTGCCTGACGGGCATCACGAATAATTAAAGTAGCCGCGTTACGCAGGTCTTGTTGCGCGACCAAGCGTTCAGAAGCAACATGATTGAGTTGTCGGGTCATAAAATAGGTAGACCCGGCAGCGATCAACACGATCATGCTGATGGCACTGGCAACCAAAAATTCAATTAAGCTGAAGCCTTTGGATACTTGAGCCAAGCTGTAAGGGCGGGTACGGGAGGTACACCGGGAACAAGTAGAAATACGCACGAAAAAATCCCTTAATTATTGTTAATTTTGAACGGGCAGTGTATAGGAGTACCGCATGCTGCCGGCCGAAACCGTTCCTTGGTTGGTGGTGCTGTCTCCTGCCTGCATCTTCCATGCGACATTGATGCTGTATATGCCACCAGATTCCGAAACTTGTACATTATCAATGACAGCATTGGTCAGCTTGTTTGCTACCTGTTGATGAAAGCTGCACAATTGATACTCGGCCAGTTGATCTTTACTCAGCGCAGAGGTGTCATAGGTGGTGTTGACAGCTGCAGTAGCACAGAAAGTAACCAAATTGCCTTTTTTATAACGTTCATAGGTTCTGACTGTCTGCCCTGGTGTTGTGCCTATACTTAAATCTGGGTTGGCCAGCATTCCTTCCATCAGTGTTTGTGCTGCAGTGGCCACAATGGTTTGGTTTTCCGCTTCCTGAATGCTGACAACGGAGCGCAGTTGCGCCGCCATCAGTGCCAAGACACCGAAAGCCAGGACAAAAATGGCCACCAAGGCTTCAATCAGGGTTGCGCCTTGCTGCTGGCTGCGTTTGGGCGATGAGGTTGTGCTAATTTTAATCATGATTAATCTTGCTGTCAGAGAGCGATATGATTGGCAGATTCCGCTAGCTGGCAGTGCAGGCGGAGCGGCTGTCCGTTGGCATACAGGTACTGATACGGCCGCTGGCATCTAAAATGATTTTACTGCGGCGGTAAGTCAAGGCTGCAGTGTTGGTGGTGGTGGCATCGTTAAAATCCAAACGGACGAGACCTGATCCTGTATGTACGTGACTGCCGCGTACGGAGCCGGTATTTTGATTGGTATAGCCAAAGGTACCGTTTGGATAGAATATCCAGATATTGCCTGTTGTACCGGTTTTGATGGCTTCATCAAAACCGAGGTGATGAGTGGTAATGTTCACTTTGTTGGCAGAGCCGTTTTGATTGACGGCAACCGTGCGGAGTACTTCGTCAATATTACTATCATAGGGCAGGCCGCCTTTTTTGCTTGCAAATGCGGTAAAGCCTTTTTGTTCGGTTTCCGCTGCGGCATTGCAGGGTACATTGGCTTTGCCGTCAGTACGGATGGTGGTATAGCAAACAACAACAGGCAGGTTCAGACGTACGGCTTCCGAGCGTGCAAAGCGGAAGAGGTTGGCTGTTTGTTCGGCACGGTTGGCCACGCGCCGCTTATTGACCCACGAACTCATATTGGGCAGTGCAATGGCAGCCATGATGGCTACAATGGTAATGGTGACCATCAATTCGATCAGGGTAAAGCCGCGTTGTTTTGAAGTGTAGTGTTTGGTTATCATGCTGGATTAACCATTTCTCAGTAGATTGCTGTATTTTTGGGCAATAGGGTGTTATTCATTATCGTCAAAAACACCATCGGGCATGACGGCATTTTCAAATTTGGTATATTGGCCTTGGAAGGTCAGGTAAATCTTGCCGGTGGGGCCGTTACGGTGTTTGCCGATAATGCACTCGGCCAAGCCTTTGTACGGAGTTTCGGCGTTGTAGTATTCGTCCCGATACATAAACATGATCAGGTCGGCGTCTTGTTCGATGGCGCCCGATTCGCGCAGGTCCGACATGATGGGGCGTTTGTCGGTGCGGTGCTCTACGGTGCGCGATAGTTGCGACAAGGCGATAATCGGTACCTGCAATTCCCTTGCCAATGCTTTTAAGGAGCGGGAAATTTCTCCCAGCTCGGCGGTGCGGTTGTTTTGGGATGAGCCGGAGCCGGCCATCAGTTGCAGGTAGTCAATCACAATCAGACCCAGCCTGCCGTTATGTTGGCGTGCCAGGCGGCGGGCGCGGGCACGGACTTCCAGTGCGGATAGGTTGGGTGTTTCGTCTATATAGACCGGAGCGTCGGACAACTTGCTGACTGCTTCGCCCAGTCGCGGCCAGTGTTCATCGCCGAGCTGGCCGGTTTTCAAAATATGCTGATCCAATCGTCCGACGGAACCCAGCATCCGCATCACTAACTGTGTACCGCCCATTTCCATGGAGAAAATGGCTACCGGCAGTTTGCCGTCTATGGCCACATGTTCGGCGATATTGATGGAGAATGCGGTTTTGCCCATGGAGGGGCGTCCGGCTACGATAATCAAATCACCGGGTTGCAGGCCGGAGGTTTTTTTGTCCAAATCCAGAAAGCCGCTGGCAATGCCGGTGATGTCGTCTTTATTGTCGCGGGAATACAGGGTTTCGATGCGGCCGACCACTTCGCTCAACAATTCGGGCATGGCCAGAAAGCCTTGTTTGGCGCGGGCGGTGGATTCGGCGATTTGAAACACGCTGTTTTCCGCTTCGTCCAGCATTTGTGCCGCATCCCGGCCTTGCGGATTGTAGGCGTTTCTAGCAATTTCTGTGCCGACCTGAGCTAACTGACGCATGATGGCACGTTCGCGCACGATTTCGGCATAACGGCGGATATTGGCCGCAGAGGGGGTGTTTTGGACTAGGTTGACCAGGTATTCGAAACCGCCTGCGGCTTCCAGATCATCCCGCCGTTGCAGCTCTTCCTGTATGGTGACGACATCGGCGGGGCGGGACAGTTCCACCAGATAGGCAATGGCACGGAAAATCAGCCGGTGTTCGTGACGGTAAAAGTCGGATTCGCTGATGACATCGGCAATCCGGTCCCACGCTTCGTTATTCAGCAGCAGGCCGCCCAGCACCGATTGTTCGGATTCCAGCGAATGGGGCGGCACAATACCGGGCTCGGCATCGTAAGGAGTGTCAAAATGCGTGTCGATCATAATTTATTATTAAAAACAGTATATTGAATGAGTTTTTTTGTATGTGGCCGGCTATGCCGTCATCGTGATTGGCATTGATGCGATAGTGGGATTTTAGCACCGGGAGACTGCCGATTTGCGGCACTAAGTACCCTGTATTAAAATGTCGCTGATTCGGTAAGCAATTTTAACCGATACCGTTTCAGGCTGCCTGAAATCATTCACAACAACAAACCACATCCAATAGAAGGATCAAACCCATGGAACACAAACTGCCCGAACTGCCTTATGCTTTGGACGCCCTGGCACCGCACTTGTCCAAAGAAACTTTGGAATACCATTACGGCAAACACCACCAAACCTATATCACCAATCTGAACAACCAAATCAAAGGCACCGAGTTTGAAAACGCCTCTTTGGAAGAGATTGTGAAAAAATCCAGCGGCGGCATTTTCAACAATGCGGCCCAAACTTGGAACCACACCTTCTACTGGCTGGGTCTGACCCCGAACAGCAGCGGTAAACCCAGCGGCGAATTGGCTGCCGCCATCGATGCCAAATTCGGCTCTTTCGATGCCTTTAAAGAAGAGTTCGGCAAAGTGGCTGCCGCTACTTTCGGTTCCGGCTGGGCTTGGTTGGTGAAAAACGCCGACGGCAGCTTGGATCTGGTATCTACCAGTAATGCCGCCACCCCGCTGACCACCGATGCCACCCCGCTGTTGACCTGCGATGTATGGGAGCACGCTTACTACATTGACTACCGCAACAGCCGCCCCAACTACTTGGGCGGTTTCTGGGCCATTGTTAACTGGGATGAAGTTGCCCGCCGCTTTGCTGCTTAAGTAAATCTACGAAGTCATTAAAGGCTGCCTGAAAGTTTTTCAGGCAGCCTTTTCGTTGCAGCGCAAACGGATTCTGCGACTTCGCTGCGTTGAGCGCAGAATGACGGGGCCGTCGCAAGAGCTTGGCCAGGTTTGTGTCGGGCATAAATGCCCGACCTACGGCGATTGACGATGCCGGATTAGTCGGACACAGCCCGTATTTTGGCGGCGATATCATCCGCCATGCGTCGGCTGGCGCCTTGGTGTTGGCGGATAAAGTCGCGGGCGTGTTGGCTGAGTGCTTGGCGTTGTGCGGGATCGGCGAGCAGGGCGGCGGTTTGTGTTTGCCAGTCGGCGGCGTCGGTCACTTGTAGGGCGGCTCCTGCGGCCAAGGCGCCGGTGGTGGCGGCGGCGAAGTTGTAGGTGGAAGGGCCGAACAGGGTGGGGCGGCCGCAGGCGATGGGTTCGATGATGTTGTGGCAGCCGCAATCCACCAGGCTGCCGCCGACAAAGGCGATGTCGGCGCTGAGGAAATAGGCAAACAATTCGCCCATGCTGTCGCCTATCCACACTTGGGTGTCGGCGGCCACGGCGGCTTCGTCGCTGCGTTTTTGTACGCGAAATCCCAGTGTTCGGGCGAGGTCATGGGCTGCCTGAAAACGTTCGGGATGGCGCGGCACGATGACCAACAGGGCGTCGCCGTGATAGGCCTGCCAGGCGCGCAGCAGCAGTTCGGCCTCGTCTTGGCCGTGGTAAAAGCGTGTGCTGGCGCACAGCACCACCGGGCGGGTGCCGATGCGTTGGCGGAAGGCGGCGGCGAGTTCCGCCATGGCGCCCGGCGGCTCAATATCGTATTTGCTGTTGCCGCTCACCTGAACATGCGGCATGCCGATTTGGCGCAGGCGCTCGGCGTCGGCCTCGCTTTGGGCATAGCAGGCGTGAAAGGCTTGCAGGGCGGGGCGGATGAGGGTGCGGGCTTTCAGGTAGCCTTGTTGCGAGCGTTCGGACAGGCGGGCATTGGCCAGGAATAAGGGAATATGGTATTCGCGGCACAGCGTAAGGGTGTTGGGCCAGATTTCGGTTTCCATGAACACGCCGAAACGCGGGCGGTGCTCTTGCAGGAAACGGCGGATGTAGTCGCGGCGGTCGTAGGGCAGGTAGCGGCATTGCGCCTGCGGATAGAGGCTGAGGGCGGCGGCGCGGCCGGTGGGCGTGGTTTGGGTGATGAGCAGCGGCGCACCGGGAAAATGCTGTTGCAGGGCGTGGATAAGCGGTTCGGCGGCACGGGTTTCGCCCACGGACACGGCATGTATCCAGATAGCCTCTTGCAGCGGTGCGGGATGGGGTCGGCCGAAACGTTCATCCCAGTGGTGCAGATAGGCCGGCGCCAGGCGGGCGCGGCGGCGCAGGTAGCGGCGCAACAGCGGCGGGGCGATGCGCCACAGCAGGTTGTAGATCAGCTTCAGCATCTCCGGCCTCTCTAATCGAAGCGGATGCTGAAGGAAACCTCGCCGCCGGCGGTGTCGGTGCCGACATAGGCAATGGCTTGCAGGGTACGGCTGATTTGGTAGGTCAGTTTCACCGTCTGGCTGGCGCTGTTGAGGCCGTATTGGTAACCCAGATAGAGGTCGTTGGTGAGGCGTTTGCCCACGGTGATGACCTGCTCGGCGGGGTTGAGTTCGCCGGTTTTGCGGTCGCGCGTCTGCTGGCTGGTAAAGCCGATTTCGTCCACCAGATTGATGCGGTCGTTGATGCTGCCCGCCAGCCAGGCGGTGGCGGCGGAGCTGAGCGCGGCTTCGTCTTCGGTGCCGCCGCTGGAGGCACGGCCGAGAATCAGCCATGAGAGCTTGTCTTTGTCGCTCATGGGCTCATTGGTCACCAGACTCACGCGCGGGTTGTTGAGGCTGCCCAGCACTTCCACCCCGGCACCCACCGGCGAGAAACGGCGGGTGGCGCGCAGTTTGAGGTTGGGGTCGTCCACCGGGCCGACAAAGGAAATCGTACCCTGTTCGATGATGAGGTCTTGGCCGTAGGCTTTGTACTGGCCTTGCACAATGTTCACCGTGCCGACGATTTTGATGTTTTCGCGCGGTTGGGACGTGGCGGTGAGTTTGCCGCCCAAAAGCACGTCCAAGCCTTCGCCGCGGAAGCGGAATTTGTCGTTCAAATCCAAGGTCAGGTTCATGGCTATCGCCATGGGCGCATCGGTTTCGGGTTTGGCACGGCCGATGACTTCCACATCGTCATCCAGCGTGGGCATGCTGCCTTTGGGCATGCCGAAATTACCTTGATCTACCTTGAGTTCGCCCAGAAGCAGCATGCCTTTTTGCAGGGTGTAGACCAGTTGTGCGCGACCACTCAAGGTGAGGCGCTGGCTGGCGCGGTCGAGGATGCGGTAGCGGGTGAAGTCGGCGGCCACGTCCACATCCGGGGTGTTGCCCACCATATCTACTGTGCCTTTGAGCACCACGCTGCCGTCGTGGCGTTTGAATTCGAGGCTGTCGATGAGCCAGCGGCGGCCTTGGAAGCGGCTTTGCAGGGTGCCGTTTTCCAGAATCACGCCGTTTTCGCGTTCGCGGTAATAGAGGTTGCGGCCGGTAAGTTGGCCGTTGAGCTGCGGTGCGGCCACGGTGCCGCTGAGGCCGGCGTCACCGGCGAGGCTGCCGCGTGCTTCCATGCCCACCGGCAGCAGGTGGCGGAAATTGTTGAGGTCGTCGGCGCGTACTTTGATGTGGCCGCTGATGGGCGCCTGGGTGATGTCGTTGCCGAAACGCTGGGCAATGACCACGCGCGCATCCACATTGCCGTAGCGGGTGTCGCCGGTGAGGGTGTTGTCGATTTGGCCGTTGTGGAAACGGGTGTCGAGCACAACTTTGCTCAAGCCCAAAGCCTGATTGCGGTGGGGCAGGGTGATGTCGCCGGATTGCTGCTGCACTTTCAGGTAGCCGCGGGCGTTGTCGCCATAGCTCAAATCCCAATCGCCGCTGAGCACCAGGTTTTGCTGTACGCCGAGGTCGACAATATTGTGCAGCTGTTGCAGGGCGAGGTTGGCGGCATTGCCCTTGGTGGTGAGGCCCTGACGGC
Organism: Neisseriaceae bacterium HSC-16F19; assembly: GCF_024171525.1. GTDB lineage: Bacteria > Pseudomonadota > Gammaproteobacteria > Burkholderiales > Neisseriaceae > JALJZY01. Next base: position 95,096 of record NZ_JALJZY010000005.1, read on the forward strand.
TGTCCCACAGCAGGGATTGCAGATTGAGGCTGCCTCCCATGGCCGACCAGCGGGCATTGTTCATGACCACGCGTTCTGCACCGGCTTCCAGTTGCAGCGGCGCCAGCAGTTTGAGGTTGAAGGCACCACCCACGTCCAAAGTGCCGACACGGCCCTTCCATTGGTAGCGCTCGTCCAAGCCGCCGTTGGCGGCCAAGTCGATGCGGTAGGGTTTGCCGTCCAGTTGCAGACGGGCATCGGCTTTAAGGTTGTGGCTGTTGCCGCGACCGCTCAAATCGGTGTGGATGCTGTCGATGCGGGTGCCGCCGGCGTGCAGGGTTTGGCCGTTGATTTTGATGTTGAGCGGCTGGGTGACGTCGGGCGAGCCTTGCAGGGTGAAATCCAACTGCTGCACTTGGAAGATGTCGTCCAGCGCCAGGCCGCGTGCCTGGCCGTTGAGGTTGATGTTGAGTTTGTTCGGTTCGCCGCCGACAAAGCCTTGGGCGGTGAGCAGACCCTTGAGGCCGAAGCCGAACAGGTCCAGTTGCGGGGCGTTGATGTCGAGATTGAGTTTGTCGGCGGCCTTGCCGAAGCTGCCGTTGGCGACAATGCGGTTGCGGCCCAGATTGAGCAGGATGTCGGCGGCCTCGACATGCTGTTGGCGGTAATGCAGCTCAGCCTTGCCGGAGAGCGGCGCGCCGGAGAGGGTGCTGTCGCGCCACAGCATTTCGCCCTGCACATCGGTGTCGGCCAGCGTGCCTTTGAGGCGGATGCTGCCGTTGACACGCCCCACGGGGAAATCGGCATAAAGCTTGTTGGGATTGAACTGGCTGCTTTCCACTTCCACTTCCAGCGCCTGTTGCTGATACAGTGCCAGGCTGCCTGAAAGCTGCATCTGGCCGCCGTCTTTGGGTTGCAGGCGCACCTGGTGCAGCAGCAGGGTTTGCTGGGCATTGGCCGGGTCGGTCACCAGTTGTGCGGTGCCGGTGGAATCGGCGGTTTCGGTGGCCAGTTTCCAATCCGCCTGCGGATTGTTGAAGCTGCCGTGGGCGTGGATGCTGCCTTGCAGCAGACCGGGGATATTATCGGTGAGGAGGTCGCGGCTGCCCACATCGGCAATGGCGGCGGTGACATCCAGCACATCATTGCCCGCGTCCACCGTGCCGTTGAAGGTGATTTCGCCTTTCTGCATCAGGCGGGCGGCGAGGGTTTTGATGTGGATGACGCCGTTGGTGTCGATGTCCACTTCGCCCTCTACGCTTTGCACGGGCAGGCCGTTGTGGTTAAGGGCGGCGGGCAGGGCGTTGCGGATGCGGATGCTGCCGTCCAGCTCTTCGCTGCGGCTGCTGGGCTTCATATCGATGTCGAAATCGATGTCGGCCTTGGGCAGGGAAGACAAAAACGCCTGCGGATTGATTTTGCGGCCGACCAGGTCGATGTGGATGAGTTTGTGGTTGAGCTGCCAGGCAAAAGGCTTGAGGCGGGCATTGGTTTGCAGATGAATGGGGCCGCCGTCCATCTGTGCCTTCAGTTCCGGCTCGGCCAGGCTGCCTGAAAGCACGGCATGACTGCTGACGGCCTGTTCTTCCAAAACGCCTTCGCCGCCCAAATCGCCGCTGAGGGCGTAAGGCGGCGTGGTGTTGAGTGCAATGTCGCCGTTGATGGTGTGCCACGGTGTGCGCAGGGCGTCGATGTGCAGGCGGTGGTGTTCGTGGTCGTAACGGTAGCGGATTTGGCTGGGCAAAAGCAAAACATCGCGTTTGCTGCCGGTGGTGATGCTGCCCACCTCCACCATGTCCACCTGCACTTGCAGCGGCAGGGCAATGCTTTCAGGCAGCACCGGCGGCAGCGATTCCGGTTGCGGCGGCCGGTCTTTGCCCTGAATGTGTACGGCACCGGCGCTGAGGCGGCGCACATGCAAGAGGCCGTCCCACAGGCGGCTGTTGTCCCAGTCCAGTGCCAGGTGTTCGATGTCGATGTCGCTGCCGGGGGTTTGGATGCGCCATTGCTCGCCCTGGAAGCCGTGCCACAGCGTGCCTTTAAGATTCTTGGCTTCAATGTGCACGTCAAACCAGGCGGGAATGCGGAACAAGCCCGTGCGCAGGCCCGATTCGGTGCCGCCCAGCCAGCCGACGAGTGCGAGCAGGCTCACAACCAGAGCCAGCAGGGTGTAGAGGCTGTGTTTGAGCCAGCGGCGCGGCTTTTTGGGGGCGCGCGGCGGGGTCTCGGTGGCGGGGAGGGTGGCTTCTGCACTCATTAAAAACGGGTTCCCAAGCTGATGTGCCAGCGGACTTTTTTGTCGCTGTGACCGTAGGCCAAATCAAAAGAGAAGGGCGCCAGCGGGCTGAACCAGCGCAGGCCGATGCCGCTGCCGTGCTGCCATTTCATATTGGCAAAGGAATTGGAGACCGCACCGGCATCGTGGAAGGCGGCCACGGAGAAGTTTTTGTGTACCGGCACCTGGTATTCGACGCTGCCCACGGCCACCACGCGGTCGGGCAGCACCGCATTGTTCGGGCCTTGGATACCGATGCTTTCATATTCGTAGCCGCGCACACTGGTGGCACCGCCGCTGCGGAACAACAGACTGGAGGGTACGCGGCTGTCGCTGCCGGTACGCACATAGCCCAGCTGGCCGCGCAGCACCCAAGTACCGTATTTTTTCTCTTCCGGGGTGTAGTAATAACCGGCGCGTGTTTCCACACGCTGAATGGAGGATGACGAGGCCAGGCTGCCGATGGTGGTACCGATTTTGCCTTCCAGGTAATAGCCGTTGGCCGGGCGCAGCAGGGTTTGGATGTTCTGCCGCTTCCACGCCGCGGTGAGCATGAGCGCATTGCTGCGGCCCAAATCCGGGCCGTTGGTGATGCGCGCGCTCTCGGTGATGTATTCCAGGCCCAGGCGCGAATCGATATTGTCGCGGTCGCGCACATACCACACGCCGCCGGTGACATTGTTTTTGGTTACCTGCTGCACGGTGGAGCGGCTGTGGTTGAGGCTGCCGGTCCAGTAATAGCCGTTGCTGCTGCGCGGTTGTTTGAGGCCGATGCCGGCGGTGGTTTTGTAGCGGTCGGTGTCCAGCAGCAGCGAGCCGACATAGCCGCGGTTAAACACATTGTAGTGTTCGTAACCGGTGCGGATGCCCGGCCCTTCGGCCGAGTCGTAGCGCAAGGCCAAATCGAATTTCTGCCGCTTCATTTCCGTGACCGTGGCCTGCACCGGCACGCGGTCCTCTTTGATTTGCGTCCACAAAGGCTCTACCGCAGCACCGCCGTAATGGCTGTCCTGCTCCAGCGCCTGCTGATAATCCAGCACCAAATCCAGGTCATAAGGCATGCCGGGACGGAAGCGGGCAATGCCGCGCGCCACGCTTTCGGGATAACGCTGGGTACCGAGGATGGTGAGGTCGCCGAAATAAATCGGCTGTTTGCTGTCGATTTGCAGGCTGAGCTGGGCGGTGTTGTTGTCCGGATTGATGGTGGCCTTGCTGGCGGTTACCGCGGCCAGCGGGTATTTTTTGCGCACCACCGAGGAGAGCACCGAGGTCTTGCTGTTGGACCACTCGGTTTGCGTAAACGGCTCGCCCACCGGCAGCGACCAGTTTTCCATGGCGTTTTTATAGTATTGCGGCAGGTCGTCGTCGCCGAGAATATCACCGAGAATGGCCACGCTGACGCTGTCGATATGGGTGCGCGGGCCGGTGGCGATGTCGATGCGCCAGCCTTCGCCCTGCTCGCGCATGTCTACCTTGCCGTTGAAATAGCCTTGGGTTTCCAGCATGGTGCGGGTGTGGGCCGGGGCTTCTTCGGCCAGAAATTCCACCTGGTCGCGGTCGAGTTCGGCTTCGGTGTCCTGTTGCTGGGTGATGAGGGGCAGGTATTCCTGTACCAGATTTTGAATGTCTTTGTTGTCGGCCTGAATTTCCACCGGATAGCGGATGGCACGGGCGGCGGGCTTGTTAAACAGGGAGAAGGGCTTTTTGTCCGCCTCGTCTATGCTGCTGTCGGTATCGGCGGGCAGCGGCGCCGGTGTCGGGTCCGCTACATTGGCCACCACCGCATCCTGTGCACGCGCGGGCAGGGCTGCCAGCAGGGCCAGGGCGGAAAACAGCAGTAAGGGGCGGGGTGTCTTCATAGGATGTGTGATGTGTGTGCAATGTCCGATAAAACGGGTGCGGCGCGCGCAACAGGGGCGCATTCTAGCATTGTTTGCCGTTTCGGGCAGCGGCGCGGCGGTGCCTGCGTTGACAGGCGGGGGGCGGGCCGTATAATGCCCCAGGCTCCCGGCAGGGGCGCGCACGGGGCATTGCGGTGCCCCGGTTCAGGCTGCCTGAAAACCGCTGTGTGCCGTATTTTTTACCGAAATTGATAATGTCTTTAAACGAATTTGACTTTATCCGCCGCTATTTGCAGGCACAGCCGCAACAGGACGCTGTGTTGCTGGGCATAGGCGACGATGCCGCGCTGGTGCGGCCCGAAGCCGGCGAGGACTGGTGTTTCAGCACCGACATGATGCTGGCTGGACGCCATTTTTTTGCCGACGACGACCCGGCGGATGTGGCGCACAAATTACTGGCCGTCAATCTCTCCGATATGGCCGCCATGGGCGCAAGGCCGCACTGGGTCTTGCTCAGCGCCGCCTTGCCCGCACTGGATGAAACCTGGCTGGCACCGTTTTGCCAAACCCTGTTTGCCCAAGCGGCTGCCCACGGGGTGGCGCTGATAGGCGGCGACACCACCCGCGGTGAGCGGGTATTCAATATCACCATTGCCGGTACCCTGCCGCAAGGTCGTGCTTTGCGCCGTAGCGGCGCGCAGGCGGGCGACGATATATGGGTGTCCGGCGTACTCGGTGCCGCTGCCGCCGGTTTGCAACACCTCACAGGCCGCATCAGGCTGCCTGAAAACCTGGCCGCGCCCTGTGTAGCGGCATTGCGGCGGCCACAGGCGCGGGTGGCGCTGGGGCAGGCACTGCTGCCGGTGGCCCATGCCGCCATCGATGTTTCCGACGGCTTGTTACAAGACCTGGGCCATATTTTGACCGCTTCCGGCGTGGGCGCTGACATTGATGCCGAACGTGTGCCCTGTTTGCCTTTGTTTAAAAAAGCATTGCCTGCGGATGCCGTGTGGCCGCTGCTGCTGGCCGGTGGCGACGATTACGAACTGCTGTTTACCGCCGCTGTGGCGCAACGCGCGGCCATTGAGACGCTGGCAGCCGCTGTGGGCGTATCTTTAACGCGCATCGGCCGCATCCGCGCCGAAGCCGGACTGAACTGCCGTCTGAATGACGGCAGCCCGCTCACACTCGTCCGACAAGGATATGACCATTTTGACTGAACCTGTTGTCCGCCCCACTTTGCGCTGGTTGTTGGCGCGGCCGGTGTGCTTTGTCGGTTTCGGCTTCGGCACCGGCCTCGCACCCAAAGCCCCCGGCACCTTCGGCACCTTGCCCGCCCTGCCGCTGGCCTGGCTGTGCTTGCAGATGCAGCTGCCGCTGCAAGCGCCGTTGCTGCTGATTGCCTTGCTGTTTTCCATCGGTATTTTCATTTGCAGCCACACCGAGCAGCAGCTGGGGGTGAGCGACCACGGCGGCATTGTGTGGGACGAAATCGTTGCCATGATGCTGGTGTTGTTCTGCATCCCCTACCATGCGGGCTGGTGGCTGGCGGGCTTTGTGTTGTTCCGTTTGTTTGATGCCGTCAAGCCCTGGCCGATACGCTGGTTCGACGCGCGCGTGCACGGCGGACTGGGCATTATGCTCGACGATTTGATTGCCGCCGGCTTCACCTTGCTGGTGCTCGGCTTGTTGCACATGTGGATTGCTTGATAAGATGTAGGCGATTGCCTTTCAGGCAGCCTGCCCGTTTCACCAACAGACTAAATAGGAGAATGCCGATGGATCCCGTAGCACAACTGGTTTTGGCCGCATTGGGCGGTTTTGTTTTGGGCTTGTTGGTGATGTGGCTGGTCAAACGCAGCAGCAGCGGCAAGCAGCAGCAACAGCACGATGCGTTGCAACAGCAGTTCAGTGATTACCGCCGCCATGTGGACCAGCATTTTGTCGATACCGCTGCCGCCGTGGACGAATTGAACCGCAGCTACCAGAAAGTGGTGCAGCATTTGAGCCAGGGCGCGCAAAGCCTGATGGGCAAAGAAGCCTTGCAGGAACAGCTGAGCAAACGCACCGATGCTTCGGTAACCGTGGCTTATTTGGCAGCACAAGCTGCGGTGGCCGATGAGACGGCCGCCGAAAATGCCGCCGCCGAAGCGCTTGAAGCGGCCGAACATACGGCAGACGCAGCGGATGCCTCTGTTGAAACAGTTGAAACCGCCGCAGCGGCAGAAACGCCCACCGTGGATTTGGCCCCCGATTTGCCGCCGCCGCCGCCCTATACCGATGCCACCGAGGCGGAAGTGGTGCCCCTGCACGGCCAGCCCGACCGCGTGCCCGACCGCATCGGCGATGCCGTGGCCGGTGCCGAAACCGTGGCCCCGGCCGAACCGGTGGAGCCGGAACCGCTGAATGCGAATGAACCGGCCGATTTGCACAAACCCAAGGTATAGCCATTCCAAATAAAAATGATACGGCGTTGGCTTCGGCTTGCTGTACTCCTTGTACTATCTGCGCCTTGCCGCTTGGTCTCATTTTTATAGTCATTTAAAATAAGAATGATACGGCGTTGCTGCGCCTTGCCGTACTATTTGTACTGTCTGCGGCTTGCTGCCTTGTCTCATTCTTATTTTATTCGACTATATTTGCTGCGACTATAATGATATCTGCTGTAGATTTTCAGGCTGCCTGAACGGCAGCCTTTTTGATTGCACACCATGAATAAGCAACACGACGATTACGCCGCCCAGCTGGCACACAAACAACAATATCTGCAAACCCTGTTTGCGGGCACGGATTTGCCGCCGCTGGAAGTCTTTGCTTCGCCGCCGCAGCATTACCGCATGCGTGCCGAATTCCGCATCTGGCACGAAGGCGACGATTGCTGCTACGCCATGTTCCAGCCGGGGCAGAAACCTTCGTTTGCCAGCCTGATCCGCATCGACGATTTTCCCGCCGCCCACGAACACATAGGCCGCCTGATGCAGCCCCTGATGGCCGCCATGCAGGCCGATGCCCTGTTGCGCGAGCGCTGGTATCAGGTGGAATTTCTCACCACGCTCAACGGCGAGACGCTGGTGACTCTGGTGTATCATAAAAAACTGGATGATGCCTGGGAGGCTGCGGCCCGTGCGCTGGCAGAGCGGTTGGGCATCGCCCTTATCGGCCGTAGTCGCGGCCAGAAGCGGGTGTTGGGCCGGGATTATGTGGAAGAAGTGCTCAGCGTGCACGGTCGCAGCTACCGTTACCGCCAGGTGGAAGCCGCGTTCAGCCAGCCCAATGCCTTGGTATGCCAGCATATGCTCGCCTGGGCTTGCGAGGTGGCCGCGCCTTTGGGCGGCGATTTGCTGGAACTCTATTGCGGCAACGGCAATTTTACCCTGCCGCTGGCGCAGCATTTCGACAAGGTGCTGGCCACGGAATTGTCCAAAACCTCGGTGGCGGCGGCGCGCTGGAATATCGAGGCCAACGGCATCGGCAATATTGCTTTGGCGCGTTTGTCGGCGGAGGAGTTCACCCAAGCTTACCGCGGCGAGCGCGTGTTCAGCCGTTTGCAGGAAGCAGGCATTGCGCTTGCCGATTACCGTTTCAGCACCGTATTTGTCGACCCGCCGCGCGCGGGCATAGACGCTGCCAGCCTGGCTTTGCTGCAACAGTTCGACAATATCATCTATATCTCCTGCAATCCGGACACTTTGCGCCAAAACGCCGAGGTGCTGCTGCAAACCCACCGCATCGGCCGCGTCGCCCTGTTCGACCAATTCCCGTTTACCCACCATATCGAAGCGGGGATGTGGTTTGGGCGGCGCTTGTGATGAGATGAAATCTGTTAAACAGTATCTGATAATATAAAAAGCTGCCTGAAAAGATTTCAGGCAGCTTTCAACTTATCTGCATATTTAGGGTAAACAGACAATTCGTTCACGGCTGCTTTTTTGTTTCTGGAAAAGCAATATGCTTTTGCTTAGGCGATGGGGTGGGGTTAAAATAGCCTGTCCAAAAACAAAATCAGGAATGGGAAAAATGAAAAAAGCAATTTTGGCCTTCGGCCTGATATGGGCGGCGGCCGCGCAGGCTGCGCCGGTGTATGAGTGTGTGGATGCCCGAGGCAACCGTACTTATGGCGAGCGTTCCGGCAATAACTGTAAACCGGCTGATTTCCGCGGTACCGGCTTTTATACGGCGTCGGCACAAACTACGGCTACTCCGGCAGCGGTGGGGCAGTTTGAAGCAGAAACGGCACCGCAAACTTATGAGCATGAAGCAGGCGGAACCGGTGTGGATGGCGGACGGACGGCAGAAGCGCGCCGGGCTTTGCAGCAGGCAAAGCGGGACTTGGAAGAAGGTAGGAAAATACGTTACGGCCATGAGCGCAATTATGCCCGTTATCTGGAACGCATTTCCGCACTGGAACGTGCGGTGGCGGAAAAAGAAGCGGCACTGCAGGCTGCAGGCAGCCGCTAATACCATGGTGCTGATGCAGCCAAACAAAACCCGGCATGATCAAACATGCCGGGTTTTGTTTGGCCGTATCGGTATTAAGGCTGCTTCAAACCTTTTTGTTTTAAGGTGGCAATGGTGCCGTCTATACCCTGCTGCCGGATCAGTTCGGCAAACTGGCTGCGGTAAACGGTAACCAGGCTGCTGCCGCTGACTTTGAAGTCGTAGGCTTTATAAACCGAACCGACTTTGTAGAGGCTGTAGCTGACGGTGTATTTCTGACCGCCGGGGGTGGTGATTTCGGTGAATGCTTCCACGCGGTTGTTTTGTCCGGCAACCACTTTGGGTAAAACCTTCACTTTTGCATCGTTGGCGCCCATCAGGGCGGAACGGGCGTACATGCGGATCATCATGTCTTTGAATGCGCGGACAAATTCGTTTTTTTGTGCCGGAGTGAACTGTTGCCACGGGCGGCCTACAGCCAAGGCGGAAATGCGTTGGTAATCCAGATAGCCGTCGGCATAGCGCTCGATTTGGCGGATTTTCTGTTGTTCGCTCAAACTGCGGTTGCGGGCGATGTTGAGCACGGCATCTACGTTTTGTTGCAACTGGATTTGTGCCGGATGCTCGGCAACAGACTGGGCGGCTGCATAAGGTGCAAGCATCACCATGGGGGCGATCAGGGCGGTACTCAGCAAACGGTTCATGTCGTACTCTCTTAATATATAGGTAGGCTGTGTGGTGTGTCTGGATCGCAAACGACCAGACGGCGCGCATCATAGCACTGCCCCGGGGTGTTGTCGGGTGTACTTACAAAGCATTGACGGTTTTTGCAAATGTTAAGAGGCAGCCGCATCCGTCCAATCGTGCACCGGCCAGCCGTATTGGCGGGCTTCGGCAAGGAGGATTTCGTCGGGGTTCACGGCCACGGGGGTGTTGACTTGGCGCAAGAGCGGCAGGTCGTTGTGGGAATCGCTGTAGAAATAGACTTTGTCGAAATGGGCCAGGCAGAGGTTGCGTTCGGCCAGCCATTCGCGCAGGCGGGTGATTTTGCCTTCCTTGAAGCTGGGGGTGCCGGTGTAGTTGCCGGTGTAATTGCCTGCCGCGTCGGTTTCCAGGGCAATGCCGATGACGTTGCGGATGCCGAAGGCGTGGGCGATGGGGGTGATGATGAATTCGTTGGTGGCGGAAATCAGCAGCAGTTCGTCACCGGCTGCGGCGTGTTTGGATACGCAGGCTTGTGCCTGTGCGCTCATGTGCGGGGCGATGAATTCCTGCATGAATTCGGCGTGCATGGTATCCAGTTCGGCACGGCTGAAACGGGTGAGCGGGGCGAGCTGGAAGGCGAGGAAGTCGTCGATATCGAGGCAGCCGTTGAGGTAGTCCTGATAGTATTTGGTGTTTTTCTTGTCCACAAAGGCTTGGTCGACCACGCCTTTTTTCATCAGGTATTTGGGCCACTCGCTGTCGGAGTCGCAATTGATGAGGGTGTTGTCCAAATCGAAAATGGCCAGATTCATATCGACTCCTGTAATGCGGCAATTTCTTGTTTGAATACTTCGCGCAGCAGTGCGGTGCTGATGCGGCGTTTGTGTACCATGGCGTGGTGTTCCAGCTTGGCGAGCATGTCCAAGAGGCTGTCGAGGTCGCGGCGCCAGTGGGTCAGCAGGTAGTGGAATACTTCGGTATCGACCGACAGCTGCCGTGCCTCGACCATGGCGGCAAGGGCGCTGATTTTTTCTGCGTCGCTCAAAGGTTTGAGCTCGTAAATCAGGCTCATGGCCAGGCGGGTGCGTACGTCTTCGCGCAAGGGCATTTCGGCGGGCGGCATTTCGGCGCTGACCAAGAGACGGCCGCGGCCGCTGCTGCGGAAGTCGTTCAACAGGGTAAACAGCCGTGCCTGGCCGTCGGCATCCAGGTGTTCGGCCTGGTGGATGGCCAGGCAGTCCGGCAATACATTCCATGCGGGCAGGCTGCGCAGGCGCGCGTCTATGTACTCGGCCTGTGCGCCGTACTCCTGCGCCCGGGTAATCCAGGCGCGCAGCAGATAGCCTTTGCCGCAGCCTTCGGGGCCCCACACATACACAAACGGCGCGGCTTCATGGTGCAGCACATGGCGCAGTTCGGCATTGGCTTCGCCGAGGAAGCGGCCGAATTCGGGGTAGTGCGGGTGGTTCAAATCCAGAAGCAGTTGGTTCACGAAGGGGTGCGGCGGTGGTCATGCGTTTTGCGTAAAGCGCTATTGTACGCCGGGATGCTGCGCCACAGCAAGGCGGGCGGCAGGCTTTACACAGCAAAAGGCATACAAACGGCCAAGCGGCGCTGCCGCTTCCGTGTTATAGTGCCGCCTTGCCCGCGCGGCTCCTTAATTTACCGAAAGGCCCTATCATGACCCAAATCGACAAAAACACCGTCGTGACCCTGCATTACGAAATGTACGATGCCAACAACCAGCTGATTGACCAGACCGACGAGCCGATTGCCTATCTGCACGGCGGCTACGACGGCATTTTCCCGCTGGTGGAAGAAGCCCTGCACGGCAAAGCCGTGGGCGACGAAGTGGATGTGACCCTGGCACCGGACGATGCCTTTGGCGAGCAGGAAGCCGATTTGATTCAGGTGGAACCGGCGGATGTGTTCCCAGTGACCCCGGAAGTGGGCATGATGTTTGAAAGCGACGACCCGGAAACCGGCGACATCATCATCTACCGCGTCACCGATGTGGCCGACGGTAAAGTGGTGGTAGACGGCAACCACCCGCTGGCGGGCATGAAAATCCGTTTCAAAGCCAAAGTGGTGGAAGTGCGTGCCGCCGAAGCCGGCGAAATCGAACACGGCCATGCCCACGGCGCCCACGGCCATCATCATTAAACCGGTATGTGCCGAAAGGCTGCCTGAAAACACCGCCACAAGGTTTTCAGGCAGCCTTTTTCCATGATGAAACCGATATGAACCCGCCTTCGCGTTTCCTGCCGCTGCTATTGGCGCTGGGGGTGTTTATGCAGATGCTGGATGCCACCGTGCTCAATACCGCGCTGCCCGCCATCGCCGCCGATTTGCAAGAATCGCCGCTGAACATGCAGTCGGTGGTGATTGCCTATGCGCTCACTCTGGCCCTGATGACGCCGCTCTCCGGTGTGCTGGCCGACCGTTTCGGTACGCGGCGGCTGTATATCGCGGCGCTGGCGGTGTTTGTGGCCGGTTCCGCCCTGTGTGCCGCCGCCAGCCAGCTGAATATGCTGGTGCTGGCGCGGGTGATACAGGGCATGGGCGGCGCCATGCTGACCCCGGTGGCGCGGCTGATTACCCTGCGTGCCTACGCGCGCAGCGATTTGGTGCGCGTGACCAACTATATTGTGATGCCCGCGCTGTTGGGGCCGGTGTTGGGGCCGGTACTGGGCGGTTATCTGGTCGATTACGCCAGCTGGCATTGGATTTTCCTCATCAACATCCCCATCGGCCTGATCGGCATATGGGGCGCACGGCGGCTGCTGCCGGATTTGCGCCAGCGCGGCACGCCCTTTGATTTGAGCGGTTTTTTATTGTTTGGCGGCGGCGCACTCGGTTTGAGCATGGCTTTTGAGTGGGTGCTGTATCCGCATGCGCGCCTCTTCAGTGTCTTGGTCGGCGCAGGCGGTGTGTTGCTGTTGTGGGGCTATTGGCACCATGCCCGCCACAGCCGCGACCCGCTGTATGCACCGGATTTGCTGTCGGTACGCACCTTCCGCATCGGCCTGGCGGGCGGTCTTGCCAGCCGTTTGGGCATGAGTGCGCTGCCGTTTCTGCTGCCCTTGCTGTTGCAGGTGGCCTTTGGCTATTCGGCCACCCGCGCCGGATGGCTGCTGGCACCGGTGGCCTTGTCGTCGATTGCCGTCAAACCCCTGCTGCCGCGCCTGATACGCCGTTTCGGCTACCGCTGCCTGCTGGTGAACAATACCCGCTGCGTGGGCTTGCTTATCATGAGTCTGGCGCTGTTGCAGGCGGACACGCCCCTGTGGCTGCTGGTCTTGCTGATGCTGCTCTTGGGCATGGTCAATTCTATTCAGTTTAGCGGCATGAACACGCTGACCGTGGCCGATTTGCGCAGCCGCCAGGCCAGCAGCGGCAGCAGCCTGATGGGGGTGAATCAGCAGCTGGCCATCAGCTTGGGCATTGCCGTGAGCGCCTTGCTGCTGCAAGGCTTCAGCCAGGCGGCCTGGGCGGGCGGCGATGTGCGCTATGCCTTTGCCGCGACCTTTGTGGCCGTGGGCCTCTTCACCCTCGCTTCGGCACAGATTTTCGCCCGCCTGCACCGTTTGGACGGCAACAGTCTGATAGAGCGGAAATAAAGCATAACTTTAAAAGGGAACAAACAGGCTGCCTGAAGATGTTTTCAGGCAGCCTGTTTGGCTGTTTTGTCATATGGCTTAAAAAAATTTTGCATCCGCCCCTTGAATCAGGGCCAAGCGCCCTTACTTTGGGCTGCGACAAGCAGTTTTCTGCCCGATGTTTCGCATAAATTGTGAAACAAAACGGGTATTTATTTTGTTCAATCTTTGGGCGCCTGTAGTGCGCCGATTATTTGGAGAATCAAAACATGGCTATTCGTCCTTTGAATGACCGCGTGGTAGTAAAACGTTTGGAAGCCGAAGAGAAAACCGCTTCCGGTATCGTATTGCCGGGTTCGGCTGCGGAAAAACCGGACATGGGCGAGATCATCGCCGTGGGTGCGGGCAAGCTGTTGAAAAACGGCGACCGTCAAAAACTGGACGTGAAAGTGGGCGACAAAATCATTTTCGGCAAATACAGCGGTCAAACCGTGAAAGTGGACGGCGAAGAATTGCTGGTGATGCGCGAAGAAGACATCTTCGGCGTGATCGAATAAGCCATTCTGTTTTACAGGCTGCCTGAAACGTTTTCAGGCAGCCTCCGCAAATTTTTATACCTTTTAAATTCTTTTAAAAACCAAAACTGGAGTTAAAAATGGCAGCAAAAGACGTGAAATTCGGTAACGACGCCCGCAGCAAAATGGTGGTAGGCGTGAATGTATTGGCCGACGCGGTCAAAGTGACCCTGGGCCCGAAAGGCCGCAATGTGGTGCTGGACCGTGCTTTCGGCGGCCCGCACATCACCAAAGACGGCGTATCCGTGGCCAAGGAAATCGAACTGAAAGACAAGTTTGAAAACATGGGCGCGCAAATGGTGAAAGAAGTGGCGTCCAAAACTTCCGACGTGGCCGGTGACGGCACCACCACCGCCACTGTGCTGGCACAAGCCATCGTGGCCGAAGGCATGAAATACGTGGCCGCCGGCATGAACCCCATGGACCTGAAACGCGGTATCGACAAAGCCGTGGTGGCCGTGGTGGACGAGCTGAAAAAAATCGCCAAGCCGGTACCGGAAAAATCCAAGGAAATCGCCCAAGTGGCTTCCATTTCCGCCAACTCCGACGAGTCCATCGGTGAAATCATCGCCCAAGCCATGAACGAAGTGGGCAAAGAAGGCGTGATCACCGTGGAAGACGGCAAATCTCTGGAAAACGAAGTGGAAGTGGTCAAAGGCATGCAGTTTGACCGCGGCTATTTATCTCCCTATTTCGTCACCGACATCGAAAAACAAATCGCTGCGCTCGACAGCCCGTTTGTATTGCTGTTTGACAAAAAAATCAGCAATATCCGCGACCTGTTGCCGGTGCTGGAACAAGTGGCCAAAACCAGCCGCCCCCTGCTGATCATTGCCGAAGACGTGGAAGGCGAAGCCCTGGCCACTTTGGTGGTGAACAATATCCGCGGCATTCTGAAAACCGTGGCCGTGAAAGCCCCGGGCTTCGGTGACCGCCGCAAAGCCATGCTGCAAGACATCGCCATCCTCACCGGCGGTACCGTGATTGCCGAAGAAGTGGGCTTGTCTTTGGAAAAAGCCACTCTGGAAGACTTGGGCCAGGCCAAACGCATCGAAGTGGGCAAAGAAAACACCACCATCATCGACGGCGTGGGCAATAAAGACGCGGTGGAAGCGCGTGTGAAAGAAATCCGCACCCAAATCGAAACCGCCACCAGCGACTACGACAAAGAAAAACTGCAAGAGCGCGTGGCCAAACTGGCCGGCGGTGTGGCAGTGATCAAAGTCGGTGCCGCTACCGAAGTGGAAATGAAAGAGAAGAAAGACCGCGTGGACGACGCGCTGCACGCCACCCGTGCCGCGGTTGAAGAAGGCGTGGTGGCCGGCGGCGGCGTTGCCCTGCTGCGTGCCCGCTCTGCCATTTCCGGCCTCAAAGGCAGCAATGCCGACCAAGACGCCGGTGTGCAAATCGTGCTCAAAGCCGTGGAAGCCCCGCTGCGCCAAATCGTGGCCAATGCCGGTGACGAGCCCAGCGTGGTGGTGAACAATGTCCTGAACGGCCAAGGCAACTACGGCTTTAACGCCGGCAGCGGCGAATACGGCGACATGCTGGAAATGGGCGTGATCGATCCGGCCAAAGTGACCCGCACCGCATTGCAACACGCCGCCTCTATCGCCGGTTTGATGCTGACCACCGATGCCATGATTGCCGAAATCCCAGAAGACAAACCCGCGATGCCGGATATGGGTGGCATGGGCGGTATGGGTGGTATGGGCGGCATGATGTAATCGGCCTCTCCTGCACCTTGACTGCAAAAAAAAACCGCTTCTTCGGAAGCGGTTTTTTTATGGGCGGGTTTCAGACAGCTTGAGACCTTTGCAAAACCTCATGAGCCACTATAAACATAAAACCGACGTCATTCCCGCGTATGTGGAAATCCATGGGCAAACTTAAGAAACCTTTTTTAAAACAATGGATTCATAAGCTGATAGATGGATTCCCGCGTTCGCGGGAATGACGGCAGCTAGGGGTTTAGGCTACCTGAAGGCAGTTTTGCAAAGGTCTAAGCTTATGACCGGCTGTGTAGGGTGGGTGCGAGCAGCACCCTACGGCAGGCGCAGCGGCGTAGCCAAGCCCAAACCGCTTTGCCAAAAATCGGGCTTTACCGTTATCATGCGCGCTTTATTTATGGAGCCCTCTGCATGAGCAAAATCAAAATCGCCCAGCGCAATAGTACAGAAACCTATGGCCACAGCGGTGCCGCCAGCAGCGAAACCAGCAGCCTGGCCTTGGTCAGCCTGATTTTCGGTATTTTGGGCTGGCTGTTGCTGCCGCTAGTCGGTTCGCTCACCGCGGTGATTACCGGCCATATGGCGCGCGCAGACATCCGCCGCACCGGCAAGCAGGGCGACGGCATGGCCATCGCCGGCCTGATTTTGGGTTATCTGTGGTGGGTGCTGCTGATTCCGATACTGGGCATTTTGGCGGCCATTGCCCTGCCTGCCTATCAGGACTATACCCATCGCGCGCAGGCACAGCCCATGCATGTGCAGCTGGATGAAGTGCGCCGGGCGATTGATGGCCATTTGAGCAGCGGTGTGCTGCCGGAGAATATCAACCTTGACCAAGAAGAAACCCTGACGGCACTGGGTGCCTATGGTGATTATTTTGAGGAGGCTCAAATCAACGAGGCGGTGCTGGAAGTGCGTTATGCCCATCACGAATCCGTGCCCGAACCCATGCGCGGCGAAGTGTTGTACATCATCCCCGATGTCTCTGAAGGTGTGGTGCAGTGGCAGTGCACGGGCAGCCTGCACACACGTTACCAGCCGGGCTTTTGCCGGGATTGAGTTCAGGCTGCCTGAAAAGGCAGCAGCGGCCAAGGCGGGCAGATGCCCGCCTTTTATTGTGCGCGGCGGATACGGCTATTCATACACACGTGCACCCAAGAGCATATCGGCAAAAACCTGCCAGCTCGGACAGTCGGCATCGACCGCTTGTTGGGTGTTGATGTAGTACTGCTGAATATCTTCCGCATAACGACCGAATGCTTCGAGGAAGTCGGGCAGGGTGGTGTTTTCCCAGCGTTCGGGGTGCTTTTGGCAATCGGTGTGCAGTGCTTCCAGAAAACGGACAAAATCCTGCCGGGTGTGAAGGGTGCGGGTGTCGAACTTGTGCATGATGGTGTCTTCGGGTCGGATGGGGAGAAGCGCTTTAGCGCAGATTAAAGCGCACGGCTTGCGGCGGGGGCGGCAGCGGTTGGCCCAGGGCGCTGTGGATTTCGCGCTCTACCAGGCGCACCATGGCGTCCAGCGGCAAATCGTTGTCCTGGGTGCCAAACGGCTCTTCCAGCTGGCTGCTCAAGGCATCCAGCCCCAAAAGCATATACACCAGCCACGCCACCATCAGCGGTGTCCACAGCCCCAAAATGGCCTCCAGGGCAAAGGGCAGCATCAGGCAGAACACATAAATGGCACGGTGCAGCAGCGCGGAATAGGAAAAAGGCAGCGGGGTGGAGGCAATGCGGTCGCAACCGGCCTGCACATCGCCCAGGGTGGTGATGTGGGCGGTGAGCGCGGTATAGACGATGTCGCTGATGTCGCCGCGCTTGAGGGCCGCAATCAGTTCCTGCTGCACTTCTTCCAGCACCAATTGCGGCGCGTTGATGTGGCCGCGGTGGATGGCATCGATGCTGTTGTCGGCCAGCGCGCCGTATTCGAGCAGCGATTCGTGGCTGGCGGTTTCCTGGCGCAGGCGGTCGCGCAGCAGGCGGGTGAACTGGATGATTTGGTGCAACAGTCGGCGCCGTTGCGGCGGCGGCAGAATCTGGCTGTCGCGGATGAGGTGGCGCTGCGCGGCAATCAGCGTGCCCCACAGCTTGCGCCCTTCCCACCAACGCTCATAGCTGGCGCTGTTGCGGAAGCTGAGAAACAGCGACAGGATTACCCCGAACAGGGTAAAGCCCATCACAGGCGGGGTGGGGATGTCGAACCACTGATGGTGGGCCACCAGCCCCAGCAGCAGGGACACCGCCGACAAAAACAGGATGGCGGGCAGGATTTTGGGCAGTATGGTGCCGTGCCAGGCAAACAGCAGCACCAGCGGATGGGTTTTGTTGCGGATAATCATGAACGGTTCTGTTTCGGTGTGGCTCTGCTCAACGCGGCCTGCCTTGCGCCAGCGCTTTTTCGGCGCGCCGCACCGCCAAGTCTTCTTTCCAGTTCATATAGCGGGCGCGGTAGCGGGCTTTCATCATATTGTCGAACTGGCGCTGCACGGTAAGATTCCACAGGCTGTGCGCCTTCACGGCCCAGCTGGCATCCCAGGCGCGCAGGGAAATGGAAAACGAGCCGTCCAGATATTTCATCCAATGCCACCAGCCGCTGGGCATAAACAACGTATCGCCGTATTCCAGATAACATTCGATGCCTTCCACGCCTTCCAGCGCCGGGAAACGGGCGGTGTCGGGCGCGTCCACACGGTAGTCTTCCAGCGCATAAGTCGCATACGGTATGCGGTAGAGGCGCTCTTTCCATTTGTAATCAAACAAAATCACATGCTTGCGCCCGAAATGGGTGTGGAAGATGTGCGCCATATCGATGTCGTAATGCAAAAAGGTTTCCGAACCGGCACCGCCGAAAAACAGCTTGGGATGGCGGTCGAGAAAGCCGCCCATCAGTTCGGTGGGAAACACATAGTCCTGCAACAGCGCGGGCGCGTGGGCGATGGGGTCGAACAAAAAGATGCGCAAATCGGTGGGTTGGCGGCGGATAAGCTCGATGTAGTCGCCAAACGCCATTTCGCTGCCGGCGGCATTGATGGGCGCGGCAGGATCCGCCTTGCTGCTGTCGTAGAGGGGCACGGTGATGTCGCCCACCACCGCTTTCATATAGTCCAGCGACCATTTCTCATAGGCAGGCCAGCCGTGGCTGAGATTTTTAATCACCAGCGGACGGCGCGGCTTGAGGTAGTGGCGGCGGAAATCGTGCGGACTGATGTCGTCCACCACGTCGATTGGGGTCAGTTTGAAGCCCATGGAAGAAATTGGCGCAGGAAAACGGCGCTATTTTAGCAAACTTGTGCGTTGCGGAATATGTTTTGGTTGCGCCGCTTTACCGTACTACGCAGGCTGCCTGAAAAACTGTTTTCCTTGGTTTACAGCGCCGCTTCGGTACACACAGTATCCAAGAGCGCTGCCACATCGTCCAATGTAGTCGTGGGATTGAGCAGGGTGAGTTTGAGGGCGCGGCGGCCGCGTACTTCGGTCACACCCATATTGGCCACGCCGCGCGCAAACAGCGCATCGGCCACGGTTTGGTTGAGCTGGTCTGCCGCGGCATCGTCCAGCCCCGGCGGTGCCAGGCGAAACAGCACCGAGGCCAGTTGCGGCGGCAGCAGCAATTGCAACGGTGCCCTGCCTTCAATCAAAGCTGCCGCCTGTTGCGCCAGCCGCACACCGTGGTCGATGAGCGCGCCATAGGCTTCCGTGCCCAAGGCTTCCACGCTCAGCCACAATTTCAGCGCATCGAAACGGCGGGTGGTTTGCAGGGAGTAATCCACCAGATTGGGCACACCGTGCTCGGCGTCGTAGGCGGAATTGAGGTATTCGGCCTGATAACGCAGCAGGCGGAAATGGGCGGCATCGCTGAGCAAAAAGGCGCCGCAGGAAATGCTTTGGAAAAACTGTTTGTGAAAATCGAGGGTCACTGAATCGGCGGTTTCCAAACCGGCCAGGCGCGCGCGGTGTTGCGCGGACAGCAGCAGCGCACCGCCCCAGGCAGCATCCACATGCAGCCAGTTGCCGTATGCGTTGCACAGGCTGCGGATGTCGCTCAACGGATCGATGGCACCGGCATCGGTGCTGCCCGCCGTGGCGACCACGCAAAACGGCATGTCGCCGCGTGCATCCATGTCTGCCAGGCATTGCGCCAATGCCGCCGTATCCATGCGGCCTTCTGCATCGCTAGCCACCGCCACCACAGCCTGAAAACCCAAACCCAAGAGCGCCATGCTTTTTTGTACCGAAAAATGCGCCTGCTCGGAGCACAGCACTTTCAGGCGCGACAGCGCCTCCGGCGGCAGGCCGCGCTCTTGTACCGACCAGGCCGCGCCGTGTTCGTCCTGCCAATGGCGCGCCACCCAGGCATCGCGTGCCAGGAGCAGGCCCATCAGATTGGACTGGGTACCGCCGGACGTGAACACGCCGCCGCTGCCACTGCCATAGCCGCCGAGGCGGCACAGCCACTGCACCAGCTCGATTTCCATTAAAGAGGCCGCCGGGCTTTGGTCCCAGGAGTCCATGGACTGATTAGCGGCATTGATCAGCACCTCGGCTACTTGGGAGGCTAGCAGCGTAGGGCAGTGCAGATGCGCCACCGACAGCGGATGATGCACCTTGAGGCTGTTGTGCAAAAAGGTGTCTACCGCCCGCGCCAAGGCTTCAGGCAGCCCCAAGCCGTGTTCGCCGCCCTGAAAACGGATGCGCGCACGCAATTCATCGAGGCTGCCGCCGGGATAAAGCTGCGGGTCGCGCAGCCATAAGGCCACCGCATCCACGGCGGTCTGCATCTGTTGGCGGTAATCGGTAGCGCTGTGGGCGCATAGCAGGGTTTGCTGTGCTGTGCTCATCAAGAGCTCCTTATCGGTTTAAAGAACGGGCGGGTGTAAAACCCGCCCCTACAAGGCTGCCTGAAATATTCGGCTTGTATTGGGTGCAGATATTGTTACTTTCAATTCAGGTACGCTTACGGCTACAGCCCTATCCGCTGGCGCAGCCGAACGGAGCGCGGTTTTTCGGGGAGAAAGGGCAAATCTGTTTGAGCAGCGCAGCTGCGAGTTGTTGCCCGCCCGAAAAACCGTGTGCAGTGAGGGAAGTTTGCGCAGCAAACCTGCAACCGCGGCCGCCTTTCTTTTGCCTTCTTTTCTTTGGCGGCGCAAAGAAAAGAAGGTGGCCGCGCGGCCACGAAGCGCAATGTGAAACGTGGAGCAATGTGTACAACAAGGCGACGTAAACTTGTGCGTTCAGCATCCGTAGGTCGGATTCTTGAATCCGACATTTTGATATCGGCTGTATGTTCCGGATATTCCCGGCAGTGCTTCGGTTTTGTCGGATACAAGTATCCGACCTACAACTGCTATTTAAAACCGCTCCCCCGGACGCAGATAACGCCATTGGCCGGGCGGTAACTGGCCGAGTTTGATGCGGCCCATGCGCACGCGTTTGAGGCCGGTGACGCGCAGGCCCACCAGCTCGCACATGCGGCGGATTTGCCGCTTTTTGCCCTGGCGCAGGATAAAGCGCAGCTGGTCCTGGTTTTGCCAGCCCACCTTGGCCGGGCGCAAGGCTTCGCCGTCGAGGCTCAAACCGTGGTTGAGCAGGGCGAGGCCGTTTTCAGGCAGCCTGCCGGAGACGCGCACCAGATATTCTTTTTCCACGCCGCTGTTGTCGCCAATCAGCTGCTTGGCCACGCGGCCGTCTTGGGTCAGCACCAGCAGGCCGACGGAGTCGATGTCCAGCCGCCCCGCCGGGGCCAGCCCGCGCAGGTGTTCGGGCTTGAAGGCAATGCCGCTGTCGTCGCCGCTCCAGTGGTTGGCTTCGGTAATCAGCGACACCGCCGCGGCATAGTCTTTTTCCGGCTGGCCGCTGACATAGCCCACCGGTTTGTGGAGCAAAATGGTGACGCGTTCGGCCTGTTGGCGGTGGGCGCGGCGGTCCAAATCGATGCGGTCGCCAGGCAGGACTTTCTGGCCCAGCACCGCGGTTTGGCCGTTCACTTTCACCCAGCCCTGCTCGATATAACTGTCGGCCTCGCGGCGCGAACACAGCCCCAGCTGGGCCATGCGCTTGGACAGACGTTGGGCTTCGGTGTCTTGTGGTGTATCAGTCATATGGTGTTCCGTTTTGAAAAAGAGGCTGCCTGAAAGGGGTGGTCAGAGGTCAGCGGGCCGTCCACAGGGTCAGGTTTTTATTCAAGGGTGTTTGCAGATAACCGCTGTTTTCAGGCAGCTTTTTGATTTGTTCGGCATTAAAGACATTGAAATCGAATAAGCGGCGGTAGGCGCCTTGGGGGATGTTTTTCACCTGCTCGAATTGCCAGGCCAAAACCTCTTCCGGCGTATGGGCCGTCAGGCCGCCATCAAATATTTCTTTGATGACTTCGTGAAAAATCATGTTGTCACCGCACACATAACCATAGGCGTAATCCAGTTCCAATACCGGCAACAGCGCATCCATGATGCGGCGGGCGGTGGTGCTGTCGTAAGCATCGTGGCAGGGCCAGAAAAACTCGCCTTCAAAGCGGTCTTCATGTTCGCCGCGCAATGATAAAACCCACTGCGAGCGGAAGGGCAAATAGTCTTTATCCACCACCGTAATGCCGTGCATCTTGTCATAACCTTTGCTCTCCAGCCTGGCCCAAAAGGTTTTTGCCAGCGAATACGGGCTGCTTTTGGAAATACCGTAGCCGGATCCGTTGATGTCGAAACGCAGGCGTTTCGGCTCGCACAGGGTTTCCGCCAGTGCCACCCAAGCGTGGGTAAGCGTTTCCTTTTCCGCGGCGCTGTAGCTTTGTTTGCCCATATTGGCATACAGGTGCAGGTAGTTGTAATGCGGGGTGCTCATGGTTGTCCTTGTATTGAGGCTGCCTGAAAATCAGTTTGACAGCGCCATACGTCGTCAAGTAGCGCAGGCTTTATACGCTATAATCTGCGGTTGCTCAATCTTTCAGGCAGCCTCAACCATGCAATCCAACGATATTCCCTACACAGACATTCTGCGCCGCGAATTCGAAGGTGAAGACGGCAGCTTTCTGTTGCGCTTGCGCCTCGAACGGCATTGGGACGAGGCCGCCTTCCAAGGCTTGGTCCAAGCCATGTACCGCGCCGCACGGGATTTGGAAACGGCGGACACACTGCCCAAATGGCTGGCGCAAGGCTTTTGGTTGGCGCATACCTTTACCGCAGAATGGGTGGCGCATCCCGCTTTCCCCAAACAGGCCGGCGTTGATTATGCGCGCGGTTGCGAGCTCTTGGCCCATTTGGCCTACTATCTGTTTCACGGCGAATCGCCCTTGGCCGAAGGGCAGCTGGAAACATGGATTTTTCACGATTAAAGGCTGCCTGAAATGCAGATTATCCAATACGAACACTCCCCCTTTAAACTCCACCAGCCTTTCCCGCCCGCCGGCGACCAGCCCAGCGCCATTGCCGGCTTGCTCGAAGGTTTGGACGACGGCCTGGCCTACCAAACCCTGCTGGGCGTTACCGGCTCGGGCAAAACCTATACCATGGCCAATGTGATTGCGCAGAGCGGCCGCCCCGCCATCATCATGGCGCACAACAAAACCCTGGCGGCGCAGCTTTATGCCGAGATGCGCGAATTTTTCCCCGAAAACGCGGTGGAGTATTTCGTGTCTTACTACGATTACTACCAGCCCGAAGCCTATGTGCCCAGCCGCGATTTGTTTATCGAAAAAGATTCCGCCATTAACGAGCACATCGAACAAATGCGCTTGTCCGCCACCAAAAACCTGATGACGCGCAACGACGTGATTATCGTCGCCACCGTATCCGCCATTTACGGTATCGGCGACCCCACCGAATACCAGCAAATGGTGCTTTCGGTAAAAGAGGGCGACACGCTCAGCCAGCGCGACATCATTTCCATCTTGGTTTCCATGCAATACGAGCGCGGCGAAATGGATTTCAAACGCGGCTCTTTCCGCGTGCGCGGTGATGTGATCGACGTTTACCCCGCCGAGAGTGCCGACAACGCCTTGCGTATTTCCCTGTTTGACGACGAAATCGACCGCCTTGACCTGTTCGACCCGCTTACCGGCGCCAATCTGCAAAGGGTAGGGCGCTACACCGTGTTCCCCAGCAGCCACTACGTGACCCCGCGCGACACCGTTTTGCGCGCCTGCGAATCCATCAAAGAAGAGTTGCGCGAACGCATCGCTTTTTTTACCCAAGAAAACCGCCCCGTCGAAACCCAGCGCATTGAGCAGCGCACCCGCTTCGATTTGGAAATGCTGTATGAGATGGGCTTTTGCAAAGGCATCGAAAATTACAGCCGCCATTTTTCCGGCAAAAAAGAAGGCGAGCCGCCGCCCACGCTGATGGATTATCTGCCCGACAACGCCATTATGTTTATCGACGAGAGCCACGTGACCGTCACCCAAATCGGCGGCATGTATAAAGGCGACGCCTCGCGCAAGCAAAACCTGGTGGATTACGGCTTCCGCCTGCCCTCTGCCCGCGACAACCGCCCGCTCAAATTCCACGAATTCGAGCGCATCATGCCGCAAACCATCTTCGTATCCGCCACCCCCGCCAAATACGAAGAAGAACACGCCGGGCAAGTGGTGGAGCAGGTGGTGCGCCCCACCGGCTTGGTCGACCCCCAAATCGAAATCCGCCCTGTGGCCACGCAAGTGGACGATTTACTCAGCGAAATCAACGTGCGCATAGAAAAAGGCGAGCGCGTATTGGTGACCACACTCACCAAACGCATGGCCGAGCAGCTAACCGACTATTACAGCGAATTGGGTGTCAAAGTGCGCTACCTGCACAGCGACATCGACACCGTAGAACGTGTGGAAATCATCCGCGATTTGCGCCTCGGCTTGTTCGACGTGCTGGTTGGCATCAACCTCTTGCGCGAAGGCTTGGACATCCCCGAAGTGTCATTAGTGGCCATTCTCGATGCCGACAAAGAAGGCTTTCTGCGCTCGCACCGCAGCCTGATCCAAACCATAGGCCGCGCCGCCCGCAACGTAAACGGCGTAGCGATTCTCTATGCCGACAAAATCACCGATTCCATGAAAGCCGCCATAGACGAAACCGAACGCCGCCGCGAAAAACAGATTAAATTCAACGAAGAACACGGCATCGTGCCGCAGCAGATTAATAAAAAAGTAAAAGACATTATCGACGGCGTGTATCACGACGAAGCAGGCGGCAAAGGCAAAGGCCGTCTGAAAAACAAAGTGAAAGTGGGCGAAATCCACACCGAAGAAGATGCGCTCAAAGAAATCGCCAAACTCGAAAAAGCCATGCAGGCCGCGGCCAGGGATTTGCAGTTTGAAGAGGCGGCGGTGTTACGGGATAAGATTCGGGGGATTAAGGAAGGGTTGTTGTTTGGGAGTGAATAAGATGGCCGGATGGGGCAGACCCGACAAAATTTATTTCGATATCGACGGCGTTTTGCGCTACTGTGCTTCACCAAGCGCAGATGTGGCAGCGCTGTTGCGTTATTGCCTGGATACTTATCCCGGCGCGCTGTATTGGCTGACCACCCATTGCCGTGGCGGGGTCAACGCTGCCGAACGTGCGCTCACGGGTGTGCTTGCCGATGATTTGCGGGCAGAGGTGATGGCGATATTTCGGCCCACCGATTGGAATGTACTCAAAACCGATGCCATCGACTTTAACAGCCGCTTTATTTGGTTGGATGACAGTCTTTTGTACGCAGAGCAAGCCGTTTTGCAACAGCATCATGCTGTGGACGGATTTTTCAGAATGAATCCGAAAGATCCGCATATGGCAGAAAAGGCCCTGATGTTTTTGCGGCAAGTTACAACTACACACCACACATAACCATGCCCCACTCCGAAATCCTGTTCACGCAGCTGATCATGTTCGCCGTATCGCTGATGGCGGTGGTCTGGGTCGGCTATTGCGTGCGTATGCGCAGCTATCGCGCGGTGTATGCCGCAGGCGGGGTGGAATTGACTGTGCGCTACCGTCTGCTGGGCATATTGACGGTGCGCACCGTGCCTTATGCGGGGGCGGTGCAGGCTTATGTGCAGTACGGCAGCAGCAGGCGTGTTTCCAAACTGATGCTGGAACATGCCGGCGGCCTGACACTTTTGTTGTCGATGAACGGCATGAACAAGCAGCGCGAGGCCGACAAAATCAATGCCGCCATTGCCCAGGCCCGTATGGGGCAGGTGGGTGTGGCGGGCGTAGACAGGATGCAGCAGCTGTGGTTGGGCATGTTTGCGTTGCTGTTCGGCCTGCCGTGGCTGATGGCGGCGCTTGTGTCAGCGGCAGTGCTGGCGGGCATACCGTTTGCCGATGAAGTCGGGCCGTCACAGGCTGAGACAGTGGCGGAACAAGATTGGGAAGCAGAACCGGAACTTCAGCCGCAACAGGCATCTGGCGTGCCCGGACGCCACCGTTATGTCGGCCATGCGGGCGGCAGCTACCAAATCCACCGCGAAGGCGGCCCGCCCTTGCCGCTGCCTGAAGCCATGCCCGCCGATGTGGCGCAGGCATTGGCTTTTTGCGAAATCGGCTATGTGGAAGTGGATATGCACGACAGCACCCAAGTGCGCCAAATCTATGTCAGCGGCCAGCACCGCTTGTCGAAAGCCGATGCCGAAGCGCATATTCAGGCAGCCATGCGGGACTGGAAAGATCTGAGCCATACCCCCCGATAGCCACCAAGGCCGCACCATTCAATACCGCTATCGCAAACAAGGCACCCAGGTGTCCATTTTTACCGAGCCGCAGCGCTGCGTGGCGCGGGTGAATCCGCGGGTGAAAAGGCGTTGGTTGGGCGACAGCGGATAAGCCAAAATCACGCCGCTCAAGGATTTCCGTGCCGATAATGAGCGCGAGCGTTATTAAGTGGCATGCACTCTGGCCGACGGCCAGGTGAAGTTGGACAGCTTGAAGAAGCAGTAAGGTATCGGGTGAGTTGATGAAAAAGCCGGCATATTGCCGGCTTTGTTGTTTTCGCTTCGCAACTTTGCTGCGCTGCGCAGGCAGCTTGAGGCTGCCTGAAAATATGTCTGAATGGATCAAACCGCATCACTGCGAAAATAAACCCCTTCACCTTCATCACAACGGCGGATGGGCCATTGGTATACCTGTTGCAGCAGGGTTTCGTTCATCACCGCATCCACGCTGCCGCTGGCGACAATGCGGCCTTGCTGCATCAGGATGATGTGTCCGGCATAGCGGGCGGCGAGGTTGAGGTCGTGCAGCACCATCACCGTGCTGAACTGAGTTTGCTGCTGTTGCAGATAGGCCATCAGGCGGTGTTGGTGGCGGATGTCGAGGTGGTTGCAGGGCTCGTCCAAAAGCAGGGCGGGGGCGTTTTGCAGCAGGGCGCGCACCAGATTGGCGCGTTGCTGTTCGCCGCCGGAAAGGCTGGCGATGCGCTGGCCGCACAAATGGCTTAAATCAAAAATCTCCAGCAGGGCATCGGCTTCGGGGTGCCGAGTATCGGGGCGCGGCAGCCAGGCGCCGCTGCTGTGGCGGCCCAAGAGCACATAGTCGCGCACGCTCAAGGGCAGGTTGTAATGGCCGTGCTGGCCCACCCAGGCAATGCGGCCTTGGCGCAGGCTGTCGGCGACAGGGCGGCCGTCAAATTGCACTTCACCGCCGCCCAAGCCCAAAAGCGCACGCAGCAGGGTGGATTTGCCGGCGCCGTTGGGGCCGATAATGGCGCTGTGTATGCCTTGCGGAATGTGCAGCTCAGGCACATCCAGAATCACCCGCCCGCGACGGCGGATATGCAGCTGGCGGGCGCTAAACAGGGCCTTCATGATGCGCCTTTCAGCGGTTGCAAAAACAGCCACAAAAAGAAGGGGCCGCCGAGCAGGGCCACCACCAGGCCCACCGGTACGTCCACCGGATAGGCCAGCCAGCGCGCGCCGCTGTCCATCAGCAGCAAAAACACCGCGCCCAGCCAGGCGGAAACCAGCACGATGCGCCGCCGCGAACCGCCGAGGCTGCGCGCCACCGCATTGGGCACCATCATGCCCAGAAAGCCGATAATGCCCGCCAAAGAGACTGCCGCACCGGTGAGCAGGGCGGCGGCGGTCACGGTAAGCATGCGGGTGGCCGCCACCGGCACGCCCATGCTCAAGGCGGTTTCTTCGCCCAGCATCAAAATATCCAGCCGCCGTCCGCATACGGCCAATAAGGCCAGTCCGGCCACGGCGGCGGCCAGTGCGTATTGCGGCGGCGTGAATCCGGCTTCGGCGAGGCTGCCTGAAAGCCAGATGGTGGCGCTGCGCAATACCAAATCATCCGACAAAAACAACACCAGACTCACCAGTGCGCCACAAAAAGCGCTAATCACAAAACCCAGCACCAATAAGCCCAGGGTGCCGCCGCCGATTAGGCGGTGGATGGCCAAAATCAGCACGCACACCGCCAGCGCGCCGGCAAAGGCGGCCACGGGTATGCCCAAACCGCCGCCGCCCAGGGCCAGTACCAATACCACACCGAGGGCGGCACCGCCGGAAGTGCCGATCAGGCTGGGGTCGGCCAGCGGATTGTCAAACAGGGCCTGCAAGGCGGCCCCAGCGGCAGACAGCGCCGCGCCCACCAGCAAGGCCACCGCCACACGCGGCAGACGGATGTCGAGGGTGAGTTCGTCCAATTGGTGCGGCCATTGCCAGCCGCCCAAGCCGACGCCGACACAAAACCACAGCATAAACAGGGTGGCGAGCGTGGCGGCGGCCATCCAAACGGCGCTGCGCGGCATTATTTGGCCAAGCCGTGCAGGCGCTGTATCACCTGCGGGGTATCCAGACCAAAGCGCAGCACATCGTTGGCATCCCAGAAATACACTTTGCGGTTTTGCACCGCCGGGCTGGCGGCCAGCTCCGACCGTTTGGCCAGGCCCGCCACATCGCCCACGGCCTGGCGGTGGTGCGCCGATACGATGATGATGTCCGGTTTGGCCGCCAGCCAGGCTTCGCGCGTCATCGGTTTCAAACCGTCGATGGCGGCTGCGGCATTGATGCCCCCCGCGCGGCGGATAAGTTCGTCTGCCGCGGTATTGCGCCCGGCCACAATGCGGCCGTCGTAGCTGATGAGATAACGCTTGCCGGTGGCGGCATGGCGGGTCAGCTGTTTTTGCCAGCGCTGCGCCAGCGCATCGGCCTGCGGCTGTTTGCCCAAGAGCTTGCCGATGTCGCGGATGCTTTGCGCATAGGTATCCAGACTTTCCTTGGGCGCCACATTCACGGCGCGGATGCCGATGCGTTGCAGATGGGCGTAAATGCCCGGCGGCTGCGCCATCCACGAACCGATGGCGATATCCGGTTTGTGGGCGGCGATGGGCTCCACCGTGAGCTGGCGGAACACGCCGATACTGGGCTTGCTTTGCAAAGACGGCTGGGTGGTGGTCATATCGCGCGCCACCACCTGGTCGGCGGCACCCAGGGCCACCACCACATCGGCCACATCGGGGGTGAGCGTGATAATGCGCTGCGCCCAAGCGGGCGCGGCGAGCAGGGTGCTGATAAGGGCGGTGCAGATAAGGTGTTTTTTCATGGATTTAAGATATTGTGATAATTGAAAAAATAATTTGAGTGTATGGGCTGACTTGATATAACACGCATGTTCTTTAACAAGATCCTGCGGCTGCGCGCAGGATGACAGCAGTCCGTCATTCTGCGCGCAGCGTAGCGGAGTCGCAGAATCTGTTTTCTTTAGCTTTGCAACTGCGCTACGCTACGCAGGCAGCGGTAGAGTGGGCATGCTTGCCCATCATGAAAATTATGGCAATCAGCAATTTAAAGTGGTGGGCAGGCATGCCCACCCTACCCATGTCCTGTCTTTCCGCTGTCTTGTCAGCCGTAGGTCGGCTCGGAGAGCCGACCTACCCGTTTTTCAGGCAGCCTATGGCTTGCAGATTGAATCGTTAAACCGGTATTTAACCGTTTAACAAAGCATCGGTCATCGCCTGCCAAGCCGCGAGCTCCGGCTCGCCTTCCTTACGGCGGCCGAAAAACTGCACCACGGTGCGGCGGTGCTCGTCCAAGCCTTCGATGCAGGTGACGAAACCGCCTGCCACCGGGCGGCGTACCACCCAGCTTTCGGCAATGGTGCTGTCTTGCAGATGCAGATTAAAGCCGGTGCTGGCGCCGTCGAGCACATTCAGGTAGCCGCGGGCGCGCACCACCTTGTGCACCGGCCCGGTCTGGATTTGCACCAGACCGCGGTTGCCGACAAACACCATCAGCTCCATACCGCAATCGCGCACCTGTTCCAGTACCCGTTCCCACACGCCGTTGTCCAACCGCCGCGCCATGCCCGCCGGGGCTTGCTGGTAGGCGGTCAGACGGTCGATGCCGAAGCGCTCCAGCAAGCCGCCGAATTGGTGCACATCGGTCAGCGCCTGCCAGCCTTGGTGAAACGCGGCCAGTTGCGTGTCGTCCAAAGGCGGCGGGATGGTCACGGACGGGGGTGGGGCTGCCTGAAAACCGGGCGCGCCACTTTGGCCGAAGGTGTCGAGCAAAGCCTGCCAGGCGGGCAGGGCGGCGGGGTCGCGCAGAAACACTTTTTGCAGCGCGGTGCCGTATTCGTCGTAAAACTGAATCGAGCGCGACACTTCGCCGCGTGCCTGGCCGGTTACGGCCAGGGCATGGTGCCAATGGCGGGTAAACAGGCGCAGGTCTATGCCGCCGATATTGAGCGCAATGCCGCCCTGTTCCGACCAGCGCACATTGTCGTACACGCCTTTGCGTTCATGCACCGCCACGCTGTTGCGCACAATGGCTTCCACCTGTCCCAAGGTATGCAGCTGCTGCACAATATCGCCGCAGGCGCGGCCCAGATAAACGGTATCGGGCGCGGCGGCCATCAGCTCGCCTTCGCTGACACCCAAGGCCGCAGCGCCTTCGCGGGGAAAATAGGGGCCGTCGGCGGCGGCTTTGAGGTCTTGGTATTGTTGCCAGAGCGGGGTCATGGGCGGTTTCCTTTGGGTGTCGGGAGGTGTTGGGTCGGGAGGCTTGGCAGATGCCATTTATATTGTAAGGGCTGGTTTCACACCACAGGTATCTACACATTTTTAGGCTACCTGAAATTTTTGGATTTATATTCGGTTCATGTGCTGAAATTTTAATCAAAGAACGTTTACGGCTCAGTCCTATCCGCTGGCGCAGCCGAACGGAGCGCGGTTTTTCGGGGAGGAAGGGCAAATCTATTTGAGCAGCGCAGCTGCGAGTTGTTGCCCGCCCGAAAAAGCGTGCGGAGAGAGGGAAGTTTGCGCAGCAAACCTGCAACCGCGGCCGCCTTTCTTTTGCCTTCTTTTCTTTGGCGGCGCAAAGACAATATCCGTGTGACCGCAGGGAATCCCGTGGGACGGCCACGAAGCGCAAATGACAAGGTTGAGTAACGTGCAAGACAAGGTAGCATCAGTTTGTGTTTTCAGGCAGCCTTGAAAGGCTTGTCGGACTTAATTTTCAAAGCTCGGAGCTTGTTTTGAACTCGAAAACGGCTACCTGAAACGATAACAGCAACAGTGTTCCCTCTCCCGTGGGAGAGGGTTAGGGAGAGGGCTGTGAACGGCTGCTGACATCTTGAATGACTTGCAGCAACATCAAACGTTTAGCCCTCTCCCCAACCCCTCTCCCACGGGCGAGGGGCTTACGTTACTGACACTGTTTATACTGCCGGATGTGATTCAGAAATTTTCCCCGGACAGTAGTGCGCAATGCTGCAAACCACAGAACGGGCGGGTGTAAAACCCGCCCCTACATGGATGGCGGCATCTGCGATGCCGTGCGGGGCGCCTACACATGTTTCAGGCAGCCCTTAAAACTTCAGCTGCACCGTAGCGGCGATATTGCGGCCGGGCTGGCTGTAGCTGTCTATGGTGCTGCTGCGCTCTACACCGGCCACATCGGCGTGCTGCCAGTATTTCTTGTTGCCGATGTTGTACACATTCAGGCCCAGTTCCACGCTTTTATGCGGTTTGTACCACACACCGGCATCCCATACGCCGTAGCCGGGCGTTTTGAACATGCTCTCGGTGCTGGTGCGTGTTTGTGCCGCGGCCCAGCGCAAACGCGTGCCCGCGCCCCATACGCCCTGGCTGTAATCCACACCCACCACGCCGTTTAAGGGCAGGGCGGTGTCGAGGTTGTTGCCCTTGCCGTCGCGGCCGCGCATCCACGCCACTTGGCCGTGCAGCTGCCATTGCGCATTCAGGCGTGCGCGGGCGGCGATTTCCAGGCCGTGGGTTTTCACACTGTCCAGATTTTTGTATTGGTAAATCTGCAAGGGGCGGCCATTGAAGTAAGCCATATATTGGAACTGGCGGCTGATAAAGTCGCGGTAACGGTTGTGAAAGGCGGTCACTTGCGCGCTCACATGCCCGTTGCGGAATTTCAGACCCGCTTCCAGACTGCGCGAACGTTCGGATTTCAAATCATGATTGGGCAGGATTTCATAACCGTGGGCGGTATTGCGAAACGCCATGGTGGACGTATCGAACGGCGGCGTGCGGAAGCCCTGCGAATAGCCGGCAAAACCGGTGAAGGCATCGCCAAAGGGCACGCTTAAGCGCAGGCTGGGGGTGATGGCGCTGTCGCTGAATTTCTGCGGCTGCTTGTTGGGGTCGGGGTTGGCATTCCGGTAGGCCTGGTCGATATCCGGGGTGAGGCTTTCTTTTTCAAAGCGCACGGCCGGGGTGAGGGTGATACCGCTACCCCATTTCAAGCTGTCCTGTACATAGACGGAATAGGTCTTGCGGCGGCTGTCGGGGAAGGTTTTACTGGGGAAGGTGCTGCCTGCATAATCCTTGCTGATGCTGCCGTCGGCATTGACGATGGTGCTGTCGCGCGGGCGCTCGGTGCGGGTGTGTTTGTATTCGGCACCGGCCACCAAGGTGTGTGCCACCGGCCCGGTTTGGAAGCCCCACACCGTGCGGCCCTGTATGCCGCGGGTGGTCTGGTCAAAGCCGTAATCGGCATAACGCACGCCGTTGCTCAAAGGTACCATGCCCATGCGGCTGGATTCGTGCGCCACGGTGTCGTCTTCGGCATTCAGTTTTTGCTGGTAGAGGCCGA
This sequence comes from Neisseriaceae bacterium HSC-16F19, assembly GCF_024171525.1. Classification (GTDB taxonomy): domain Bacteria; phylum Pseudomonadota; class Gammaproteobacteria; order Burkholderiales; family Neisseriaceae; genus JALJZY01. The sequence continues at coordinate 127,262 of NZ_JALJZY010000005.1, forward strand.
AATAGGCTTCCTGCAACGCGCCTTCACCGCGGTAGCGATAGCCCGCTTCGATGCGCTGGCGGCGGGCGCGGTCGTAGCCGTAGGCACTGTGGGTGGTGGCCACCACCGGGCCGTAGGCTACGCTGCCCATGGTATTGAGCAGGGTGCTGTCGTTTTTGCGGCGGAATTGTTCAAACAGGATTTCGCCACGGTGTTGCTCATTGCCCGCGCTGGCTTTAAACAGCACGTTATAGCTTTTTTGTTCTTGCGGATTGCTGGCGGTGCGGCCCATATCGGCGCTGTGGACGTCACCGCGGTTTTTGCTTTCGTGGCCGCGGCGTTGGGTCAGCATCAGCAAGGCATCGGCATAGGGCGTATAGCCTGCGGCACTCAAAGTCACGCCGTGGCTGCGGTCGCGGCTGCGGTAGCCGTATTTCAAACCGGCATGCCAGGGCTTGTCGGCATCGACCAAATCACGCGGACTCAAGGTATTCATATTCACCACCCCGCCCAGGGCATCGCTGCCGTAGAGGGCGGAATAAGGGCCTTTCACAATATCCACCTGCTTCAGGGTATCCGCTTCCACCAGATCGCGGCCGGAAATGGTGCTGTTGGGACCGCCGCCGGCATAAGACTCGGGAATGCGGATGCCGTCCACCATCATCAGAATGCGGTTGCCGTCGATGCCGCGGATATTCACGCTGCCGTGGCCGCGGCGCTGGTTATCGGAAGTTACGTCTACCCCGGCTTCATACAGCATCATATCGTCCAGATTTTGCGCGGCGGCCTGATTGAGGGTGTTGCGGTTAATCACCGCCACATTCGGCGCCGCTTGGTCGAGGCGTTGCTGGTGGCGGTCGGCGGTGACCACAATCGGCGACAATTCCGCTTCGTTGCCGTCGGCGGCATAGGCCGCGGGCACAAACAGGGCGGTCACGGCCATGGCGAGGGTAGAGCGTTTCATTTATGTGTCCTTTGTGTACGAATAATAGTGCTTATCATATCTATTTTTAGCGCAAAGCTCAAATATGTAAATAAATGTGTGCCGGAGCGGGCAGGGCTTAAATTTGGTGGATTTTGCCGCTATTGCACTGCAGCATTAACAGCATATGGCGGCGGAGGCGGCAAAGCGTGCGGATTTTGGCGTAAATATGCCAAGAGCAAGGCCGGTTTGTGCCGCTAGGCGAAATAAAATCTTTGACGGACGCCTTTAACAGGCGTATTTTTTGCGTTTTTGCAATGCAGCATTTTAGGCTGCCTGAAATGCAAAACGACATAAGAATAACCGGACACAGAAAGCAGACCACCATGTTATACGACCGCTCCCTGGAAAAAGAAAACTGCGGCTTCGGCCTGATTGCCAATATCGACGGCGTGCAAAGCCACAAAGTGGTGCGCAACGCCATTTTGGGTTTGTCGCGCATGCAGCATCGCGGTGCGATTTTGGCGGACGGCAAAACCGGCGACGGCTGCGGTTTGTCCATTCAAATGCCCGAATCGTTTTTCCGCACCGTGGCCGAAGAAGCGGGCTTTACGTTGGCGCAGAAATTTGCCGTGGGGCAGGTGTTTTTGCCCCGTGACGAAGCCGAAGCGCAAAACTGCATCGCGATTATCAACGAAGAACTCACGCGTGAAACGCTTTCTATCGCAGCATGGCGCGATGTGCCGACTGATCCTTCCGTGCTCGGTTCGATTGCCTTGGCCGATATGCCGCAAATCAAGCAGGTGTTTATCAATGCGCCGTCCGGCTGGCGCACGCAGGATTTGCAGCGCCGCCTGTTCGTGACGCGGCGGCGCATCGAAAAACGCATCAGCCACGATGATTTTTATATTTGCAGTTTTTCCAACCAAACCGTGATTTACAAGGGCTTGTGTATGCCCAAAGACTTGCCCAAGTTTTATCTGGATTTGGGCGATTTGCGGATGCAATCCGCTATTTGCCTGTTTCACCAGCGCTTTTCCACCAATACCCAGCCGCGCTGGAAGCTGGCGCAGCCCTTCCGCTATCTGGCGCACAACGGCGAAATCAACACCATTTCCGGCAACCGCGCCTGGGCGCGTGCGCGGGGCTATAAATACCACACGCCGCTGATTCCCGATTTGCAGAGCGCCGCGCCGTTTGTGAACGAAAGCGGCTCGGATTCCAGCTCGCTCGACAATATGCTCGAAGTGTTTGTGTGCGGCGGCATGGATTTGTTCCGCGCCATGCGCCTGCTCGTGCCGCCCGCTTGGCAGCAAAACCCCGATATGGATGACGATTTGCGCGCCTTTTACGATTTCAATTCCATGCACATGGAGCCGTGGGACGGGCCGGCGGGCATTGTGCTTTCAGACGGCCGCTATGCCGCCTGTAATCTCGACCGCAACGGCCTGCGCCCCGCGCGTTATGTGATTACCCAAGACCGCCTGATTACCATTGCATCGGAAGTGGGCATTTGGGATTACGCGCCCGATGAAGTGGTGGAAAAAGGCCGCGTGGGGCCGGGGCAGCTGTTGGTGATCGACACCAAAAACGGCAAGCTCTTGCATTCGGATGACATCGACAACGAATTGCGCGCGCGCCACCCCTATCGCGCGTGGCTGGATAAGCATGTGCAGCGCCTGATTCCCTTTGAGCAGATGCCCGAAGATGCGGTGGGCGAATCGGGTATGGATGCGCAGATGCTCGCCGTCTATCAAAAGCAGTTTTTGTATGACTTGGAAGAGCTGGAAAGCACCGTGCGTGTTATGGGCGAAGACGGGCAGGAAGCCGTCGGCTCTATGGGCGACGACACGCCGTTTGCGGTGTTATCACAGCGCCCGCGCTTGGTGTTTGATTATTTCCGCCAGTATTTCGCGCAAGTGACCAACCCGCCGATTGACCCTTTACGCGAAGCGCATGTGATGAGCCTTACGACCAGCATCGGCCGCGAAATGAGTGTGTTTTTTGAAGCCGAAGGCATGAGCCAGCGCGTCAATTTCAAATCGCCCGTGCTGCTCTATTCCGATATGCAGCAACTGCTTACGCTGCCCGCCGAGCATTACGGGCACGCCGTGCTCGATGCCACTTATGCGCCCGATACCGACTTAAAACAAGCCCTGCAAACGCTGTGCGACCAAGCCGAGCAGGCGGTGAAAAACGGCGCGGTGCTTTTGGTGGTATCCGACCGCAACATCGCCCAAGACCGCCAGCCGATTCCGTCTGCCTTGGCGGTCGGCGCTTTGCAAAACCGCTTGGTGGCGCAAAACCTGCGCTGCGACGCCAACATCATTGTCGAGACCGGCGAAGCGCGCAATCCGCACCATTTCGCCGTGCTGATTGGTTTGGGCGCGACGGCTGTCTATCCGTATTTGGCCTATGAGAGCTTGGCGCACATGGTGGCGGTGGGCGCGATTGCCAAGCCCTTGCGCGTGGTGATGAGCAATTTCCGCAACAGCATCAACAAAGGCTTATACAAAATCATGTCGAAAATGGGCATTTCCTGCGTGTCGTCCTACCGCTGCGCCCGTTTGTTCGAGCTGGTAGGCATGAACAGCGAGATTGTCGCGCTGTGCTTCCCCGACATCACCAGCCGCATCGAAGGCGCATCGTTTGCCGATTTGCACGCGCAGATCAGCGCCACCCGCAAACGCGCATGGCGCAAGAGCGCGCAGATTGACGCGGGCGGCCTGCTCAAATTCAAACCGCAGGGCGAATACCACGCCTACAACCCCGATGTGGTCAATACCTTGCAAGCTGCCTGCAACAGCGGCGATTACGGCAAATACCGCCTGTATCGTGATGCGGTCAATAACCGCCCCGTGACCACCATCCGCGATATGCTACGGCTCAAAAGCGAAGGACGCACGCCGATTGCACTGGAGCAAGTCGAGCCGTCTGAAAACTTGTTCAAACGCTTTGACAGCGCGGCGATGTCCATCGGCGCACTCTCGCCCGAAGCGCACGAATCGCTGGCGATTGCCATGAACCGCTTGGGCGGCTATTCCAATTCCGGCGAAGGCGGCGAAGACCCCAAACGCTACGGCACCGAAAAAGTCTCGCGCATCAAACAAGTCGCATCAGGGCGCTTTGGCGTCACGCCCGCTTACTTGATGAGTGCGGACGTGATTCAGATTAAAGTGGCGCAGGGCGCCAAACCGGGCGAAGGCGGCCAGTTGCCGGGCGATAAGGTCACGCCCTATATCGCGCAGCTGCGCTATGCCGTGCCCGGTTCTACGCTGATTTCGCCGCCGCCGCACCACGATATTTATTCCATCGAAGACTTGGCGCAGCTCATTTTCGATTTGAAACAAATCAACCCCAAAGCGCTGATTTCGGTGAAACTCGTGTCCCTGCCCGGGGTTGGCACCATTGCCACCGGTGTCGCCAAAGCCTATGCCGATTTGATAACCATCGCAGGCTACGACGGCGGCACGGGCGCCAGTCCGCTCTCCAGCGTCAAATACGCGGGCAGCCCGTGGGAATTGGGCTTGGCCGAAGCGCAGCAGGCGCTGGTGGAAAACAATCTGCGCCACAAAGTGCGCCTGCAAGTGGACGGCGGTTTGAAAACCGGTTTGGACATCGTCAAAGCCGCGATTTTGGGCGCGGAAAGTTTCGGTTTCGGCACCGGCCCCATGGTGGCGCTCGGCTGCCGCTATTTGCGCATCTGCCATCTCAACAACTGCGCCACCGGCATCGCCACCCAAGACGACACCCTGCGCGGCAAGCACTACCACGGGCTGCCTGAAAAAGCCATGAACTACTTCAAATTCATCGCCCAAGACGTGCGCGAAATCATGGCAAGCCTTGGCGTGGAAAAACTCACCGATCTCATCGGCCGCACCGATTTGCTCGACATCATCGACGGACAAACCGCCAAACAGCAAGGCTTGGACTTAAGCAAACTCTTGTATTCGCCGCAAGTGCCGGACGGCAGCGCGCGCCATTGCACGCAAACCAACGCCCCGTTTGACAAAGGCCGTCTGAATGCCGAGATCATGCAGGCCGCACAAGACGCTTTGGCGAGCGGCACCGGCCACGACATGCGTTTCGATATTTGCAACACCGACCGCAGCGTGGGCGCAACCATATCGGGCAGCATTGCGCTCGCGCACGGCAACCGTGGCAAAAACGGCCAAGCCTTCAATATCCGCCTAAACGGCACCGCCGGGCAGAGCTTGGGCGTGTGGCTGGCGGGCGGCGTGAACATCGAACTCACCGGCGATGCCAACGATTACGTCGGCAAAGGCATGGCAGGCGGGCGCATCGTCATCCGCCCGCACAACGGCGTGGCCTTCAAAGCCGAAGACGCCGCCATTGCCGGCAATACCTGTCTCTATGGCGCGACCGGCGGCGAACTCTTTGCATCAGGGCGCGTCGGCGAACGCTTTGCCGTGCGCAATTCCGGCGCCTTGGCGGTCGTAGAAGGCATCGGCGATAACGGCTGCGAATACATGACCGGCGGCGTGGTTACCATCTTGGGCAAAACCGGCATCAACTTCGGCGCGGGCATGACCGGCGGCTTTGCCTATGTGCTCGATGTGGACGGCAACTTCACCAAACGCATCAACGGCGAAATGGTCGAAGGGCTGTCCATCGCCGACCTGCCCACCCACCAAGAACACCTGCGCGGACTCATCGAACGCCATGTGGAACACACCCACAGCCGCTTGGGCGAACGCATCTTGGGCGATTGGGAAAACTACATCGGCCGCTTTGTGCTGGTGAAACCCAAAGCCAATGACGTCAACGCCTTGCTCGGCCATAAACGCCGCGCGGTGGTGGAACTGCGGGCGGTAACGGCGTAGGGTGTGGGCTTTCAGGCAGCCTTTGGATTGGTTTTATAGAAAAAGGCTGCCTGAAAAGATAAAAGGCGCTTAAAAAACACAACAAACAACCCTTTTGTAGAAACTTTTAGGCGCTGCCCTAGAATTTTAAAGGTATTGAAAATTATGAGTTCTGTAGTTTATGACAAAGCCAAATGGCATTGGGGAGCAGACAACGCTCCCAAGGATATTCCAAACGAAAATGGCGCTACGCACATTGCGTTTTTTCTTCGCTGGTGCATAGAAAATAAGATGTATTCCCGAATGTTGTTGGAAGAATTTGAAAATGAAATCAAAGCCATAGAAAGTGGCGATGAAAGCGTGGATTGCAGGCATTTATTTTACTTTGGCATGGACGGCGTTTTTGACGATGAACTGCTCAATACCAAGGGAAAAGCCTTTGCCAAAGCATATTACACTTCCGAAAAGACTAAATTTGCCAAATTGCACAATTGGTATTTGCAAGATTATGCCGATTTTGTAAGCAGAAAATTTGGCGAAAAGAATTTTGACAATGCCTATTTTTACATTGAAAACTCTCAGGAAAACTACCAAGAAATCAAGGAAGTAATGGACCATCGTTATGCAGAGTTTTTGGAAATGAAAGCAAAAAAATAGCAGGCGTAGGGTGGCTAAACCCACCATAAAATGCTTAAAAATAGTAATTTATTACCATAGATAAGCACTTCTTGCGGTAAAAAATCACTATAAAAACGGTTTTTGAACTGTTGCAAAAAATGCAACGGTTCGTGGGATAAACCCCATTGATAAAAAAGCACTTTGCAAAAAATGCAAAATGCTTGCAAACCAGCTACTTGAATGAAAACGCAATTTGCAAAAGGAACACATCATGGCCAAAGACAATGTTTACCAGTTTATCGACCTGCCGCGCGTTGATCCGCCCAAGATTCCGCTCGGCGAACGCAAGCGTTTGTTTCGCGAGATTTATGTGGAATTTTCCGACACCCAAGCGCAATCGCAGGCCGACCGCTGTTTGGCGTGCGGCAACCCCTATTGCCAAAACAAATGCCCGCTGCACAACAACATCCCCAACTGGCTCAAACTCGCCAACGAAGGGCGCATTATCGAAGCGGCGGAACTCGCGCATGCCACCAACACCCTGCCGGAAGTGTGCGGCCGCGTCTGCCCGCAAGACCGCTTGTGCGAAGGCGATTGCACGCTGAATGCCGAGTTTGGCGCGGTAACCATCGGCAATGTCGAAAAATACATCACCGAAAAAGCCTTTGAAATGGGCTGGAAACCGAGCGTCGGCGATGTGCCCAAAGCGGGCAAAAAAGTGGCGGTCATCGGTGCGGGGCCGGCAGGTCTGGGCTGCGCCGATGTGTTAATCCGCAACGGCGTGGACGTGACCGTCTATGAACGCCAAGCGGAAATCGGCGGCCTGCTCACCTTCGGCATTCCCGCCTTCAAGCTCGAAAAAAGCGTGATGACGCGCCGCCGCGAATTGTTCACCCAAATGGGCATCGAATTTAAGCTCGGCGTGGAAATCGGCAAAGATGTGCAGCTCGATGATTTGCTGAACGAATACGATGCGGTGTTTTTGGGCGTCGGCACTTATCAGGGCATGAAAGCCGATATTCCCAACGAAGACGCGCAAGGCGTGTATTCGGCGCTACCGTTTCTCATCGGCAATACGCAACACCTGCTCGGGCTTGCCGCACCCGATTATGTGAGCATGGCTGGCAAACGCGTGGTGGTGCTCGGCGGCGGCGATACCGCCATGGACTGCGTGCGCACATCGGTGCGCCAAGGGGCAAGCATCGTGACCTGCGTGTACCGCCGCGATGCCGCCAATATGCCGGGCAGCAAAAAGGAATACACCAACGCCAAAGAAGAAGGCGTGGGCTTTGAATTCAACGCGCAACCGATCCAAATCGAAGCCGAACCGCTGGCAGTGCAAACCGATAACAGCGGCAAAGTCACCGGCATCAAAGTCGCCAAAACGCGCATGGGCGAGCCGGACGAAAACGGCCGCCGTAGCGCGCAAATCATCGCAGGCAGCGAAGAAATCATCGCCTGCGATGCGGTCATCGTCGCCTTCGGCTTCGCCCCGCACGCCATGCCGTGGCTGGCGAGCGTGGGCGTAAACACCGACAACAAAGGCCGCATCGCCCGCGCCGGCACGCTGGCACAACAAACATCCAACCCGAAAATCTTCGCTGGCGGCGACATCACCCGCGGCTCGGATTTGGTGGTGACTGCGGTGGCTGAGGGGCGTGAGGCAGCCAAGGAGATTTTGGAATATTTGGATGTGTAAGTAATTTTTCTACAAAAACAGCAGCTAAGGGTGGTCGGGCAGGCGCATGGATTATTCATGGCTTATATCGGCAATTCATGATGTTAGATTAAAATCTGCCCATTTCTATGTCGCCTGTTTTTGTAAGTTAATTTAATTGTTGACGCTCTGCTTTTGTTTGTGAAACCATACGGCTATCTGCAAAGCCGTGTAAAAGTACACAAGCAGCCATTTAATCATAATAAGGAGACACATGATGTTGAAACAAAATTGGAAACCGCTGGGCCTGGCCTGTCTGACGGCTTTTTCTCTGGCGGCCTGTGGCGGCGGTGACACAACGGCCCAAGCGCCGGCAGGCGGCGGTGCGTCCGCACCGGAACAGGCAGCCGCAGGCGGCAGCACCATCGACAAAATCAAACAATCCGGTACCGTGGTTTTGGGTCACCGTGATGCATCCATTCCCTTCTCCTATATTGCCGACAATCCCAACCAGCCCATCGGCTATGCGCACGATTTGCAGCTGAAAGTGGTGGAGGCGCTGAAAACCCATTTGAACATGCCCGATTTGAAAGTGCGCTACAACCTGGTGACTTCGCAAAACCGCATTCCGCTGGTGGTGAACGGCACCGTGGATTTGGAGTGCGGCTCCACCACCAATAATGTGGAACGCCAACAGCAGGTGCAGTTCTCCAACAACTTCTTTGTGGTGGGCACCCGTCTGCTCGCCGACAAGGCCGCCGGTATTCAGGATTACCCGGACCTGAAAGGCAAAACCGTGGTCACCACTTCCGGCACCACTTCCGAGCGTTTGCTGAAAGAGTACAACGATAAAAACCAGGCCGGCATCAATGTGATTTCCGCCAAAGACCACGGCGAGTCTTTCCTGATGCTGCAAAACGGCCGCGCCCAGGCGTTTATGATGGACGACGTGCTCTTGGCCGGTGCCCGTGCCAAAGCGGCCGACCCGGACAAATGGGAAATCGTCGGCACGCCGATGTCGTATGAAAATTACGGCTGCATGATGCGCAAAGGCGATGCCGAATTCCAAAAAGTGGTCAACGACGCCCTGAACGAAGTGTATGCTTCCGGCGAAATCAACACCCTGTACAAACAGTGGTTTGAAAGCCCGATTCCGCCGAAAAACTCTAATATGGAATTCCCCATGTCTGACGAGATGAAGGCCATCATCGCCAATCCGCACGACAAGGCTGCCGACGAATAAGCCGACATCGTATACAGCGAAGGTCAATGCCAAGGCTGCCTGAAACTGTTTCAGGCAGCCTTTATATTAGGTGTAGGGGTAGGCTGATGAATTACACATGGAACTGGGGCGTTTTGTGGGACAAAACGGGCATCGGTAACGAAATCTATCTGGACTGGGTGCTCACCGGCCTGTTGTGGCTGTTCGGCATCGGCGCGGTGGCGTGGACCATCGCCATGGTGTTGGGCACCATCTTGGGTATTATGCGCACCCTGCCCAACAAAGGGCTGAACCGTCTGGCGGCAGGCTATGTGACGCTGTTTCGCAATGTGCCGCTGCTGATCCAGCTGTTTATCTGGTATTACGTTATTCCCAATTTCTTTCCCGAAGGTTTGAAACAATGGTGGTTTTTCGGCTTGGCGCCGAATACGTCTGCCATGCTCTCGGCCAGCATAGGCTTGGGCCTGTTTACCGCGGCGCGGATTTGCGAACAGGTGCGCACCGGCATTCAGGCGCTGCCCCGCGGGCAGTCGCAGGCAGCCTATGCGCTGGGTTTCAGCACACCGCAAGTTTATAAGCAGGTGCTGCTGCCGCAGGCCTTCCGCACCATTCTGCCGCCTTTGGGTTCGGAATTGACCAACTGTTTCAAAAACGCGTCCATCGCTTCGCTGGTGGGGGTGTCGGAGCTGATTTCGCAGGTGAAAACCATTGCCGAATACACGCAGAGCAATCTGGAAATCTACACCTACGCCACCTTGATTTACATGGCCGTCAACATCACGCTTTTGATGCTGATGACCCGCTTGGAGCGCCGTTTGCGCGTGCCCGGCCTGATTGCGGAGGGTAAATGATGTTCGGATTGAGTATGGGCGAATTAAACGCCGCCATGCCCGGCCTGATGCAGGGCCTGGGCATTACCCTGCGCCTGCTGGCCCTGGGCGTGGCCGGCGGCATCATCATCGGTACGCTGTTGGCACTGGCGCGGCTGTCGAAATTCGGCTGGTTGTCGTTTTTGGCCAAGACCTATGTGAACTATTTCCGTTCCGTGCCGCTGCTGCTGGTGCTGATTTGGTTTTACTACGCCGTGCCGATGATTTACAGCCTGATTACCGGTCGTTTCCTGACGGTTAATGTGGCGTTTTTGTCGTGCGCGGTGGCATTTATGCTGTTTGAAGCGGCCTATTTTTCGGAAGTGGTGCGCGCCGGTATCCAGTCCATCTCCAAAGGCCAGTTCAATGCCGCCTATGCGCTGGGGATGACTTACGGCCAGACCATGCGCCTGATCATCCTGCCGCAGGCTTTCCGCAAAATGCTGCCGCTGATTTTGCAGCAGAGCATTATTCTGTTTCAGGACACCACGCTGGTGGCGGCCATCGGCCTGGTGGACTTTTTCCGCGCCGGATATGTGCGCGGTGACCTGATGAATCTGCTAACCCCCTATATCCTGCTGGCCGGTGTGGTGTATTTTGTCATCAGCGCCACGGCCATGTACGGTGTGAAAAAATTACAGCAAAGGTTGAGAGTATGAGCAAGGAACCCATGATCCATATCCAAGACGTCAGCAAATGGTATGGCGATTTCCAGGTGCTGACCGATTGTTCCACCGCCATTCAGAAAGGCGATGTGGTGGTGGTGTGCGGCCCTTCGGGCAGCGGCAAATCCACGCTGATCAAATGCGTGAACGGCCTGGAGCCGTTTCAGAAAGGCGATATTGTGGTGGACGGCACTTCGCTGGCCGACCGCAAAACCAATCTGCCCCAGCTGCGCAGCCGCGTGGGCATGGTGTTTCAGCATTTCGAGCTGTTTCCGCATTTGTCGATTACCGAAAACCTGACCGTGGCGCAAATCAAGGTGCTGGGCCGCAGCAAGGCCGAGGCGGAGAAAAAAGGCCTGGCCTATCTCGACCGCGTGGGCCTGAGCGCGCACGCGCACAAATTTCCGGCGCAGCTCTCCGGCGGCCAGCAGCAGCGCGTGGCCATTGCCCGCGCCCTGAGCATGGACCCGGTGGTGATGCTGTTTGACGAACCGACATCGGCGCTGGACCCGGAAATGGTGCAGGAAGTGCTGGACGTGATGGTGGGTCTGGCCAAAGAGGGCATGACCATGATGTGCGTGACCCACGAAATGGGCTTCGCCCGCCAAGTAGCCAACCGCGTGATTTTTATGGACGAAGGCCGCATTGAGGAAGACACCGGTTCGGAAGAATTCTTCACCACCCCGCGCGGCGAACGCGCACAGCTGTTTTTGTCCAAGATTTTGGCGCATTAAACGGCACTGCCGTGCAGACGACAGGGGCGTGTGCCCCTGTTTTTTGTGGGGGAAGGCCGGCTGGCAGAACCATAGAGCGTAGGGTGGGCATTTATGCCCACCAAACCACTTTGATAATTTTAAAACGGTGGGCATGAATGCCCACCCTACCCACTGGAACCAACATTTTGACAAGCATTGATATCCGTTCTTTGACCGCGGCCGACCAAGCAGCCTGGCACACCCTGTGGCAGCAGTATCTGGATTTTTACCACACCGGGCTGCCTGAAAACGTGAGCCGCCACACATGGCAGCGGCTGCTAAACCATCCGCAGATGCACGGCTGGGGTGCGTTTGATGTTTCAGGCAGCCTGTTGGGCTTTGCCCATGCGGTGCAACACCCCAATACCTGGCATATCGGCGAATGCCTGTATTTGGAAGACCTGTTTGTGCAGCCCGAAGCCCGCCGCCACGGCATCGCCCGCCGTTTGATCGAAACCGCCTATGTCCACGCCGCCGCTGCCGGATGCAACCGCGTCTATTGGGTTACCGACAGCGACAACCACACCGCCCAAACCTTGTACCGTCAGCTGGCGCGGCAAAGCGATGTGGTATTGTTTCGGCATGATTTGCCCTAAGCGTTTTCAGGCAGCCTGAAATAAGCGCACTTACCGCTATAATGCCTTTACGTGTTCCGTGTTGCGAGAGCGGTTTATGAAAGCCATGATAGCCTTGCTGGGCATTGCCGGATTGCTGCAATTCGGCCTGCATCTGGCGTATATCTTCGGCCCGGTGTCTTTCTGGGCCCATATCCTGCTGTTGTTGCTGGTACCGCCGGTCTACACCGTGCTGGCATGGGCGGTGTGGAATACGCTGGCCCGCTTCAGCGGTGCGCCCACGGTGAGCGAATATTTGCGCAGCGGTTCGCCGGAATCGGGCAAACCGCCTGCATGGCCGCTGTGGACGCTGTTGCTGCTGACGTGGTCGGCAGGCGCGGTGTGCCTGCTGGCCGGATGGTTCGGCCTGCTGGAAGCCATGGTGTGGTGGCTGATTGTGTATCCCATCAATTACACGGCCACGGTGATTATGCTGTTTGAGCTGGACGGTGGTTGGCGTGCTTGAACATCTGGGTCAAATCAAACATGGTTACAGTTGAGTTTTTTGTAACACCCGTCTGCAGCACATTTCTGTGCGATATCCTTGTGGACCTGCCTGTTGGCTTGCCTGTTGATCCCCTGTATCGCCAAGCTTGGCGGGGAGGGCATCGCACAGAGTTACGGCTTTATCAAAACCCCTGTGTCGGCGGGCAAATCATCGCCGTGGATGGCGGCAGGTTGCTGTACATTTGAGTCCACTGGTATTTGTTTCAACCTTGGAGTATCCCGATGAAGTGGACCGATGACCCGATTTTTCTCGGCGTGAATTCCGACTGTCGCCTACCGCGACTGGGGGAGATTGCCCGCCCGGCGTTTCGTTTGGGTTTGCTCTCATCCATCCATCAGGCGCACCCGTTTGATTTTGTGGATGAATACCAAAGGCTGTTTGAAGTGTTCGCGCCCATCCTGCGGCGTGATGCCGAGCGTCTGCGCTTTTGGGAAGGTGGCCGCACCGACCGCAGGCGAAAATCCATCCAGAAAGGCGACTGGACACCGTTCCAGCACCTGCGCGATGTGGTACCGCCGCCCACCTTCACCTTCATCGGCTTTGAGTTTCAGTCCGGCCGCACCATCGAAAGAGTCCATGATGCCGGCCCCACCTCCTTTCGTTTCCAAATAGGAGACACCAGCCGTCTGGATGCCACGGTGCCGGTGGAAGACTTCGAAAACGGCACGCTGGATATCGATGCGCTGAAGGCGGCGCTGCTGGCGATCCCCACCCGCTCGGGCTTTTCCGGTTACGGCATGTGTCTGTCGCAAGATTACCCCGGCTACGGGCCTGAGCAGGGTGGGTACAGCTACGATGTGGCGCGCAAATATCCGGCGCTGGACGCGCAATACCTGTACCCGCGCGGCTGGAGCCAAGGTTACGAGGACGACCCCGCCCGCACCTGGATTCTGGGGCTCAACTGGTTGACCCTGGTGGGTGAGCCGTTTCTCAGCCGGATGGGCGGCCTTGCCGCCGTGACCCGTGGGCTACCGCCGGAAATCACCTGGCAAACCGGGCATGACAGCGTGCTGTTCCAGCTGGGTGAGCGCCCCATCACCGGCCAAGCCGGGGTCGATGATGACCTTCTGCCGCTGTATTTCGAGCTGGGCAAACGGCTCAAGCCCAGCGGCAACAACACGCCCAGCCTGGAATATCCGCAGCATGTGTTCTTCACGATAGACAAGCAGTCAAGCGTTGACTGGACGCGCCGTTTTTACGACGGCAAATGGTTCGAAAAGCCTGATGTCCGTGAGCTTGGCTATCCGGTCAGTTTTGAAGTGGGCGAAGACGATGCGGTGCGCATCACCCTGCAAACGGCAGACGGCTACCCGGCCGAAGCACTGCTCGCCGCAGATGAACTCGACCGTTTGCTGATCGGCTGGAGCCGCACACTGGCGGATGCAGCCGGGCTTGAAGACGCACCGGATGCCATCGTGCGCGCCACCGCCCGCAACCAGCTGGAGATCATCCTGCCGCGTCCGGTGTTTTCAGAAGACTGGCAGCTGACGGCGGTACTCAACCTGATTGACCATGCCGGCTTCATCGCGCAGCCCCACGCGCCGGTCATCACCGCCTGCACCGTGCGCAGCGAGCGTTTTGCCTTTGCACCGGTACATGAGCTGCAAAAGCGTCTGGGTCAAGGCTTTGAAGTCGCAAGCTGCGCGTTTGTGGTCGCAGGTTTCATCTGGCCGCAGGAGACGGACAACAAGCGTTTCACCGTCACCTTCAAGCTGGCCTGTGCATTGAGCCCCGAGGCGCAGCAACTGCTTGCCGCGCAGTTCACACTGATGAACGAGCTGCTGGAAAAAACCGCCTTCGACCACCAGAAAAATCCCCGCAGGCAGCCGCAAGCTGCCCGTGCGCCTTACCGCCATGCCGCCAAGATCAGCGCAAAGCGCGTCACCCTCACCGTGGAGAACGCCCCTACCGACCCGCAACTGATTTTCCATGTGTTGCAACGCATCCTCTCCTGGCGCTATTGCAACAACTTCACGTACGACGAGGACATTCAAGTGCGCGAAGAAACGCTGGGCTGAGCCATAAGCGGAGCGCTTTACAAAATCGCTGAATGAGCACAATAAGATAGGGTGGATATTCCTAGCTGCTATTTTAAGCTGCGGATTAACCAAGATAATGTGTGGGCAGAAATGCCCACTCTACTGCCCATCGTGCAGACAGCGTGAGATTGTGCAAAGGTTTCGGGCTGCCTGAAAACAGATGTGCAACAGGTTTTCAGGCAGCCTTTTCATAATGACAAAAAGCGTGTGAACCCAAGTTCACACGCTTTTTTGTTTGGGCTAAACCTTACTCTGCCCAATGTTTTTTCTTCGAAGTTTTGCCGATACCGGGGTTGAAGCTATTGGTCGGGTCGAGCTGGCGGTAGAAGGTTTTCAGCGCCGGTTTGGCTTCGTAGAGGTGGCCGACATTGTGTTCCGCCGGGTATTGCGCGCCGCGCTCGTCCAAGAGTGCCAGCATTTCGTGCTCTAGCGCCATACAGTCGTGGCCTTTTTTGACGATGTAGTCCTGGTGGAATACATGGCACATAAAGTGGCCGTAATAGAGTTTGTGGCTGATTTTGGCGTCGATTTCGGCGGGCAGGCGTTCGAACCAGTCGCGGTCGTTGCGGCGCAGGGCGATGTCCAAGGCCACAATGTCTTCCACCTCATTGCTGTGTACGGCGCGGTAACGCACGGCAGCGGAAGCCACGGCAAAGCGGTGCAGCATGGCGGCCTGGGTTTCGGCGGCATTGCATTCGAAATAACCGCCTTTGTGCGCGTCGGCAAAATAGGTGCGCAGATGGCTGCGGGCTTCGTCGATGCCGCTGCCGCCCATTTTCAGAATCAGATGGTGTTCGTAGCGCTGGCGGAAATTGAGGATGGATTGCGGCAGGTGTTTGGGCAGGATGCGTGAAAACACCTGCATCACTTGGTCGCTGAAATGGCGCGGGAGGAAGGGGATTTTGCGCGCCCAGCGGTCCACCTTGGCCTTGGTGGCAAACAGTTTGGGCAGGTTGTGGGTGCCGATGTGTTTGATCAGCCAGAAGGTGTCTTTGCCGTATTCCACGGCGATGTCGAAGGCGTCGCGGTGGATGTATTCACCGGAAACGGGCAGGGATTCGAATTGGCCGAGCATATGGCGGCGCAATTCGTCCAGCACTTCGGTCTGGTTGGTACCGATATAGAACACGGCGGTGTTTTTCTCCAGCGGGAAGGTGTCGAGGCGCACGGCGAAGACCGCCAGTTTGCCGGCGCTGCCGGAGGCTTCGTAATGGCGTGCCGGGTCGGCATTGAAGCGGGCGGGGGTGTCGGCGTCGATGTCGCGCACATGCTGGCAGTATTGGTGGTCGTGGCCTTTGCCGGCGGGGTGGATGTCTTTGCGCTGGTAGCGGCCTTCCTGCAAATTGGTGAGGATTTCTTCCGGGTCCTCGCCCAAATCGATGCCGAGATGGTTGACGAGTTCCAGCCGGCCCTCGGCATTCACCTGGGCATAGAGCGCCATTTCGGTATAGGCCGGGCCGCGGTGCACCAGGGCGCCGCCGGAATTGTTGCACACGCCGCCGATGACCGAGGCGCCGATGCAGGAGGAGCCGATCACCGAATGCGGCTCGCGCTCGTGTGCCTTGAGCAGCAATTCCAGCTCGTTGAGGGTGGAGCCGGGCAGGCATACCACCTGTTCGTAGCGGTTGATGGGCTGGATGCCGTTGATGCGCATGGCGTTGATGATGACGATGTCGCGGTCGTAATCGTTGCCGTCGGGGGTGGAGCCGCCGGTGAGGCCGGTATTGGCGGCCTGGGAGATGATGATAACGTCGGCTTCCACACAAGCCTGCACCACCTGCCATTGTTCCCACAGCGTGGCCGGGCGCACTACGGCCAGGGCGCGGCCTTCGCCGAAACGGTAGCCTTGGCGGTAGGGTTCGGTGCGGGCGGGGTCGGTTAAAACATGGGCGTCGCCGACGATGCGGCGCAGACGGTCAATCAGAAGCGGGGCGGACATGGGGAAGCCTTGTAGAGGGGGAATAAAAATAAAGTGTAATTTTAACGCAAACAGACTAAAAAAGGCTGCCTGAAAACGGTTTCAGGCAGCCTTTGCTTAAACGGTGCCAAGTTTGAAAAGCGGACCGACACCATGGGCATGGGATGGGTATCCTTATCGTTTGTGGCGGCTTCAGGCCGATGACTGCGCAGCCAGGCGGCGGGCGCGGCGGCGCCATAACCAGATGATGGTGAAGATGATGGCCGTCAGCATCAAAACCGGCATCAGCAGGGTGAGGAGGGTGCCGATAACGGCGAGCACGGTTTCGATAAAGGCAATAATGGGATTGGCCAGTCCGCCGGTGGTGGAAGTGGAGAGCAGGCGGGTGCCGCCGATGCCGGTTTTGATGCCGCCGGCGGTGCCGCCACCGGCAATCACCGCCAAGGACCAGCCCGCGGCCGGATGCATATCGCCCACGGTGGACACCATAATCAGCGTACCGGCCAGTGCGGCCAGCGGGATGGCCAGGGTGTCGAGCACATTGTCCAGCCACGGGAAAAAATAAGCGCCCACTTCGGCACAGGTAGCCGCACCCAGCAGCAAAACCGTGCTCGGATGGGCGAGCCACTGCCAGCCTTCGTTGAGCGAAAAAAAGCCCAAGGATGCGCTCAGGCTTAAGAAAAACAGCGGCAAAAAGACCCGAAAACCGCTACAGGCGGCCAAACCTATGCCCAAGGCAATGCTGGTTAAGGTATCAAAATTGATGAAGTCCATGGTTAACCTGTCAGATTTCCCGTTGGAAAGCAGGGAGGTAATGATGATGTACGGCATTCTATTTGAATACTGCGTGTTCGTCGACAAGCTCTTTTTTCAGGCAGCCTGAAACTTATCGGACATAAAAAGGTGCTTGCTGTTGCGGCTGCTGCAAGCGGCGCAGCAGTTCGGCGATATTGGTCTGCACGGTTTGTGCCAGCGCTTTGTCGTAGGCAGCGCCCATGTCCGCGGGTGAGACGGCCAGTTCGCGGGCGTGGCTGCGGATGTCGGTGCTGAACAGGGTGTCGCCGTTGTCGCTGCGGGTAAACTCGTAACGGATCAGCGCGTCGCCGCGATGAAGCCGCGAGCCTTGCATATCCAATGACAAAACAGTGGCTTTGAGACTCACTGCCTGCGCGGCGGTGTCGCTGAACAGCCGTGCTTGGGCGAAGCTGTCGTGCAAAGCCTGCTCCAGTGCACGGGTGATATAAGGATTGTGTTGCCGGGCCGCTTCGGCATCGGTGCAGAGACGCGCAGGCGTGCTGCTGCGGTCGATACAGGGTGCCAAGCGGCTGACGGCAGACAGATTGAGCGCACTGTCGGCCTCAATCATGTGCAGACGTACCGGCAAAGGCTGTGCCGACGCGGTGGCGGCGATGTGCGGACGGAAATCGGGTTGCGAACGCACGCGGTAGCAGCCACCCAGTTGCAGTAAAAGCAGGACGGCGAGCGGGTAAATCAGGCAATGGAGCCGGGTGGGACGCATGGGATCATTCCAATTGTGACATTCCAATGGACAAACAGGCTGCCTGAAAACGGTTTCAGGCAGCCTGTTGTTGTTTTCCGCCAGGATTTACACCAAGGGCGTGACTTTCATACCGAACATGGCGCGGGCGGTGTTGAGCATCTGGCAGGAGAAGCCCCACTCGTTGTCGTACCAGGCCAGCACTTTCACCATATTGCCGTTGGAGACTTTGGTCAGCGTGCTGTCGAAAGTCGAGGCTTCGGTGCTGTGGTTGAAGTCGGAAGACACCAGGGGCAGGGTGTTGTAGCCCAAGATGTTTTTCATCGCGCCTTCGCTTGCGGCTTTGACGATGGCGTTGACTTCGTCCACGCTGGTGTCGCGCGCGGCTTCAAAAGTCAGGTCTACCAAAGACACATTAATGGTGGGCACGCGCACGGCAAAACCGTCGAGTTTGCCTTTCAATTCCGGCAATACCAGGCCCACGGCTTTGGCGGCGCCGGTTTTGGTGGGAATCATATTGTCCACGGCGCTGCGGGCGCGGCGCAGGTCTTTGTGGCGCACATCGGTAAGCACTTGGTCGTTGGTAAAGGCGTGGATGGTGGTCATCAGCCCTTTGTTGATGCCCAGGCCGTCGTGCAGGGCTTTGGCCACCGGCGCCAGGCAGTTGGTGGTGCAGGAGGCATTGGATACCACGGTCATGTCGGCGGTGAGCACATCGTGGTTGACACCATAGACCACGGTGGCATCGACATCGTCGCCGCCCGGGGCGGAAATCAGCACTTTTTTGGCGCCGGCATCAATGTGTGCCTGGCATTTTTCCTTGCTGGTAAAGGCACCGGTACATTCCATTACCAAATCCACGCCCAAGTCTTGCCACGGCAATTCGGCCGGGTTGCGGGTGGAGAAGAAGGGGATGCGGTCGCCGTTGACGATGAGGTGGCTGTCGTCGTGGCTGACATCGGCGGCAAAACGGCCGTGGACGGTATCGTATTTGGTCAGATGGGCATTGGTTTCCAGGCCGCCGCTGGCGTTAACGGCCACAATTTCAAACTGGTCGCGCAGATTGTATTCGTAGATGGCGCGCAAAACCTGGCGGCCGATGCGGCCGTAGCCGTTGATGGCGATTTTCAAGCTCATGGTGATCCCTTTGGTTGGTTGGGCAGCGGGTGATTCCGCACAAAAAAAAGCGGCGCTATTATAGCCCAAAGCGCCTCTACAGTCAGGTCTGACTACAGGGGATTACATGGTGCTTGAGACAGATAAAACAGGCTGCCTGAAAGTTTTCAGGCAGCCTTTTTGAGCTGTACGGCTAGGGCGAACTGACCATTCGTTCACGGCTGATTTTTTAGGCAAAAACGTCCGATTCAAGGCGGAAAGCGCAGCAAGGTTGGACACCTTGCGAGCATTTCCAACACAGAAGCGGGTGATTTTTGACAAAAAAGCAGCCGTGAACGAATGGTCAGTTTGTCCTAAGGCTCCTGGCTGATTTTTCTGGCCCAGGCAAACAATTCGGGCAAATCATAATCGCCGCTGTGCGCTACACCCCAAGGAATGTGGTAATCCACCTGTTTGCCGTGGTTTTGCAGCTTGAGTGCCAGTATGGCGGAGATGGCGAGCGAGGTGTCGCGGTCGTTTTGGCCGACGCGGATGCGGTAATGCCGGGTACCGTCCGGGCCGATGTAATTCATGGCATTCATCAGCCGCACAATGCCGTTATCGGCCCGCCGGGCGCCGGGCACGGTGCTGTGCCGCATGCTGAAATCGGTAAAGTGTTTTTTGTCGGTGGCCTCATCGCCAAACAGATTGTTTTCGCCGCTGGACAAATCCACCGCATCAAAAGCAGGCGTGGTTTTCTGGCGGCCGACAAAACGGGCGTAACCGTGGAAATCGGCGGCGTAGGCGCGGCTGCCGCGCACGGTGAGCCAGTCTTGCTCGGGGATATCCGTGCCCTCATTCAGCGCCAGTTGGGCCGATTGCAGCAGTCTGCGGTTCATATAGTTTTTGAAACTGCCGCTGCCGTCCGCTTCCAAACGCAGCGGGCGGCCGATTTCGTCGCGCAGGTTCAGGCTGTTGACATAGGCGGGAAACTGCGACGCGAGTTGGTCGGACAAGGCCGTCTGTTCGGCGGTTTGCGTGCCTTTTACCAATTTGCGTTCCACGCGGTAATCGATGTTTTGAATGCTGATTTTTTGGTAATCGTGTACGCCGTTAAACTGCCATTCATAGGCCATATCGGCGTGCTCCAAATTGGTAATCGGGCAATAGGCGGATACCGCAAACACCGCATCCGAAGCCGGGGCGGCACCGGCCTCACGCAGATAGGGCTCGAAATCGGGCGCATTGCCGCTGGTGCCCAATAAGGCCGACAAAGCCCCGCCGGCACTGGTGCCGTTGCTGATAATGCGTTCGGCACGGCCGGGCATGGCGGCATCGTTGGCGTGCAGGTAGCGCACCGCCGCTTTCAAATCGACAATGGCCGCCGGTGCACGGCCGCCGGCATCGCTGCGGCCGCGGGCGCCGGGGCTGGCCACCACAAAGCCTTGCGACAAGGCCACCATAATGGCGTTGGGCTGATTGCCGTTGCGGGTATTCGGTTCAGGCTTGCCGGGTGCGGCGGGCATATAGCCGCCCACCTGATTGGGCAGGAAAATCGGTGCGCTGTCGGCATCAAAACCCTGCACGCTGCCGCCGTGGAAATAGGCTTCGGGGATGTAGATATTCATCACCTGATAGCGGGTATCGACCGGGTTTTGCACATAGACAATGTTTTCAAAAGCACGGTAATGCACGGTTTGGCCGTCAATTTCAAAACTTTGCGCCACACCTTGCAGCCGACGGAAATCCAGCTGCTGCGGCACGGGGTGTTTGGCGGCGGCGGCTTGGGTCTGTGGGTCTGTGCTTTCCGGTTGGGCAGGAGTGTTGCAGGCAGCCAGCAGGCACAGGGCGAGGGTGCTGAGGACGATGTTACGGGACATGAGTGGATCCGCAGTGTGGGGAATGGGGTTTCAGGCAGCCTGAGTGCAGGCTGTACGGTGTATTCGCATTATATAGTCATTTAAAATAAAAACGATACGGCGTTGCTGCGCCTTGCCGTACTATCTGTACTGTCTGCGGCTTGCTGCCTTGTCTCGTTTTTATTTTATTCGACTATAGTCATTTAATACCAATCCAAAAAAAGAATCTAACTTCGTTGTCTCGCCAGACTCGAAGAGAACGATTTTGCAAGCCGCTAAAGCGGCAACAAAATCTGTTCCGTATTATCTGTACTGTCTGTCCTACGGGACTTCGCTGCGCTCACTGCTTTTTTACTGCCTTGTCTCGTTCTGTGTCATTCGACTATAGAGTATCTTAATCCGATGTCCCGCACTATGAATGATGGATTTTAAGGCCGTCTGAAAAGGTTTTCAGACGGCCTGCGTTTGTTGAAACTGAGTGTGTTTCGGCAGTAGCGGTGGCAACCGTAAATTGGTTCGAAGGCTCAAAACCCTTTTTATGTTTGACAACATGCTTTCCCGGACGGTTTCAGGCAGCCTTTGCCGTGCCTGCATTCAAGTTTTGCTGCAAACCACTTTGCCAACCATATCTTAAAAAAATGGGGCGACGGGCATAAGGCGGTGACGAAGCGGTAAAGGTGTTGGATAGTGAAAGCACAGTCCATGCGATAGACGGACAAATAGGAAAGTTGTTGCTGCGTTAAGGGTTGCTGCTTGTGTTTTCAGGCAGTCTGAAACACTTTTTAAAAATCTGTTATTTCTGTATTGACAGAAATAACAGATTTTTTTACACTGCGCGGCATGAAACTGCATCCGACTACCGAAAAATTTGTCCTGCACTGGGGCGAGATGGGCGCACAATGGGGTGTGAACCGCACCGTGGCGCAAATCCATGCTTTGCTCTATATCGTCGGCCGTCCGATGAATGCGGACGAAATTGTGGAAACCCTGGGCGTGGCGCGCTCGAATGTGAGCAACAGCATCAAGGAATTGCAAAGCTGGCAGCTGGTGCAGACCACGCATATTCTGGGCGACCGGCGCGACCATTTCACCACCAGCGACGATGTGTGGGTGTTGTTCCGCACCATTGTGGCCGAGCGGCAGCGGCGTGAAATCGAGCCGACGGTGCGCTTTTTGCAAACCCTGATCGACAGCCCGGAATTCGCCCAGGAAAACGAAGCGGTGCAGCGGCGCATCCGTCAGACGCATGATTTTGTCGGCACGCTCACCAGCTGGGCCAACGAAATGCTCAAGCTCTCCACCGGCACGCTGGCCAAGGTGTTGAAGCTGGGAGCAAGTATTCAGAAGTTGTTGCGTTAAAGGAGAGATATGATGACTGCGCCGACCCGACAAACCGTACATGCCTACCCCTATCTGCGCGTGATTCTGTGCTTTGCCCTGTTGGGCGGAGCCATCGGCGGCGCGCTGCTGACCGTGGCGGTTGATATGCTTTCCGGACGCGGCTTGGCTGAGGGCGGGAACAATTGGCCGGGTGCGCTGGTCTTTATGCTGGCGGGCAGCATCATGGGTTTGGTTCCGGCGGCTTTATGCGGTGTGTGGCTGGCGTGGCGGCGTCGTTGCCGCAATCTCGGCGGCATAGCCGAGGCGGTGCTGGCCGGTGCGGTCATCAGCTGGCTGTTTATCTGGCTGCTGCTGTCCGGTTGGAATGAGGCCGGTTTTCTGGCCGACAGTTGGCTATTTTTTGTGGCGGGCGGCGGCAGCGCTTTGATTTTGGCTTTGTGTGTGTTGCCGCGGTCGCAGCCCTAGGTCGGATACTTGTATCCGACGAAACCGACCAAGCTCTGAAATGCAACAAGATGTCGGATTCAAGAATCCGACCTACGGGATACCGATCCAAAAATTTTTTAAGTTTTTATTTCTGTTTAGACAGAAATTATTGTAATTAATGTGAGTAAACATCATGAACAGCATCGATACCGTCCCCGCCTATCTGCCGTATTCCCTGGCCGTGCTGTGGCTGTGGAGCGGGCTGCAACCGGTGCTGACGGCCACGCAGCCGTCGCTGGATTTGCTCGCGGCCTTGGGTCTGCCGGCATTGTGGCAATGGCCGCTGTTGTTGGCGGCATCGGCCTGGGATGTGTTGCTGGGTGTGGCCTGTGTGTTGCCGCACACCCGCCGCCGGCCGCTGTTGTGGTGGCTTCAGGCAGCCACGGTGGCGGTGTACAGCCTGATTATTGCCGTGGGGCTGCCTGAAAACTGGCTGCATCCGTTTGCACCTTTGCTGAAAAACCTGCCGCTCTTGGCGCTGATGGTGTTTTTGTACCGGCATTACCGCAAGGCAGGTTTTTAATAAAACTATGTTTTCAGGCAGCCGTATACCCATTCAGAAACACAGCTAACAAGGCGGTGAGCTGCAGACAGTACAGGTAGTACGGCAAGGCGAGACAACGCGGTTAGATGTGTTTATGGATTGAGACCTGTGCAAAACCCCATGTGTCGGCACAAATATAAAACCTACGTCATTCCCGCGAACGCGGGAATCCATGGAAAATTTTAAGAAACCATTTTAAAACAATGGATTCATAAACGGATGGATGGATTCCCGCGTTCGCGGGAATGACGACAGTTAAGGTTTTAGGCTACCTGAAAACAGTTTTGCAAAGGTCTGGGATTGGTATGAAAACCATTGATTTCACCCGAAGGAGTACATCATGAGTCTCTATTTCACCATTAAAACCCTGCATATTTTGTCGGCCACGCTGATGGTGGGCACCGGTTTCGGTACGGCGTTTTATCTGTTTTGGGTCAACCGCAGCGGCTCGGTGGAGGCGCAATCGGTGGTGGCGCGCTGGGTGTGCCGCGCCGACTGGTGGTTTACCACACCGGCGGTGATTTTCCAGCCGCTCTCGGGGCTGTGGCTGGCGCAGCATATGGGTTGGCCGCTCACGGCTACCTGGATTTGGCTGACTTTGGCGCTGTATGCGCTGGCCGGAGCCTGCTGGCTGCCGGTGGTGTGGCTGCAATTGAAAATGGCCAAGCTGGCCGGGCAGGCGCAGGCGGACAAGACCGAGATGCCCCAAGCGTACTGGATTTATGCGCGGCGTTGGGAGTTGTTGGGTTACCCGGCCTTTTGCGCCACGGTGGTGATTTATTTCCTGATGGTATTCAAGCCGGTGTAATACCCGTGCGAGGTTTAAACAGATGTGTCTGCTGGATAAGGGACATATCGGTATCCGGATTCTGCGACTGGCGCACAGGATGATCGCAAACCGTCATTCTGCGCGTAGCGTAGCGAAGTCGCAGAATCTGTTTCCGGTTTTCAGGCAGCCTGTGTATGTTTTCGTTTTGATTATTAAATGCATTTAAGGAGTGTGCGATGACTGCGCTGTATCGAATTTATTACGACAACGAATGCCCCATCTGCATCCGCGAAATGGCGCTGGTGCGCGAGCAGAATGTTTCAGGCAGCCTGGAGACGGTGCCGGTGCAGGGCAATGAGGCCGAGCTGGCGCGCCACGGCATCAGCACCGAGGCGGCGATGACCCTGCTGCATATGGTCGACAGGGAAGGGCGCATTACCTCAGGTATGCCCGCCTTGCGGATTATGTACCGCGAATGCGGCGGCCGCCCGATTGCGCGCATCTGGAACTGGCCCGTGCTCTGCCATGTGGCCGATTGGGGTTACCCGCTGTTTGCCCGCTACCGCTATTACATCCCGCGCTGGCTGCTGCCCAAGCCGCAATGCGAAGACGGGGTGTGCCGGGTACCGCCGCACAAACGGAACAAATCCTGAACGGAGCCGCCGCGATGAAACATCTGCCCAAACCGGAAATCGAATGGCGTGATTTGCTGACGCTCTCGCGCCGCCAAGTGGCGCTAAATCTAGCGCTGTCGTGGCCATGGCTGGCGGGTTCGTGGTGGCTGGCGGCCAAAGGACATTATCTGTGGGCGCTGCCGCTGTCGTTTTTCTTTTATCTGTGTGCCCTGCGTCAGGCGCATGATGCCTATCACCGCAGCCTGGGTGTCGGGCGCTTCGGCACCGAAGTCATGCTGTACGCACTCTCCTCCACCATGTTGTGCAGCACCCACGCCATCCGCTACACCCATTTGCAGCACCATCGCGACCCTTTGGGCGCGAGCGATGTCGAGGGCAATTGGGCGCGGCTGGCGGCGTGGCAGGCGCTGCTGTGGGGACCGCTGTTTTCCATACGCACCCAATGGCAGGGCCTGCGTCACGGCGATGGCGACACCCGCCGCCGCAGCCGTCACGATGTATGGATTATGGCCGCGGTGTGGCTGGCCGCCGTGTTGTGGCCGCATCCGGTGCTGGTGTATCACGTGCTGACCATGTTGGCGGCCAATGCGGTGGTGGGCTTTTTTGCGGTGTGGTCGGTGCATCGCGGCTGCGACCCGGCGGGCGTGTTTGCCCGCACCGAACGCCGCGCCTGGTTGAATTTTGCCACCGCGCATCTGCTTTACCATGTCGAGCACCATCTGTTTGCCCGCGTACCGGCCAACCATTTGCCGGAACTGGCACGGCGGCTGGATAAGCAGGCGCCGCAATGGGCGGCGAAAAGGGTGTTGTGAGTGTGTTGAATTTGTTTGTTTTCAGGCAGCCTGAAAACCTGAAATCTTTACCAAACCTTATGTACCCAGCTCAATATAACACCGATGTCATTCCCGCGAACGCGGGAATCCATGTAAAAATTTAAGAAACCATATTTGAAACAATGTATTCAGAATCGGATGAATGGATTCCCGCGTTCGCGGGAATGACGGCCGCTAGGTTTTTTAGCTTAGCCGGAAACCGTTTTGCAAAAGTTTCAACCTAATATAAAAGGAGTACACCATGAATATTCTGATATTCGGCGGCAGCGGTTTTGTCGGACGGCATACGGCGGCCCTGCTGCGTCAGCAAGGGCATACGGTGAAGCTGGCAAGACGCGCGGATGTGGATTGGCTGCGTCCGGATGCCGCCGCCGCGCGGGCGCTGTTTGCCGGGCAGGAGGTGGTGATCAATGCGGTGGGGGTGATGAGCCGCCACGCGCAGGTATTGGAGCAAATCCACCATCACACCCCGGCGCTGTTGGCGGCGGCGGCCAAAGAGGCCGGGGTGCGGTGTTGGGTGCAGCTGTCGGCGTTGGGCGCGCGGGCCGACCACAGCGTGGCTTTTGTCGGCAGCAAGGGGCGCGGCGATGCGGCGGTGTGTGCCAGCGGCCTGCATACGCTGATTGCCCGGCCTTCGGTGGTGTACGGTCGCGGCGGCGTCAGCTGCGAATTGTTTATCAAGCTGGCGCGCCTGCCGGTGCTGATGCTGCCCGGCGGCGGCCGTTTCGATTTGCAGCCGGTGCATGTGAACGAGGTGGCGGTCGGATTGGCGGCCTTGGCCAGCGCCGATTTGCCAAGCGGCACGGTGATTGATATGACCGGCAGCCGCGTGCTCACTTTGGCGGGCTATTTGGATGTGATGCGCCAAACCCTGCACGGCAAAGGGCCGTTAACGGTATTGCCGCTGCCATTGGGCGTGCTGCGTCCGCTGCTGCCGCTGACCAATGTATTGAGTAACGGCATACTCAGCCCCGGCAGCGTGCGCCTGCTGGAAGAAGGCTCGTGTGCGGATAATACCGATTTCGCCCGCCTGCTCGGCCATGCTCCGGCTGCGGCGGAGGACTTTGCGGGTATGGTGCAGGTGGGGTAGCCGGGATGCTCTTAACTGGTTTCAGGCAGTCTGAATATCTTACGGCGGGATTCTGCGACTGCGCTACGCTGCGCGCAGAATGACAGAACAGTGGTCATCCTGCGCGCAGTCGCAGGATCTGTATTGGATTTCCGTTTGGCAGTATTTGAGGCTGCCTGAAAGTATCAGCAGCTGATGTAGGGGCGGATTTTACATCCGCCCCAATCCCTTATCAGGCACGCGGTTTCATATCACGGACGGAGGGCGGGTGTAAAACCCGCCCCTAATTTGTATAATGGCGCTTTTTTGTGCAACGCAACAGGAGGGATGTATGTCGGTGGCTGCATTTTTGCGGGCGCGCAATATCGAGTTTTCCATCCGCCGCTACGGAGTGGAGGCACTCAATTACATGACTTTGGGGCTGTTCGGCTCGCTGGTCATCGGTTTGATTTTGAAAACCGTAGGCACGTGGACGGGTTTGGCATGGCTGGTGGAAACCGGAACACTGGCGCAGTCGGGCATGGGCGCGGCCATCGGGGTGGCGGTGGCCTACGGTTTGCAGGCGCCGCCGATGGTGATTTTTGCCAGTGCCATTGTCGGCACGCTGGCGGTGAAAATGGGCGGCGGTCCGGTGGGCTGTTTTGTGGCGGTGGCGGTGAGCACGGAATTGAGCAAGCTGGTGAGCAAAACCACGCCCATAGACATCATCATCACCCCGGCCACGGCGATTTGCAGCGGCGTGGCGCTGGCGCAATGGGTGGCACCGTGGCTGGGCGAGACCATGAATACCATCGGCCGCACCATCGAATGGGCCATGACTTTGCAGCCGTTTTTGATGAGTGTGCTGATTGCGGTGCTGATGGGCATGATACTTACCGGCCCCACTTCCAGCGCGGCGCTGGCGATTTCACTGAATTTGGAAGGTTTGGCCGGCGGTGCCGCTACGGTGGGCTGTGCCTGTCAGATGATTGGTTTTGCGGTGTGGAGTTATCGTGAAAACCGCGTCGCCGGTTTGCTGAGCCAAGGCTTGGGCACCAGCATGTTGCAGCTGCCCAATATCGTGAAAAATCCGCGCATCTGGATTCCGCCCATTGTGGCTTCCGCCATTCTCGGCCCGGTGGCGACTTTGGTATTCGGCATGCGCAATGTGCCCACCGGCTCGGGTATGGGCACCAGCGGTTTTGTCGGCCAGGTGGGCACGTTGGAGGCCATGGGTTACGGCACGGATGTGTGGCTGGCCATCGGCCTGCTGCATTTTGTGCTGCCGGCGGTGCTGACCGTGGCGGTGGGCGTACTGCTCACGCGCATGGGTTGGGTGAAACGCGGCGATTTGACCGTGGATGCGAAGTTGTAAAGCAAAGAAAACAGTCGGCTGAAACTTGTAATATAGTCGACTAACACAGAACGAGACAAGGCAGCAAGCCGCAGACAGTACAGACAGTACGGAGCTGATTTTGTTGCCGCTTTAGCGGCTTACAAATATCGCTCTCTTCGAGCTTGGCGCAGCAACGCCGTATCATTCTTATTTTAAATGACGATATAAAGGGCGGGATAATCCCGCCCTTTTCGATGTTTGCACAATCAGGAAAACAGCCGTTTAGCCAGTTCGCTGCCGGGTTCGATATCGACTTGGTGCATTTCGGCCTGGCGGGCAACCACATAATTGCGTACTTCTTTGAGCCATTGTGTGGACAGTTCTTCCAAACGGTCGTTGACCAGATCCAGACCCAGCTTGCTGGACAAGGTTACAGCCAAGTCCATAAACTGGTTGAAATGCTTTTCGCCGTCGGGTACGTGGGTCACATCAAACAGCATGCTGAAGCCGCGGTAGTTCTGTGTGGCCAAGAGCGAAGGTGTAAACGGTGTGTTGTCGCCCAAAGAAACAATACTGAACAGGGTTTCACCCAAATCGTCGGTAAAATAGAACGCACCTTCATGGGACAGTTCGAACCCCTGTGCTTCAACTGCCGCACGCAGCTCGGTGCCGCTGATATTGGTGCGCGACACCAAGTGGATGGCCAGGGTTTGGTCTACACGGGCACACAATTCGTCCAAGGGACCTGCCACTTTGAGGAAAGCGTCGACATCGGAGAGTAGCAGATGGCCGTTGAGGCTTTCGGCAAAGCGGTTGGCCTGTTCGCCAAACTGCTCCAGTTCTTCCATACTGGCCAGACCGTTGCGGCTGATGGCTTGCAGGCCGATGACAAAGCCTTGGTAATACACGCTGGGGATGGGTTCTGCAATTTGGAAGCGGTCGTCCATGGTGCAGCCGACCATGCGGAAGCGGTGACGGCCGCCCAAGCGCGGCATGGCATGCAGTTCCTGCGGCTCGTACAAGGCGATATAGGCCAGATAGTCGAAACGGGTATCAAACCAGTGCAGCGGCTGTTGTGCCATGTCGCGCACATCCAAGAGCGGTTTGTTGCCGGACAGGATTTTGGATTGTGAAGGTTGGGGCTTGGCTTTTTTGATAAAGCCGAAGGTATTGGCCAAAATGCCGTTTTCCTGTTGCAGTACCGGTTCGGCTGCTTCTTCTGCTGTTTGGGAGGGGGCAGCTTCGACTTCAGTATCCTGTGTTTCGGGCAGGATGTTGTCTTCAGCGGCAGGCGGTATTTTGTTGGGTGACAAGTCGGCCAAATTGGTTTCACGCACAGGAGCGGGCAAGGGTGTTTCAGCTGTTTTGCTGCGGCTGCCGTCACGTACGGAGGCCGGACTGCTTTCCAACAGCGCATCTTTATTGACGTGGCCGAATTTTTCACGGATCTCTTTACGGTACTGGCTTTCTTTGTAGATGTTGTAGGCCAGGACGGCCAAAATCACTGCAGCACCGGCAATCAGTACCATCCATACTGTATCATTCATAAATCCATCCCTAAGCGGATTACCCATGGTTCGTGTGGGCGCGATTATAACGAAAAAGTCTGTTTTAATCAGCTAAAGTCGGGTTTCAGGCTGCCTGAAAAGCCGTTTCTACGGGTAGGCCGGCATTCCGGAGCCGTGCCCAGTCAAAAAAATGACCGGGGTCGCTCTTGCGGCCGGGGGCAATGTGCTGATGGCCGGTAACCGCCGTTATGGGGTAATGGGCGCATAGGGCTTGTAACAGTGTGATCAGTGCACTGTATTGCACCGGTGCAAACGGTTCAAAGTCGCAACCCTCCAGTTCGATGCCGACGGAAAACGCGTTGCAGGCCGAACGGCCGCGAAAGCTGGAAACACCGGCATGAAAAGCCATGTCGTCCACGCTTACGCATTGCAGGGTGGCGCCGTTGCGGCGGATGAAAAAATGGCTGGAAACCCGTAAATCCTGCAAGCCGCGTAAAAACGGGTCGGGCTCGTCATCGCGGATGGTATTGGTGAACAAAGCGGCAACAGCATCGCTGCCATATTCGAAAGGCGGCAGGGAAATATTGTGTATGACTGCCAGTGATACCTTTTCCTGTGGCGGACGGGCGGAGAAGTTGGGTGAAGGCAGGGCTTGTGCGGCTTGCCACCAGCCCCGGTGCCAAATTGCGGACATGGCTGTATTGTTGGTGTAGATGCTTGGGGGTGTCAGTGTAGCAGTACTGTGTGTGCTTAATCTATATTTAAGCAGGAAGCAGTTTATTTTTAAAAATATATTTCTTTAAGAATGAATGAGCTATTTTGTTTTTGCTGTTTTCACGCAGCCTGATTCATTCTTGCTGCTTGCCAACAGGTACGGATTCTGGTTTAATGCGCGTCTTCTCGATTCAGAGACGGCCAGATAGCTCAGTCGGTAGAGCAACGGATTGAAAATCCGTGTGTCGGCAGTTCGATCCTGCCTCTGGCCACCACCAACCGCTTTTGAGCGGTTATTTTTTTGTCTGTAGCAACATTTCCTTACGGTGCTTGTTGCTGTTATTTTGTATTTCGGCATGACGTGCAAACGGTGCGGCGGATTTATTCCGCTGCGCCGTTTTGCTGTGCGCCCCATTGTTCCAGCGGCAGGGGCGGGGTGTCGGACCAGATGCGCGGCCACAAACGGGCGAGCATGGGGCGCGGGTCGGCGCGGGAGCCGTAATCGCGCGGGGTGATGTGCTGCCATTGGCCTTGCGCGTCGCGTTCGGCCATGACAAAACGGAAGGTGAGATTGCCGGTCACGCCCATGCGCAAATCGCTCACCACCAGCCACCCTTGTTGTTCGTCCAGGCGCAGCCAGCCGTCGGCGAGCCAGTGCAGGCGTTGGTAGAGCGGGTGGCCGGCCACGGCGGCTTCCAAGTCATGGCCGCGGCGGTGGCGGATGTATTCGGGCGGATTGCGGTCCAGCCAGCCGCTGGCCGCTTCGATGTATTCATCTTCACCGGTTTCCGCCAGCACGCGGAAGAGCAGGGTGTTGAACGGCATGGGTGTGGCCATGGTGCGCTTGACGGTAATGCCTTGCGCCTGCAAATGCTGCGCCACGCGCTGCTGGTGGTGGTATTGGCCGTAAGTGCCGAAAGCCAGATACACACAACCCCAGGCCAGGGTGGCGGCCAGCAGGCGGGTATGCGGGCGCACACCGCGCCAGAGGGTGTAAATCACCGCCAGCAGCATGGGCAGGGTGTAGAGCGGGTCGATGATAAACACGCCCGACCATTGCTGCGGGGTCACGGCAAACGGCCACAGCAGCTGGGTGCCGTAGACGGTGAAGGCATCCAGAAGCGGGTGGGTAATCAGGGCGGCGGCGATGGTGAGATACAGCCGCCAAGCGCTGTAAGGGCGGTGCGGATGGCGGCGGGTGACCCACCAAGTGATGAGTGTGGCGAGGAGGGCGAGCAGAAACACGCTGTGGCTGAAGCCGCGGTGGTAGGTCATGGACGACACCGGGTCGGCATAGCGGACAAACACGTCCAAATCGGGCAGGGTGCCCAGTGCGGCGCCATAAGCCAGTGCGCGGCGGCCGTGGTAGCGGCCCATGCCGGCACCGGCTACGGCGGCGCCGAGCACCGCTTGGGTGAGCGAATCCATGGTGTTCAGGCAGCCTTAAAAGGTGTAGCCGCTTTGAAGCTCTTCATCGCCCACCAGTTCCACCAATAAGGCATAAAGCGGGGCGAGGGCGTGGTAGCGGCGGCTGGTGCGGCGCAGATAATTGAGGAAACGCGGAATTTCGCCGCGGTATTTGTCTTTGCCGTCGCGGTGGTAGAGGCGGGCGAAAATACCCGCCACTTTGAGATGGCGCTGTACGCCCATCCATTCGAAATCGCGATAGAAGTGGTCGAAATCGGAGGCCACTGGCAAAGCGGCGGCACGCGCCATTTCCCAGTAGCGGATCACCAGATCGAGCACGAATTCCTCTTCCCATTCGATAAAGGCATCGCGCAGCAGCGACACCACATCGTAGCTGACGGGGCCGTAGAGCGCGTCTTGGAAATCAAGTATGCCGGGGCGATCGGCCGTGAGCATGATGTTGCGCACAATAAAATCGCGGTGCACATACACCTGCGGCTGCGCTTCCAGCACCGGCAGCAGCGTGTCCAGGGCTTGCTGCCACAGCTGTTTTTGTTTGAAATTCAGCGCGCTGTCGAGTTCTTTGGCCACAAACCAGTCGGGGAAAAGCTGCATTTCGCGAATAAACACCTCGCGGTCGTATTCAGGCAGCCTGCCCGGTTTGCTGGCCTGTTGCAGCACCACCAGTTCGCGCAGGGCATCGAGCAGCAGGGCCTTGTGTACTTCCGGGCGGGGGTCGTGTTGCAGCGCGGCCAGATAGGGCACCTTGCCCAAGTCTTGCAGGGCCATAAAGCCCTGTGCCTCGTCGGCATGGAGAATATCGGGCACATTCACCATGTGAAACAGCTTTTGCACGCGCATATAGGGCGCGATGCTCATTTTGTCCGGCGGCGCGTCCATGCAGATGACGGTGCTGCCATCGGCAAAAGTGGCGCGGAAATAGCGGCGGAAATCGGCGTCGGCGGCGGCAAAAGCGAGGGTGAAGTCACGGCCGGGGTAGCGCGATGCCAGCCAATTTTTTAATGCGGTTTCTCGTTGCATGGTGATTTTCGGGGTAAAATGGCGCCATTTTACTGATAATCGAAGACGGGTGATACCTTGTTTCCCAGATTTTATGTGAAGCCGCTGGTGTTGGCGCTTGCGTCCGGTTTTGCCGTGACGGCGGCCCCGGCGCTGGCGGCCCCTTCTTTGTCTGTGAACGGCGCGGTGTCCTGCCGCGCCCCCAATGCGCCCAAGCACACGGTGGCGCCGCCGCAGGTGAGCGGCGAGGCGGGCGAAGACGGCGAGGGTGTGACCCGCATCACCGCCGACGATATGCAGGGCCAGTCGCAAATCCGCGTGCAGGCCAAGGGCGAAGTGGTGGTGGAGCGCGATGACCAGGTGGTCAATGCCGACTGGATTGATTACGACCAGGCCAGTCATACGGTTAAGGCCGGTGACCGCTTCACCCTGGCCGACGGCACCGGCCGCGTGGAGGGCGAAAAACTCAGCTACAATCTGCAAAAACGCGAGGGTGCGGCCGAAGGCGCCCGTTTTGAAGTGGAAAACAACGGCCGCCGCCTGCAAGGCACCGGCGCCAAGGTGGAAATGGCCGACAAGCGCTACCGCCTGACGCAAACCCGTTTCAATACCTGCGACCCCAATGACGAGAGCTGGTATATCGAAGCGGACAGCATCGATGCGGATTACGACAAAAACATCGGCGTGGCGCGCAATGCCAAGTTGGTGCTGGGCAAGGTGCCGATTCTGTATACGCCGTGGATTGATTTTCCGCTCAACGGCCAGCGCAAAAGCGGCCTGTTGGCACCCACGCTCAAGGTGGGCTCGGATGGTGTCGAATTGAGCACGCCCTATTATTTCAATCTGGCGCCCAATTACGATGCCACTTTCCGCCCGCATTTTATTGCCCGCCGCGGTTTGCAGCTGGGCGGTGATTTCCGTTATCTGCAGCCAAATTACCGAGGCAAGATTCAGGGTGCCTGGTTGCCCGATGACCGTGCCAGTGACTACAACAACCGCTACAAATTCGATTGGGAACACAGTCACCGTTTCAATGCCCGGCTTACCGGCGGCATCAATTTTCATCAGGTTTCGGATGATGCTTATTACCGTGACCTGCTGGGCACATCTTTAGACAGCAATACCCACCTTAACCGGCAATTGTGGTTACAGCATGAGACGGACTTGGGCGGGGGGCGTTTGCACAATTATTTCACCGTACAGAAATATCAGACCCTGGCTTCGGCCACAGGCTACCGTAACCCTCCTTATGCCATGCTGCCGCAGGTCAGCAGCAGTTGGTTCCGCCATTTCAACAACACCTTCAGCGCCCATGTGATGGCGCAGGCCACCCGTTTCGAGCACAATGCCAAACAAGAGGGCAGCCGCTTGGTGCTCTATCCCAGCGTTGCTGCAAACTTCCACAACAGCTGGGGTTTTGTGCGTCCGAAAGTGGGTGTGCACGCCACCCATTACCGCTTGGACGCTTATGGCAGCCAAGGCAAACGCAGCGAAAACCGGGTATTGCCGATTGTCAGCATACAGTCGGGTATGACTTTCGAGCGACCGCTGACGCTGGGGCGGCAGGGCTTTGTGCAGACGCTGGAGCCGCGGGTGTATTACGCCTATATTCCCAGACGTAATCAAAGCACACTGCCGAACTTTGACACCTCGGAAAACAGCTTTACTTATGAGCAGCTGTTCCGCGAAAACCTGTTTTCCGGACAGGACCGCATCAATGCCGCCAATTTCCTCACCACGGCGTTGCAATCGCGCCTGTATGACGACAAAACCGGCATCGAGCGTTTTAATGCCGGCATCGGCCAGCGTTTTTATTTCAACCAAGACGATGTGCTTTTGGACGGCTCATTGCAGAAAAACATCCGTAACCGCTCCGATACGCTGGCCTTTGCCTATGGTCGTTTGAGCGACAGCGTGCACGCCGAAACCCAATGGCACTATAACGAGAGTCTGAAGCGCACCGAGAAATTCAATGTCGGTATGCGCTATAATCCGTCGCCCGGCAAAACCGTGGCCATGCGTTACCGCTACGGCCGCTTCGAGGAGTGGTACGACAACCACTACGGCCGCAGCAAGCAGGTGGATGTGGCGGTGCAGTGGCCGGTGCGGCAAAACTATTATGTGGTCGGCCGTTACAATTACGACCTCACCCACAGCCGCACTTTGCAGCAATTGGTGGGCTTGGAATACCGCAGCCCCTGCCGCTGCTGGAGTGCCAGCCTGGTAGGTCAGCGCTATGTGACCGGCCTGGGCAGCAGCAAAAACGCCGTTTATTTCCAATTGCAGTTGCGCGACCTCACCAGCGTCGGCAACAGCCCGTTTGAACAACTGCGTACCGCCATTCCCGGCTACAGCAGCATTTATGAGGTAAAACAACCATGAAGCAATTCCGTCAATGGCTGGGTGCAGCCGCCTTGGCCTGCGCCTTTCAGGCAGCTGCCGCCGACAATATCCGCGCCGTCGACAGCATTGTGGCGGTGGTGGACAACCAGGTCATCACCCGCCAAGACCTGCAACACCAGATCAACCAGCTCAAGCGCAGCAGCAAAGGTGCCAGCGAACAGGACATCCGCCAGCAGGCGCTGCTCAATCTGGTTAACCAGAGCCTGCTGGTGCAGGCCGGTGCGCGTGCGGGCATGCAGGTGACCGAAGCCGAAATCGATGCCGAAGTGGCGCGCTTGGCGGCAGCACAAAAAATGCCGGTGGAGGCGTTTTACCAGCGTCTGGCACGCGAAGGCGCCAAGCGCAGCCAATTGCGCCGCACCGTAGCGGATAATCTGATGGTGGAAAAAATGCGCCAGAGCGTGACCATGGAAAAAGGCCGCGTCAGCGATGCCGAAGTGGCTGCGGCCATCGAGCGGGCGCGCCAGCAAGGTGTCAAGCTGCCTGAAGGCCAGCCCAGCTACCAATATCAGGTGCAGCACATCCTGTTGAAAAACGATACCCCCTCCACCCGCAAACTGATACAGCAGTTGCAGGCCCAGGCGCGCGGCGGCCAGTCCTTTGAGCAGCTGGCACGCCAATACTCGCAAGACGGTAGTGCGGTGCAGGGCGGCAATCTGGGCTGGATACGCGAGGGGGAAACCGTGGCGCCGTTTGAAGCGGCGGTGAAAGCGCTGAAGCCCGGCCAAATCAGCCAGCCGGTGAAAAGCCAGTTCGGCTGGCACATCATCCGCTTGGTGGACGTACAAAGTGCCGACAGCCCGGAAGCGCGCGTCTTTAACGGCATGCGCCAGGCTTTAAGTCAGGAGCGCGCCGCACAGGCCATGGAAGAAACCCTGCGCCAGCTGCACCAGCAGGCATTGATACAGATACGTCAATAAAAACCGGCTTATGTTTTCAGGCAGCCTCGCGGGCTGCCTGAAAGTGTTTTCGGTGCAAGCAGAGTGGATGTTATGTCTGATTTACCCCTGATGGCCGTCACCAGCGGCGAACCGGCCGGCATCGGCCCCGATATTTGTCTGGCGTTGGCGTCGGCACAGCTGCCTTGCCGGGCGGTGGTGCTGGGCGATATGGATTTGTTGCAGGCGCGGGCGGAAACCCTGGGTTTGGCGGTGACGCTGCGCCCGTTTCAGGCAGCCTTGCCGCCGCAAACCGGGGTGTTGGAGGTGCAGCATGTGCCGTTGGCCGCAGCGGTAATACCGGGGCAGTTGGATACGGCCAATGCCGCCTATGTGCTGCGTCTTTTGGATGAAGCCTATGCCGGTGTGGCCTCTGGGCGCTTTGCCGCCATGGTCACAGCGCCGGTACACAAAGGGGTGATTAACGATGCCGGTGTGGCCTTCAGCGGCCACACCGAATACCTGGCCGACAAAAGCCACACCGAACAAGTGGTGATG
The DNA here is from genome assembly GCF_024171525.1 of Neisseriaceae bacterium HSC-16F19. Classification (GTDB taxonomy): domain Bacteria; phylum Pseudomonadota; class Gammaproteobacteria; order Burkholderiales; family Neisseriaceae; genus JALJZY01. The sequence goes on from NZ_JALJZY010000005.1 coordinate 163,783, forward strand.
ATGCTGGCCGGAGGCGGTTTGCGCGTGGCCTTGGCCACCACCCATCTGCCGCTCAGTGAGGTGGCCGGGCGCATCAGTGCGGATTTGCTCCGGCGGGTGTTGGCCATCGTGCATGCCGATTTGCGCGACAAATTCGGTTTGGACACGCCGCGCATCCTGGTGTGCGGGCTCAATCCGCATGCGGGCGAGCAGGGGCATTTGGGGCGCGAGGAAATCGACATCATCGGGCCGGTGATTGCCGAGTGCCGGGCCCAAGGCATGGCGGTGTCCGGCCCTTATCCGGCGGACACGGTGTTCCAGCCCTTTGTGTTAAAAGAGGGTGACGCGGTGCTGGCCATGTACCATGACCAGGGCTTGCCGGTGCTCAAATACGCCGGTTTCGGCCAGGGGGTGAACATCACCCTGGGGCTGCCGTTTATCCGCACCTCGGTGGATCACGGCACGGCCTTGGACTTGGCCGCCAGCGGTCGCGCCGATGCGGGCAGTTTGTTGGCGGCGGTGCAGTGTGCCTGCGACATGGCGGCGGCACAAACGTCGAGACCTTTGCAAAACCTCCAGATGTGGATGCAGTTCAAGGCGTAGCAGCACAGCGAGCGTGACCGTAGGAAATCCCTGTGGGACAGACATCCTTATAGCAGGGCAAGCGAGCGAGCAGTGCCCCTACGGGCATAAACTTCCAACGCAGAAATGCGCCGCAGATGGGGGTTTTGCAAAGGTCTCACGTTGCCAAAGCCGCCACACACCATGTAAATAAGTTTAAGGATGGGGCAAAGCTAGAGAGGGCGGTTTATAATCGCTCCCTTTGTCCGGCAGTGATGCCCACACCCGTCTGCCATGAGCCAGCCTTTTATCGAAATGCGCAATGTGGCCTTTGCCTACGGCGAGCGCCCGATTTTGCAAAACATCAATTTTAGCATTGCCCAAGGGGATTTTGCCGCCATTATGGGCGGCTCCGGCAGCGGCAAGACCACGCTGTTGCGGCTGATTACCGGCCAAATCCACCCGCAGCAGGGCGAAGTGCGCGTCAACGGCCGCAATCTGGCCGAATTCAATGCCGAAGAGCTGTACCGCCACCGCCGCCATATGGGCGTGTTGTTCCAGTTTGGTGCGCTGTTTACCGATTTGTCGGTGTTTGACAATGTGGCTTTTCCTTTGCGCGAACACACCGGGCTGCCTGAAGAGCAAATCCGCGATTTGGTCTTGCTCAAACTCAATGCTGTGGGCCTGCGCGGGGTGGAGGCGCTGATGCCGGCCGAGCTTTCCGGCGGTATGGCGCGGCGGGTGGCGCTGGCGCGCACCATTGCGCTCGATCCGCAGCTGATGCTTTATGACGAACCTTTTACCGGCCTTGACCCGATTTCCCTCGGCGTGATTGCCGGACTGATTCAGCGCGTCAACAAAGCCTTGCGCGCCACCAGCGTGATGGTGACCCACGACATCACCCAGTCGCTCAATATTGTCGACCAGGTGATTTTCCTCGCCCACGGCGAAATCCTGTTTTCAGGCAGCCCTGAGGAAATGCGCGCGCTCGATTCGCCGTGGATCAACCAGTTTGTCGGCGGCAAGGCCGACGGGCCGGTGGCTTTCCGTTACCCGGCTGCCACCACACTGGCAGAAGATTTGCGCTTGTAAGCCGCACGGCTGCTTTGACTAAGATATATAAAACACGCATGAATTTATTGACCTTGCTGGGCCGCAAAACACTCGGCCTGATCAGTCAGCTGGGCAGCGTCACGCTGTTTCTGCTGGCGATACTGCTGCGTTCCGGCGCCGTTTTGAAGCGGCCGGGCCTGGGCATACGGCAGATGTATTTTGCCGGCGTGCTCTCCATCATCATTATTGCCGTCTCCGGCCTGTTTGTGGGCATGGTATTGGGTTTGCAGGGCTATACGCAGCTGGCCAAATTCAAATCGGCCGATATTTTGGGCTATATGGTGGCCGCCGGTCTGTTGCGCGAGCTGGGGCCGGTATTGGCGGCGATTCTGTTTGCCAGTAGCGCCGGCGGTGCCATGACCAGCGAAATCGGCCTGATGAAAACCACCGAACAGCTGGAAGCCATGAGTGTGATGGCGGTGGACCCGGTGTCGCGCGTGGTGGTGCCGCGTTTCTGGGCCGGTGTGCTGTCCATGCCGCTTTTGGCTTCGATCTTTAATGTGGCGGGCATTTACGGTGCCTATCTTATCGGCGTGCAGCATCTGGGTTTGGACAGCGGTATTTTCTGGTCGCAAATGCAGAGCAATATGGATTTCCATTACGATGTGGTCAACGGCCTGATCAAATCGCTGGTGTTCGGTGTGGCGGTAACCCTGATTGCCGTGTACCAAGGCTTTCATGCCCAACCGACCTCGGAAGGCATATTGCGCGCCAGCACGCGCACGGTGGTGTCCAGCGCGCTGACGGTATTGGCGTTGGACTTTATATTGACCGCCATGATGTTTACAGAATAAGAAGGACGATACGCACATGAAAAAACAGACTTTGGAAACCCTGGTCGGCCTGTTTGTGGCCTTGGGCTTGGCGGCGGTGGTGTTTTTATCCTTCCGTGTGGCCGGCGGTACCGGCATCGGCAGCTCGGCGCCGACCTATACGCTTTATGCCCAATTCAGCGACATCGGCGGCCTGAAAGTGAAAGCGCCGGTGAAATCCGCCGGGGTGGTGGTGGGCCGTGTCGGCAATATCCAGCTGGATCCGGAAAGCTATTGGGCCAAGGTCACGCTGAATATGGATGCGCAATACCGTTTCAGCACCGATGTTTCCGCGCAAATCCTCACCTCCGGCCTGTTGGGCGAACAATACATCGGCCTGATGCAGGGCGGTGATGTGGACGATTTGGCCGACGGCGATGTGATCACCATCACCAGTTCCGCCTTGGTGCTGGAGCAGTTAATCGGCAAATTTATGACCAGCTTTGCCGAAGGCCAGGCCGGTAAAAACAGCGATAACAACAGTGATAACAATGAGGCCGCCTCGGGCGCCGAATAAAACGACACCATACACATAGACTTCAATTTAAAGGATACACTTATGAAAAAATCCGCATTCTTCAGCGCCGCTGCCATCGGTGTGATGAGCATCAGCCTGGCTTGGGCCACGCCGCAACAGGCGGTGGGCCAAATCCGCACCAATGCCGACCAGGTATTGGCGATTTTGAACAAGGCCAAAAGCCCCAACGACGCCCAGGTGCGCCGTGAAGCCGAAAACTACGCCATCCCGTATTTCGATTTCGAGCGTTTGACCGCCCGTGCGGTGGGTGCGCCGTGGCGTCAGGCCACCGCCGCACAAAAGCAGGCTTTGTCCGCCGAATTCAAAACCCTGCTCATCCGTACCTATTCCGGTACCATGATGAGCTTTAAAAACGCCAAGGTGAATGTGCGCGACAATGCCCAGGTAAAAGGTAAGGACGTGGTGGTGCGCGCCGAAGTAACGCCGCCCGGCGGCAAAGCGGTGATGATGGACTACACCCTCAACAAGGGTGCCAAAAACTACCGCGTGGTGGATGTGGCGGTGGAAGGCCAGAGTCTGGTCACCGCCTACCGCGGCCAGTTCGGGCAGATTATCCAGCAAAAAGGCTTTGACGGCCTGATTGCCGATTTGAAAGCCAAAAACAGCAAATAAACCCGACCCATGCAGATCAGCGAAACCCAAGGCACGGTGTTTTTGAGCGGCAAAATCACCGCCGCGACCTTAAACCAGGAGCATTGCCGCCGCGTCTATGCGGCGGTGGGCGATGCCGTGCACACTGTCGATTTAAGCGGTGTGGAACGGGCCGATTCGGCCTGTTTGAGCCTGCTTCTGGCTTTGCGCCGCCGCCACCCGCAGCTGGGTTTTGCCGGGCTGCCTGAAGACCTGCGCGCATTGTCGGCGCTGTACGGTACGGATGATTGGGTTGCATAAGAGGGCATGATCATGAACAAAAAAACATTCGGCCTCACCGTATTGGCCTTATGCCTGGCCGTACCGGCGCAGGCACAGACCTACCAAGACCCTTACGAGGGTTACAACCGCTTTATGTTCCGCGTCAACGACAAGCTCGACCGCCATGTGGTGGCGCCGGTGGCGCGCGGCTACCGCAAGGTCACGCCCTCGCCGGTGCGCAGCGGCGTGCGCAATTTCTTCAACAATCTGCGCGATGTGGTGAGCTTCGGCAGCAATGTATTGCGCTTGGATGTTGAAAAAGCCAGTGCCGATTTTATGCGCGTGAGCATCAACAGCACTTTCGGCATCGGCGGCTTGATCGACATTGCCGGTGCGGCTCAAATGCCCAACAATAAAAATACCTTGGGCGATACCTTCGCTTCTTGGGGCTGGAAAAAAAGCAATTATTTCGTTTATCCCCTGATGGGTCCTTCTACCGTACGCGACAGCTTGGGCGATACCATTACCTATGCCTTTCCGGTAAAAAATGCGTTTTTGCAACACAATGCCGCACGCTATGGCACCACCGTGCTCGACGGCATCAGCCGCCGCGAGGAAGTCTTGGATTTGACCGACAATCTCAATGATGCCGCGCTGGATCCGTATGCCTTTATCCGCGACATGTATATGGGCGTGCGTAACCGCCAGGTGGGCAATACCGCCGCCGATGTCGACGATATCGACATCGATACCTTGGTGGCGCCGGAAGAGGGCGGCAGCGATGCTTTGGAAAATGCGCCGCAAACGCTGCCTGAAAACAGTGGCGAAGAGCGCAGCGCCCTGCCGTCTGCCGCCGAATTGTTTGCCGGATTGGAAGACATGGGTGTGGCGGTCCGCGTTGAGGCTGCGCCGGTTTACAGCGCCGCCCTTTTGCACGATACGGCAGAGTCGGTACAATAAAGTTCCGTTTTATCACTGTACTCAGGAGTCACGCCATGTACGAAGTCAACCGCAGCGCCTTCCGCCTTTTGCCGCTGGAGCCGTTTTGGCACTGGCTCAATACCTTGCCGGACACCGATTTGGGCGGCATGAGCTTGGGCGATTTGCAACAGGACGCCAACAGCTATCTGGTGAATCCCTGCGATGACGCCGACGATGTATGGGACGAAATCGAAGCGCGTTTCGAGCAGATTTTCGCCGCCGAGTTGGGTGACTGGTGCGAAGACGAAAGCCTGTGGCCGGATTTGCACCCAGATATTTTCCGCGAATGGTTCGACATCGAACTGAGCACGGTGATTACCGACCTCGTACACCAAGAGCTGGCGCGCGAGCCGTTTGAACCTTTGCAGATGAATTAACTTTCAGGCAGCCTGAAAGATGAAAACGCCGCTATCTTTGCATAGCGGCGCTTGATTGTGAACAGGAAAGACACACATGCACCAAACCCCCATCCGCGTGCGCGGTTACCATCTCGATGTATTCCAGCACGTCAACAACGCCCGTTATCTGGAGTTTCTGGAAGAAGCACGCTGGTCTTATTTTGAAGACACCGGCCTCACACCCTTGTTTATGGAAGGCGATTTGGCCATGGCGGTGGTCAACATCAATATCAACTACCGCCGCGGCGCTTTGCTGGGCGACGATTTGCTGATTCACACCCGCTTTGATACCGTCAACGAACGCAATGCGGTCATCGCCCAGGAAATCGTGCACAAAGACAGCGGCAAAGTGGTGGCCGATGCCACGGTGGTGTTTGTGGCGGTGGACAAAAAACACAACCGCGCCGTGGCCTTTGAGGGCGAAATGAAAGCCGTTTTGCAAGCCTTGGTGGCAGAAGGGCAGGATGTATGAAAAAACCGCTCGCCCTGTTGGTGGCTGTGGTGGTCATCGGTTTGGCCGCCGTGCTGCTGTGGCCGGCACAAAGCCAGGCGCCGGCTTTTGCACTGAAAGACTTGAACGGACAGGCTGTGAGCCAGGAAAACTTCAAAGGCAAGGTGACGCTGCTGAATTTCTGGTACCCCTCCTGCCCCGGCTGTGTCAGCGAAATGCCCAAAATCATCAAAATGGCGCACGACTATGAGGGCAAACCCGATTTCCAAGTCATCGGCATTTCCCTGCCTTACGACCCGGAAAGCAGCGTGCGCACCTATGTCGGGCGCTACCAACTGCCGTTTACTGTAGCCATAGACACCGACGGCAGTACCGGCCGTGCCTACGGCATTCAAGCGGCACCGTCTACTTTTTTGGTGGACAAGCAGGGGCGCATCCACAAAAGCTATGTCGGCGAACCGGAATTTGCGGCGGTGTACCGCGAAGTGGATCAGTTGTTGGCACGATAAACGTATTTGGGCGTAAGGGACAAAAAAGGAGCTAAAAATCCCTGTAAGCCTTATGCTGTAAGGCTTTTAAGAGAGTCAAAGGTTTTGAACACAAAAAATGCATT
>NZ_JALJZY010000006.1 GCF_024171525.1 Neisseriaceae bacterium HSC-16F19
TGGTGGATGTATTGATGAAGCAGCTCATCGTTATCGGGCCGTTTGGAGAGCGGAAGATACTTGTGGCAGTGAGAACATTTATATCTTTGCCGACCATTTTTACGGCCGTTCTTGGTAAGGGTGTTTTTGAGGCAAAACGGGCATTTTTGATGTACATTGGTAAAAAATCGCTGAAAGTACCATGGTTAGGGGCTTTCAGCGATTTTTATCATCCCAAATGTCCATTAGTCCCAAATTTAGGACTAATGTCCATTAGTCGGCATATCACAGCCTGAAATGGAACCTGCCTTATTTGTTTACGTTTGAACAAAATAGGGGATTAATGATGCCGAATATGACCTGCCGGTTGGAAGCTAAATTCGGTGAGTTGAAGAATAAAATACGCTGTCACGCAGGTATGAGTATGGAGAATAAGCGCTTGTTTATTGGTAATTTCTTTGGTGTATAGCAAGGAAAAGTAAAATCGTCCCAAATGTCCATTAAGCTTTTAATTTAAGAAACATTCTTGGATATTCATGGGTATGAAATCTCTGCAAGCACAATGGTTAAGAATTTATATAGTTGTATCGCCGCCAAGCCTCAGGATTTTTTTATCCTGAGTACGGTTGTCAGCCGTACTTCAGGCAATGTGGTGTTTGCGCCGCCGCAGCCATTTGGACAACATGCCGCCTTCCACGCCGAAAACCAGCGAAAAACAATACACGCTGCCGCAGCACAGAATAATGGCCGGTCCGGAGGGGATTTCCACATAATACGACAATAACAGGCCGCAAAAGCCGCAGACCAAAGCCAGCAGCACTGCCAGACCCATCAGCCAGCCCATGCCGCGCGCCCACAAACGGGCACTGATGGCAGGCAGCATCATCAGGCCCACCGACATCAACGTGCCCAGCGCCTGGAATCCGGCTACCAAATTCATCACCACCAGCACCAGAAACAGCAAATGCCACAGCCCGCCTTTGCCGTCCACCGACTGCAAAAACAGCGGGTCTATGCTTTCCAGCAGCAGCGGGCGGTAAATCACCGCCAGCACAATCACGGTAATGCTGGCGCTGACTGCCACCAGGGTGAGCATGGGCAAATCCACCGCCAGCACCGAGCCAAACAGCAGATGCAGCAAATCCACACTGCTGCCGCCGTGGCTGACCAGCACCACGCCGATGGCGAGGCTGGTGAGGTAGAAAGCGGCGAAATTGGCGTCTTCTTTCAGATTGCTGAAGCGGCTGGCCAAGCCTGCCAAGAGTGCCATGGCCAAACCGGAGAAAAAACCGCCCACGCTCATGGCGGGCAGGCTCAAACCGGCCAGCATATAACCGGCGGCGGCACCGGGCAGCACCGCGTGGCCCAAGGCATCGCCTACCAGACTCATGCGGCGCATCATCAGAAACACGCCCATGGGCGCGGCGCTGACGGTGAGAAACAGCACCGAGGCGAGCGCATAGCGCATAAAGTCAAATTCGATAAAGGGCTCGATAAGCCAGGCGTAAACAGACATGGAAAATTCCGGACTCAGGCGGTACACCACTCGGGGCTGTCGTGCAGGCGCATGGCGGCATTGGCCGCGTGCAGATGTTCGGGGGTAAGCACCTCGGCAGTGGCCCCGGCGGCGATTTTTTCGCGCGCAATCAAGAGGGTTTGCGGAAAATGGCCGCGCACCTGTTCGTAATCGTGCAAGACCGCCACCACCGTGCATTGGCGCTGGCGGCGGTAGTCGGCGATGACATCCAGCAGGGCGGCGGTGGTGCGGGCATCGACGGCGTTAAAGGGTTCGTCCAGCAGCAGAAATTGCGCGTCCTGCACCAGCATGCGCGCAAACAGCACGCGCTGGAACTGGCCGTTGGAGAGCTGGCCGATGCTGCGCGTGGCCAAATCGGCCATGGATACGCGCTCCAGTGCTGCCTGAATGCGCGCGTGTTGGGCACGGTTCACGCGGCCGAAAAAACCGATTTCATACCACAGGCCCATGGCCGCCAGCTCGTACACACTCATGGGCTGGCTGCGGTCGATGTCCGACTGTTGCGGCAGATAGGCGATGTCGCGGCGCGACAGACCCTGCCACACCACTTCGCCGGTACTGGCCTTGAGCAGGCCCATCACACATTTGAGCAGGGTGGATTTACCGGCACCGTTGGGGCCGCACAAGGCCCACATTTCATTACTGCCGAACACGGCATCGACATGGTGTACCGCCGGACGCTGGCGGTAGCTGACGGTGAGGTTGCGGGCAATCAGCGCGGCGCTCATGCCACCGCCCAGTAAAACACGCCCCACACCAGCAGCAGCACCGCCAGCGCCAATAACAAACGGCCGCCGAGGCCGCTGAGCAAAAGAGAATTCATGGATCAAAACAAAACAAGCGGCACTATTTGCCGCGGGGTGAATGATACTATATAACAAACGGAATGTCAGTATTGTACGCATGCAAAAAGGCTGCCTGAAAGGTTTTCAGGCAGCCTGTTTTGGGTTGCAGAAATACTTAAGCCGTTGCCCAGCTTTGCGTGGCTGTAATAAAAGCCTGCTGTTTTTCCCGTGCGCGGCCGGAATCAATGGCTTCCCGTGCCGCGGCGACACCGTCTTCCAGGGAAGACGCCACATCGCCGGCATAGAGTGTGGCGGCGGCATTCAACAGCACAATATCGCGACAGGGGCCGTGTTCGCCGGCGAGTACGGCATTCATTTTTGCCAGCGATTCGCGGCTGTCGGCGGCCTGCAAGGGCTTGATGCTGTCTATCACGGCAATGTCAAACTGTTGCGGATGGATGTCGTATTCCATAATTACGCCGTCTTTAAGCTCGGCCACGCGGGTGGGGCCGGTGAGGGTGATTTCGTCAAGCCCGTCATGACCGTGCACCACCAGCACATGGCGGCTGCCCAGCTGTTGCAGTACCCGCGACATAATGCCGACCAAGTCGATATGAAATACGCCCAGCACCTGGTTGGGTGCGGCGGCAGGATTGGTCAGCGGCCCCAGGATATTGAAAATGGTGCGCACCCCCAGCGCGCGCCGCACCGGGGCGACGTATTTCATGCTGCTGTGGTGGTTGGGGGCGAACATAAAGCCCAAGCCGATGTCGTCGATGCAGCGGCCGACGGCGGCGGCATCCAGATTGAGGGAAGCGCCCATGGTTTCGATGATGTCGGCCGAGCCGCTGGAAGAAGACACACTGCGGCCGCCGTGTTTGGCCACTTTGGCACCTGCCGCAGCGGCCACAAACATGCTGGTGGTGGAAATATTGAAGGTGTGGGCATTGTCGCCGCCGGTGCCGACAATATCCACCAGATGGGCGGTCTCCTGTACCGGCACCCGGGTGGCGAATTCGCGCATGATTTTGGCGGCGGCGGCCACTTCGGAGACGGTTTCCACTTTGATGCGCAGGCCGACCAAGAGGGCGGCAATCACTTCGGGCGCCACCTGGCCGGACATGATTTGCCGCATCAGATCCATCATTTCATCGTGAAACAGCTCGTTTTGGTCGATGAGGCGGTTAAGGGCTTGTTGGGGGGTAATCATATTCATGTTTTCCAATCGGCAAGGCTGCCTGAAAGGTTTCAGGCAGCCTGAAAATCTTTAAATTCAATTAAAAAATTATTCAACATATCATGACCGTGCTCGGTGAGCAGGGCTTCAGGATGGAATTGCACCCCCTCGATGGCGAAGTCTTTGTGGCGCACGCCCATGATTTCACCGTCTTCCGTCCACGCGGTAATTTCCAGACAATCGGGCAGGCTGGCGCGCTCGATTACCAGACTGTGATAACGGGTACAGGTCACCGGATTGGGCAGCTTGGCAAACATGCCGCGGCCGTGGTGCAGTACCGGGGAGACCTTGCCGTGCATCAGCGTTTGCGCGCGTACAATGCGGCCGCCAAAGGCTTCGCCTATGGTCTGGTGCCCCAGACACACGCCCATAATCGGCAGCTTGCCGGCAAAATGGCGCATGGCCGCCACTGAAATACCGGCGTCTTTGGGCGCGCACGGACCGGGGCCGATCACCAAATATTGCGGCGCCAGCTCGGCAATGCCGTCCACATCGATTTCGTCATTGCATTTGACCAGCACCTCCTGCCCCAGCTGGGCGAAATACTGCACGATGTTGTAGGTAAAGCTGTCGTAATTGTCGATAAATAAAAGCATGGGCGTGTCTGCTGAGGGAGAAAGGGTAAAGTTGGCTTCGTGCGCCGCACAAACCGGCGGCTATTGTGCCAGTTTTCCCCGGCGGCGCAAAGCGCGGCGCTGTGTGAATATGTGTCATGGCGGTGTGAGATTGTGTGCGTGGCAGCGACAAAGCAGGGGGTTTGGTGGTATGCTTGGGCGTTTTTCGATAACGCATGTGACACCAAAGTTTATGAAAACCGCTTCCAAGACCCTGATGGGCGTGATCGCCGCCGTGGTGGTGGCCGCCGTACTGCTATTGCTGGGTCTGCCTTATTATCTGGGCATCAAGGCCGAGGAAAGCCTGCGCGAACAGCAGGCTTTGCTGTCCAAGACTTCGTTTTTGGAGATTGAACGCTACGATTACCAGCGCGGCTGGTTCTCCGCCACCGAAACCAGGGTGGTGCGCTTCAAGCCCGAATTTCTGGCCTCGGTGCAAAAGCAGCTGCCGGACAATATCCGCACCATTTTGCGCGAGCCCATCACGCTCAACAGCACGGTCAACCACGGCCTGTTTGCCGACGGCCTGACCCCGGTGCGCGCCCGCGTGCACACCGAATTTGTATTCACGCCGGAAGTGGAAAAAATCCTCATGCGTTTCTTCGGCCAGCAAAAGCCGGTAACGCTCACCAACACCATTCATCTGTCCGGCAGCGGCCGCATGGATTTGGCCATACCCGCTTTTGAATACGAAGAGCTCTCCGGCATCAAGATGAATTGGCAGGGTCTCACCAGCCGCACCGATTACACCGCCGGCTTTGGCGAATACGACACCGAAACCGACAACCCCGGCCTCACTCTGGTGCTGGCCGATAAAGGCGAAGCGGCCTACAGCGGCCTGACGGTGAAAACCCACACCCGCGACGGCGCCCACGGCCTGTCTTTGGGCAGCAGCGAATTGAAGCTCAAAACCTTCAGCCTGCACTGGAAAGAAGGCTTTGAATACGATGTCAAACTCAACGAATTGGTGAATTTGGTCACCGATTTGCAGGTGGGCGCCTTTATCAACCCCACCGGCAGCGTGCCGCCTTCCAAAATCGAGTTGAGCGATTTGTCTTTTGCCACCGAAATGAACGAAGAGGGCGAATGGGTCAACAGCCGCGGCCGTTTCGGTTTTGACAAGCTGCATTACGGCGACACCGTCTACGGCCCGCTGGAAATCGACGTGGCCGCCGAGCATCTGCACGCACCCAGCCTGCTGGCGCTGAAAAACAAGCTCACCGAGCTCTCCACCCAGTCTTTGGATGAAGACGCCCTGCAAAGCGCCATTATTCAGGCAGCCCGCACCGAAGGCTTGGGCCTGTTTACCAACGACCCGATCATCAAACTGCAAGCCTTCCGCTTCCAAATGCCCGAAGGCTTGGTGGATGTGAGCGGCCGCATCGGCACCCAAGGTCTTGTCGAGGAGGATTTGCAGCAACTCAACCGTCTGTTGGCCAAAACCGAGGCCGAATTTAATCTGAGCGTGCCGCAGAAACTGCTGGAAGAAATGGCGGTGCAGCAGGCGCGCAATATCTTCACCATCGATGAGAGCGCCGGCGGCGAAGAAGCGCTGGCCGACATCGGCAATACCATCCGCCTGATGGTGGCGAGCACCATCCGCACCATGCAGCAAGACGGTTATCTCACCGTGGACAACGGCCAGATTCAGACCCTTTTGAGCATCCGCGACAACAGTCTGAGCCTCAACGGCAAAGTCTTTAATGCCATGCCGGAAGACGATTTCGACCCGTGGGAAGAAGAAGCCGCGTCTGCCGGTGCCGCCAGTGCGGCACCTTAAAGACGGATGGTTGAGCATGCACACGGTTGAGACCGTGTGCATTTGTTTTCAGGCAGCCTTGTCCAAGCTTTTTCCCTTTTCATAGTCATGCAGCACATCACCTCACCCCACAACAGCGCCCTCAAGCAACTGGCCAAACTCATTCGCAACCGCCGCGAGCGCGAACGCAGCGGCATGGCGGTGTTGGAGGGTGTGCATCTGGCCGAAAGCTTTATCCGCGCAGGCAGGCTGCCTGAAACACTGTATGTGCCCGCACACCGCCTGATGCATCCGGAAGTGGCCGCCTTGCTGGCGCAAGTGTCGGCAGATTGCGTGCGTGTGGTGGCCGATACCGCGCTGGCGAAAATCAGCAGCCTGGTCGAGGCCGACGACATCATGATGCAGGTGGCCATTCCCACGGTGGCACGGCTGCCTGAAAACGAAGACTGCTTGGTGTTGGAGCGGGTGCAGGATCCGGGCAATGTCGGCACCATTTTGCGCAGCGCCGCAGCAGCAGGCATACACCGGGTTGTGTTGGATGCGGATTGTGCCGATGTATGGTCGCCCAAGGTTTTGCGTGCGGGCATGGGTGCCCATGCGGTATTACAGGTGTGTACCGATGTGGATCTCACCGCTTGGCGTATGCAATACCGCGCGCCGGTGTATGCCGCCGCTTTGGGTGCCGATGCGCTGCCGCTTTATGATGTGGATTTGCGCGCTCCGGCGGCGTGGCTGTTTGGTAACGAGGGCAGCGGCTTGTCTGCGGCGGCACTGGCGCTGGCCGACCGGCATGTGCTTATTCCCATGGCTGCCGGAGTCGAATCGCTCAATGTGGCCATGGCGGCTACCGTGTGTGTGTTTGAGCAGCAGCGGCAACGCCGTAGTATGATTTGAACCAAAGAACTGAAGTGCAAAGGCTGCCTGAAAACGAATGCAGTGAGTTTCTGCGTAGTAAAAACGTTCAGGCAGCCTTTGTAATGCCAAACATATTAACAATTTTCCGGTTGTGCCGGCCATAGAGAGACTTATCCGGCTTGTTTGACCAGTGCCAAAAAGGCGTCTTTGTCTTCTTGGCTGATGTCCGTCAAAGGCAGACGGACCGAACCTGCGGCCACCGTGCCTTTCAGGCAGCCTATTTTGGCTTTGGGATTGTAGTCTTGCGATTCCATGGACAGGATGGCCGGGTAGATGCGGCTCATGATGTTGCGGGCGCTGTCCCAGTCGCCTGCCACGGCTGCCTGATAAATGGCCACTTGTTCGTCGGGGAAGACATTGGCGGCACCGGCAATCCAGCTGCGCGCCCCCCAGAAGAAAAAGTCCACCGGCTGATCGTCGCAGCCGCAGACCACTTCAAAGTTGTCAAATCGGGCCTGCAACATGCGCAGGGCCTGGCTGAAATTGCCGCTGCTCTCTTTGATGCCGACGATATGGGGATGGCGGGCCAGATGCGCCACGGTGTCGAATTCGATGTTCACGCCCACGCGTGCGGGGAAGTTGTACATGATGATGGGCATGCCTGCCGCATCGGCCACTTTTTCAAAATGGGCAATAATGCCTTCCTGACCGGGCAGGCTGTAGGGATTGGCAGAGAGCATCAGCCCTTCATAGCCCATGTCTTTGGCCTGGCGTGCCAGCTCGATGGAATGGTCGGTGGAGAGGCTGTTGATACCGGCAATGAGGGTGACTTTGCCGCGCGCTTCTGCGGCAATGGTGCTCATCACCTGTTGGCGCTCGTCGGGCGAGAGGGTGTAATACTCGCCGGTGGTGCCGCAGGCCACGATACCGGCCACACCTTTTTCGATAAAACGCCGTACCAGCTCGCGCAGCAAGGCGGTATTGACCTGGCCCTGGTCGTCAAACGGGGTGATGATGGGGACTAAAATGCCGTGAATATTCATGTTAACTCCTTGATGTAGGCTTTAGGCAAACCGCGCCAGGCGGTAGGGACGGATATCGAGACCGGCCGGGCGCTCAAAATAAAGCGCCGCGGTGATTTGGGCGCTCACCACCGCCTGGGTCAGACCCAGATGCTGGTGGCCGAAATTCAAAAACACATGCTGCTGCCGGTCGATAACCGGCAGGGAATCGGCGGTAGACGGGCGAAAACCCATCCAAGGTGCGGCATCGCGGCTGTCCAAGGCGGTCTTGAACATGGGCTGTGCCAGCTTCAGCAGTTGCTGCGCGCGTGCCATGTGGGCAGGCTTGTCCAGCCCGGCAAATTCCACCGTACCGGCCAAGCGCAGACCGGAAGCCATGGGCGTCATGATAAAGCGCCGCTCCATGCTGGTGACCGGTACAGACAGGCGCTGCAACTCGTGGGGCAGCATCAGGTGGTAGCCGCGTTCGGTATCCAGCGGCACGCGCACACCGGTGGCCTGTGCTGCCAGCTGCTTGGAAAAAGCCCCGGCACTGATGAGCACCTTGGGGGCGGTGATGCCGCCTTGCGGGGTATGCAGGACGACATGGCCGCTGCCGGGCGTGATGTGCGTGACCGGGCAATGCTCGCGCACCGTGCCGCCCAAATCGGTAAAGTGTTGCCGCAGTTGGCGGGCGATACGCGGCAAATCGCTGATGTGTCCGGTTTCAGGGAAAAACAGCGCCGCCTGTTGCGTGTCGGCCAACAGGGGTTCGCGCTCCTGCAAGGCTTGCTGCTTGAGCAGGCGGTTAGGCACGCCCAAATCATTGAGCCGTTCGCCGTGGGCAGCCAGTTTGGCCACGCTTTCCGCCCGCTCGGCAGTGAGCAGCGAGCCTTGCACATGCAGCCACGGCTGCAACTGCCAGCGCCGGGCAAAGTCTTGCCAGGCAGCCAGACTGGCGTCATTGATCTGCTTGAGCGCGCGGTGGATATGGGCCGCCGCCTGCGGGCGCATGGACCACAAGAGTTTCAACGCCCAAGGCATAAGCCGCGGCAGGTATTGCCAATCCAGACGCAGCGGTCCCAAAGGATTTGTCAGCATGGACGGCAGCTGGGCGAGGATGGCGGGCTCGGCGATGGGAAACACCTGCTCGCAGGCAATGTGTCCGGCATTGCCGTAAGAGGCGCCGCCGCATATGGTTTCCGCCTCCACAATAGCCACCCGCACACCGTGTGACTGCAATTCCAAGGCGGAGCACAGACCGATGATGCCGCCGCCGACGACATACAGCTCGGGCTGCCGGTGTCCGCTGCTCATAGGTCTATGCCCCAGCGGAAAGGGTCGTCCGAGTGCATAATCAGGGTGCTCTTGGCGCAGACATGGGCGCTGCCGCGGATGGTGGGCACAATGGCGGCATGGGCGCTGCCGCCGTCTGTATACGGCACATAGCTGGCGCCAAACTGGCTGCCGATAATGCTTTCCTGCCGCCACAGCTGCTGCGGTGCCAGCTTGCCGTCTGCTGCCAGACAGGCGATTTTGGCGCTGGTGCCGGTGCCGCAGGGCGAGCGGTCGTAGGCGCCGCCGGGGCAGAGCACGAAACTTTTGCTGTCGGCATGGGCAGAGGGGCCGAAAAGCTCGATATGGTCGATTTCACCGCCGTCTTCACCGCGAATGCCGGCGGCGGCCAGCGCGTCTTTGATGCTGAGGCTGACCCGGGTCAGCGTGGCGATATGGGCGCTGTCTATGGTTTGGCCGTGGTCTTCGACCAAGAAAAACCAGTTGCCGCCCCAGGCAATATCGCCGTGCACGCGGCCCAGTTCGGGTACGTCCACCGCCACGCCGCTGCGGTAGCGGTAGGAAGGCACGTTTTCGATGCTGCAACTGCCGTCTTCATGCAAAGTGGCTTTGACCATGCCCACCGGCGTTTCCAGCCAGTGCTCGCCCGCACCGATGACACCCTGGTAGGCCAGCGATGCGATCACGCCGATGCTGCCGTGGCCGCACATGCCCAGATAGCCTTCGTTATTGAAAAAAATCACCCCGGCCACGGCCCGCGGGTCACCAGGCGGACACAACAGCGCGCCCACCATCACATCGCTGCCGCGCGGCTCCAGAATCACGGCGCGGCGCAGATGGTCGTGGTTTTGGCGGAAATCGTCGCGTTTTTCCGCCATGCCTGTGCCCTTGAGATCCGGAAATCCGCGGTACACCATGCGCGTCGGCTCCCCGCCGGTGTGGGAGTCTATGATGTCTAATTGTATGGATTGCATAGCCATTTTGCTGTCCTTGCTGGCAGATGGGTCTTTTTTCTATGGTAAGTGCTTTTGGCTGCGGATACTTGATGTTTTCTGACTAAAAAAAGCCGAATTCTGCACAATTTTTATCAAGCGTACTATAATCGGGCCGCCTGCCACTGCTGCTTAAAACAGCCTCATGCCTCCCGATACTTCTTTGATACGCGCCCTTTATCAGGAGCGCCTGCCCCATGATTTGGACGACTTTCTCGCCTATGTGCGCCTGCTGCTGCCGCTGCTGGATACCCTGTCCAATGTGGTCTTTTTTGTCAAAGACACCGAAGCCCGCTACCGGCTGGTCAACCAGACGCTCAAGACCCGGCTGGGCATACGGCAGGATGCAGACATCATCGGCCTGACCCCGGAACAGGTGTTTGCAGGCACGCAGGGTGTGGAATACACGGCGCAGGATTTGAAGGTGCTGGATGAGCACCCCATTACCGACAAGCTGGAGCTGCACACCTATGCTTCCGGCAGGCCGGGCTGGTGTATCACGCACAAAATACCCGTTTATGGCCGCACAGGCCGGGTGATTGCCATGGCGGGCGTGTCGATAGACATCGACAAAGACAGCAGCCATCTGTTGCGCCATCATCAGCGGCTGGCGGCGGTGGTGCGTTATATTGAAGATCATTTGGAACAGAAAATCAGTGTGGTGGAACTGGCCGCGTGTGCCGGGCTGAGTGTTTCGCGTTTGGAGCGGCTGTTTAAATCGGTATTGCGCCTGTCGCCGCAGCAGATGGTACAGAAAGTCCGCCTGGAAACCGCCATCGGCCTGCTGACGCAGACCCGGCTGTCGATAGTGGAAATCGCCGGTCAGTGCGGCTATGGCGACCACAGCGCCTTTAGCCGCCAATTCAAACAACTGACCGGACAGACGCCGCGGGATTTCCGGCAGCAGCACGGCGGGTAGGGCGGGTGTTTGTAATTATCTTTGATTATCAAAATCTTAAAAGGGTAGGCAGGAAAGCCCACCCTACAGTCAAAAGGCTGCCTGAAAGTTTTCAGGCAGCCGCAGATTCGCATTTCAAGTGCACTAAAAAAATTAAATTCTCAAATTCAAATCAACGGCACAAACACCACAAGAAATTCAAAGTTAGGCGTACGCCAACCCAAAGTTTTTCTTGGGCGGTTGTTCAGGGCGTCCTATATTTTCAGGCAGCCGGTAGCGGACGCAGCCGCTCAAATCTCAAACTCGTTGTCATCCACAGCGGTTTGTTCCCGCTGGCGGTACATCGCCAGCAATTCGTTCAAAACCGCGATTTCCCGCGCCTGCTGCGCCAAGAGTTCCTCCTTGTGGCTCACCATCAGGCGCAGGCGCTCGTTTTCCGCCATCACTTCCTGGCTGTTGGCATAGTAATTACTGCCCTGATTATTTTCGCCCTCGCTGATCAGGCAGATGAAATTGCTGTCGCTGCTGGGCAGCAAATCCAACAGATTGGCACCGAAAATATCGGCAATCTGTTCCAGCCGCGGCATATTCAAACGTGTCTCGCCCCGCTCTATTTTGGCATAGCCGCTCAAAGACAAATTGAGCTTGTCGGCCATCTCTTCCTGTGACCAGTTTTTCATTTCCCGCAACAGGCGGATTTTCTCGGCAGATTTCATATCGTCGCACTTTTTAGGTAGAAAATTGCACTTTTTGATGCTGGTTTCATGTGGGTAAATTCACCAAAATTTGCACCGCACCGCAAAACTTTGCCGATTTTATCCCAAACCGGCCTCGGACGGCAGCCATGCGGCACAAAGCCGCCAATGTAGGACAAAAACCGCATTCAGGCAATCTTTGGCGCACGTCTGCGCCGCCGTACAGGCTTTCCCACAACAAGGAATCTTTATGCAGGGTACAGTGAAATGGTTTTCCGGCCAGAAAGGCTACGGCTATCTGGTGAGCGAAGAGGGCACCGAATATTACTTCAATATCCGCCATATCCAAGGCAGCGATTTGCCCGCCAACGGCGACAGCGTTTCCTTTGAGCCCGCCCAAGGCAAACGCGGCCCGCTGGCCAAAAAGGTGCAGATTACCGAACGCAAAAAAGACAGCAACGACGAGCGCGTGGTGTGCAGCGGCTGCGGCAAAAAAATGATACCGCGGCTGGTATACGAGCGCGGTACCACCCCTTTCAACCGCCATGAATCCTATGTCAGCCATTCGGTGTGTCCTTTCTGCGCCAAAATTTATAAAAGCTTCGATACCAGTCCCTGCTTTATCGCCACCGCCGTTTACGGCGATACCCATGCCGAAGAAGTCATCGCCTTGCGCCGCTTCCGCGACGAAACCCTGTTGCCCCATGCTGTGGGCCGTGCGTTGGTGCGCCTTTATTACCGTTGCTCACCGCCGCTGGCCGTGCGCTTGCGCCGCATGCCGAAAACTGCAGGCTGCTTGAAACCGCTGCTTGACTGGCTGGCGGCGCGCTATCAGTAGGCCGGATTCTTGAATCCGACAAAATGCCCAAGCCGAGCTCATGTCGGATACAGGTATCCGACCTACGTCCGGGCACACAAACAAATTTGTGCCGCTGGCTGCGCCCAAGGCGGCTGCCTACAATCGCTTCACCACTTGAGACACCCCCGCCGGAAACCTTATTCAGAACCGTTTGGCAGACGGCGGCAGCCGTAGGTCGGATTCTTGAATCCGACATTGGCCAAGGCTTCCGGGCATGATTCATGTATCGGCTAGAAGTACCCGGCCTACGCCTGCCGGGCCAACCACAATTTTAAATAAAGGAGAAAAACATGTTGCAGTCTTGCCGCTTAATCAGCGTGCTGTATTTCGCATTCGCTGCCGCCGGTATGGCATCGGCGCAAACACCGGCGGGCAAAAACGTGACCCCGGCGGATGTCCGGCGCTGGAGCCAGTGCCTGCAAAAGCACAGCATCAAAAACCTGTCGCCTAGCGACTGTGAAGGCATTTGGAAATCGTTTAAAGACCGTTGCGGCTTCCGCCCTTCGATCTATTTGGACAAAACGGCCATCCAACAAGGCCGTTTCGATAAGGAGCACCTCATATACGACCTGATTAACAACAGTGTCTATTCGGCCCGCATCAAAAAAATGGCGGGCAAACGCTACGACGCCTTGCGCTATTCCGCCGAAGTCACCACCGAATATTACTTTACCGGTGCCGACGGCAAGGTATTGGTGGGCAGTGCCGTTAATTTTGCCGACCAAGCCACCGCCGTGTGCCTGTATGCGGATTTAAGCCGCGATGTGGTGTATCTGGGCCATATCGACCGCGGTGTGCCCAAAGAGGCTTTTTACGAAGACCTCAAAGCCTATGGCGACCCGCAAGGCGGGGAGGCCTTTGCCTCGTGCGTGGCTGCCATGGAGGAGCACACCCGTAAGATGTTTCATTCGTAAACCCGCTGTATCTTTTTGATTAAACAACTTTAAAAAGGAAAAAATATGAACCGGACAAATACCCGTTCCCCGCGCCGCATCGGCTTTCCGTTGGGCACCTTGCTGTTGGCCGCCGCCTTGGGCGCCTGTGCCCATACCCCGGCACAGAAAAGCCAGCCTGTTTACCGCACCGCCGCCGAGCTGGATGCGGAAGCCCGTGCCTCTAAAAAATTACCGCCTGCCGCCGCTGCATTGCAGGAGCGGGCGCAGCGGGGCGATGCCGAGGCGCAGTCCTTGTTGGCCTTGATGTTTTTAACCGATCCTACATTCAGAGACTATACCCAAGCACGATATTGGTTGGAAAAAGCAGCTGCACAAAACCAACCCAGTGCGCAATTTAATCTTGGCTTGATGTATTACAAAGGTACGGGTGTCAGTCGTGATTACCGTGTAGCTAGGCAGTGGTATGAAAAGGCTGCCGCACAAAACTATGCGGATGCCCAATTGAACTTGGGCAATATGTATAGCGATGGTGAGGGCGGGGAGCGCAACCTCCAGCTTGCCCGCAAGTGGTATCAGAAAGCAGCGGCACAAAATCATGCCGTAGCCCAATTTAATCTCGGCCTGATGTATTTCAGAGAGAAAAATTACCAGGCAGCAAGGCAATGGTATGCCAAAGCCGCCGCCAAAAATTATGCGGATGCACAAGTCAATTTGGGCACCATGTATTACAACGGAACCGGTGTTCCACGTAATTATGCTTTGGCACGTCAATGGTTTGAAAAAGCTGCGGCAAAGAATCATCCAGATGCGCAGAGCAAACTGGGTTTGTTGTATTGGAAAGGCCAAGGTGTGCCAAAAAATCAGCAAATGGCCCGTCACTGGTTTGAAAAAGCGGCAGCCCAAGGTCATACCCTCTCAAGACAAGTGCTAACTGAAATAGGCCGTTAGTAAATCAGCCTGCTTGCAGGTTGCCTGAAAAGGCTTTGCATACAGGCAGCCTGCTTTACTCACCGGCAATCACGGGTCGAGCAGCCAAGCCGAAAGGTATTCTGCACAAACCTGCCGACGTCCTGTTATTAACCGATACCGAAAAGGAAAAAACATGAATCCGCCGCATGACAAAAATGTACGCCGCAGCAGTTTGAATATGGCCGCACTGCTGGTGGCCGCCGCACTGAGCGCCTGCGCCCATGCACCGGCACAGAAAAACCAAACTGCTGCCAATAAAGCCTCCGAGGTCAAAACGGCCAACAGTTCTGCTGCCCAAACACCAATAGTTATCCCGCGTGTTGAAAAGGCTGATTTGGAAAAAGCTGAGCGCGGAGATGCCAATGCACAGTTCTACCTCGGCCAGGTGGCCAGCATGTACGGCCATCATGATTTCGCCAAACGCTGGTTTGAAAAAGCAGCGGCACAAAATCATGCAGATGCCCAGTTCGCCTTGGGTACCCTGTATTACAGAGGTATCGGCGTGCAACAAAACCGTCCGCTTGCATACCAATGGTTTCAAAAAGCGGCGGCAGGTAATTATGCAGAAGCCCAAGCCGTTTTAGGTGAGATGTACTTTAAAGAGAAAAATTATCGGGAAGCCAGGCGGTGGTACGGTAAGGCTGCCGCACAAAACCATACCGGCGCACAGATCAATCTCGGCACCATGTATTACACCGGAATTGGTGCGCCCCGCAATTACGCCTTGGCGCGTCAATGGTTTGAAAAGGCCGCCGCAAAAAATGACCCCGGTGCCCAAATCAAACTCGCCTTTCTTTATTGGAAAGGTCATGGTGTGCCTCAGAATACGCAGACGGCGCGCAGTTGGCTTGAAAAAGCGGCGGCCAGGGGAAATGCCGATGCCGTCAGATTTCTTGATGAAATAGGCCGTCACTAAACCGGTATAGGGGCAGGCTGCCTGAAACCGTAATTTCCCATTTATTTAAGGAGTATCACCATGTTATGCAAACACATTAAAACACTGGCCCTAACCGCCGCCGTCTTGCTGCCCTTGCAGGCCGCTTATGCCGTGCCGAATATTTGGCATGCCGACAGCCGCATGGGCATCACCGAGTTTAACCTGATTAACGGGCGCAACCAGGCCATTTCCTTCTCTTGTAATTCGGGTGCGGAAGGTTTTGAGGAGCGGGAGCCCGGTTTTTCCTATATCCCCAATTGGAAGAACCTCCACGAGGATGCCGAACTGGGTGAAATCAGCATTTTGGCCGATGGCAAATATGCGGTTTATCCGGATCCTTTTCATTGGTCCGAATTTATCAAACGCATTGCCAAAGCACGCACCATCGAGGTGTTTGCGGACAATAAAAAAATAGCCGTTTTCAAGCCCAGCCCGCGCAGTATCCGGGAAACCGCCCGCTATATCGCTTCGGACTGCCGCTACGATTTATGGCGTTAGTCATGCCGTAGGTCGGCTCTTCGAGCCGACGCACACCAAGGCACGAACCAATTGCGACACCGGTAAGCGGATATGTCTGCAGGCTGCCTGAAAATCATCTTTTACAATCAAAGGAGTAAACCGATATGAAACCTGTTTTAAGCGCATTAACCGCAATCGCGCTCTTGAGCGCTTGTTCGGGGCAAGGCGGCCCGGCCGCATCTTCTGCCGCGCGGGAGATTGACCAGTCCGGAATCTGCTTTGTGCGCACCGATGCCGATGTCCGTGAATGCAAGCCGGAGCGGCTGATTTTCATCGCCCCCGACCGTTGGGGCAGCGAGCGCAATCCGCTGCAATGGGCGGCCAGTTTCTGCAATACCAACCATCAGGTGATCTATAACAACAGCGGCGTGCTGTGCGTGTTTACCGATGCGCGCATGAACAAGGCACAAGATAGCGCCGCCAGCGGCGAAGCGTCGTCGGATGTGCAATGATTGGGTTTTCAATAAGGAGAATAAATATGAAGAAATGGCCATATATGTTGTTTATCAGTGCCGCCTTGCTGGGCGTGAACGGCGCCTGGGCGGACAATGCCGCCAAAATCCAGCTGGTGAAGAAAATTCACAAGGAAGGGCAGTTTTTAAAATATGCCGACCCGGAATTGAAAAAAATCGCCCGTCAAGGCGACAAAATTGCCCGCCAGGTAGACGAACTGGGTTGTGAGATGGTGGAACATTATTATTTGGGCGAGAGCAATGGCGATCTGAATGACAGCCCGGCCATACAAAAGCATAAGGTCACGGTGATGCCCAACGGTTGGGTGCGTTCCCGCTATATGTTCCACGGCGTAGAACCGCGCGACATCCGCTTTGACTTGGCCTGTACCGGCAAGCGCTGTGTGGTGCGTGATGTGGTTAACCGTGATGTTTTTACCGATGACGGCCATCAGGGCAGCTTCAAACGCAGGTTTCAATACATTATCAAGCACAAGCGTTGCCCGGCTTGGACATAAAAGGTAGGTCGGCTCTCCGAGCCGACACACACTTGTTCGGAAGTCGGATCGGAGAGCCGACCTACCCCGAAACTGTGGTTTATTCCACTCAATTTATTGATTTAAAAATATTATTTATAAGCAAGGTGCACGTTATGAAAACAATCCGTACATTAGCCCCGCTTTTTTTAGCGGCTGCATTGGCCGCTTGCAGTAAAGATGCGTCCCAAGTGGCACAACAGTCGGATACGGGCACTCAATCTGCCGCGGCTGCGGCGCAAACTAACCCGGCTGACGTGCCGACGCTGCGGGGGATGCAGATAGGAGTGACCACCATTGAGCAAATGAAGTCCATCTACCCGGGTGCGATAAAAGCAACCCGTGGGGAAGCCAGTTTTGGCGGCAAGACTTTACCTTTGGAATCCGGCATGATGGAAATGTATCTGATCAATATCCGTAATGAAGTTGCCGAACAATCCTTGACGTTTGATGCGGAAAGCGGGGTATTGCAATTTCAGCTGATCAGTCGGACCAACGGCACAGTGGATGATTTGGTACGGGAGCTGACGGGTGCCGGTTTTTCTTCACCGCAAGATCCGCAGGCTCGTGCCTATTTTAATGAATTTATACAATTGCATACTGGTCTTTCTGAATCGAATAAGGAAGAATTGTATCGGTGGTTTGAGAGCATAAATCAAGCAGGCGGTGGTACATTGCGACACAATGATTTGTTTGCGTTTGTCGTACCTGCGGCCATGAATGATGACGATGGTTATAATCTTGTTATGATTTTTAACCGTGCTTACAAGCCGGAATTCGACCGCAAATGGGAACGCTGGCAAAAGATGCGTTAAACAGGCCGCTTTAACCGGTATCAACCTGAAACAAAACGGATGTTGATGTATCCGCCAAGTATGAAAAAACGTCCGCAGACAGAAGTGTCTGCGGACGTTTTTTATACCGAGAGGTTTCAGGCAGCCGGGGACTTTGTAAAATCTTATACAGGTAACACAGTATCTACAGCTTTTCCCCGGACATCAAACCCCTATTCCCCCAATTGCGCCAGCAATTCCGCCTGGTGCTCGGCTTGCAGGGCGGTGGTGATTTCGCCCAAGTCGCCGTCCATAATAAAGTCCAGCTTGTGCAGGGTGAGGTTGATGCGGTGGTCGGTGACGCGGCCTTGCGGGTAGTTGTAGGTGCGGATGCGCTCGCTGCGGTCGCCGCTGCCGATCAGCGATTTGCGCTCGGCGGCTTCTTTTTCGTGGGCGGCGCGTTTTTGCTGTTCGTGCAGGCGCGCGGCCAAGACTTTCATGGCCTGCGCCTTGTTGGCGTGCTGGCTGCGGCCGTCCTGGCATTCCACCACCATGCCCGTGGGCAGGTGGGTGATGCGCACGGCGGAATCGGTTTTGTTGATGTGCTGGCCGCCGGCACCGCTGGCGCGGAAGGTGTCGATGCGCAAATCGGCGGCATTGATTTGGATTTCTTCCAATTCGTCCGCTTCGGGCATCACCGCCACGGTGCAGGCGGAGGTATGGATACGGCCCTGGCTTTCGGTCACCGGCACGCGTTGCACGCGGTGGCCGCCGGATTCGAATTTCAGCTGGCTGTACGCGCCCAAACCGGCAATGCGGGCGATGACTTCTTTATAGCCGCCCAAATCGCTTTCGTTGGCAGACACAATCTCCACCTGCCAGCGCTGGCGTTCGGCATAACGGCTGTACATGCGCAGCAAATCGCCGGCAAACAGTGCGGCTTCGTCGCCGCCGGTACCGGCGCGGATTTCGATAAAAATATTTTTGTCGTCGTCTTCATCCTTGGGCAGCAGCAGGGTTTGCAGGCTCAAGGCCAGTGCGGCCATGCGCTCCTGTGCGGCCTCGATTTCCTCGGCGGCAAAGTCTTTCATCTCCGGGTCGGCGAGCATGTCTTCGGCGTCGGCCAAATCACGTTCGGCCTGGCGGTATTGCCGATAGGTTTCCACCACCGGGGTGATTTCGGCATGTTCGCGCGTGAGTTTGCGGTATTGGTCGATGTCGGCGGTGGCCTCGGGCGAGCCGAGCAGGGCGGTGACTTCTTCCAGGCGTTCGGCGAGGTTGTGCAGTTTGTCGAGTAGGGAGGGTTTCATCGGTGTGTGGAGAAAAATATCAATACGGAAAGGCTGCCTGAAAACACAGGCGCTAGCGCGATTTGGACTCTTCCAAGCGATAAATACGGCTGATGGCCTCGGCCAGTTCCGGGTCGGACTGGCTGTGTTTGTTGAGCGTGCGCGTGGGCGCGTGCAGGAGTTTGTTGGTCAGCTGTACCGACAAACGTTCCAGCACCGCTTCCGGCGGCATGCCGCGGGCCAGGTGTTTCATGGCATTGGCCAGTACCTGGCGGCGGGCGCGTTCGCCGTCGTCGCGCAGGGCGCGGATCAGCGGCACCGCTTGGCGCGACTGCTGCCAGCTCAAAAACTCGGCCACTTTGTCCTGCACCACGGCTTCGGCCTCGGCGGCGGCTTCGGCGCGCGCGGCTTTACCGCTTTGCACGATGCCCATCATATCGTCTACGGTATACAGATAGGCATCATCCAAATCGCCGACTTCGGCCTCGATGTCGCGCGGCACCGCCAAATCCAGCAAAAACATGGGCATGCCGCGGCGTTCGCGGATGGCACGTTCCACCAAGCCTTTGCCGATGATGGGCAGCGGGCTGGCGGTGGAAGAGACCACCACATCGCAGCGGCGCAATACCTCGGGCAAATCGGTGAGCAGGCCGGCGCTGGCAGGACCGGTCAAATCGGCGCACAGCGCCTCGGCGCGCGCCAGAGTGCGGTTGAGCACGGTGATATGGCGCGGGGTTTTGGCATCGAAATAAGTGGCCACGAGCTCAATCATTTCGCCCGCGCCCACAAACAACACCTGCAAATCGGCAATGCTGGGGAAAATCTGTTCCACCATTTTCACCGAAGCGGCGGCCATGGACACCGAGTGCTCGCCCACGGCGGTGTGGGTGCGCACTTCCTTGGCCACGGCAAACGTGCGCTGAAACAGCGCATTGAGACCGCTGTGCAGGGTGTGCTGTTCTTGTGCCACGCGCACCGCGTCTTTGATTTGCCCCAGAATCTGCGGCTCGCCCAAGACCATGGAATCCAGGCCGCAGGCCACGCGGAAGGCATGGCGCACGCAGGCTTCCGGCGCCAAAGTGTAGAGGTGTTCGGCCACTTCCGCGGTTTGCAGCTGATGAAAATCCGCCCACCAGTGCGTGACTGCCTCGGCATCGCCGACGCAATAGAGTTCGGTGCGGTTGCAGGTGGACAGAATCACCGCCTCCCGTGCCGCGCCGCTGGCGGTGAGCGAGGCCAGCGCTTCCGGCAACAGCGCTGCCGCAAACGCCAGACGTTCGCGGATATGGAGCGGTGCGGTGTGGTGGTTCAGTCCTACGGCGGTCAGTTGCATGGTGTCGGGTGGGTGTATAATTCACATAAAGCGGCCACGCTGTTCGGGCGGTGGCCGCAAAACAGGCTATTATACCCGAAAAGCACTGTTTTCCGCAGTGCCGCAATTGAGCAAAGACATAAGGTATTTTTATGGACCTACACAATATCCGCCAAGACTACAGCCGCCAAAGCCTGTCCGAAGACGATTGCGCCGCCGAGCCCTTGGCACAGTTCAAGCAATGGCTGGCCGAAGCCATGACGGCCCAGGTACACGAGCCCACGGCCATGAATGTGGCCACGGTAGACGAAGCCCTGCGCCCCAACGCCCGCATCGTGCTGCTCAAGGAAGTCAATGATGAAGGTTTTGTGTTTTTCAGCAATTACCACAGCCGCAAAGGCCGGGCGCTGGCCCTGCATCCGCAGGCGGCACTGACCTTTTTCTGGCCGGAATTGGAGCGTCAGGTGCGGGTGGAAGGCGCGGTCAAAAAGCTGCCTGAAGCCGATTCGGATGCCTATTTTGCCAGCCGCCCCTACAGCAGCCGCATCGGCGCTTGGGCGAGCGAGCAGAGTGCGGTTATCGGCAGCAAAAGCGAACTGGTGGCCAAGGCAGCGCTGATTGGTGCCAAACATCCGCTAAACGTGCCGCGGCCGCCGCATTGGGGCGGTTATGTGGTGGTGCCGGAATTGGTGGAATTCTGGCAAGGCCGCCCCAGCCGTCTGCACGACCGCATTCAGTATCGTTTGCAGGACGGCGTGTGGATTAAGGAGCGTTTGTCGCCCTAAGGCGGATGTAGAGGCATAAAAAACCTTTGTCGGATGACAAAGGTTTTTTATGCCTATTCGTTCAAATTCAGATAATGGCGGCTGCCTTTGATATTGGCCATGGTGTGCAGCAAGAGCTCGAAGTGGTCGTCGTTGGCCAGCGGGTCGAGCTGGTCGGTATTGACCACCAGCAGCGGTGCGTGCTGGTAGAGGTGGAAAAAGCGGCGGTATTCGTCGTGGATTTGTTGCAGATAACCGGCGGGGAAGATATTGATCACGCCGTCGTTGCGCTGGCGCAGGCGTTTTTCCAAGACCTGGTCTTCGGCTTCCAGATAAATCACCAAATCGGGCACGGGAAACTCGGGCATGATGCGCTGTTTCACTTCCCAATACAGGGTCTGCTCGTCGTCGCGCAGAATCACCGGCACATAAATCTGGTCTTTTTCCAGCAGGAAATCGGCCACCACGCGCTGATTGCGCTCGTCTTCGGCCTGAATCACCTCCACCGCGGCGGCACGGCGCACCAGAAAATGCAGCTCGGTGGCCAGGCCGTGGTTGGCGGCATTGAGGTAGAACTGTTCCAGAAACGGATTGCGTTCCGGCGATTCGGTCAGCAGCATGGCTTGGAAATAGGCGGCCAGGCGGCGGCTGAGTTCGGACTTGCCGCTGCCGATGGAGCCTTCGACGACGATGTATCGGTAATCCATGGTGTTCCTTTTTATAGTCATTCAAAATAAGCATGATACGGCGTTGCTGTCCCACAGGGACCTCCTATGGTCGCGCCAGGCTCAAAGAGAACGATTTTGTAAGCCGCTAAAGCGGCAACAAAATCAGTTCCGTACCATCTGTACTGTCTGCGGCTTGCTGCCTTGTCTCATGCTCATTTTGTGCGACTATAACAGATTGAAAGAATATTGCAGGCTGCCTGAAACTACTCAACAGTACTATCAGCAGCCCAATCCTGCCAGCGTTGCACACCGCCTTCTGCCGCCAGACGCTCCGCCTGTGCGGCGGCGCTGGGCGGGTGGCCGGGCAGGCGGTAATCGGGGGCGATTTCGGCCAGCGGTATCATCACAAAACCGCGTTCAAAGGCGCGCGGATGCGGCAGTTGCAGGGTGTCGCTGTCATGCACTTGGCCGCCGTAGTCGATGATGTCCAAATCCAGGGTGCGCGGGGCGTTGCGGAAGCTGCGCTCGCGCCCGGCAGCCTGTTCGATGCCGTGCAGTGCCGCAAGCAAATCGGCAGCCGCCAGCGCGGTTTCCGCCTGCAATACGGCATTGATAAAGTCGGGCTGCCCGGTATAGCCCACCGGCGCGGTGCGGTAGAGGGCGGAGACGGCGGTAACGCGGGTATGCGGCAGGGCGTCTATGGCGGCCACGGCGGCGTGGATTTGCGCCACCGGTTCGGCCAGATTGCTGCCCAAGGCAATGATGGCGGTCACGGGCGTCATGAGGCGGCTCCGGCGGCGGCTTTTTTGGGTTTGCGGCGGCGTTTGCGCGTGCTGCCCTGCGGGGCGGCGGGGGCGTGCTGAATCATGTGTTCGCGCTCGTCGGCCGAGGCTGCCTGAAACTGCGTCCACCAATCCGCCAATTCGCGTTCGACTTCGCCCTGTTCGGCGCGCAGCAGCAGGAAATCATAGGCGGCGCGGAATCGTGCTTGGGCGGCCAGGCGGAAAGGGCGGGCGCCGCGACGGTGCACAAACTGCGGCTGCAACACCCAGATTTCGCGCATGGTGGCGGTGTAGCGCTGCGGAATGCCCCAGCCGTTCATGCCGTCGCGCACATCTTGAATGGCGGCATTCAGCGCCGCCGCTTCGCTCATGCCGCCTTCGCGGTAGCGCAGCCAGGCCGCGGCCACCTGCGGCCACAGCACGGTGGCGAGCACAAAGCCCACCGACACCGGTTTGTCGGCACGCAGGCGCGCATCGGTACCGTCCAGCGCGCGGGCGACCAGATTGTCGGCCTCGACAGGCGCGCCTTCCAGCAGCGCATCCAAGAGCGGATGGGCGTGTCCGGCCAAGCCCAGCTCTTGCAGCTGGCGCAAACAGGCACGGGCATGGCCGGAAAAAACGATTTTCATCACTTCGTCAAACAGGCGCGCCACCGGCTCGCGGCGGATCAGATGGGCGCAGGCGGCAATGGGCGCGGCGGTGCGCTCGTCCACGGTAAAACCGAGCTTGCCGGACAGGCGCACCGCCCGCAGCATGCGCACCGGGTCTTCCTGATAGCGCGCCGCCGCCTCACCGATCATCACCAGACGGCGCGCGCGGATGTCGGCCACACCGTGGTGATAATCGACCACCTCTTGGCGGATGGGGTTGTAATAGAGGGCATTGCAGGTGAAATCGCGCCGCGCGGCATCCTGGGCCTGGTTGCCGTAGGCATTGTCTTTCATGATGCGGCCGTGCTCGTTGTGATTGTGCACCTCGCCGCCGCGATAGGTGGTGACTTCTATGGTTTCCGGCCCCACCATCACATGCACAATGGGGAAACGCCGCCCGATGATGCGGCTGCGGCGGAAGATTTTGCGCACTTCTTCGGGTGTGGCATCGGTGGCGATGTCGAAATCCTTGGGCTCTATGCCCAAGAGCAAATCGCGCACGGCGCCGCCGACCACCCAGGCATCGTAACCGGCCTGGTTTAAGCGGGTGACCACTTTTTCGGCGGCAAAACTGAGCTTGTCGGCACTGATGCGGTGCTCGGCAAAAGGCAGCACGGTTTTGTGCTGTGCGGGGTTGTGCTTGCCGCCGGGCAAAACTTTATGCAGCCATTTCTTCAACATAGGGCAGGGTGGTGTGGTGGGTGGCGCTGTGCAAGGGATTGCCGCAGTGCGCAAAAAATGGCGCATTATAGCAAAGAAAAGGCGGGCTTTTCTGCCGACTGCCGGGCCGGGCCGGGCTGCCTGCACCGAGTGCGGCATTTTTGCTAAAATACAGCCGTTAAATCATTCACAAACATACACACAACAACGAACATGAAACCGACTCAAGCCGAAGTGACCCCCATCGACCGCCCTGAACTCATCCCGCCCGGCGGCGAGAAAAAAGTGCTGCTGCATTCCTGCTGCGCCCCCTGTTCGGGCGAGGTGATGGAAGCCATGCTCGCCTCCGGCATCGACTTCACCATCTACTTCTACAATCCCAATATCCATCCCAAAAAAGAATACGAAATCCGCAAAAACGAAAACATCGCCTTTGCGAAGAAGCACGGCATACCGTTTATCGATGCCGATTACGATGTCGACAATTGGTTTGAACGCGCCAAAGGCATGGAAATGGATCCCGAACGCGGCCGCCGCTGCACCATGTGTTTCGACATGCGTTTCGAGCGCACCGCCCTGTATGCCCACGAGCACGGTTTTCCGGTGATCACCAGCTCGCTGGGCATTTCGCGCTGGAAAAACATGAATCAGATTAATGAGTGCGGCGTACGTGCGGCGGAAAAATACCCTGGTCTGGTGTATTGGGAATACAACTGGCGCAAAGGCGGCGGCAGCGCACGCATGATTGAAATCAGCAAGCGCGAGCATTTTTATCAGCAGGAATACTGCGGTTGCGCCTATTCGCTGCGCGACACCAACCACCACCGCAAATCGCAAGGACGGGCGCCGATTAAAATCGGCGTGAAATATTATGGAGATGAAGAAGAAGCCTGATGGCGGGCTTGTTTAAGGTTTGTTGGGCATGAAAGCGGCTTTCAGGCAGCCTGAAAACCGTATGTGTATTCACGAAAAAGGCAATCTATGAATTTCAGCGACTACCTCGCCACTTTTCCTTCCGTAGACCATCTGCAAGGCTTGGATGTGCTCGATGCCGAAGGTGCGGTCATCCACCATATTCCCGCCGTGGCGGGCAAACTGGGTTCGCTGCGGCTTTATAACGCCTTGGCCGAACGCTTTGGCGGCGTACTCGATGCGGCCGCTGCCGAACAAGGCTTGCAGTGGTTTGCCGAACATGTGGCCGATGCGCGAACCAATCCGGGCAGGCATCCGAATGTGGATTTGCTGCTGGCGGTGGCGGCGGAAAAACGGCAATACCGTTTGCAGGCGAAAGCCAAGATTTAATATAGTGTGGACGGCCAAAAGGCTGCCTGAAAATATTTCAGGCAGCCTTTTTAAATAAAGAGGCTACGGGTGGGTGTCAGTCCTGTGCCAGGGCGGCTGCTACTGCGGCATTGTCTTTCAGGCGGCGGATGCGCTCGAACAGTACGGCGGCTTCGGGGTAGGCCTGTTTCATCATGCCCAGCCATTGTTTGAGCCGGGCTTGGGCGTAGGTGTTGGCGGCCTCTTTTCCACAGCTGATGTCAAAAAACAGCCGGATCCACGGCATCAGTTGCGGCCAGTTCAAGGGGCGTACTTCGCGGCCGCATTCGAAATCGGCTATCTGCCGTGCCAAATCGGGTACGATGACGGCGCCGCGGCCGATCATAATGCGGCTGCAGCCGCTGACTTCTTTGATGGCGCGGTAGTCAGCCAGGCTGAATACGTCGCCGTTGGCAGTGACCGGAATAGACACGGTTTCGCGGATGCGGGCCACCCAGTTCCAGTGTGCGGGCGGGGTATAGCCTTCTGCTTTGGTGCGGGCGTGTACGGTGAGTGCTTGGGCACCGCCGTTTTCTATGGCGCGGGCGCAGGCTAGTGCGGGGGTTTTGTCTGCGTAGCCGAGACGCATTTTGGCACTCAGGCGGATGTGCCCGGGCAGCCTCTGGCGCAGGGTGTGCACGATGTGTTCGATCAATTGCGGCTGTTGCAGCAGTACGGCACCGCCGGCGTGTTTGTTGACGGTGGGGGCGGGGCAGCCGAAATTGAGGTCTATGCACTCGGCGCCGTAGCGCACGGCATTGAGTGCGTTCACCGCCATATTGTCGGCATCGCTGCCCAAGAGCTGCAGAGTCACCGGTATGCCTGCCGGTGTGCGGTTGCCGTTGGCCAGTTCGGGCATGTATTTGAGCCAGGTGGGGCGGTTGTGGACGGTGTGGGTGATGCGGACAAACTCGGTCACACATTCGTCGAAGCCGCCGATGCGTGTGAGCAGGTCGCGCATCACCGGGTCTGCCAGACCCTGCATGGGGGCCAGCACGAGGTGGTGGGCGGGTGTGGGGGCTTGTTGGGTGTGCATGCTTGGCGTTGTTTGCGGCCGCAGGCTGCCTGAAAAAACACAATGCTGTTTTCAGGCAGCCCTGGCGGCATCGGGCGTGGTTTTATCGGTGGCCGGGACGGCGGCGGCGTTCGCCCGGAATCGGCAAATCCGCCCAACGCATGATGTTGGCCACTTCAAATTCGTTCAATTCGTAAAACTGGCCGCGTTTCAGACGCGCAGGCAGGCCGACGGGGCCGAAGCGGATGCGCACCAATCGGCTCACGGTAAGGCCCTGGCTTTCAAACAGGCGGCGCACTTCGCGGTTGCGGCCTTCTTTAATCACCACGTTATACCATTTGTTCATGCCTTCGCCGCCTTGGGCCAGAATGCGCTCAACCTTGGCAGGGCCGTCTTCCAAGAGCACGCCTTCCTGTAGGGCGCGGCATTGTTCGTCGCTCAATTCGCCCAGCACGCGCACGGCGTATTCGCGCTCGACTTCAAAACTGGGATGGGCAAAGCGGTTGACCAGTTCGCCGGAGGTGGTGAGGATGATGAGGCCGCTGGTATTGATGTCCAAACGGCCGATGGCCACCCAGCGGCTGCTGGCAGCCTGCGGCAGGCGGTCGAAAATGCTGACGCGCCCTTGCGGGTCGTCGCGGGAAACGATTTCGCCTTCCTGTTTGTAATACAGCAGGATGCGCGGCAGGCGGTCGGGCCATTTCAGCTTCACGGCCTGGCCTTTCACCAATACTTGGTCGTCGGGGCCGATTTTGTCGCCCAGTTGGGCCACTTTGCCGTTTACTTTCACCCAGCCCTGGGTAATCCAGTCTTCCATTTCGCGGCGCGAACCCACGCCGGAGGCGGCCAGGGCTTTTTGCAGGCGCACGGGTTCGAAACTTTCCAAATCAAAGCGCTGCTTTTTCAAATCGCGGGCGCGTTGCTGGATGTTTTGGTTGGGGCCGCGCACCACCAGTTTGCGCGCACGGCTGCCGCGCACCGGTACTTTGGGTGCGGCGGCTTCGCTGGGTTCGGTGCGCTGGGGTTTGCGTTTGGGGGTGCTTTTGCGGCGACTGCCTGAAGCGGACGTGGTGACGTTGTCGCGGAATTCGCGTTTGCTTTGGGGTTTGCGGGTACTCATAACTTCCTAACCTGATTGTTCGGTTCTTCTGCGGCGGTGTGCGGCAGGCAAGGGCGTATTGTAGCCTGTGCGGCGGCAGGCTGCCCGGTTATTTGCCTGTCCGGCGGTACGACGGCGGCTCAATTTCGGACAAATTGCGGCATCTGCAATGTGGGAGGGCGCTTGGACGAGGCGGCGTGTGTGGTATGAAAAGAACAGCGCC
Organism: Neisseriaceae bacterium HSC-16F19; assembly: GCF_024171525.1. Classification (GTDB taxonomy): domain Bacteria; phylum Pseudomonadota; class Gammaproteobacteria; order Burkholderiales; family Neisseriaceae; genus JALJZY01. The sequence continues at coordinate 27,372 of NZ_JALJZY010000006.1, forward strand.
TGTGCGGCTGTGGTGATAAAAATAAACGGTTTTTCTTTTCAATAAAGGGAATTGGAACGGGCTGTGATTAAAAACAAAAGCATACGAATAGTATTTTGAATTTAAATAAGTTTAATGAAATTTAATCCGACTGTCGACGTGCGCCTGTCAGGACGCAGGCGGTCGGATATTGTAACAAAGAGCGTAAGTGCAGGTCATGTTGGCAGCCGAAATGCTTAACTCTTCCGGCCGGATTATCCTGTAATGGTGAAGTTTGCCGTTATAATGACCTTCTTAATGCAGATTAAATGGAATCAACCTTGTCCACATTTGCGTCTTCTTTTGTACGATTGCGCCGCTTGGGCTGCCTGATTTTTGCAGGCTTGGCCGTGCCGCTGCATGCGCAGTCGCTACAGTCCATTCTGGCCGATGCCTTGGTGAACGATCCGCAGCTGCTGGAAGCCAAAGCCAATGAAATCGGCGCACACAATGCCATGAAAGCCACCCGCGCCGGGCATTATCCGGTCTTGTCCATGGTCGGCAACCAGATGATTGCACGGGAAGATCAGGGTGCTGCCGATGCCCGCCGCTTCAATCCGGGGCTGCGCGGCACATTGAATATCTATTCTTGGGGCGGTATCAGCGCTGCAGTCAAACGGGATAAAGAAAAAGAGCGCTATTTCCACCACAAATACGATGAAACCCGCGAAGAGCTGGGCAATACCATCGGCCAGCTGTATTTGGAAGCCATACGGGCGCAAGAATCGCTGCGTGTGTTCGAGCAAAACCTCAAACGCCACGACAAAATCATTCATGATCTGGAAATCATCGTCAAACACGATGCCGGACGCCGTTCCGAGCTGACCCAGGCCAAATCACGCCGCTTGCAGGTGGAATCCAATATGGCGCAGGTGCGCCGCAGCATGGATTTGGCACTCAGCCGCCTGTCGCGCTATACCACCCAGCAGGTGCAGGAGAGCGGACTGAAGGCGCCGTTTACCGATCTGACACCTGAAGAAATCGTCAGCCGTTACCGCAATCCGGATCTGACATCCACACCCAGCTATCAGGCACAGGAAGCCGAGCTGCAAAGTGCCCGTGCCAATGTGAAAGTGAGCAAGGCGGCCCGTTTGCCGGCGCTTAATCTGGAAGGCCAGGCTACGCGCGACAACAAAGAAGTCTATCTGAATTTTTCGTGGAATATTTTTGACCAGGCGGCCAAGTACTCTGTGGCTCAAAATGCCCAAACCATGATTGCTGCCGAATCGCGGCTTAATCAGATGTTGCGGGAAGTGACCGAAAAATCCCGCACCGCCGAAACCGACATGCAGCAAAGCAACCGCCGTGCAGCGCTGACCAAGGCGCAGATTGCGGCACAGCAGCAGGTGGTCAAAGCCTATGAGCTGCAATTCAAGATTGCCCGCCGCAGTCTGATTGACGTGCTGGATTCCTATAACGAATTGTCCGGCGTGGAAATGACCCATGTGACTGCGCAAAACGATTACCGCGATGCGGCCTTGTCTTATTTGCGTGCGCAGGCACAGATTTTTAATTGGGCCAGCAGTTTGACGGCCGCCGGTGGCAAAGAGCAGGTCAAAGCCACTGCCACCGTACCTTTGGCCGATGCGGCGGATCAAGCCGATACTGTAAGCATACAAGATGTAAAAGCCAAAGAAAAAGCCGCTAGGGCTGCGCCGGTACAGCCCGCGGCACCGGCGGTATCGGCAGTAAAACGAGCGGCAGCACCTGCGGCAGCCGCCATCGAGCCGTTTGTTTTCACCGAAACCCAATTTCAGGCAGCCTCGGTACAGGCTGAAAAACCGCAAACCGTCCCGGTGGCTGAGGCCAAGCCTGCCAGGACCGCTGTTGCGGTGCCGGTTGAAACCAAAGCAGCACCCCAAACGGCGGCTGACCAAGCAGTGATGCCTCCGGCCGATACCGCGGCCAAGGCGGATAAAATCCTTGCGCCTGCCCAAGCCGCACCGGCAGCCGTTGTGGCTGTGCCGATGGCGGAAACGCCGTTGCAAGCAAAAGCGTCCAAACGTGCGGCAGCGTCGGTTGTCAAACCTGCGGCCTTGCCGGGTGAGGTGCCATTGCAGCCGGTGGCCGCTGCCAAAGATTTGCTGTCCGAGCCGCAGCCGCTGTTGCCGAAATCCACAGCCCCGGGCGAGCAAAGACTGGTGCCGACCAATGCCCCCGCAGACAGCCTGGATCTCTACATCAATGATCTGATCAAGCAGAAACCGGCCAAGCAAAAGCCCTCCCGCAAGTCTGCCGCTGAAGGCGACAGCCTGGACCAATACATCAATAACTTTTTACAGACACCGCGCAAATCATGAAATCGATTATCGAACATTTGGCCCTGGCCACCCAGTTACACGGCACTCCGATTGCGGCGGCTGCCTTAAGTGCCGAAGTGGTGCGCGATGCCAACCAGAACATCAACTACCATTCTTTGGCGGAAGTGTTGCGCAGCCACGGCTTTGAAAACAATCTGGCCCAGCGCGACCTGATGGACATTCCGTCTTTGGCTTTGCCGGTGGTGCTGATTTTGCAGCAGCAGGAAGCGGCAGTACTGTGCCAGATCGATGGTGTCGGTCATGAGCGGGTGTACCACATCCGCCAGAACGACGGCTTGGTGCAAACCCTGACCCACGAACAATTGTCGGCACGCTATTTGGGCTATTGCTGGTTTATCAAGCCGAAAGTGGCGGCAGACCTGCGCTCCGAGCTGCCTGAATATCATCTGCCCAAATCTTGGTTCTGGAAAGTAATTTGGCGCTTTAAGCCTTATTATTATCAGGTGATTCTAGCTACCGTCATCATCAACTTCTTGGCCTTGGTCAGCTCATTGTATGTGATGAACGTGTATGACCGCGTGATTCCCAACCGCGCCTACGACACCCTGTGGGTGTTGAGCATCGGTGTGGTGCTGGCGATTACCTTTGAATTTATCGCCAAAATGATACGCGGCCATCTGACCGATATTGCCGGCAAAAAGGCAGATCTCATCATCAGCTCGGCCTTGTTCCGCCGCGTTATGGCGCTGCGTCTGGCCGAACGTCCCGCATCTGCCGGCTCCTACGCCAACAATCTGCGCGATTTCGAATCGGTGCGCGAATTTATGACCAGCGCCAGTTTGCTGACCTTGGTTGATTTGCCTTTCCTGTTGCTGTTTGTGCTGGTGATGTTCCTGATTGCCGGAAAATTGGCCATCGTGCCGCTGATCATCATTCCGCTGGTGATTATCGTTGGTTTTATGGTGCAAAAACCGTTGTCCAAATACATCAACGAATCCATGCGCGAAGGCTCGCAGCGTCAGGGCTTGGCGGTGGAAGCCATTGAGGGCATCGAAACCCTGAAAACCAATAACGCCACCAACTGGGCGCAGCAGCGTTGGGATTTCTATACTGCCAAGACTTCGGCTTCATCCATTAAAGTCAAAGACATCAGCAACTTTATGGTGAATTTCTCCGTCGGCATGCAGCAGCTTAACACTGTGTTTCTGGTGCTCTACGGTACTTATCTCATTCACAGCGACAATCCGGCGGAAAAAATCACCATGGGTGCCCTGATTGCCGCAGTGATTCTGTCCGGTCGTGCCTTGGCGCCTTTGGGGCAGATTGCCGGTTTGGCCACCCGTTTCCAGCAGGCACGTTTGGCCTTGCAGGGTGTAAATGCAATTGTGGAGCGCCCGATTGAACGCTCGCCCGAGCGCCAGTACATCAGTTTGGACTATATGCACGGCAGCATCAGTTTTAATCAGGTAGCCTACGGTTATCAAAAAGATGCACCACCTGCCTTGAAACAGCTCAACCTCAAAATCCAGCCGGGCGAAAAAGTGGGTATTCTCGGCCGCATCGGCAGCGGCAAGAGCACCATGCTCAAGCTGGCCGCCGGTCTGTACGAGCCGGGCAGCGGCAATGTGTGCATCGACGATGTCGATACCCGCCAGCTGGATCCGAATTACCTGCGCAACCAGGTGGTTTTGCTCAACCAGTCGCCGCGCCTGTTTTTGGGCAGTTTGCGCGAAAATCTGGACATGGGCCGCAGCGACGGTTTCTCCAGTGACCAAGACCTGCTTACCGCGCTGCAACGCTTCGGCTTGGCCAATATCATCCGCTCGCACCCGCGCGGTTTGGACATGCCCTTGGGTGAGGATGGTTTGGGCCTTTCCGGCGGCCAGAAGCAGATTGTGGCTTTGGCGCGCATGACTCTGAAACAGCCGCGTGTGGTCTTGTTGGATGAGCCGACCACCGGTTTGGACCAAGGTACCGAGAATATGGCTTTGCGCGCCCTGGCCGAATGGTGTCGCGATAAAACCATGGTGGTGGTGACCCACCGCCCGCAGGTGCTGCAAATCGTAACCCGCATTGTGGTGGTGGACGATGGCCAGGTGGTGATGGACGGCCCGCGCGATGCCGTGCTGCGCAAACTGATGGAAAACGAACAAAACAGCAACCGTCAGCAGCAGGCTGCACAAGAACAGGCACAAGCACAAGCTGCGGCACAGGCGCAACAGGCACAAGCTGCCACGGCATAATTATGTTGCAAAGGCTGCCTGAAAAGTTTTCAGGCAGCCCCGATACACGGGTTTATTGTGCATACAATAAGCTGAGATATGGATTTAGCATAAAGTGATTGAGACCATGCGTAAGAAAACAGCGCCGGTACAGGAAGAGTTGAAACAAAGCGATTTGAAGCTGGTCAACGACCTCAACGCCGCTTTGCAAAAGGAAAAGCACAGCGGCATGTTTTGGATGATTATCTTCTTCTTTGTGTTCCTGGTGGTTTTTGTCATCTGGGCCTACAACAGCGAAGTGGAAGAGGTGACCCGTGGTCAGGGCAGCATCATCCCCAGCAGCCGCGAGCAGATCGTGCAAAGTCTGGACCCGGGCATTATTGCTGAGATGAAGGTGAAAGAGGGCGATGTGGTGGAGAAAGACCAAGTCTTGCTGCGCTTGGACGATACCCGTTCTTCCGCCATTTTGCGCGAGAGCGAAGCCAAGGTGGTCAACTTGGAAGCCATGATTGCGCGCCTGCGTGCCGAATCATACGGTACTGCCCTGCAATTTCCGCCCAATACCCCGCCGGAGTTGGTACAGCGCGAGCGCGCCGCGTTTGAAGCCCGCCGCCGCGCGGTGACCGATGCCGTGGCCGGTTTGCGCGAAGGCAAGGCCAGCTTGGATCGCGAAATTGCCATCACACAGCCCATGGTGCAACAGGGCGTGATGTCCGAAGTGGAGCTCTTGCGTATGCAGCGCCAGTCGGCCGATATGGCTTTGCAGATTGCCGAGCGCCAAAACCGCTACGCGGCCGATGCCAACAGCGAATTGGTGAAAACCGAAGCCGAGCTGGCACAGGCCAAAGAAAATATGGCCATGCGCGCCGACCCGGTAGAGCGCAGCATGATTCGCGCACCCATGCGCGGCATCGTGAAAAACATCCGCATCAATACCGTGGGCGGGGTGGTTAATGCCGGTCAGGATATTTTGGAAATCGTGCCTTTGGATGACAAGTTGTTGGTAGAAGCCTATATCCGTCCGCAAGATGTGGCTTTTGTCAGCCCCGGCTTGCCCGCCGTGGTGAAAATCAGTGCCTATGATTATGCGATTTACGGCGGCTTGGACGGCAAGGTGACCCTGATCAGCCCGGATACCCTGCACGACCAGCGCCGCCCCAGCGATTTGAAACTGGATCCCAACGAAGCCTATTACCGTATTTTGGTGCAAACCGACAGCAGCAGCCTGACCGACAAAAACGGCCAGCCCCTGCCGATCATTCCGGGTATGATTGCCAATGTGGACATCAAAACCGGTGAAAAAACCGTGTTTCAATACCTGATCAAACCGATTACCCGTTTGAAACAGGCCATGCAGGAGCGCTGATTTCGCAATTTGTTTTTATCGTTATAAAAACGACCGCATGCATACATCCGGTCTGACAAAAATGGTCAATTTTGAATATAAATTCTAATTTTTTAAGCAAAAATTATTAAAATTCTTAAAAATCAGTGTTGAGGAAATTATTAATAAATATGAACAAATTTTTACACATGCAAAGCCCCTGCTTTCGTCAGGGTACTCTATCAGTAGAGTATAATGCCCAGCATTGGAATGCTGGGCAGTTTGCAAGCATTTAAAATAACAAATCAAACATAAGCAGATAACACTTGCTGTTGCTGCGATTATCAAACAAACACAAGTCTATTTTTAAGAACACTAACACCATGCGGGAACAACGGCATGGTTGTTTTTGTGCATACCCGTTCCGAAATCTGTATTGCAGAAAAGTTTCGATTGCAGAAGCGATTCGTGTCTGGCCGCACTTGTCCGCACAGGTATGGATGTGCCTGCACAGACCCGGCTGCCTGAAAACGAATGTTCCCGTTTTCGGCTTTTGCCGTATCTGCCTGCCCTTACGGTCGTGTTTTAGTTTTTAATCTGGTTTGTAGTTTGTGTTTGTCAACAATTAAATAAGGAAATCAAATGGCTCAAAAACATCGTTTTCAGAAACAAGTCTGCGCACTCGCTGCTGCGCTGCTGCTGGCCGGAACCGCATGGGCGGACACCCTGCATCATGCACCTGTAGAGCACTGGGTGGACTTCAAGTCCAATGATGCCCGTTTTGCCGTGCCTGAAAACAAGGCCGGTGTGGTGGTTTACCGTCGCAATGGTGAAATCAACGGCCCGTCAGCCAATATTTATGTCAACGGCGAATACTTGGCCTCCCTGCTGCCGGGCGGCTTCCGCTACACCACGGTATGCCCGCAAGGCCAGCGTTTGGATGCCGAATTTACCGGCGTAGCCTATGACGACGGCTATATCAAAAAAGAGCGCAAAGGTGAGTATGTAGACATGCCTGCCGGCTCCATTTCTTATTTCAAAGTGGTGAACGACGGCCGCGGCAATCCGCAAATCGTGCGTGTACCTGCCGAACAGGCCCGTGCCGATTTAAAGAATATGCGCGAGCAAGTGCACACCCTCAAACGCGTGGAGCGTGAAACCAATTGTGACGGCCGCGCCATTCAGCCTGTAGCCTTGAAGAAATTCACTCTCGATGCAGGCGCATTGTTTGCTTTTGACCGTGCCGACTACGCCAATATGCTGCCGCAGGGCAAGCAGGAGATTGCCCGTGTAGCCCAGGAAATCCGTCAGGGCGGTATGCAGGTGCAGCGCATCCAGGTTGTGGGTTATACCGATCCGGAAGGTTCTGACAGCTACAACCAGCAACTGTCTTACCGCCGTGCCGAAACCGTGAAGCGCGCACTGGGCGAATCCGGTCTGAATCCGCAGCTGATCCAGGCTGAAGGCTTGGGCGAACAAAACCTGATCGTACCCGACTGCCGCCGCCAGCATCCGAGTAATGCCCAAGCGCGCAAGCAGTGCGACCAACCCAACCGTCGTGTTGAGATTACCCTGTTTGGTGCACAGTAATCCGATTTAATAATGTAATTGGTACGGAAATTGCTGCCTGAAAAAGGTTGCAACGAAGTTGCCGATTATCTACTAGGAATAAAACATCATGGCTAAACATATAACCTTACACATCAATTCTGCCAAAGAAACCCTGGAAACCGTACAGATTGCCGCCAACGAAGGCCGCGCCGTACGCGTAAAAGCACAAGCCAATGTGCGCTACCAGCTGGTGGATAATGCCACCCAATTCGGTCCTGAAAACATCATGACCAAGCGTGTAGGACAAGACCTGCACATCTCCTTTGAGGGCAGTGGTGTTAACGCCCCGGATCTGATTATTGAAGACTATTACGCTGTCAACGGTCAAATCGGCTACAGCGACGGTTATTCCAACCTGATTATCGGCCAACACGAAAACGGCAGCTTCTACGCTTATGTTCCGGAGAGTGCCCAACAGGCGGATGCTGTGAGCATGCTGGCCGACCAAATGACTGCGGGCCAGGCATTGGGCGGTACCGAATTTCTGACCGCATTCTGGCTGCCTGCTGCAACCGGCAGCCTGTTCTCCATGCTGGCACCGCTGGCCATGGTGGGTACTGCTGCAGCCGTTGCTGCGATTGCAGGCAACAGTGATGATAACGGCAGCGGCAGCGACGGTATGCCCGTAGCCGCCAACGACAGCGCCACCGGCGTGCTCGGCCAAAACGTAACCGTAAACGTATTGGCCAACGACCGCGACCCGGACGGTACTTTGGATCCGGCCAGCGTAAACTTGGTTGATCCTGCGACCGGCGAACTGGTCAAACTGCTGAACGTTCCCGGCGAAGGCGTTTGGAACGTCAACCCGGACGGCAGCATCACTTTTACCCCCAATACCGATTTTGTTGGCGATCCCACCCCGGTGACTTACGAAGTCCGCGACAACCAAGGCAACCCTGCGCGTGCACAGGTCAGCATCGATTACGACCAGCCGCCTGTTGCCAATAACGACGAAAGCCTGAATAACCCGAGAGGTGAGGCCGTTACCGTTCAGGTATTGACAAACGATCAAGACGAAAACAAAGCCGGCCTGACAGTAGAGCTGTTGGATGCTGCCGGTGATCCAGTAAACAGCCTCACTGTTCAAGGCGAGGGCACTTGGACTGTAAACGCAGACCGTACCGTGACCTTCCAGCCGGAGGCTAACTTTAGCGGTGACCCCACGCCTGTTCCTTACCGTATTACCGATGAATCCGGTCAAACAGACGAAGCCCTGATTACCGTGACCTATGTCGAGCCGGGTAACGAGGCTCCGATTGCCGATGATGACCGCAGCGAGAATAACCCTATTGGCCCGGTAACCGTTAAGGTACTGGATAACGACACCGATGCCGACGGCAACGACACGCTGGATCCCGAAAGTGTGCGTCTGATTGATCCGAACGGCCAACCGGTAACCGAACTGACCGTACCCGGTGAAGGTGTATGGACTGTTGATACCGACACCGGTGAGGTCACCTTTACCCCCGATCCCGACTTTACCGGCAACCCCACACCCGTGCGTTACCAAGTGGCCGACGACAAAGGCGATGTGGCGCGTGCCAATATTGTGATCACCTACAATCAAAAACCGGTTGCCGTAGACGATACTGATCTCAACAATACCCGTGGTGAAGCCGTATCTGTAAATGTGATCGACAACGACAACGATCCGGAAAATGCCCTTAATCCGAGCAGCATCAAACTGCTGGATGCAAGCGGTCAGCCTGTGGACAGCCTGACCGTGAGCGGCCAGGGCGTTTGGACGGTGGACAGCAACAACCCCGGCTACATCATCTTTACCCCCGAAGCAGGTTTCCAAGGCAATCCGACGCCCGTGCGCTACCAAGTGGCCGATGACAAAGGCCAGACTGCCGAAGCACTGGTGACCGTAACCTATGTAGATCCCAACAGCGGCAACCCGCCTGTTGCCCAAGACGACAGCAAGCTGGATCAGCCCGTAGGTGAGACAGTCACCCTGAATGTCTTGGCCAATGATTCCGATGCAGACAGCACTCCCAATACCAATGATGATCTGGATCCCGACACCCTGCAACTGGTAGATCCGGCCAGCGGCGAACTCGTCGACAGCCTGACCGTACCGGGTGAAGGCACTTGGACCGTGGGCAGCAATGGCGAAGTGACTTTTGCACCCGCAGCCAACTTCACCGGCAACCCCACGCCGGTTGAGTATCAGATTGCCGACAAACAAGGCAATGTGGCCCGCGCCACCATCACCGTAACCTACAAAGCCGAAAACCAAAAACCGGTGGCTGAAGATGATCAAGACCTGAACAACACCCGTGGTGACTCTGTAGAAGTGTATGTACTCGGCAACGACAGCGACCCGGAAAACCGCCTGGATCCTACCAGTGTCAAACTGATGGACGGCAATACCCCGGTGACCACTCTGGAAGTGCCCGGTGAAGGTGTATGGACGGTAAACCCCAACAAACCCGGCCATGTGACCTTTACCCCCGCAGCCGGTTTTTCAGGCAGCCCCACACCGGTAACTTACCAGGTATCCGACCAAGACGGCGAAAGTGCGACCGCCCTGATTACCGTAACCTATGTGGATCCGACCAACGACAACCAGCTGCCGTATGCGGGTGATGATAAAGATCTCAATAACATCATCGGTGAGCCTGTGACTGTTTCGGTACTGGAAAATGATGGCGACCAAGACGGCCAGCTGAAGCCGGAAACCGTCAAACTCTTGGATGCCAACGGCGATCCGGTGGACGAACTGGAAGTGCCTAATGAAGGCAAATGGACTGTGGATCCTGCTACCGGCGACATCACCTTTACACCCGAGAGCGGCTTTACCGGCAATCCCACTCCGGTAACTTACCAAGTAGAAGATGACCAAGGCGGTGTGGCCACCGCCACCGTAACCGTGACCTACAACCAACCGCCCACTGTGGTGGTAACCATTGATCCGGATTTCAAACCGGAGCAAGGCGCGGCACAACCGGGCGACGTGGTGGCCACCAGTGAGGGCAGCGATCCCAATGATCCTGCCAGCGAATTGGAATACAGCATCACCCCCAACAGCGATCCCGAGGGCTATTACGCCATTGATCCTGAAACCGGTACTGTTACCCTCACCGACGCAGGTGCGGCTCATGTGAACAACGGTGGCAACCTGCCGCCGGTGAAAGTGACCATTAAAGATCCGCACGGTGCCACCGGTGTCAATGAGGCGCCTGTAGATCCGACCGATGCCTATCCCGTGGTTTCCATTGAGGGCGTGGCTACAGTGGATGAAGGCAGCAGCGCTGCATACACCATCAAACTGAACGAAGTTTCCGACAAAGACGTGACCGTAAAAGTACGCATTGTCTTTGGCCAAGGTAGCGGACACGCCGATGCCGATGACCTGACTTTTGTCGAGCAAACCGTCACCATTCCCGCCGGACAAACCAGCGTAAACGTGGCAGTGCCGATCACAGCCGACAAACGCACCGAGGGCACGGAAACCTATACCATTGAGATTTTTGGGCCGGAGTTCGCCAATCTGGGTACCGATAAAGTGGTGACCGAGATTCAGGATACTTCGGTTACCAATCCTCCGGTAGCGGTAAATGATACTTACGACATGCATGAAGGCGGTGACGCCATTGTACTCAATCCGCTGAATGGAGACACCGATCCGGATGGTGACAATCTGAGCATTGTTTCCATCAATGGTCAGCCTCTGACACCCGGTCAGGCACAAGCCATTCCCGTAACCGGCGGTGTGGTCAATGTAAGCGCTGACGGTGAGATTACCTTTAAGCCGAACGATCATTTCAACGGCACGGTAACCTTCCCCTATACCATCACTGACGGTATGGGCGGCACCGCTGAGGCTAATCAAGTCATTCGTGTAGCTCCGGTGAACAGTGCCCCTGACGGTACCCACAAGACGTTCCAAAACGTTGCTGCCGGCCAAACGTTCATACTGGGTGTGGCTGATTTCGGCTTCCGTGACCCCAACGATACACCGGCCAACAACTTCAAGGAAGTGATTGTTGAGGCTCCGGTGGGCGGCGGTGTGCTGACCTATAAAGGAAGCCCGGTTACTGCACCGGTTACCGTGACTGTTGCCGAGCTGAATGCAGGAGATCTGGTTTATACCGCACCTGTCGGTGCTGCAACCAGCTCACCCACCATCAACTTTAAAGTGGTGGATGACGGTGGTACTGCAAATGGTGGTCAAGATACCGATCAACAAGCCAATACCCTGACCTTTGCCGTCGGTGCCAATACACCGCCCACAGCCCAAGCCAATACTGTGAGCACTTTGGAAGATAATGCCAAAACATTTGCCGCGACTGAATTTAAGTTTATCGATCAAGATGCAAATCCCAGTATGACCGCTGTGCGTATCGACAGTCTGCCTACCAAAGGCAGCCTGAAGCTGGATGGCATGGATGTAACTGTCGGCCAAGTCATCAATGCAGCCGATTTGGGCAAGCTGGTATACACACCGCCCGCCGACGACAACGGCAATGCCTACACGTCCTTTACCTACAGCGTACGGGACAACGGCAATGCTTGGAGTACCGCTCCGGCAACCATGACCATTAATGTGACTCCAGTGAACGATGCGCCCGCCGGTGCCGACAAAAACTTCGGTACGGTTGCTGCAGGCAGCAGTACGGTTCTGAAGGTTGCCGACTTTGGCTTTAGCGATACCAAAGATGCAGGCAAAGAGCCGGCCAGCCACAGTACCTTTAAAGAAGTATTGATCCAACTGCCGACCGGTGGTGGTCAGCTGCTCTTGAACGGTACTGCGCTGACTGCTGAGACCCGTGTATCCGTGGCAGATATCGAGGCCGGCAAACTGGTGTACAGAGCGCCGTCCGGTACGACTGCCAGCACACCGAGCATCAACTTCCAGGTGGTAGACAACGGCGGTACGGCCAATGGCGGTAAAGATACCGATGAGACACCGAATACCCTCAGATTCAGTGTGTCTGCGGCCAACCAGCCTCCGGTGAATACTCTGCCGGCTACCGGCTACACTACACCGGAAGATACGGTCAAAGCACTGGACGGTATCAGCGTGGCTGATCCGGATGGCGGTATTTTGACTACCGAGCTGAAAGTCAACCACGGCACTTTGGCCATTGACGGCAGCAATGGCGGTGCAACCGTAACCGGTGCAGGTACCGGCACGCTGACACTGAGCGGCACCGCCGCGCAGATTAACGCTGCTTTGGCAAATCTGAAGTACACCAATACGCCGGACTGGAATGGTGATGATACGCTGACGGTAAAAACCACCGACAGTGCCGGTGCAAGCGATATCGATACTGCTCCCATTAAGGTAACCGAGGTGGTGGATATTCAGAATGATGCCATTGTGACCGCCGAAGATACTGCGGTGACTGTAAACCTGTTGGCCAATGACAGCTTTGAAGGCAGCAACCCCCAGATTACGGCCATCAACGGTCAGCCCATCAGTGTGGGCAGCAGTATCACCATCACTGATGCTAATGGTCTCCCCCGTGGTACGCTGACGCTGAAAGCCAATGGTGAGGTTGAGTTTAATCCGCATCGGAACTACCACACCAGCGGTAACCCCAGCTTGGGCTTTACCTATACGGTAACCAGCGGCGGCGTTACCGAAACTGCCAATGTCACCATTGCAATTACGGCTGTAAACGATGCGCCGGTGAATACTGTTCCGGGCGCTCAGACTGTGGCAGAAGACGGCACATTGTCCATTTCCACTATCAGTGTGGCGGATGTGGACAGTCCCAATCTGACCACTACGCTGAGCGTGACTAAAGGTACGCTGACTGTAGGCTTTTATGCGGGCGTAAACGTTAGCACTAACGGTACCGGCCAGGTGGTTATCAGCGGTCCCAGAGCTGGCGTGAATGAAGTACTGAAGACTTTGCAATACAAACCGACAGCCGACTACAACGGCCAAGACATACTGACGGTACATACCTCTGACGGTGCACTCGCCGATACAGATACCGTAGCCATTACAGTAACCCCGGTACGCGATGCGGTTAACGATTCTGCAACTACACCCCAGAATACGCCGGTGAATATCAAAGTATTGGACAACGACCACTTTGAAGACCCGAACCACAGCATTACTGCAATCAACGGCAGCAGTGTAACGGTGGGTGTTCCGGTAACAGTGGCAAACGGTACGGTAACTTTGAAGGCAGACGGTACGGTAGACTTTGTACCCAATAACGGATACAACGGTATTACAACCTTTACTTATACCGTCACCAGCCACGGCGCAGGCGTAAGTGAGAATGCCACTGTGCGTGTGCGTGTGGGCAACCGCGCGCCGACAGTTCAAAACGGTACTGCCGAGTTGGTGGAAAATGAAGTGGGTACAGCTACGGAAATCCAGCTGCGTGCGACCGATGCGGATAATGATGCGCTGACTTACAACGTAAGCGGTGTCACCATTACTTCCAGCGTACCGGGCAATACCTTTACCGTGACTGCCAGCGGCACCAACCAGTGGACCATCAGCAACACCGACCAATCGAGTGTGGTGCGTACCGGTACGCTGACGTTGAATCCGACCACCGGCAAGCTGACCTTGAACGAACAAAGCGGCCCGAACGGAAGCGTATTTGACACGCTGGCAAAAGACGCCAATGTTGAAATCAAGGTGAACTTCAGAGCCAATGACGGAACGACCAACAGCAGCACTGCGGTTCAGACCATCAAAGTAACCGGTGTGAACGATATTGCCGAGGTGGGCCAAACCCAACGTGCAGCCATTACGGTGAATACTACCAATACTTCAGGTCATACCGCTCGTGGTGACCGCAGTGTGTTCGATGTGGATCATGGCGAACAGCAACTGGTAACCTTCGATGGCCAACGTGCCGGTATCGATGTGACCGATTTGACCGGTTTGTATGGTCACTGGACCTTGGCCGACAAAGGTGACGGTACCGGTGTGGATTGGGTATATGAAGTTGATGCCAACAATATTGCCGTGAAATCCCTGCTCAATGTGACTGAGGATCCGGTTCGTTTGGCAGACCACCTGAATATCCTCAGCTTGGATCACAGTGCTGCATTGACTCCGGGTGAGCGCCAGATGCCTTCTGCCATCATCACTTCCCGCGGTATGGGTGTTACCACCACCAAGCTCAACGATGTAACGAGCGCCTACAACGGCACCAGCGGTGAAGACGGCGTGCATGTCAAAGGCAATGTCAGCGCCAATATCAATATGGGTAACGGCAGCGATGCCTTGTTTATCCGTGGCGATGCCGGCGGCGTGACCATTGATATGGGCAGCGACAATGCCAAAGACTATGTATTCCTGCAAAACCTGAACGGTACTGTGGTGAATACCGGTGGCGGCGATGACGTGGTGACCATCTATGGCACGATTGGCAACGGTACCAAGGTGGATATGGGTGCCGGCAGCAACGACACCTTGCTGGTATTCCGCGATGTGCTGATTGACAATACCCAATTGAGCATCCAAGGTGTAGAGCGTCTGGATATGCGCAACGGTGATGCCAATACCGTGACCATTTCCGGTCAGGCGCTGGCGGCCAACGGTTCAACCGATCTGCGTATTATTGCAGGTGACCAAAATGATACCGTGAAGCTGAGCGGTGGCTTTACCGATAACGGTAACGGAACCTACAGCTACACCGCCGGTGGTCAGACTTACACCATCCATGACGAGATGAAGATCGGTTTCCAAGTGGTTTAATCGGAGAACCGTCTGAATCATCCAAAGCCCAAACCCTTGCGGTTTGGGCTTTTTTATTGTGCCTGCAGCTGTTTTCAGGCAGCCGTATGCGGTAAAATCCGCATTTTGTCAGGCAGCAAGCTTTGCAAACTGCTTGAACTTCGCAACTCCGCTACGCTACGCAGGCAGCCTGAAACCTGTGCAAGACTGCATACATACAACAATATGAGCCGTAGGGTGGGCATTCATGCCCACCAAATATGTTTAATTATCAGTTGCTTAAGATGGTGGGCAGGAATGCCCGCCCTACAGGAAAAATGCAAGCGGCAGCAGGCCGCATCACAATAAGGAATATCAGATGAGCTCAAACCAAACCCCTCCGGTGATTACCATAACCCCGCACGATTTGCCCTTGCATTGCTCCGGCCCGCAAAACGAAAGCTGGAACGGCCACCCGCGCGTGTTTCTGCCCATTCAGTCCCACCGCAGCATCGAATGCCCGTATTGCGGTGCGGTTTATCATTTGAACGGTGAGGCCAAAGGGCATCATTAAGCACAGGCTGCCTGAAAAGGCCGCTGCCTTGGACACCGGTATTGATAAGCGCCGTCTTGCCGGAACTGTTATAGCTTTTACCTGCCTGCGGCATAGCCAAGTTTGATTGGCTTTTTCAGGCAGCCTGCGGCATACTGCCGCGGTTTTTATGGAAAGGATCTTGTATGAGTGATGCCAAACACAGCAAACTGATTATTCTCGGCTCCGGCCCCGCCGGTTATACCGCCGCGGTGTATGCCGCGCGTGCCAATCTGCAACCGACGCTGATTACCGGCCTGGCCCAGGGCGGCCAGCTGATGACCACCACCGATGTGGACAACTGGCCGGCCGATGCCGAAGGCGTGCAGGGCCCGGATCTGATGGCGCGTTTCTTGGCGCATGCCGAGCGTTTCGGCACCGAAATGGTGTTCGACCACATTCACACCGTGGATTTGCAAAACCGCCCCTTCACCCTCACCGGCGATATGGGCAGCTATACCTGTGATGCGCTGATCATTGCCACCGGCGCATCGGCCAAATACCTGGGCCTGCCCAGCGAGGAAGCCTTTGCCGGTAAAGGCGTATCCGCCTGCGCTACTTGCGACGGTTTTTTCTACAAAAACCAGGACGTGGCCGTGGTCGGCGGCGGCAATACCGCCGTGGAAGAGGCGCTGTATCTGGCCAATATCGCCAAGCATGTGACCCTGATTCACCGCCGCGATACCTTCCGTGCGGAAAAAATCATGGTCGACAAACTGATGCAGCGTGTTGCCGAGGGCAAAATCACCCTCAAGCTCAACGCCAATCTGGATGAAATTCTGGGTGACGACAGCGGTGTCACCGGCGCGCGCCTGAAAAACAACGACGGCAGTTTCGACGAAATCACCGTTAAAGGCGTGTTTATCGCCATCGGCCACCAGCCCAATACCGATTTGTTCAAAGGCCAGCTGGACATGGATGCCACCGGCTACCTGAAAACCCGCGGCGGCAGTACCGACAATGTCGGCGCCACCAATGTGGCCGGCGTATGGGCCGCCGGTGACGTGAAAGACCACACTTACCGCCAAGCCATTACCAGTGCCGCTTCCGGCTGCCAGGCCGCGTTGGACGCCGAGCGTTGGCTGGACCAGCAGCACTGATGTGCTGCTGTGGATGTAAAAAAGCTGCCTGAAAATTCAGGCAGCTTTTTCTTTGGATAGTGCAGAAACCGGTTTTCAGGCAGCCTTGAGTGTTTGCACGGCCTCGCGCCATACGGAGAGCAGGCGGTCGGCATCGGTTTGTTGCGTTTGCGGGCATACCAACAACATATTGTGGAAGGGAGTAATCAGCACCCCACGGTTGAGCAGATACAGATGGATGGTGTGCGACAGCGCATCGTCCAAGCGCGCGCCGGCTTCGCTGCCATTGACCGGCGGGGTGGGACTGAACTGGAATTCGCAGCGCGCGCCCAGGCGGGTCACACACCAGGGCAGCTGCAAATCGGCGATGTGCCGCTCCAGGCCGTCGGCCACGTAATCGGCCAGCGCCAACATATGTTCGTAGGCGGCATCGCTCATCAGCTGTTCCAAGGTGGCGCGCATGGCGGCGAGCGACAGCAGATTGCCGCTCAAGGTGGTGCCGATGCCGCTGTGTCCGGGCGGGGCGGCGGCTTTGGTGGCCATGGCACGCTCGGCCACGGCGGCACTCATGCCGTACACCGCCGTGGGCAGGCCGCCGGCCACCGGTTTGCCCAACACCAGCATATCGGCGTCTATGCCGTGGCGGCGGCAATAGCCGCCGGGGCCGCTGCTGATGGTGTGGGTTTCGTCCATAATCAACAAGGTGCCGTAGCGGCGGAACAAGTCTTGCGCCGCCGCCCAGAAACCGTCTTCAGGCAGCACCATGCCGATATTGGTCATGGCCGGTTCCGCCAGCACACAGGCCACCTGGCCGTCTTGCAGCGCCGCTTCCAGTGCCGCCAAATCGTTGAATTCGACCACGCGCGTGTGCGCGGTGAGCGGATACACCTGCCCCAACAGGCTGTCGCGGCTTTGCGGCACGCCGTCGACCAAATCGACAAACACATCGTCGACGGTGCCGTGATAACAGCCGTTGAACACCAGAATCTGGCTGCGGCCGGTGATGGCGCGCGCCCAACGGATGAGGAAGCGGTTGGCATCACTGGCGCTCAAGGCGCTTTGCCAATAGGGCAGGCCGAAGCGTTGGCTTAACAACTCGCCCACGGCGGCGGCATCGGCGGAGGGCAGCATGGTGGTCAGCCCTTGCGCCGCCTGTTGCGCCAAGGCGTGCGCCACGGCGGGCGGGCTGTGGCCGAACATGGCGCCGGTGTCTCCCAGGCAGAAATCGACATAATCCAAGCCGTCGACATCGCGGATATGCACGCCTTGGGCACGCTCGACAAACAAGGGATGAGGCATAGACCAATCCTGCATCCAGTGCAGCGGCACGCCGTAGAGCCAATGGCCGTGGGTGCGTGCGGCCAGGCGGCCGGATTGGGGATGGGTGTGGCGGTAGCGCTCGGCCTCGGCGGCATAGAGGGCGGCGGCTTTGTCGGGGCAGATACCGGTGTCCATGGGGTACTCCTTAACGGAAAAAGGTTTCAGGCAGCCTTCAGGTGATGAGTTTGTGCAATGCGGTGCGAATATCATCGGCACGCATCAGACTCTCGCCGATTAAAAAGGTGTGTACTTGCTTGTCCTGCATCAGGCGGATGTCGTCGCGGGTGAAAATGCCGCTCTCGGTGACCACGATTTTGCCCTCCAGCTGCGGCAGCAGGCGCAGGGTTTGTTCCAGGCTCACTTCAAAGGTGCGCAGATTGCGGTTGTTCACGCCCCACAGCGGCGTGGTGAGATTGGCGCAGCGCGCCAGCTCGTCTTCGTCGTGCAATTCCAGCAGCACCGCCATGCCCAGTTCGTGGGCAATGCCTTCCATTTCTTCCAGCTGTCCCTGTTCCAAGGCGGCGGCAATCAGCAAAATGGCGTCCGCACCCCAGGCCCGTGCCTGATAAATCTGGTAAGGGTCGACCATAAAGTCTTTGCGCAGCGCGGGCAGGGAGACGGCGGTGCGCGCCTGTTGCAGATAGGCGGGGCTGCCTTGGAAATAAGGCTCGTCGGTAAGCACCGACAAACAGGCGGCACCACCCTCGGCATAGGCACGGGCAATGGCGGGCGGGTCGAAATCGGCGCGTATCAACCCTTTGGACGGGCTGGCTTTTTTGATTTCGGCTATCACCGCCGCCTGTCCGACCGCGTGTTTTTGGCGGATGGCGCCGATAAAATCGCGTGCCGCGGCGGTGTCTGCGGCCTGGGCGCGGATGTCGGCCGGCGGAATGCGGGCTTGGGCGGCGGCCACTTCGTCGGCCTTGGTGGCGAGGATGCGTTGGAGAATGTCGCTCATGATGTCAAAACCTGGGTAAAAAAGGTCAGCAGGGTGGCGGGCAGCCAGTTCAGATGGCCGCCGCCGCGCCCGCTGACAAAACCGACATGGCCGCCGTGCGGCGGTTGCAGCAGCAAGACCTGCGGCGATACATCGGCGGTGTCGGGCAGGGAATCGGCGGGCATAAAGGGGTCGTTGCGGGCGTTGAGAATCAGGGTGGGTTTGCCGATATGGCGCAGCAGCGGTTTGGCGGCGGCGCGGCGGTAATAATCGTCTTTGCCGGCAAAACCGTGGATGGGGGCGGTAAAAGCCTCGTCAAAATCGCCGAGACTGCGGCTGGCGCGCACGGCGGCGAGGTCGAAAGGCGGATAAACGCTGTGTTCGGCCTCCACCTTGGGCAACAGGGTGCGCAAAAAATAGGGTGCATACAGCGCGCGCGGCAGGCCGTGCTCCAGCACGCGGCTGGCGGCGGTCAAATCCAGCGGTGCACTGACCACGGCAGCGGCATCGCATAAGGCCGCTTCGCCCTGTTCGCCCAGGTATTTGGCCAGCGCATTGCCGCCCAAAGACACGCCCACGGCCACAAGCGGGCGGACCGGATGCAGGCGGCGCAGGGTGGCCAGATAGTGGCCGATTTCAGTGCTGTCGCCGGAATGGTAGGCGCGCGGTGCGGTATTGCACACGCCGCCGCAGCCGCGGAAATGGGCCACACAGCCCTGCCAGCCGCGTGCGGCCACCGCGTGCATCAGCGCGCGGGCGTAATGGCTGTGGCTGCTGCCTTCCAAGCCGTGAAACAGCACCAACAGCGGTGCGGCAGGATCACTGCTGTCTATCCAGTCATAGGCAACTTGGGTTTGGCCGCCGCTGTCGGGCAAGAGTTCGCGCCGGTAGGCCGGTAGGGCGGGGGCGCGGCTTTTGGCCCAGATGGTTTGCGCATGGCCGCCGCACAACCAGCGCGGGCTGCGGTAGCGCGGCAGGGCGGCACGGATGCGTTCGCGCTCAAACGGCATCGTGCTCCCCGATGTCCTGGCGCAGTTGTTGAAACAGGGCGCGGAAGGCCTTGGGTGGTTTGCCCAGCTCTTTTTCCTTGCGCGCATTGCGGATATGGGTGCGCAACGCAGCCGCGTCTATGTGCGGATGGCGGTCCATCAGCTCGGTGAGGGCCGCATCGTCCGCCAGCAGGCGTTCGCGCAGCATTTCCAGGCGTTGCATATAGGCATTGTAGGCGGCGTTTTCGCCTTTGAGACGGGACAGATAGGCAGCTATGGGTTCGGGGTCGACCTCGCGCATCAGGCGGCCGATGTATTGGGTCTGGCGCTTGAGCGCACCGTTGGCGGTGATTTTTTTGTAATCCAGCACCGCCTGCAACAAATCTTCCGGCAGGCCGATTTTTTTGAGGGTGTCGTTGGAGAGCGCCGTCAGCTCCATGCCCAAATCCTGCAAGGCATTCATTTGTTTTTTCTTTTGCGTTTTGCTGATGCGGATGTCGTCTGAGTGTTCGGTGTCGGTCATGGTAGGGCGCTCACTGGCTGAAACAGGCGGCCATTCTAGCAAAAAACACAGCCCTGCGGCGAAGCGGTACAATCGCGGCTTTTATAAAGATAAAGATATTGCAAGGAGGTACCATGCACCCGAAAGTCCAACTGAAAGTCCTCAACCCGGCCATGGCGGAACAATTGCCGCATTACGCCACCGCCGGTGCCGCCGGCCTCGATCTGCGCGCCAGCCTCGATGCCCCGGTAACTTTGGCCGTCGGCGAAACCTGGCTGATACCCACCGGCATCGCCATCCACCTGGCCGACCCGGCCTACGCCGCCATGCTGCTGCCGCGCTCGGGCCTCGGCCACAAACACGGCATCGTGCTCGGCAATCTGGTGGGTCTGATCGATTCGGATTACCAGGGCGAATTGAAAGTGTCGCTGTGGAACCGCAGCAACAGCGACTTTACCGTGCAGCCTTTTGAACGCATTGCGCAAATGGTGATTGTGCCGGTGGTACAGGCGCAATTTGAGGTGGTGGGCGAATTTGCCGCCAGCGAACGCGGCGAAGGCGGCTTCGGCAGCACCGGCCGCGGCTAGTCGGGCGCAATGAAAAACCGTCCGCAGATGGGATGTCTGCGGACGGTTTGTTATGGTGTGCTTTCAGGCAGCCTGAAACACGGCTAGGAAGGCTTATTTCATTTTGGCGAGTGCATTGCGGGCACCGGCATGGCCTTGGGCGGCAGCCCTTCTGTACCAATTGCGTGCCGTTGCAATATCCCGGTTACCGCCCAAACCGCGCTGGTACATCAAGGCCAGGTTGTATTGGGAAGATGCATGGCCTTTGTTGGCAGCACGTTCAAACAATCTGCGTGCGGTAATGTCATTACGGCCGACACCTGTGCCGGTGGCATACATATAACCAAGTCGGTATTCGGCCAAAGTGTGCCCCTGTGCAGCCGCCCTGGCCAACCATTGGCTGGCGGTGGTGTAATTCAGATTCACCCCTCTGCCTTGGTAATACATCATGCCGAGGCGGTATTGAGAGTCGGCATGGCCGCCATGTGCCCGTTGTACCAAAGTACTTTGGGGTGAAGTTGTAGTAGTTGGATTTCTGGTTGTGTTGGCAGGCGCAGAAGTAGTGTTAGCTGCAGTGCTTTGAGCCGGTTTGCTTCGTTGTGCAGGTTGTGTTGTCGGCGCAGGGTGATAAACAACGCAAGCGGCTAGTGAAACCGTAATGAGCAGGGAGGCACAGCGTAAGCAGGTGCGGCCGTTTATGATGGGGTAAGTCAGTTTCATAATTTTTTCCTTTGTTTTGAGCTGCGGTTCGGTCGGATTGTTGTAGATGTACCAACGTTTTTCTTGCATGATAAGACTGTTGCCAAGCTGCAGGAGAGATAACAAAATGGGCAGTAGCGTGGATATTTTGTCCGCTAAATCATCTTTCATTAATTAAAGACAAGGGTAGAAGCATCCACTTTACATACGCCTTTGTTGTTGCCGTATCGCATCGGTTTTGTAAAAATTTCATGATATGCGATTGCTTGATTTTGCCTGATAAAAAAACCGTCTGCAAATACTTTGTTTGCAGACGGTTGTGCCTATGCGCCGCTTTTCAGGCAGCCTGATATAACGCCACCATTTTTTCTGCCGCCGCTACGCATTGGGCCAGCGGCGCGACCAGGGCGATGCGCACATAACCGGCACCGGGATTGCCGTGGCCGTTGTCGCGGGCGAGGAAGCGGCCGGGTAGCACTTGGATGGCAGCTTCGCGCCACAGGGTCCGGGCAAAGGCAACGTCGTCGCCGTCCGGCACTTTGAGCCAGATATAAAACGAGGCATCGGGATACTCCGCTGCAAAGCGCTGTTGCAGTATCGGCACCACTTGGGCGAATTTTTCCCGGTACAGGCGGCGGTTTTCCGCCACATGCTCTTCGTCGTCCCAGGCGGCGATGCTGGCGTATTGCACCGGCAGGCTCATGGCGCTGCCGTGGTAGGTGCGGTAGAGCAGGAAATCGGCCAGAAGGGCGGCATCACCGGCCACAAAGCCGGAACGCAGGCCGGGGGCGTTGGAGCGTTTGGAGAGGCTGGTGAACATCAGCAGTTTGTCACTGTTGCGCCCCAACAAGGCGGCGGCCTGCAAACAGCCCAAGGGCGGGGTGTCGAAATAGATTTCCGAATAGCATTCGTCGGCGGCAATCACAAAGCCGTATTGGTCTTGCAGGGCAAAGAGTTGGCGCCAGTCGTCCAGGCTCATCACCGCGCCGCTGGGGTTGTTGGGGCTGCACACGAATACCAGCTGCACATGCGGCCATACTGCGGCATCGACACTGTGCCAGTCGGGCAGAAAACGCGGTGCCGGGCAGTCGGCAAAGGCAATGCGCGCTCCGGCCAAGAGGGCGGCACCTTCATAAATCTGGTAGAAGGGATTGGGGCTTAAAACCACGGCTTCGGGGTCGGATTGGGCATCTATCACGGTTTGCACCAGCGCAAACAGGGCTTCGCGCGTGCCCAGCACCGGCAGAATCTGGCTGTCGGCATCCACGCTGACTTCCGGGTAGCGGCGGTTCAACCAACGGGCACAGGCTTGTTTGAGTTCGGGCAGGCCGCCGGTGGTGGGATAGACCGCCAAATCACGGCTGTGTTCGGTGAGCGCTTGCAGAATCAGTTCGGGTGTCGGGTGTTTGGGCTCGCCGATGTGCAGCGGCACCGGTGAGATACCGGCGGGGGCGTCTATGCCGTGCATGACTTCGCGCAAACGGGCAAAAGGATAGGGTTGCAGTTGCTGGAGACGGGGATTCATGGTGACGGGTAGGGCTGGGAAACAAAGAGCGGTATTGTAATGTTTAACGGACGGGCGGGCTATGCAAATATTTTTGTAGGTCGGATTCTTGAATCCGACAATAAGCAAGATTTCTGCAAGTATAGTCATTTAAAATAAGAACGATACGGCGTTGCTGCGCCTTGCCGTACTACCTGTACTGTCTGCGGCTTGCTGCCTTGTCTCGTTCTTATTTTATTCGACTATAATTCATGTGTCGGATACAAGTATCCGACCTACGCGGTGTTGAGGCTTATGCTTGGGGCAGATTTGAAATCCGCCCCAGATAAGTACAAATATTTTCAGGCAGCCTTGAGGCTGCCTGAAAACAAGATTGCCCAAACCCCTTAGCGGGCGGAGGCGGTTTTGCCGGTGAGCAGGTATTCGATGGTTTCCTGCACGCTGCGCATGGCGTTGCCGAAGGGCAGCGGGTCTTTGCCGCGGAAAAACAGGCCCTTGTCGGTTTCGCCGCGGAAGGCGGCCGCCAGTTTCAAATCGATGCAGAACTGGCCGACTTTCTCCAAACCGTCGCGCAGGCCGCACACGCTCAGGCAGTTGATGCCTTGGGTGCAGCGGCGCGGGTCGGCCTTGGCATTGGCTTGCAGGATGCTTTCGCGTTTCAGATAGCTTTCCAGAAACTTGGTGCGCACGCCGCGTGCGGGCAGGCCGGCCACGGACATAAATTCGACGATCTGCTCACCCTCGGCACCGGCCAGGGTTTGCTTGAAATTGATGTGGGCGTCGCCCTCGCGGGTCACGGCAAAGGCGGTGCCGACCTGTACGGCGGAAGCGCCCCAGTCTTTGAGGGCGGTGCTGATTTTTTGGAAATTGGCCATGCCGCCGGCCAGAATCAGCGGGATTTTTTCGCGTTCCAAATCCAGTTTCTTAAACAGTTCGAAGGTTTCGTCGAGCACGCGTTTGAAATCGAAGCGCTCGTCGTTAACACCGTCCACGGTGGCGGCGCCCAAATGTCCGGCGGCATGGGCCGGATGTTCGATAACGATGGCGTCGGGCAGGCGGTTTTTCTTCATCCAACGTTTGAGTACGATGCCGATGCCGCGTGATTCGGACAGAATCGGCAGCAGCGCCACATCGGGGTGCTCTTCGGTCATTTCCGGCAAATCCAAGGGCAGACCGGCACCCATGACGATGGCGTGTGCGCCGGATTCGCAGGCCTGGCGCACCAAGGCCGGGTGGTCTTTGACCGCCTTCATCACATTCACGGCAATCATGCCGCGGCCTTCGGATTGTGCCAGCGCGGTTTTGATTTCGCGGTCCAAGGCGATGCGGTTGAGCGCATCGTATTTTTCCTGGCTGGGGTTTTCTTTGGACTGGGCGAGCAAGTCTTCGTGCAGGTGGCGCAAATCCACGCTGGCAATGGTGCCGACGCCGTTTTCACGCGCCACGGCGCTGGAGAGGCTGCTGGCGGAAATACCGACGCCCATGCCGCCTTGGACAATGGGAATCAGCTCGCGGTTGCGGATGGTGAGCGGAGAAAAGTCGTGCATGGCAAAAATCCTGCGGAAAGGCTGCCTGAAAAGGCAGCCTGAGATTAAAGAGGAGATTTGTGTTTGTCTTTTTAGTATCTGCGCTCTATTTTCGCGCAGAGTATTAGGGAGTGTCAAATTTTTCCATCAGACAGGCATGGTTTGCGTGATTGAAACCTTGCGGTATGATGCAAACAGGTTCGGCTTGCTGTAAAGGAGTGGTGTTATGGTTATGTGGGTGAAATATGGATGCCTGGGGCTGTGCTGTACTGTGTTGGCTGCCTGCGGCAGCCTGTCCGGTACGGCGGCCAAGGCTAAAAAGACGGCACGTCCGGCCGTGGCGAAAACGGCGCCGATACAAATCCGCCATATCAACCGTGAGGCCGGTGCACAGGAGTTGATGTTGCGCAGCATGGCCTTGGTGGGTACGCCTTACCGTTATGGCGGCAGCAGCCGTGACGAGGGTTTTGACTGCAGCGGTATGGTGCAGTTTTTATATAAAGATGCCTTTAATGTGGCTTTGCCGCGTACCGCCCGTGATATGGCGGCGGTGTCCCGTCCGATACGGCGGCAGGATTTGAAAGTAGGGGATGTGGTGTTTTTCAATACCGGCGGCCATCCGTATTCGCATATGGGGCTGTACATCGGTAATGGCGAATTCATTCACGCCCCGTCCAGCCGGGGAACCATCCGTACCGCCCGGCTCGACCAGCCTTATTTCAGCAGCCGCTTCACCGGGGCGCATACGTTTTTTGCACCTTGAGACGGTGGATGTCTGCAATCAAAAACGCAGCCCTGAGGCTGCGTTTTTCAATGGCGGTTTATTGATCCGCGGCTTTCTTCGGCGCCGGTTTCTTGGCCGCCAAGCCCAAAGATTTCTGCCATTGCGCCGGGTCTTTGACCAAATCCAAAGCCTTGCGCAATTGATCGTCTTTGGCCGGATTGGGGATGCGGCGGCTGGAGCGGTCTTCGTCTTTGTCTTCGGTGGCGGATGCCGCTGTGGCAGAGGCTGCTGCCGGGGTGCTGTCCTGCTGCGGCAGGATGCGGCCTTTGACTTCGGTGCCGCCGGTGGGGTTGCTCAAATGGCCGCCCAAATCGGCCTCGCGGCTCTCGAAGCGGCGGTTTTTATCCTGCACTTCCACATCCGGCACAATACCCTGCGCCTGGATGGAGCGGTCGTTGGGGGTGTAGTAGAGCGCGGTGGTCAGCTTGATGGCGCCGCCGTTGGCCAGCGGCAGCACGCTTTGCACCGAGCCTTTGCCGAAGCTCTGTGTGCCCACAATCACCGCACGTTTGTGGTCTTGCAGGGCGCCGGCGACGATTTCGGAAGCCGAGGCCGAGCCGGAGTTGATCAGCACGGTCACCGGAATATTTTTGATTTCCGGCGGCAGCTTGGCCAGAGGATCGGTGGTCCAGCCCATCATATAGTCTTTGGGCGTGGCGCTGAGGTTCATGCTTTCGCGGGCATTGCGGCCTTTGGTGCTCACCACTTTGGCGCCTTCGGGCAGGAAGGCGGCAGACACGCCTACGGCACCGTTGAGCAGGCCGCCGGGGTCGTCACGCAAATCCAGCACCAGACCTTTGAGGGCGGTGCCGTTTTGCTTGCGCAAATCCGCCACGGCATCGGCCAGAGCCGCCAGGGTCGGTTCCTGGAACTGGGTGATGCGCACATAGCCGTAGTCCTGCTCCAAGAGGTGGTGGCGCACGCTTTTCACTTTGATGACGGCGCGGGTGAGTTTGACCACAATCGGCTGGGCGCTGTCTTTGCGCGACAGGGTGAGGGTGATGTCGGTGCCGGGTTTGCCGCGCATTTTTTTCACCGCATCGGTGGTGCTCATGCCGCGGGTGGATTCGTCGTTGATTTTGATGATCAAGTCGCCGCTCTGAATACCGGCACGCTCGGCCGGGGTGTCTTCAATCGGCGCCACCACTTTGATATAGCCTTCTTCGCTGCCGATTTCCATGCCCAAGCCGCCGAATTCGCCGCTGGTATTTTCGCGCAAATCGGCATAGTTTTTACTGCTCATGTATTCGGAATGCGGGTCGAGATTGTCGACCATGCCTTTCATGGCGCCTTCCAGAATCTGTTCGTCGGTTTTGTTTTCGTAGTAATTGGCTTTGATTTGCCCGTAGACCTCGGCCAGGGTGCGGATGGACTGCACCGGCAGCACTTCCTTGCTCTGCTCGTTGGCATAGCTCTGAATGCTCAGGGTCAAGAGGGCGCCGCTGAAGGCACCAGCGGTGTAGAGGGCGATTTTTTTGAGGGTGGCTTTGGCCATCGTGGGGTGTCTTTCCTTAAAACCAAATGAATGCGTGCGTGGGGTCTCAGGCTGCCTGAAACCAAAAACCGGCACAGATTATGAAATTTCCGCCGCCTCGGCAAGATTTGGCAGGTAAATATTTGTAGTATTTATTGTGTTTCAGCTCACCCACGACAAAGGATTCATGGGCTGGCTGCGGTAGCGGATTTCAAAATACAGGCCGTTGCCGCTGCCGGGCACCTGGCCGCTGGTGCCGAGGGTTTGGCGGGCGGCAATATTCTGGCCGCCGCCCACGGCCAGCGAGGAGAGGCCGGTATAGACGCTCACATAGCCGTCGTCGTGATCCACAATCACGGTATTGCCATAGCCCTGCAAATGGCTGGCGTAGGCCACTTTGCCGGGGGCAATGCTCTGCACCGCTGCCGGGGCGGTGGCGATGAAAATGCCTTTCCACACGCCGCCTTCAGGCCGCCCCTGGCCGAAACGGCCCTGGATGCTGCCGCCCACCGGGCGGCGCATCTGCCCTTGCAACAGCGAGAAACGCGCCGGTGCGGCTGCGGCGGCCGGTGTTTCCTGCGGTGCGCTCAAGGCCATGTCTTCGGCGGTGAGGGTGGATTGCGGTGCCGGTGTCGGTGATGGTGCGGTTTGCGGCTTGGCGGCCTGTTGCGGTTTGTTGGTTTGGGGCGCGGGGGTGTTCACCGCTTTGGCCGCCTGTTTGGGCGGTGTGGTTTGCGTTTTGGGCCGGGCCTTGTTGGCCGGGGTTTTATTGGCCGCGGCCTTGCTTTGTGCCTGGGCTGCGGCTTTGCGCTTGGCGGCGCTTTGTGCGCTCAGCTGGCGGATCAGGCGGTTCATGCGCTGCTCGTCTTCACGCAGTTGCTGCAAACGGCGGCTGTGGGCATCGGCCTGGCGCGACAAGTCCTGACTGCGGCTCACCTGTTGCTGCTGTTTCTGGTTCAAGCCGCTCAAGAGTTTCTGCTGTTGCGCGCGCAATCCGGCCAAGGTTTTCAGCTGTGCATCCACCGCTTTTTGCTGCTCGGCCAATTCCTGCTGCTGCTGTTGCAGGCGGCCGACCAGCTGCTCGTTGGCGCGGTTGAGGTAGCGCATATAGTGCAGATAGCGGCCTTTTTCGCCGGCCTCGGCGTTTTGCAGCAACATCATCACCGCATGCGGCTGGCGGTTGCGGTATTGGGCGTTGAGCAGGCGCGTTACCTGGGTGCGGGCATTGCCGACCTGGGTGTCGAGTGCCTCCAGCTCTTGTTGCAGGCGGTTGAGGTTTTGTTGGGTCTGCTGCTGTTTCTTGCCGATTTGCGCCAACTCCGCCTGGGTGGCCGCCAGCTGTTTGCGGGTTTGGGCAATGTCGCCGTCCAGCGATTTTTGCTGCGCGGTGGTTTCCTGCAAGCGTTTTTGGGTGGTGTCGATTTGCTGCTGGATGGACTTGAGGTCGTTTTTGCCGGGCGCAGTGTTTTTTTGCTGCGCGTAGAGGCTGCCTGAAAAACAGGCCAGCAACAGCAACAGGGCGGTTTTGTTCATGCGGGATACTTCTTAGCTTCAGTTTTGCCAACGGATCAGGTTTTCACCGCCCATTTCCGGCGGCGGGGTCAGACCGAGCATGGCCAACAAGGTGGGGGCAATGTCTTTCAAGGCGCCGCCGGGGGCGATGTCGGCGGGGCGGCCTATATACAAAAACGGCACCGGTTCGGTGGTGTGCTGGGTATGTACCTGACCGCTGGCGGCATCATACATGCGTTCGCAATTGCCGTGGTCGGCGGTAATCAGCACCTCGCCGCCCGCGGCCTGTGCGGCGGCAACGATTTGGCCGATGCAGCCGTCCAGGGTTTCCACCGCTTTAATGGCCGCATCCAGCACGCCGGTATGGCCGACCATATCACCATTGGCGAAATTGCAGATAATCACCTGATGACGGCGCTCGCGGATGCTGTCCAGAATATGCTGTGTGACTTCGGCGGCGCTCATTTCCGGCTGCTGGTCATAAGTCGTCACCTTGGGTGAAGGCACGAGGATGCGCTCTTCGCCGGGATAGCATTCCTCACGGCCGCCGCTGAAGAAATAAGTCACATGCGGGTATTTTTCGGTTTCGGCAATGCGCAGCTGGGTAATATTGTTCGCCGACAAAAACTCGCCCAAGCCGTTGCGTATGCTTTGCGGCTCGAACAAGACCGGATGGGTGTAGGCGGCGCCGTAGCTGGTGAGGCTGGCGAAATAGCGGATGCTCGAACGGTTGATGCTGTCGAATGCCTTGAAATCCGGCCAGGTAAGCGCCTGGGTGAGTTCGCGGGCGCGGTCGGCGCGGAAATTGAGGAAAATCACCGCATCGTCATCGAGTATCATACCGTCATCGTTGATCAGGGTGGGCTGCACGAATTCATCGGTTTCGCCGCGTGCGTAAGCAGCATGCAGCGCCTCCAGCGGCGTAGCCGCCCACTGACGGGCATCGCCGAACAGGGCATTGTAGGCGGCCGCCACGCGCTCCCAGCGGTTGTCGCGGTCCATGGCGTAAAAACGGCCGCACAGGCTGCCGACAATCACTTGCGGATGCTCGGCCATATAGTCTTCCAAGCGTTGCAGATACACCGCGGCGCTTTGCGGCGGCGTGTCGCGGCCGTCGAGGAAGGGGTGCACGATAACGTTTTCCATGCCCGCCGCCAGAGCCGCATCCATCACCGCAAAAAAATGGTCGATGTGGCTGTGCACGCCGCCGTCGGAAAATAGGCCGATGAGGTGCACGGTTTTATTGGGCACTTCCCAAGCGGCGGTGAGCGCCGGATTGCTGGCAAAAGAGCCGTCTTCAATCGCCATATCGATGCGGGTGATGTCCTGCGGTACCACCCGACCGGCGCCGATATTCAGATGGCCGACTTCGGAATTGCCGAACTGGCCGACCGGCAGGCCGACCATGCGCTCGGAAGCGTCTATGGTGCCGTAGGCGTATTCGGCGCGCAGGCGGTCGAGATTGGGGGTGTCGGCCAGCAAAACGGCATTGTCGTCGCCTTCGGTACGGTGGCCGAAGCCGTCCAAAATCAAGAGTACAACGGGCTGGGTCAGGGACATGGCAAACCTTTTAACATAGATGGAAAAACAGCAGGAGGCTGCCTGAAAAACAGTTTTACAATCTTTTCAGGCAGCCTTTTAATGTTGGTAATGGTGCTGTCTTTGACTTATATAATTATCGGCGTGCATTATACCAACAATCCCCGCGCTTGACCCGCCCGCGCCACCGCTTGAGAATTCAAGCGCCGCCCCCATATGCGGCAGCCTTAAGCCCGATTAAGCGAAACCGATTATGAGCAATCCCGTCCGCATCCCGTTTTCACTGGCCAACCAGTTTCTCATCGCCATGCCCGGCATGGACGACCCGTTTTTTGCCGACAGCGTGGTTTATGTGTGCGAGCACGATGCCCAAGGCGCCATGGGCATCGTCATCAACAAGCCTTCGCCGGTGATGATGGATTTGCTGTTTGACGCCGCCCATGTGCCCACGCCGCCGCGCTTTCAGGGCGAATGGGTGATGATGGGCGGGCCGGTGCAGGTGGACCGCGGTTTTCTGGTGCACACGCCGGTGGGGCATTGGGAGAGCAGTTTGCGCGTCACCGACGACATCGCCATGACCACCTCGCGCGACATCATTGCCGGTTTGGCGCGCGAAGGCGAAGTCGAACAGGCGCTGGTGACCATAGGCTATGCCAGCTGGCACGCCGGGCAACTGGAAAAAGAATTGGCCGACAATGCCTGGCTCACCGCCCCGGCACGCCGCGACATCTTGTTCGAGCTGCCCTATGCCGAGCGCTATCAGGCCGCCATCAGGCTCTTGAATGTGGATTTGGCGCAGCTCTCCGGAGCCGGACATGCCTGAGGCCGCACCCACAGGCACCACCTTGGCGTTCGATTTCGGCCTCGCCCGCATCGGCGTGGCCCAGGGCGATGCCGAAGTCGGTTTGGCGCATCCCTTGTGTACCCTGCAAGTGCAGAGCAAGGCGCAATATCTGGCCGCGATTGAAGTTTTAATCCAAGAATGGCAGCCGCGCCAGCTGGTGGTGGGCCTGCCGGTGCATATGGACGGCACGGAGCACGACACCACCGCCTTGTGCCGCCGCTTCGCCCAGCGCCTGCACCGCCGCTTCCAACTGCCGGTCTACGGCGTGGACGAGCGCCTCAGTTCCGTGGTGGCCGAAAGCCTGTTGGCCGAAGCGCAGGTCTTCGGCCGCAAACAGAAAGCCGTGCTCGACCAAGTGGCCGCACAGGCGATTCTGTACACCTTTTTCGAACAGGGCGCGGAGGCGCGCTGGCCGGAAGTGTGAACACAATCAAAAGGCTGCCTGAAAACGTTTTCAGGCAGCCTTTATTAATGCCGCATATCCCTTTATTGAGACCTTTGCAAAGCCTCCAGATGTGGATGCAGTTCAAGGCGTAGCAGCACAGCGAGCGCAGACATATCAAGTAGATAGGCAAGCGAGCGAGCAGCGCACAACGCAGAAATGCGCCGCAGATGGGGGTTTTGCAAAGGTCTCTTATTGGCCGTTGTAATGTAATACAGTACCGTAACCAAACCGTGCGCCGGAAAACCCGTCGGCGTCCATCTCACCTGCATCTTGAATGATGCTGCCTGAAAAGCATCGCCTCACCCGAAAAAGCCGATTTTCACCTGTATCAGTTTTTCCAATTCCTGCACCACGCGGCGGCGGGCGACGAAAAAGATGATGTGGTCGCCGTCGGCGAGGATTTCGTCTTTGTGGCCCATAATCACCGTGTCGCCGCGCACGATGGCGGCGAAATAACAGCCCTTGGGCAGCTGGATGCGGCTCATGCTGCGGCCCACCAGCTGCGAGGTGTTTTTGTCGCCGTGTATCACCACTTCAATCGCTTCGGCCGAGCCGCGGCGCACGGGGTGTACCGCCACCACATCGCCCATGCGCACATGGGCCAAGATGGAGCCGATGGTGGTCAGGTGCGGTGAAATCACAATGTCTATGGTATTGCCTTCGAGCAAATCCACATAGCTGGAGCGGTTGATGATGGCCATTACCCGCCGGGCACCGAGGTTTTTCGCCAGCAGGCTGGACATGATGTTGTCTTCGTCGTCATTGGTGAGCGCGCAAAACACGTCGATTTCGTCGATGTATTCGCGCTCCATCAGGGCCTCGTCGGTGGCATTGCCGTGCAGCACCAGCGCGTTGTTGAGGTTTTCCGCCAGCCATTCGGCGCGCTTGCGGTTGAACTCGATGATTTTGATGTCGAATTCCTGTTCCAACTCGCGTGCCACGCGGTAGCCGATATGGCCGCCGCCGGCGATCATCACCCGCCGCGTGCGCTGTTCGCGCGGACGGATTTCGCGCATGATGGTGCGGATATGGGCACTGTCGGCCAGGAAAAACACTTCGTCGCCCTCAATCAGTACTGTGGCGGCATGGGGCACGATGAGGCGGTTG
Source organism: Neisseriaceae bacterium HSC-16F19 (assembly GCF_024171525.1). Taxonomy (GTDB): domain Bacteria; phylum Pseudomonadota; class Gammaproteobacteria; order Burkholderiales; family Neisseriaceae; genus JALJZY01. The sequence goes on from NZ_JALJZY010000006.1 coordinate 59,866, forward strand.
TTGCGGTAGATGGCGCTGATTTGGCAGTCCACGCCCTCGGGCAGGTGGGCATTGATGTCGGAAATGGGTTTGCCCACCAACAGGCCGCCTTTTTGCGCGCGCACCACCGCCATGCGCACTTTGTCATCGGCAAAACTCAAGACCTGCAAGGCGCTGGTGTGGCGCAACAGGCTCACCACCTGCTCGGTCACCAGCTGTTCGGGGCTGATGGCCTCGGTAATGTCGAACAAATCCAGACTGGTGGGGATGTCTGCGTCGCCGGTGGCGTATTCCACATAATCACGGCTTCGCACCCGCGCCAGACGGTTGGGCACATTAAACAGCGCCGTGGCCATGCGGCAGGCGACCAGATTGGTTTCGTCATCGCGGGTGAGCGCCAGCAGCAAATCGGCATCGGCAGCACCGGCCAGCGCCAGAATCTGCGGCGAGGCGGCATTGCCGTGCACGGTCTGCACATCCAGCTTGTCGCGGATATGGCTTAAGGATTTGTCGTCGATGTCGATAACGGTAACGTCGTTTTGCGGCATCACCGCCAGGTTTTGCGCCACGGTGGAGCCGACCTGGCCGCTGCCGAGTATGAGGATTTTCACGATAGGGTTTGCGCGGGTTATATGGGTGTTATTGTAAACCAAGCCTTGCGGCAATGCAGCATTAGTAGTCATGGCGTGGCAGAGTGTTTACAATGGCTGCCGCAAACCGTTCTAGGGCAAACTGACCATTCGTTCACGGCTGCTTTTTTGTCAAACGCGCCCGCTTCTGCGTTGGAAATGCTCGCAAGGTGTTCAACCTTGCTGCGCTTTCCGCCTTGAATCGGACGTTTTTGCCTAAAAAATCAGCTACGCGCCCGAATGGTCAGTTTGCCCTAACTTAACAATAAAAACCGCTTCAGGCAGCCTGAACGCGGTTTCCACCAACAGGAACACAACCATGACCGTCATCAGACAGGAAGACTTTATCCAAAGCATTGCCGATGCCTTCCAATTTATCAGTTATTATCATCCCGTTGATTATATTCAGGCTTTGTACAAAGCTTGGCAAAAAGAGGAAAACCCGGCCGCCAAAGACGCCATGACGCAGATTCTGGTCAACAGCCGCATGTGCGCCGAAGGCCACCGCCCCATCTGCCAGGATACCGGCATTGCCACCGTGTTTCTGAAAGTGGGCATGAATGTGCAATGGGATGCCGATATGAGCGTGCAGGAGATGGTCAACGAAGGCGTGCGCCGCGCCTACACCCATCCGGACAACACCTTGCGTGCCTCGGTGCTGGCCGACCCGGCGGGCAAACGCATCAACACCAAAGACAACACCCCCGCCGTGGTGCATATGGAAATCGTAAAAGGCGACAAAATCGAAGTCACCTGCGCGGCCAAGGGCGGCGGTTCGGAAAACAAAACCAAGATGGCCATGCTCAATCCTTCCGACTCCATTGTCGATTGGGTGCTGAAAACCATTCCCACCATGGGTGCGGGCTGGTGTCCGCCCGGCATCTTGGGCATCGGCATCGGCGGCACGCCGGAAAAAGCCGCCCTGCTGGCCAAAGAAAGTCTGATGAGCCATGTGGACATTCAGGAATTGCAGGAAAAAGCCGCTTCCGGCGCGGAACTCTCCACCACCGAAGCGCTGCGCTTGGAGTTGTTTGAAAAAGTCAACGCCTTGGGCATCGGCGCGCAAGGTTTGGGCGGTCTGACCACGGTCTTGGACGTGAAAATCCTCGATTACCCCACCCATGCCGCCTCCAAACCCATCGCCATGATTCCCAACTGTGCCGCCACCCGCCATGTGGAGTTCGAGCTGGACGGCTCCGGCCCGGTCACGCTGACCCCGCCCAGCTTGGAAGACTGGCCCGACATCACTTACAGCCCCGACAACGGCAAACGCGTGAATGTGGACGAGCTCACCAAAGAAGAAGTGGCCACCTGGAAAATGGGCGATGTATTGCTCTTGAACGGCAAAATCTACACCGGCCGCGACGCCGCCCACAAACGCATGGTGGATATGCTCAACAAGGGCGAACAACTGCCGGTGGACTTTACCGACAAGCTGATTTACTACGTCGGCCCGGTGGATCCGGTGCGTGACGAAGTGGTCGGCCCCGCCGGCCCCACCACCGCCACGCGCATGGACAAATTCACCCGCCAGATGTTGGAACAAACCGGCTTGCTCGGCATGATCGGCAAATCCGAGCGCGGTGCGGCGGCCTGTGAAGCCATTGCCGACAATAAAGCCGTGTACCTGATGGCCGTGGGCGGTTCCGCCTATCTGGTGGCCAAGGCCATTAAAGAGGCGCGCGTGGTGGCCTTTGAAGACTTGGGCATGGAAGCGATTTACGAATTTGAAGTCAAAGACATGCCGGTGACCGTGGCCGTGGACAGCGAAGGCAAATCGGTACACGCCATTGCCCCGAAACAATGGCAGGCCAAAATCGGCATTATTCCGGTAGAGGCCGTATAAGCGTTTGTTATCCGTGTAAAAAGGCTGCCTGAAAAGTTTTTCAGGCAGCCTTTTTACAATGAATCTGCGGCCAGATATTCGGCAAATATGTCGTCCGGCACCATGCTGCCGCCGGTGGCCCATACCAGATGTACGGCCCGGTCGATGTGGCGGAAATGGCGGATGCCGGCGAAACCGGCGCAGGCGGAAGGTTCCAGTTTGCGGCCTTCCAAAGTGTGCACGCGTTGCAGCCAGCGGTAGAGCTCTGCATCGTCCACGGTATAAAACGCCGCCAGCGAGCGTTGCAGGGCGCGGCCGACAAAGCCGGAGGGGCGGCCCACGGCCAAACCGTCGGCAGCGGTGCGGTTGCTCAGCCCGATGTCCTGCACGCACACCGCATCATGGAGGCCGGTATACACGCCCAAGAGCATGCACGGCGACTGCACCGGCTCGGCAAACACGCAGTGCACCGCATCGCCAAAGGCCAGCTTCAAACCAAACGCCACCCCGCCGGGACCGCCGCCGACGCCGCAGGGCAGATAGGCATACAGCGGCCGCTGTGCGTTGATGACCACTCCGGCAGCGTCCAATTGCGCTTTCAGCCGCGCCCCGGCCACGGCATAGCCGAGAAACAGCTGGCGCGAGTTTTCGTCATCGACAAAATAGGCATTTGGATCTTGTGCCGCCAAGGCACGCCCCGCGGCCACGGCCTGGCCGTAATCGCCTTCGTATTCAAACACGTCCACACCCGCCGCGCGCAGCCTGTCTTTCTTCCATGGCCGCGCATCGGCCGACATATGCACCTGGGCACGGAAACCCAGTTTGGCGGCCATGATGCCTATGGACAGGCCCAGATTGCCGGTGGAACCCACCGCCACGGCATGCTGCGCAAACAAGGTGCGGGCTTCGGGGCTGTCGAGGCGGGCATAATCATCGTTTAGGCTGATCAGGCCGTGCGCCAGCGCCAGTTGTTCGGCATGATGCAGCACTTCGTAAATACCGCCGCGCGCCTTGATGGAGCCGGAAACCGGCAATTCGCTGTCCGCCTTGAGATACAACGAGTCCGCGGGCAGGCCCAAATCCTGCTGCACAGCAGGCAGTGCGTAGAGCGGGCTTTCAATCAAACCGCCCGCGGCGGCGGTTTCGGGAAATACGCGGGCGATATAGGACGCAAAGCGTTGCAGGCGTGCGGCGGCATCGGCCACATCGGCGGCATCCAAACCGACATCGGCCAGCGCCCCGGCAAAAGGCGCAGTATGCGGATTATGCCAGCACACGGGCTCGGCGGCGCGCAGGGTTTGGATAAGCGGATCTTGGGCGAGAGCGGACAAATCGGTCATGGCAAACGGGGCAGGGTAGTGAAAGCCGCATTATAGCGCTGCGGCAATGGTTTTCAGGCAGCCTGTTGCAGCTGAGGTTTGCACAGAGTGCCGCCACATGCGTATACTGCGCCTGCTTTTTCAACACACAATTGGGAACAATATGAATATCCGTCCATTATGTTCTGCGGCTGCCAAGCCGCTGGTTGCCCTGTTGCTGGCAGCAGGCCTGTTGAGCGGTTGTGCCGGTATTGCCGATGCCGTAGGCCATGACACCCAAAGTCTCAATACCATGGCCGCCGGCAGTTATCAAAAAGTACTGCAGGACGCCCGCAGCCAGAATGCCATCGACACCACTTCTGCCACCGCCCGCCGCGTGCAGGCCGTGTTTCAGCGCATGAAACCCCATGCCACTGCCGCCAACCGTACCGGTGTACCGTTTGACTGGCAGATGACGGTGATCCGCAGCAAAGAATTGAATGCCTGGGCCATGCCGGGCGGCAAAATGGCGGTTTATACCGGCTTGGTGGAGCAACTGAAATTAAGTGATGACGAAATCGCCGCCGTGGTGGGGCATGAAATGGTGCATGCCCTGCACGAACATGCCAAACAGGCGGTCGGACAACAGGTGCTGACCGGACTGGCACTGGATATCGGCGGCCGCATTCTGACCAACAATACCAATATCAGCGCCGATACAGTAAGCCTGTCGCAAAGTCTGTTGAGTGAGTACGGCATCGGCAAACCCTTTAACCGCCATCAGGAACGGGATGCCGACCGCGGCGGCCTGGTATTGATGGCACAAGCAGGCTATGACCCGCGTGCGGCCATTACCGTATGGGAAAAAATGACTGCAGCCGGATCAGCCGGAGCAGGTATGCCTTCCATACTTTCCACCCACCCGAATCACGCCGACCGCATCAGCGACATCCGCAAGCAATTGCCGGAAGTAATGCCGATTTACGAACAAAGCCGCCGCAAACGCTAAAACGCTTTGAGGCTGCCTGAAAACCGCTGTCGTAACCCACGGCAGCGGTTTCTATTTGTGCGGTTTTGGTTTATGATTACGCCGCTGTGCGGCAGCCATCCGTGCACCGTTTTTTGTCCGATGGCGGGCAAGGGATGCTTCCGCATTACCGGCAATTTTAGCCAAGTTTATCTATTTGATAAAATTGCCGTTTTATCAGAAAAATAACCCGAAACCATTACATAAAGGATGTCATGATGTTAGCAGCCTACCGTGCGGCCGCGGCCGAGCGTGAAGCGCAGGGTATTCCCGCCTTGGCGCTCACTGCCAAACAAACCGAAGAATTGGTCGAACTGTTGAAAAACCCGCCGCAAGGCGAGGGCGAGTTTTTGGTGGATTTGCTGTCGCACCGCGTACCGCCGGGTGTGGACGATGCCTCCAAAGTCAAAGCCTCTTTCCTGGCCGCTGTGGCCGAAGGTTCAGCCCAAAGCCCGCTGGTATCGCCGGAATTGGCCACCAAACTGTTGGGCACCATGTTGGGCGGCTACAACATCCACCCGCTGATCGAGCTTCTGGACAATGAAAAACTGGCGCCCATCGCCGCCGAAGGTCTGAAGCACACCCTGTTGATGTTTGATTCCTTCCACGATGTGGAAGAAAAAATGAAGGCCGGCAACCCCCACGCCAAAGCCGTGGTGGAATCTTGGGCCAATGCCGAATGGTTTACCAGCCGCCCGAAAGTGGCGGAAAAAATCACCGTTACCGTATTCAAAGTACCGGGCGAAACCAATACCGACGACCTGTCTCCGGCACCCGATGCCTGGAGCCGTCCGGACATCCCGCTGCATGCCCTGGCCATGCTGAAAAACCCGCGCGAAGGCATCAATCCCGACAAGCCGGGTGAAATCGGCCCCATCAAACTCTTGGAAGAGTTGAAAGCCAAAGGCCATCTGGTGGCTTATGTCGGCGATGTGGTCGGCACCGGTTCTTCTCGCAAATCCGCCACCAACTCCGTGATCTGGCACACCGGCGAAGACATTCCCTATGTCCCCAACAAACGCTTCGGCGGCGTATGCCTGGGCGGCAAAATCGCACCGATTTTCTTCAATACCCAGGAAGACTCCGGCGCGCTGCCCATCGAAGTGGACGTGTCTGCCCTGAATATGGGCGATGTGGTCGACATCCTGCCCTATGAAGGCAAAATCGTGAAAAACGGCGAGACCGTGGCCGAATTCCAGCTGAAATCACAGGTATTGCTGGACGAAGTACAGGCCGGCGGCCGTATCAACCTCATCATCGGCCGCGGTCTGACCGCCAAGGCGCGCGAGAGCCTGGGTCTGCCCGCTTCCACCGAATTCCGTCTGCCGCAAGCCCCGGCGGAAAGCAAAGCCGGTTTCTCTCTGGCACAAAAAATGGTCGGCCGTGCCTGCGGTCTGCCCGAAGGCCAAGGCGTGCGCCCCGGTACTTACTGCGAGCCGCGCATGACCACCGTGGGTTCGCAAGACACCACCGGCCCGATGACCCGCGACGAGCTGAAAGACCTGGCCTGCCTGGGCTTCTCCGCCGATTTGGTGATGCAGTCCTTCTGCCACACCGCCGCCTACCCGAAACCGGTGGACGTGCGCACCCACAAAGAGCTGCCCGAATTCATTTCTTCCCGTTCCGGCGTATCGTTGCGTCCGGGCGACGGCGTGATCCACTCTTGGCTGAACCGTTTGTTGCTGCCTGATACCGTGGGTACCGGCGGCGATTCCCACACCCGTTTCCCGCTGGGTATTTCCTTCCCGGCCGGTTCCGGCCTGGTGGCTTTTGCCGCCGCCACCGGCGTGATGCCGCTGGACATGCCCGAGTCCGTTTTGGTGCGCTTCTCCGGCAAGCTGCAACCGGGCATCACCCTGCGCGATCTGGTGAACGCCATTCCGTTGTATGCCATCAAAGCCGGTCTCCTGACCGTGGCCAAAGCGGGCAAGAAAAACATCTTCTCCGGCCGTATTCTGGAAATCGAAGGTCTGCCGGACTTGAAAGTGGAGCAGGCGTTTGAATTGTCCGATGCTTCTGCCGAGCGCTCTGCCGCCGGTTGTACCGTGAAACTCAACAAAGAGCCGGTAATCGAGTATCTGAATTCCAATATCGTGTTAATGAAAAACATGATTGCCGACGGTTACCAAGATGCCCGCACCCTGCGCCGCCGCATTGAGAACATGGAAAAATGGCTGGCCGACCCGCAGCTGCTGGAAGCCGACGCCGATGCCGAATACGCCGCCGTCATCGACATCAATATGGACGACATTAAAGAGCCGATTCTGGCCTGCCCGAACGATCCGGACGATGTGAAATTCCTGTCCGAAGTGGCCGGTACCAAGATCGACGAAGTGTTTATCGGTTCGTGCATGACCAATATCGGCCACTTCCGCGCCGCTTCCAAGCTGTTGGAAGGCAAGGCCGATATTCCGGTACGCCTGTGGGTGGCCCCGCCCACCAAGATGGACGCCGCCCAGCTTTCCGACGAAGGCCATTACGGCGTACTTGGCCGCGCCGGTGCGCGCATGGAAATGCCCGGCTGCTCGCTGTGTATGGGTAACCAGGCCCAGGTGCGCGAAGGTGCCACCGTGGTGTCCACCTCCACCCGTAACTTCCCCAACCGTTTGGGCAAAAACACCAATGTGTATTTGAGCTCGGCCGAATTGGCGGCGATTGCCTCCAAACTCGGCCATATCCCCACGATTGAGGAATACCAGGCCAATATCGGCATCATCAACGAAAAAGGTGCCGAGGTTTACCGCTATATGAACTTCAACGAGATTGAAGAATATCAGCGCGTGGCCGCCGGTGTGGATGCCTGAGCGGTTTAAACCGTAATAAAGGCTGCCTGAAAGATTTCAGGCAGCCTTTTTCTGTTTCGGGCGGTATATCGTTATGGAAAACGGGCATCTGTCGATGCCCGTGTAGATATTGAATGTGTAGCAGCCGCTTTTATTGCAGCGGGCGCATACCCATAGCTTCCATCAGGAAGTTGGTAAATGCCGGGTTGGCCGGTTTGTTGGTCATGTGCGGCCAGCGTTGCTGCCAGCTGCGCAGACCGTCTTGTACAAACTGTTTGGATTGTGCGCTGCTGATTTTGTTGGCCTGGCTGCGGGTGGCGGAACGCAGATAGATTTCGTACATATCGTCGTCAACCACATTGCGGCCCACCAGTTTGATGCGTAGCTGGTTTAAGCGTTGTGCGGCCTGGACTTTGGTGATTTGGCCGTTGGCAACCTGACGGTTGAGCATGGTGGCTTCTTCACGGATTTTGGCCACATCGGACCAGTGGCTGGAGGCCAGACGGTAGGCAGGCGGTTGTTGGGTACTGCTGCGCGGCGGTACCACTGTTCCGCCGCCAGGAGTAGTAATCACGGTACAACCGCCCAAAAAAGCGGCCAAAGTCAGTAAGGCGAGTGTTCTTTTCATTGTTGCGATTCCCATAAGAGTTTGGTGTGATAGTCTGCGGCATTCTACCGTAAATCAATACAGATGGGGATGATTGTATGCTAGTCCGGGCTGTTGCAGGCAAAAGCACCACAGCGTGGGCTGTGGTGCTTATTGATGCCGGGTAGGGATCCGTCCTTAAGACGCCAAATCTTCAAACAGGGCGGTGGAGAGGTAGCGCTCGCCGTAGGAGGGGATCACCACCACAATCAGTTTGCCGGCGTTTTCCGGTTTTTTGGCCAGTTCCAAGGCGGCCCATACGGCGGCGCCGGAGGAAATGCCCACCAGAATGCCTTCTTTGGCGGCGGTGGCACGGGCGGTGTCAAAGGCGGCCTGGTTGGCGACTTGGATTACACCGTCGTAGATTTCGGTATTGAGGTTTTTCGGCACAAAACCGGCGCCGATGCCTTGGATGGGGTGGGGGCCTTTTTGACCGCCGCTCAATACCGGAGAGGCTTCCGGCTCGACAGCATACACTTCCACACCCGGTTTCTTGGCTTTCAGTACTTCGCCCACGCCGGTGATGGTGCCGCCGGTGCCGACGCCGCCGACGAAAATATCCACTTGGCCCTCGGTATCGCGCCAGATTTCTTCGGCGGTGGTGTTGCGGTGGATTTCCGGGTTGGCCGGGTTTTCAAACTGCTGCGGCATAAAGTATTGCTCGGGATTGCCGTCCACCAGCGCTTGGGCGCGGGCAATGGCGCCGCCCATGCCTTCGGCACCCGGGGTGAGGATGAGTTCGGCACCGTAGGCACGCAAGAGCATGCGGCGCTCTTTACTCATGGTTTCCGGCATGGTGATCACCAGTTTGTAGCCGCGCGCGGCGCACACCATAGCCAGGCCGATGCCGGTATTGCCGCTGGTGGGCTCGACGATGATGGTGTCGGGTTTGATTTTGCCGGCTTTTTCGGCGGCATCGATCATGGCCACGGCAATGCGGTCTTTCACGCTGCTGCCGGGGTTGAAGAATTCCAGTTTGGCAACCACGCGGCCGGGCAGGCCCTTGCCGAGGTGGCCCAGCTCTACCAGCGGGGTGTTGCCGATGAGTTCGGTGATGTTTTTGGCAATCGTCATGATTTTTCCTTGATACTTGGCTTAAATAAAACGGCGCCCATGTTAAACGGGCTGCCTGCAAAAGCCAAATAGTTTGTGGTTTGGTGCTTATAACCAAAGGTTTTAAAGAAAATCGGGGCTTTGTTTATTTTCATTTTTATTACAGAGGCTTATGCTTAATCAGGTTGCCTGAAGCCTTTTGCAGAGCAAATATTCTGGCTTGCTGTGCGAAATTAACCTAAGATGGCGGCCGCAAATTGATCAATCATCCAAACATATATCGAGGAGATACCGCCGTGAGTGAACAATCCGCAGAACAAACAACCCCGCTGATGCCGCGGGGCAAGTTCAAGGGGCTGATCATCAGCCTGATTGCCGTCTGTGCTGCTTTGGCACTGTATGCGGTCTTGCCGTTTGACGATGCGGCCAACAAAGGCTTGGCGATTTTGCTGTTTGTGGGCATTTTGTGGTTTACCGAGGCGCTGCACATCACGGTGACCGCCTTGATGGTGCCGATTTTGGCGGCCTCGGTCGGTATCCCGGAAATGGACACCAAGTCGTCCCTGGCCAGTTTTGCCGACCCCATCATCTATATTTTCTTCGGCGGTTTTGCGCTCGCCACCGCACTGCATATACAGAAGCTGGACCGTAAAATCGCACTGTTTCTGATTTCGCTCTCTGGCGGCAATATGCTGATAGCCGTGCTGCTGATTTTTGCGGTGACTGCGTTTTTGTCCATGTGGATCAGCAATACCGCCACCACGGCCATGATGCTGCCCTTGGCCTTGGGCATTATGACCCATCTGGACCGTGAAAAAGACCGCTCCACCTTTGTATTTGTGCTCTTGGGGATTGCCTATTGCGCCAGTATCGGCGGTTTGGGCACTATTGTCGGTTCGCCGCCCAATGCCATTGCCGCCAAAGCCCTGGATTTGGATTTTGCCGGCTGGATGAAATACGGCCTACCGATGATGCTGGTGCTCTTGCCCTTGATGCTGATGGCGCTGTATGTGGTGCTGCGCCCGAAATTCGGTAAAACCGATGCCGGACAAGTCCAAAGCGAAAACATTCCCTGGACCTCCACCCGCATCCTCGCCGCCTTGTTGTTTGCGTGCACTGCCATGGCGTGGATTCTCAGCGGCACGGTTAAGGAAATCACCGGTGTTACCAATCCCGATACCTGGATTGCCCTGGTAGCGGCGGTGATGGTGGTGGTTTTGGGTCTGGCTTCATGGAAGGAAGTGGCCGACGGCACCGACTGGGGCGTGCTGATGCTGTTTGGCGGCGGCATTACCTTGAGCGTGATGATGCAGAAATCCGGCGCTTCTTTGGTGCTGGGTCAGCAAATGGCGGCGGCTTTTGCCCAAGCGCATCCGTTTATTGTGATTTTTGCCGTGGCGGCCTTTATCATCATCCTTACCGAATTCACCAGTAACACCGCTTCGGCTGCACTCTTGGTGCCGATTTTCGCCAGCATCGCCGTAGAAATGAATATGCCGGTGGAAGTGATGGTGATGGTGATCGGTATCGGTGCTTCCTGTGCCTTTATGCTGCCGGTGGCCACGCCGCCCAATGCCATTGTGTTCGGTACCGGCCTCGTGCGTCAGCGCGACATGATGCGCGTGGGTGCGGTGCTTAACGCCTTGAGTATTGTGGCCGTTTCCGTGTGGGCTTACTTCTTTTTGATGTAAGTTTGGATGTAGGTTTTATCCGCCTGAAATAGTGTTTGCCTCTGATGTTGCAATGCACTAAAATCAGGCGCACCTGAACCTTTCAGGCAGCCTTAGGGCTGCCTGAAAACGTTTTTATCCACATCAAAAACCATATTGCCGCCCATGAACACCAACCCGCCTGTTGTCTATAACTTCTCCGCCGGACCGGCCACCCTGCCGACGGCGGTTTTGCGTACCGCCCAGCACGAACTGCTCGATTACAACGGCAGCGGCTGCTCGGTGATGACCATGAGCCACCGCTCCGACACCTTTATGAGCATCCTGCACCATGCCGAGCAGGATTTGCGCGATTTGATGGGCATTCCCAATAATTACAAAGTATTGTTTCTGCAAGGCGGTGCCAGCGCGCAATTCAATATGGTGGTGATGAATCTGGCCAACGGTTTTGAGCGGGTAGATTCCGTGGTCACCGGCAACTGGAGCCAGATTGCCCACAAACAAATGGGCAGCCTCTCCTCCGCACGCATCCATCTGGCCGCCCACGGCGGCGAGCGCTACGACTACACCGACGTACCGCCCCCGGAAACCTGGGATGTGGATGCTTCGTCCGCTTTTGTGCACTATGTGATTAACGAAACCGTGCACGGCCTGCAATACCGCGATATTCCCAAGCCCGACGGCCTGCCGACCATGGTGTGCGATATGTCCAGCGAAATCTTGTCGCGGCCGGTGAATGTGCGCGATTTCGGCGTGATTTATGCCGGGGCACAGAAAAACATCGGTCCTTCCGGCGCCACCATCGTCATCATCCGCGAAGACCTGCTGGAGCGCTGTTCCGACCGCGTGCCCGATGTGTGGAATTACCGCAGCCATGTCGAGCGCCAGGGCATGTACAACACCCCGGCCACTTATCCGATTTACATTGCCGGTCTGGTATTCCGCTGGTTGCAGGCACAGGGCGGTGTGAAAGCCATGGAAGCGGTGAACGAACTCAAGGCGCGCATCCTCTATGCCGCCATCGACGGCAGCGGCGGTTTCTACCGCAACAATGTTGCCGCCCATGCCCGTTCGTACATGAACGTGATTTTTCACACCCCCAATGCCGAATTGGACGAACGTTTCGCCCAAGAGGCCACCGTGCACGGCCTGCAACTTTTGCGCGGCTACAAAACCATGGGCGGCCTGCGCGCCAGCATCTACAACGCCATGCCCGTGCAGGGCGTGGAAGCCTTGGTGGCGTTTATGCAGGACTTCCAGCGACGCTACGGATAAGCGGCAAAGCCGTTTCAGGCTGCCTGAACACTTTAATCAAAAGGAAAACCATGCTCATCAGCAATCTCGAATACATCCCCGACCGCCGCATCGTGCGCCATCTGGGCCTGGTGCAAGGCTCAACCGTGCGTGCCAAACATGTGGGCCGCGACATTATGGCCGGTTTGAAAAACATCGTCGGCGGCGAGCTCAAAGGCTATACCGAACTCTTGAACGAATCGCGCGAAGAGGCCGTGGCGCGCATGACCCAAGAAGCACAGCAACTGGGCGCCAATGCGGTCATTAACGTGCGTTTTTCCACCGCCTCTGTGGCCGCCGGTGCTTCGGAAATCTTTGCCTACGGCACCGCCGTGGTGGTGGAGTAAGGCCGTGGAGTGGCTGAGTTTTGTTGCGTGGCTGATACCGCCGGTTTTGTTGCTGGTCGGCTTTTTCAGCGGCCGCCATTATCGCAGCCAGCAGCGCCGCAGTATTGAAACCCGCGAACAGGCTTTGCAGCACATCCGCGTGATTGCCGTGCGCCGTCCGCCCAAGAGTTTTGCCGAGCAAAGCCTGGTGAGCGGCAGCGTGGTGGTGAGCAGCGATTATTTCAGCCGTCTGGTGGCCTGGTTTTTCAATCTGATTGGCGGGCGCATCGACATCTATAGCGAGCTGTTGGAACTGGCGCGGCGCGAAGCGCTGCTGCGCATGAAAGAAGAAGCCGCCGCCCGCGGCGCCGATGCGGTGCTGAACCTGAAAATCAATACGGTGACCTTGGACAATATCCACGACACCAAGGGCGGCAGCACCGTTGGCACCATGGAAGTGCTGGTTTACGGCACGGCGGGCAAAATCCGCCGTAGCTGATATTTTTGGAACAATATTATGAATCTACACCGAACCGTGGCGCATGAAGTGGAGGCGGCTTTTGCCGCCGCCGCTCTTTCAGGCAGCCCGATTGTTTTGCAGCCGGCCAAAAACGCCGATTTCGGCGATTACCAGGTCAACGGCGTGATGGGCGCGGCCAAACAGGCCAAACAAAACCCGCGCGAACTGGCGCAAAAAGTGGCCGACGCACTGGCGGACAATGCCGTGATTGCCAGCGCCGAAGTGGCTGGTCCCGGCTTTATCAATCTGCGCCTGCATCCCGAATTTCTGGCGCAAAAAGTGGCCGCAGCTTTGGCCGATGGCGAACATCTGGGCGTTGCAACCGCTACCCAGCCGGATACTGTGGTGGTGGACTATTCCTCGCCCAACCTGGCCAAAGAAATGCACGTCGGCCATTTGCGCTCCAGCATCATCGGCGACAGCATCACCCGTATTTACGGCTTCCTCGGCCACCACGTTATCCGCCAAAACCATGTCGGCGACTGGGGCACCCAGTTCGGCATGCTGGTGGCCTATATGGTGGAGCAGCAGCAACACAATGCCGCATTCGAACTGGCCGACTTGGAACAGTTTTACCGCAACGCCAAAGTGCGTTTCGACGAAGATGCCGCCTTTGCCGACACCGCCCGCGATTATGTGGTGCGCCTGCAAAGCGGCGACGCGGCAGTGCTCTCCTTGTGGCGTCAGTTTGTGGCCATTTCCTTAAGCCATGCCCAAGAGGTGTACGACACCCTCGGCCTGTTACTGAGCCCGGACGATGTGGCCGGCGAATCGCTGTACAACCCCGATTTGCAGCAGGTGGTGGATGAACTGGGCGCCCAAGGCTTGGCCGTGGACGATGACGGCGCCAAAGTGGTGTTTTTGGACGAATTCAAAAATCAGGACGGCGAAGCGGCGGCCTTTATTGTGCAGAAACAGGGCGGCGGCTTTCTCTATGCCAGCACCGACTTGGCCTGCATGCGCTACCGCGTGCGCCGGCTTCAAGCCACGCGTCTGTTGTATGTGGTCGATCACCGCCAGAAACTGCATTTCGAGCAATTGTTTACCACTGCCCGCAAAGCCGGATGGCTGCCTGAAAACGTGCACGCCGAATTTATCGGCTTCGGTACCATGATGGGCAAAGACGGCAAACCGTTTAAAACCCGCAGCGGCGACACCGTGAAACTGGCCGATTTGCTCGCCGAAGCGGTGGAGCGCGCCACCGGTTTGGTGCGCAGCAAAAACGCCGAGCTTTCCGAGGACGAAGCACAGCGCATCGGCCGTGTGGTCGGCATCGGCGCGGTCAAATACGCCGACTTGAGCAAAAACCGCAACAGCGATTATGTTTTTGACTGGGACACCATGCTCAGCTTCGAGGGCAATACCGCGCCTTATCTGCAATATGCCTACACCCGCGTGCAAAGCGTATTCCGCAAGGCCGGTGATTGGAACCGCAATGCCGGGGTGCTGCTGAACGAACCCTTGGAACAACAACTGGCGCTGGAACTGTTGAAATTCGCCGATGTGTTGAATCATGCTGCTGACACATACATGCCGCACCATCTGGCCGCCTATCTCTACCAAGTGGCCACGCTGTTTTCGCGTTTCTACGAAGCCTGCCCCATCCTCAAGGCCGAAGGCGCACTGCGCGACAGCCGTCTGCAACTGGCCGAACTCACCGGCCGCACGCTGAAAACCGGTTTGGATTTGTTGGGTATTGAAGTATTGGATGTGATGTAAACCCATCTGCCCCATCTGTGCAAACGATTTCAGGCAGCCTTAGGGCTGCCTGAATTTTTTTGGGCGGTGATTTATCCCCGTAGTGATGGGGCTTTTTTTCAATCGCATTTTTCAAATAAGGGAATTGGCCTGCTGCTGTCTCAATCCCCGTAGTGATGGGGCTTTTTTCAATATTGCTGATTACAACATAGAGTTATCTCTAGTTGGTCTCAATCCCCGTAGTGATGGGGCTTTTTTTCAATTCTTTGCCATCAGACTTGAAACCCTTTTTGCGTCTCAATCCCCGTAGTGATGGGGCTTTTTTTCAATGAAATAATCATGTCTTTAAATCAAGTAAATTTAGTCTCAATCCCCGTAGTGATGGGGCTTTTTTTCAATAATCATATTGAGCGAGTGCCCTAGACACTATCTGTCTCAATCCCCGTAGTGATGGGGCTTTTTTTCAATAGAAGCAACAGGCTAACCTGTTCGAAGCCTTCGTCTCAATCCCCGTAGTGATGGGGCTTTTTTTCAATTTATCATTGGTTCTTTAATAGCCTATGCCCTTTTGTCTCAATCCCCGTAGTGATGGGGCTTTTTTTCAATCGACACCCACGGCGGTGACGATTTGGTCGCACAGTCTCAATCCCCGTAGTGATGGGGCTTTTTTTCAATTTATGATGACTGCGAGTTGATAGGTGAAGACCTAGTCTCAATCCCCGTAGTGATGGGGCTTTTTTTCAATGTCTTCGATGTCGCATTCGCTGTCGATGATGCGTCTCAATCCCCGTAGTGATGGGGCTTTTTTTCAATGAAGCTGTTCGCAAAGGTAGCACTGTAGTGCAGTCTCAATCCCCGTAGTGATGGGGCTTTTTTTCAATGCATTATTATGAATAACTTCACTCAATTCCGTCAGTCTCAATCCCCGTAGTGATGGGGCTTTTTTTCAATTTTCTTGAAAGGAAAAATTATGGAATTATCAAGTCTCAATCCCCGTAGTGATGGGGCTTTTTTTCAATATAAACAGATTAGAGAAAGGCACACAGGCAGCAGTCTCAATCCCCGTAGTGATGGGGCTTTTTTTCAATGCTAAAGCTTTGGTATCGCCTTTCGAAGAAAAGGTCTCAATCCCCGTAGTGATGGGGCTTTTTTTCAATGGGTCAGCCTGGGAGGAATATAGGGGATGTTCAGTCTCAATCCCCGTAGTGATGGGGCTTTTTTTCAATACTGATTGATAATAAACTTGACCAAGAAGCACGTCTCAATCCCCGTAGTGATGGGGCTTTTTTTCAATCTTGACCCGACTTCAATCCGCTCCGCAGGGGATATGTCTCAATCCCCGTAGTGATGGGGCTTTTTTTCAATAGCAGTGTGGTGTTTTCTCCTTTCTAGCCAATGGCTTATAAGTATGCTTTCCAAAAAAATCATTCTTAACAAAGATAATCATAGTTTAACGATTACTTAACGGCTTTGCAAGCCCTGCACGGGTGTGATTTCAGGCAGCCTAAAACCTTAGCTGCCGTCATTCCCGCGAACACGGGAATGACGTCGGTTTTATATTTGTGCCGACACATGAGGTTTTGCAAAGATCTCAGGCTGTCTGAAACAGTATTACGGCTGTGCGTCTGCCTGGGTATAAGGCCGTTTGTGTATCAGTCTGAAGCGGCCTTTGTCTTCCACATAAAAGCGCATTTGGCAGCCTTGTTTTTCGGTATCGAGGCCCAAGACCAGCAGGCGGCTGTTGGGGCGGTAATCGATAATCGGATCCAAATAGCCGTCATCCAAGTAGCAGCCGGTGATGGTGCCTTCGGGCAAGAAGCCGCTGCGGCCGGTTTTGAGGTTGTATACCATGCCAAAGACACAGCCGGTGCCGCAACCGGCAAAGCCCAAACCGTAGTGTCCGGCAAAATTCGCCGGCTGTTTGGCCAACTCGCGGAAACGGGTGCGGAACTGGCGGGTTTCTTTATTGAGCTTTAAAGCTGCTTTGGCGCCGGTATGAACCTTGGCCGGATAATCCTCAAAACGCGGATCTTCGGCATGGGCGGCAGCGGATACGGCCAGAGCGGCGGCCAAACAAAGCAAACGGGTTTTCATAGGGGATGTCTCCTGTGGAAGGGAGGCTTATCATAAAACCATTATTCTTCGGCAGCCAAGTAAAAATTATTCTATAAGGCGTACAACATTTCAGGCAGCCTTGAAGGCTGCCTGAAAATATAGGCATAAACGGTTTACAGCTCGAAATCGCCCAAATCCTCGGCATTCACTTCGGCATCGATTTGGCCGATAAGGTAGGAGCTGATTTCCACTTCCTGCGGGGCGACCTGCACATTGTCGGAGGAGAGCCAGGCATTGATCCACGGAATGGGGTTTTGCGTGGCGCCTTCAAATGCCGGTTTCAGGCCCACCGCCTGCATGCGCAGATTGGTGATGTATTCCACATACTGGCTCAAAATTTCTTTGTTCAAGCCGATCATGGAGCCGTCTTTAAACAGATATTCGGCCCATTCTTTTTCCTGCAAGGCCGCGGTTTTGAAAAGCTCGAAACATTGCTCTTCCAATTCGGCGGCAATCCCGGCCATTTCCGCATCGTCCACGCCGCTTTTCATCAGATTGAGCATATGCTGGGTGCCGGTAAGGTGCAGCGCCTCGTCGCGGGCAATCAGTTTGATGATTTTGGCGTTGCCTTCCATCAGTTCGCGCTCGGCAAAGGCAAAGGAGCAGGCGAAAGACACATAAAAGCGGATGGCTTCCAGCACATTGACGCACATCAGGCACAGATAGAGTTTTTTCTTCAGCTCGCGCTTGTTGACCAACACGGTTTTGCCGTTGATGTGGTGCTCGCCTTCGCCCAAGAGGTTGTAATACTGGGTGTATTCGATCAAATCGTCGTAATAGCAGGCAATGTCTTCGGCACGCGCCTGGATATGGCGGTTTTCGACAATATCGTCAAACACCAGTGCCGGGTCGTTGACGATATTGCGGATGATGTGGGTGTAGCTGCGCGAATGGATGGTTTCGGAAAAAGACCAGGTCTCAATCCAGGTTTCCAGCTCCGGAATCGACACCAGGGGCAGGAGCGCCACATTGGGGCTGCGGCCCTGGATGGAGTCGAGCAGGGTTTGATATTTGAGATTGCTGATAAAAATATGCTTTTCGTGCTCGGGCAGGTTTTGGTAATCGATGCGGTCGCGCGAGACATCGATTTCTTCCGGGCGCCAGAAGAAAGACAGCTGTTTTTCTATCAGTTTTTCAAAGATTTCGTATTTTTGTTGGTCGTAACGCGCCACATTGACCGGCTGGCCGAAAAACATGGGCTCGGAAAGGGCATTATTGGCAGCCTTGCTGAAGGTGCTGTATTGCATGACTAAGTGTTCGCAGGACATGGTGTGCTTTCAATAAGGTATGTTTGGGGTAGCTCAATAATTTCAGGCAGCCTGAAGGCTATCCGGCAATATAGGCATCGTCAGGCTGACCGTTGCTGTTGCCGTCGATCATAATGATATGGTCGAAAAACAGTCTGCCATCGTGGTAATAAGCGGTAAAACCGTCCGGATAGATATTCAGTTCCGTGAGCGAGATACGCTGTTGGAATGATGTTAAGTTCAGGGCTTGCGTATCTTGTTGCTCGGCATGCTCGTTAGCCGCCTGCCAGTCTTGCGCTTGTGACAATAGTTGATTGGCGGCAAAGCGGCGCCATTGCTTGTCCAGTATATCTGCACGTGCCACAAAGTTTTGCAAAATGGCAGTACTTGCGCGGGCGGTTTCGGCATGGTCGTCACAATCCAGCGAAATACCGATTTCGGTATCCAGCCAGCGGATATCGCCTGCAAATGCCCGCTCATCCCGAAACAGGGTCAAACAGCCCAAACCGTCCAGCTGCAAATGGCAGGGCGTTTCGTAAGCGGCCAAGGCTGCCTGTAATTCGGGCTGTCTGACATCGGCAGCCACAACGGCCAATACCTGAAAGCGCAAGCGGTATTCGACCGGGCCGTGTTGTTGGCGCACCCGCAGGCGGTAGGCGGTTTTGGGCGCCAGTTGAAAGCGCCAAGTGGCGGCATTTCTATCCGCTTCCAGCCATTCCAGACGGATGCTTTGTTGTTGGTATCGGCCGTCGGCATCGATATAGGCGATGCAGTGGCAGCTGGGTGTCCACAGCACATTCATGCCCGTTTTGCCACAGCCGCTTGCACCGCTGCTGTCGGTCAGTACGGTGATTTCCTGCGCCTGTTCTTGGAAACCGGCATTAAAGGCAGCGGTTTCGCGCTCGATTTGGCTGTTGTTGTCCGGATTCATATACAAGGCAATGGAGAAAGGTGGGGATGTTTTAGGCTGCCTGAAAACCCTATTTAGCTGGTCGGTTTAAAGATGCTTGGGGATTCTGCGACTGTGCTGGCGCTGCGCGCAGAATGACGGTGGGCGGCCATCTTGTGCGCAGTCGCAGGTTCCGGATGTTGTTGCTATGCACGCTATTCGCCACCTGTGGTTTTACTTTCCAATATCAGCAAACCGTAGGTCGGCTCTCCGAGCCGACACATACAATATTCAAAGTCGGCTCGGAGAGCCGGCCTACCCGATGTTGCATATATCAGCCTTTCATCTGTTTTCAGGCAGCCCATAAGGCTGCCTGAAAACCCCCAGCATTAAATCTTGCAAGCCCCACCCGCGCAGCCGTCGTCCTGCAAATCCACCTGGGTGTCGTCGGCACCGTCGCGAGTGTTGTGGTAATACAGGGTTTTGAGGCCGAATTTGTAGGCGGTGAGCAGGTCTTTGAGCATCTGCTTCATCGGTACTTTGTGGCCTTCAAACTTGGCGGGGTCGTAGCTGGTATTGGCGGAGATGGCCTGGTCGACAAACTTCTGCATCACGCCCACCAGTTTCAGATAGCCGTCGTTATTAGGCATTTGCCACAGGGTTTCGTATTGGTCTTTCAGGCGTTCGAATTCGGGCACCACCTGCTTCAAAATGCCGTCTTTGGAGGCTTTGACCGATACCAGGCCGCGCGGCGGTTCGATGCCGTTGGTGGCGTTGGCAATTTGCGAGCTGGTTTCCGAGGGCATCAGTGCGGTGAGGGTGGAATTGCGCAGACCGTGTTGCACGATGTCGGCGCGCAAGGCTTCCCAATCCAGATGCAAAGGCTCGTTGCAGATGCCGTCAAGGTCTTTTTTGTAGCTGTCGATGGGCAGAATGCCTTGCGCGTAGGTGGTCTCGTTAAACGCCGGGCAGGCACCGAATTCCTTGGCCAGATTCACCGAGGCTTTGAGCAGATAATACTGGATGGCTTCAAAAGTGCGGTGGGTCAGGTTCAGGGCTGCCGGGTCGCTGTAGCGGGTGCCGTTTTTGGCCAGGTAATAGGCATAGTTAATCACGCCCACACCGAGGGTGCGGCGGTTCATGGTGGCGATTTCGGCGGCCTTGATGGGGTAGTCCTGATAATCCAAGAGCGCATCAAGCGCACGCACGGCCAAATCGGCCAAGCCTTCCAATTCGTCCAGACTTTCCAGCGAACCCAAGTTAAACGCCGACAGCGTACACAGTGCGATTTCGCCGTTTTCGTCGTTGATGTCGTTCAAGGGCTTGGTCGGCAGGGCGATTTCCAAGCACAGATTGGACTGGCGCACCGGCGCCACTTTCGGGTCGAAGGGGCTGTGGGTGTTGCAGTGGTCCACGTTTTGGATGTAGATGCGGCCGGTACCGGCGCGCTCCTGCATCAGGAGCGAGAACAAATCGGTGGCGGGCAGCACGCGTTTGCGGATATTCGGGTCTTGCTCGTATTGCACATACAGGCGCTCGAATTCGTCCTGGTCGGCAAAGAAGGCGTCGTAGAGGCCCGGCACTTCGTGCGGCGAAAAGAGCGCAATACTGCCGCCTTTAATCAGGCGGGTGTAGAGCAGGCGGTTGATTTGCACGCCGTAATCCAAGTGGCGCACGCGGTTGTCTTCCACGCCGCGGTTGTTTTTCAGCACCAACAGGCTTTCCACTTCGATGTGCCACAGCGGGTAGAACAGGGTGGCGGCACCGCCGCGCACACCGCCTTGCGAGCAGGATTTCACGGCTGCCTGAAACATTTTGAAGAAGGGAATGCAGCCGGTGTGCTGTGCTTCGCCGCCGCGGATTTCACTGCCCAGGCCGCGGATGCGTCCGGCATTGATGCCGATACCGGCGCGCTGGGAGACATATTTCACAATCGCGCTGGTGGTGGCGTTGATGGAATCGAGGCTGTCGTCGCACTCAATCAGCACGCAGGAAGAGAACTGGCGCGTGGGCGTGCGCACGCCGGACATAATCGGTGTGGGCAGGGAAATCTTGAAAGTGGACACGGCGTCATAAAAGCGTTTCACATAATCCAGGCGGGTGGCTTGCGGATATTTGGCAAACAGGCACATGGCCACCAAGATGTACAGAAACTGCGGTGTTTCGTAGATTTGGCGGGTCACGCGGTTTTGCACCAGGTATTTGCCTTCCAGCTGCTTGACTGCGCCGTAGGAGAAGCTCATGTCGCGTTCGTGGTCGATATAGGCATTGAGTTCGTCAAACTCGGCGCGGCTGTAATCGGCGAGGATGTGGCGGTCGTACTTGCCCGCCTCGGTGAGCTTGGCGACATGGTCGTACAGATGCGGCGGCTCAAACTCGCCATAGGCGATTTTGCGGATGTGGAAGACCGCCAGGCGGGCGGCCAGGTATTGGTAGTCGGGCGTTTCCGGCGAAATCAGGTCGGCCGCGGCCTTGATGATGGTTTCGTGGATGTCTTCGGTGCGGATGCCGTTGTAAAACTGGATATGGGATTTCATTTCCACCTGCGACACCGACACATTGTGCAGGTCTTTGGCCGCCCAAGTGATGACGCGGTGGATTTTGTCGAGGTTGATTTCCTCCAAACGGCCGTCGCGTTTGGTGACTTTCAGCTGGGTGGCGGTATTCATGGGCAGGCTTTCCGGAAAGAAGCGGTGTGGGCGCGGTGATGTGTGTGTGCCGGGCTTGAACCACAAGATATAGGGGTCTGTTTTTAATCAGGCCGCAATATAGCGGATTTTGCTTGTGTAAAACAGTCTTGCCAGCGGCGGCAAAATATGGTTTGCGCCACCCTGTTTTGAAGGCGGATGCCGCAAATACAAACAGATAGGGCGGTCGTGCCGCCGCAGAGGCTGCCTGAAAATATTTCTATGGATTTGGAATAGGGTGGTTGAAAAAAACTATGGCCGCGCCGTAGAAAGAGGGCGCGGCCATACAGAAGCAGCGTGATAGTCGCACAACACAGAGTGAGACAAGGCCGCAAAAAGCCGCGAGCGCAGCGAAGTCCCGCGGGGCAGACAGTACACACGTACGGAACAGATTTTGTTGCCGCTTTAGTGGCTTACAAAATCGTTCTCTTCGAGCCGGGCGCGACCATAGGAAGTCCCTGTGGGACAGCAACGCCGTATCGCTCTGTGTTGAGTGACTAGGGCGGACTGACCATTCGGGCACGTAGCGGATTTTTTAGGCAAAAGCGTCCGATTCAAGGCGAACAGCACAGCAAGGTTGTACACCTTGCGAGCATTTTCAACGCAGAAGCGGGCGATTTTTGACAAAAAAGCAGCCGTGAACAAATGGTTAGTCCGCCCTAGTATCAAGGCATCATATCGCGCAGGCGGTAATACAGCGTGCCCGCCCATTGGC
Organism: Neisseriaceae bacterium HSC-16F19; assembly: GCF_024171525.1. Classification (GTDB taxonomy): domain Bacteria; phylum Pseudomonadota; class Gammaproteobacteria; order Burkholderiales; family Neisseriaceae; genus JALJZY01. The sequence goes on from NZ_JALJZY010000006.1 coordinate 82,266, forward strand.
TCGGCAGGCGCAGATGGCGGCCGCCGGGGAAATCGGCATGGCGCAGCTGTTCGAACAGGCGCAGGCGGCGGTCATCACCCAAAATGGCTTCCGCCGTCACCAGACCGCCGATGCCGGTGGCGGCGACACCGTGGCCGGAGAAACCCTGCATAAAGTACAGATTGGGTTCCAGGCGGCCGAAATGCGGCGCGCGGCTCATGCTGATGTCCACATGGCCGCCCCAGGCAAAATCAACCGCCACATCGGAGAGCTGCGGGAAGACGCGCAGCATTTCGCGGCGCATGCTGCGCTGGATGTCGGTAGCGGTGAGGTCGCGGCCGGTATAGCTGATGCGGCCGCCGAAAAGCAGACGTTGGTCGCCGCTCAAACGGTAGTAATCGAGCACGAAACGGGTGTCGCACACGGCCATATTGTTGCGGATCAGGCTTTCCGCGCGCGCGCCCAAGGGTTCGGTGGCAATGATATAGGTGCCCACCGGCAGGATTTTCGCCGCCAAGGGCTGCAACAGCGGCTGGTGCAGGTCTTCCAAAAACACATTTACCGTGGCCACCACATTGCGCGCCTTGATTTGTCCGTGCGGCGTGGTGATGAGATAGCCGCCCTGGTGGTGGCCGAGGCTCACCAGCGGCGTGTGTTCGTAAACCGCCACCCCGGCCGCGTGTGCGGCTTGCGCCAGACCGAGGGTGTAATTGAGCGGATGCAGATGGCCGGAGTCTTCGTCATAGAGGGCGCCGACATAGCGCTCGCTCGCCAGCTGTTCTTGCAATTGCGCTGCCGACCATACGCTGTAACCGTGGTAGCCGTAGGTGTCGGCAGCGTCGCGGTGCCATTGGCGCAAGGCTTCCATATGGCGCGGGCGCACGGCCACGGTGGCATAGCCGCGCTGCCAGTCGCAATCGATATTAAAGCGGCGCACACGCTCATCGACCAAATCCAGCGCCTCCAGACTCATCTGCCACAGCTCTTTGGCGGCGGGAATGCCCAGGGCGGCGGCAATCTTGTCCATATCCGCCGCCCAGCCGTGGATGACCTGGCCGCCGTTGCGGCCGGAGGCGCCGTAGCCGATGCGGGCGGCTTCAATCAAGGCCACCGAATGTCCGGCTTCGGCCAGCGGCAGGGCGGTGCCGATGCCGGCCAAACCGCCGCCGATGACGCAGGTTTCTACCTCGATGTGTTCGGCCAGTGCCGGGTAATGCGGCGAAGCATTGCGGCTGGCGGCGTAATAAGATGCAATATGTTCTTGAAAAGCGGCTGACTGCATAACTGTCCTTTGTGCTTGAAGTTCGAAATAATCAATAAAAAACGGGTTTGCGGCTGCCTGAAAGGTTTTCAGGCAGCCTTATATATCTTTTTAATGAACAGGGCAGGAGTGCTTGCCTGTTTGTTCACGGTTGCGCACAACGTATAAGCGGGTCATGGCGGTGTTTAAGGCCGCTGCGGTGCATAACACCATTGGCCGGGTGCCAGTTGCAAATCAAACAGATTCAAACGGCCTACCGCCACCCGTACCAGACGCAGACAGGGATAACCGGCTTTGGCGGTCATGCGCCGCACTTGGCGGTTTTTGCCCTCGGAAATGCGGATTTCCAGCCAGAAATCGGGCACGGTTTGACGTACGCGTATCGGTGGTTGGCGCGGCCACAGGGCGGCGGTTTCATCGGCAGCGAGCACGCGCACTTGGGCGGGACGGGTGACAAAACCGCCCAAATCCACGCCGCGGCGCAGCATATCGAGACGGGTTTCGTCCGGACTGCCTTCTACTTGTGCCCAATAGGTTTTTACGGTTTTGTGTTTGGGGTCGGCAATCTGTGCCTGCAAACGGCCGTTGGCGGTGAGCAGCAACAGGCCCTCGCTGTCGGTATCGAGCCGTCCGGCCGGATACACGCCGGGCACGTCCACCCAGTCTTTCAGGGTGGGGTGGCGCTCGTGGGGGCTGAACTGGCAAATAACGCCGTAGGGTTTGTTGAGCACAATCAGCTCGGTATCGGGGCGGGCAGGCATACGGAATAGGGCGGACACAAATGCGGCACGATGGTACCGCAAACGGGTGTGTTTGATAAAGAGAGACGCACCTAATGAATAAAAGCCATGTGCCGACAGCTTTCAGGCAGCCCTTTTCCCGTAAATTTTCCCATCAACAGGCGCCAAATTTGCTAAAATGCGCGCCGGTTAACCCACCTGATTGATTATTGGAGTAAACAAACATGGCGATTGAACGCACCATTTCTATTATCAAACCCGATGCCGTGGGCAAAAACGTCATCGGTAAAATCTACGACCGCTTTGAGAGCAACGGCCTGACCATCGTGGCCGCCAAAATGAAACACCTGACCCAGACCGAAGCCGAAGGCTTTTACGCCGTACACAAAGAGCGCCCCTTCTTTGGCGAACTGGTGAAATTCATGACCAGCGGTCCGGTGATGATTCAGGTTTTGGAAGGTGAAAACGCCGTGGCCAAAAACCGCGAACTGATGGGCGCCACCAATCCCAAAGAAGCCGCCGCCGGTACCATCCGCGCCGACTTTGCCGAATCCATCGATGCCAATGCCGTGCACGGTTCCGACAGCCTGGAAAACGCCGCCATCGAAATCGCGTATTTCTTTGAAGCCGGCGAAATCTGCCCGCGCTGATTTTGGCTGGGCGGTATATTGCCGCCGGTGCAAACACTCAAAGGCTGCCTGAAAGTTTTCAGGCAGCTTGCTGTGTTTTTTCTTAAGGCGATTTAATTCTTAAGACGCTTTAAGAAAAATCATGTAGTTACATATTATGAAGACCAATTTACTCAATTACGACCTGCCGGGCCTGACCGCCTATTTCGCGCAAATGGGCGAAAAGCCCTTCCGCGCCAAACAGGTGATGCGCTGGATGCACTTGGGCGGGGCGGCCGACTTTGGCGAGATGACCGATTTGGCCAAATCCTTGCGTGCCAAGCTGAATGACCACACCGAAATCCGTGTGCCCGATTTGATGGCCGAACAGCATTCCAACGACGGCACGCGCAAATGGCTGTTGGACGTGGGTACCGGCAACGGCGTCGAAACCGTATTCATTCCCGAAGACACCCGCGGCACCTTGTGCATTTCCTCGCAGGTGGGCTGTGCGTTGGAATGCACGTTTTGTTCTACCGGCCGCCAGGGCTTTAACCGCAATCTTACCGCCGCCGAAATCATCGGCCAGCTGTGGTGGGCCAACAAAGCCATGGGCGTGACCCCAAAAAACGAGCGCGTGGTGTCCAATGTGGTGATGATGGGCATGGGCGAGCCTTTGGCCAATTACGATAATGTAATCACCGCCTTGTCCATCATGCTCGATGACCACGGTTACGGCTTGAGCCGCCGCCGCGTCACCGTGTCCACTTCCGGCATGGTGCCGCAGATGGACCGGCTCAAAGAAGACATGCCGGTGGCGCTGGCAGTGTCTTTGCATGCCTCCAACGATGCCGTGCGCGACGAAATCGTGCCCCTGAACAAAAAATACCCGCTCGCTACCCTGATGGCCGCCTGCCGCCGCTATCTGGAAAAAGCGCCGCGCGATTTCATCACCTTCGAATATGTGATGCTCGACGGGGTCAACGACCATCCCGAACACGCGCGCGAGCTGTTGGAACTGGTGCGCGATGTGCCGTGCAAATTCAATCTGATTCCCTTCAATCCCTTCCCCCATTCCGGTTATGCGCGCTCCGGCAACGAGCGCATCCGCGTGTTCCGCGACATCCTGCAACAGGCGGGCCTGGTGGTGACCGTACGCAAAACCCGGGGGGATGACATCGATGCCGCCTGCGGCCAGCTGGCCGGACAGGTGCAGGACAAAACCCGCCGTCAACAAAAATGGCAAATCATGAAAGGCTGAAACCATGAACAAAGCATTGAAAGCACTGTCTGTTATCAGCGTCGGCGTTTTGCTGGCCGCCTGCGGCAGTACCGACCGCCTCAAACAGCCCACTGCCGCCGAGCGTACCGAGCAGCGGGCGCTGATCAAAACCCAGTTGGCGGCCGAGTATATGCGTGCCGGCGATTACCGTCAGGCGGTGGCCACCATTGAGGAAGCCTTGCGTACCGACAGCCGTAATGTTTACGGCTGGCTGATGCGCGCGCAGATTTATCATTACCTCAAAGTGCCGGACAAGGCCGAGGAGAGTTTCCGCCGCGCCCTGTCCATCGAGCCTGCCAATGCCGAAGTCAACAACAACTACGGCTGGTTTTTGTGCGATTTGCAAAAGCGCTATAACGATGCCATGCCGTATTTCGACCGCGCTCTGGCGGATCCCACTTACCCCAGCCCCTTTGTCGCCAATCTGAACAAAGGCGTGTGCAGCGCACGCATGGGTCAGTACAACCTGGCCGAGTCTTATTTCAACCGCGCGCTGTCTTTGAATCCCAACTTCTTCGTGGTGCAGAAAGAAATGGCGCGCGCCAAGCTGCAACAGGGCCAGAGCCGCGACGCCGATTATCTGTTCCGCCAATACCAGAGCAAGGTAGACGTGCTCTCCGCCGACGACTTGCTCTTGGGCTGGCGCATTGCCCGCAGCATGGGTCAAAGCCAGGCCGCTTACGAATATGAGGCGCAAATCCGTGCCAACTATCCGTATTCCAGCGAAATGGAACAAATTACAACAGGAAAAATCCAATGAGCGAAACCGCAAACACAATCGAGACTCAGACCGAAACCGCGCCCAACCACGCCGCAGAGCTGGGTGCACACCTGCGCAGCCGCCGCGAAAGCTACAATTTTTCCGTGGGCGAGGTGGCCGAGCGCCTGAAGATTTCCACCAAACAGGTGGAGGCTTTGGAATCCGGCGACTACACCGGGCTGCCTGAAGCGGTGTTTATCCGCGGCTTTATCCGCAGCTACGGCCGCCTCTTGGAAATGGATGCCGCCGAATTGCAGACACAGCTGGACACGGTGTTTCCGCCGGCTGCCGAAGCCGCACACCGCTCCGCCACCGTGGCCTCCAGCCAGTTTGATTTCCGCGACCAGCAGGTGCGCAAACCCTTCCCGAAATGGATATTCGGCGTGCTGGCCGTGGCTGCCATCGGCACGGCCATTTACGCCTGGCAGAGCAAGAGCACGGCCGACACCCAGCGTGCCGAAAGCAACAGCAGCGTGCCGGTAGGCCAGGTGGCACCGCCCAATTTGGGCAGCGGCAATATGGCCGTGGTGCCCATGGATGCCAGCGGTCAGGCTGCGGTGACACCCGCCAGCGACACCGCAGCGGCCTCGGCACCGGCAGCGGGTAATCAGGAAATGGTGATTACCGTGCGCTACCGTTCCGCCCTGCATGTGGTCGATGCGGGCGGCAAGATTATCTTCAGCCAAATCGTGCCCGCCGGCAGCGAGCACCGCTTTGACAGCGGCGCGCCGTATCAGGTGACCATCGGCTATGCCGCCGGCGCCACGCTCAATTACCAGGGCAGCGACATCCCGCTGCAATCGCATATCCGCAATAAGAGCGCCACCTTGACCGTGGGCGGCAGCGAATGAGTGCCGTGATTGCCCGCCGCGCCACCCATCAGGTGCAGATAGACCACCTCACAGTCGGTTCGGAAGCGCCGGTGGTGGTGCAGTCCATGACCAATACCGATACCGCCGATGCCGCGGCTACCGCCGCACAGGTGAAAGCCTTGGCCGATGCCGGTTCGGAAATGGTGCGCATCACCGTCAACAGCCCGGAGGCTGCCGCCCAAGTGGCGGAAATCCGCCAACGCCTCGACGATATGGGCTGCAACACGCCTTTGGTGGGCGATTTTCATTTCAACGGCGAGCGCCTGTTGCAGGAATTCCCCGACTGCGCACGCGCCTTGTCCAAATACCGCATCAATCCGGGCAATGTCGGCAAGGGCGCCAAGGGTGACGAGAAATTCGCCTATATGATCCGCACCGCCGCCGAATACGGCAAAGCAGTGCGCATCGGCGTCAACTGGGGCTCGCTCGATCAGAGTCTGGCCAAACGCATGATGGATGCCAATCTCACCCTGGCCGAACCGAAAGCGCCGGAAGCGGTGATGAAGGAAGCACTGATTGTGTCGGCCTTGGAATCGGCACAAAAAGCGGTGGATTTGGGGCTGCCTGAAAACAAAATCATCCTCTCGTGCAAGGTGAGTGCGGTACAGGATTTGATTGAAGTCTATCGCGACCTCGGCCGCCGCTGCGCCTATCCGCTGCATTTGGGCCTGACCGAAGCGGGCATGGGCAGCAAAGGCATCGTGGCCTCCAGCGCTGCTTTGGCGGTGTTGTTGCAGGAAGGCATAGGCGACACCATCCGCATTTCGCTCACCCCCGAACCGGGCGCACCGCGCACCCAGGAAGTGGTGGTGGCGCAGGAAATTCTGCAAACCATGGGCCTGCGCTCGTTTACACCCTTGGTCACCGCCTGCCCCGGCTGCGGCCGCACCACCAGCACCGTATTCCAAGAGTTGGCGCGCGACATCCAGCAGCATCTGCGCGACAAAATGCCGCAATGGCGCCTGGCCTATCCGGGTGTGGAAAGCCTGAATGTGGCGGTGATGGGTTGCGTGGTCAACGGCCCCGGCGAGAGCAAGCTGGCCGACATCGGCATTTCCCTGCCCGGCACCGGCGAAACCCCGGTGGCACCGGTGTATGTGGACGGCGAGCGCCATGTCACCCTCAAAGGCGACAATATGGCCGCCGAGTTTTTGGCCATTGTGGAAAACTATGTGGCGGTGAATTACGGCGAAGGCGGCAAAAAACGCCGCACCGCCAAGGTGATTCCGATTGCCCACGGCTGATGGTGTGTAGGTCGGCTCTCCGAGCCGACGCCCTGATTTTGAGTCGGCTCGGAGAGCCGACCTACCATGCCGCCACGCCCAAGGCTGCCTGAAAAGCAAAATACGGTCATCCTGCGCGCAGTCGCAGGATCTTGATTGAATATCCAAAATATAAAACAGAATTTTCAGGCTGCCTGAAAACCCAACACAGGAAACAACCATGTCCCTCACCGCCATGCAATGGGTGCAGCCGGTGGTTTTGAACCACCGCGGTGTGCGCCTTGAGCCCTTGGGGCCGCAACACGAAGCCGGTTTGCGCCGCGCCGCCGCCGACGGCGAATTATGGCGTTTGCGCGTTACTTCCGTGCCCGAGCCGGATGAGACCGCCGCCTATATCCAAACTGCCATCGATATGCCCGACCGTTTTGCCTTTGCCGTGATCGATGCGGCCAGTGGTGAAGTTTTGGGCAGCAGCAGTTACCACGATATTCTGCCGCAGGTCAAACGGCTGGAAATCGGCTATACCTGGTATGCGCAAAGCCGTTGGCGCGGCGCGCTCAACACCACCTGCAAGCTGATGCTGATGACGCATGCTTTTGAAACCCTGGGCGCACAGGTGGTGGGCTGGCGCACCGACATCGAAAACACCCGCTCGCAAGCGGCCATCGAACGCTTGGGCGCGCGCAAAGACGGTACCATCCGCGGCAATGCCCTGCGCCGCGACGGCACCGTGCGCGATACGGTGATGTACAGCCTTACCGCCGCCGAATGGCCGGATGTGAAACAGCAATTGCAGGCATGGCTGGCTAGGTAGGTCGGGCATTTATGCCCGACAAAATCCCAAAACACCCAAACCCGTCGGGCATAAATGCCCGACCTACGATATTTGATAAAACCCGTCCCAAATCTATGAGTCAAAAAATCCAAGCCGTGAAAGGCATGAACGACCTGTTGCCGGTCGAACAAAAAGATTTCCCGCTCACCAGCGAATTCTGGCAGGCATTCGAGCACACGGTGGCCCGTTGCGCGCAACGCTACGGCTACCGCCAAATCCGCACCCCCATCGTCGAACAAACCGGTTTGTTTGTGCGCTCCATTGGCGAAGAGACCGATGTGGTGGGCAAGGAGATGTACACTTTTGCCGATTCCAACGACACACTGAGCTTAAGCCTGCGCCCCGAAGGCACGGCTTCCTGCCTGCGCGCGGTCATCGAACACAATCTGCTCTACAACGGCCCACAAAAGCTGTGGTATATGGGGCCGATGTTCCGTCGCGAGCGCCCGCAAAAAGGCCGCTACCGCCAATTCCACCAAATGGGCGTGGAAGCGCTGGGCTATGACGGCCCCGATATCGACGCCGAAATCATCGCCATGTGCGCGGCCTTGTGGGACGAATTGGGCATCCGCGAGCATGTCACCCTGGAACTCAACTGCCTGGGCAACCGCGACGAGCGCGCCGCCCACCGCGAAGCGCTGGTGGCCTATCTGCAACAGCACGAAGCCATTTTGGACGAAGACGGCAAACGCCGCCTGCACACCAATCCTCTGCGCGTACTGGATACCAAAAATCCGGATTTGCAGGCCATGGCCGATGCCGCGCCGCGCCTGATTGATTATCTGGGCGAAGACTCGCGCGCGCATTATCAGGGCCTGAAAACCCTGCTCGACGGCTTGGGCATTGCCTATGTGGAAAACCCGCGCTTGGTACGCGGCTTGGATTATTACAACCTCACCGTGTTTGAATGGGTGACCGACAAACTCGGCGCCCAGGCCACGGTGTGCGGCGGCGGCCGTTACGACGGCTTGCTGGAAAACCTCGGCGGCAAACCGGCGCCGGGCATCGGTTTCGGCATGGGCATCGAGCGCCTGCTGCTCTTGGTGCGCGAGCACGGCTGCCTGAAAGCCGACAACCGCGCCGATGTGTATGCCATTTACCAAGGCGAAGGCGCCTTGCTGCCGCTGATGCAGACCGCCGCGGTATTGCGCGGCCACGGTGTGAACGTATTGCAGCATTGCGGCGTGCACAGCCTGAAAAACCAAATGAAAAAAGCCGCCGCCAGCGGTGCCCGTTTTGCGCTGATTATCGGCGAAGACGAAGCCGCCAAGGGTGAGGTGACTTTGAAAGACCTGCACGGCAGCCACGGCCAGGTGACGGTGGCCGCCGAGCAAACATACACACAATTGCAACAATGGATGGAGGCCTAAATGGCACAAGACTTTCACGATCAGGAAGAGATTGAGAATTTCAAATATTTCTGGCGCCGCTACGGCCGCTGGGGCTTTTACCTGCTGCTGGCCGCCGCTGCGGCCTATCTGGGCTGGGTGATTTACCAAGGCCGCCTGCAAGACCAGCGCGACGCCGCCTCGCGCGTATTCGATACTTTCGTTGCCGAAGCACAGGCCGATAAAGAAACCGAGGCCAAAAAACAGCTGATTGTCCTGCAACAGGAATACGGCAATACCCTGGTGGCAGCGCAAGCCACGCTGATGATGGCCGGTACCGCCTTTGACCAGGGCAAATACGAAGAAGCCGCGCAACACCTCAAATGGGTGCAGGGCAAGCACAAAGACGGCCTGATCCGCGCCTTGGCCACCCAGCGTTTGGCGGTGGTGTATCTGCAAGAGCAGAAATACGATGAAGCCCTGAAAACCTTGGATGAAAAAACCGATGCCGAATTCCAGCCGCTGTTTTTGGAAACCCGCGGCGATATTTTGAGCGCCCAAGGCAAAAACGACGAAGCCGCCGGCGTATATGAAGAAGCGCTGAAACTGCTGCCCGAAGACGCCCCGCAGCGCCAGTTGCTGCAATTTAAGGCAGGACAATAAAAGAAACATGTTTCAGGCAGCCTTAAGGCTGCCTGAAATTCTTAATCAGCACGGGTAGGGTGGGCATGCCTGTCCACCATCTCAAACCACTGCCAAGGCATATTTTTGCAGAAAACTCAGGCTGCCTGAAATTCTTAATCAAAACACCATGTATCTAGCCCATCCGCAACAACAAGCCTTGCGCGACGATTTGGCGCAGGCAGGTGCGGTATTTGAATTTGCTGTCTGGCAGTGGCCGGGCGGGGACGCACCGGGTGAACAGGCGCATCTACAGGTATTGGATGCTTTGTTTGCCGAAGTGATTGAGCCGCAGTTTTGCCAGCAGCAAAGCGACAGCCTGCGCTATTACGATAAGCGTATTACCGCTGCCGATACGGCACAGCAACGCCGCCAACTGCAGGCCTACCGCGCACAAGCCCTGGCTTACAATCTGAGCTGGGATACGGCTTATGCCTGCGGCAGGCTGCTGGACAACCGTTATCTGTATGCGCCGGATACGCTCAAATCTTATGAGCAATATCAACATATGGACGAGGCGGAATGGCTGCTTACCCTTTACCATAATTTCAACGACCCGCCCTATGGCTTGCAGATAACCGCTGCGGAGAGATTGCCCTTGTGGCAGCGTTTTTGCGAAATCACCGGCCTGGTGGCGGAGGAGCAGCCGCAGGTGTATGACTGGCTGCGCCACCAAGTGTATGGCGACAGCGGCAATGCGGTGATGCAGCACCCTTTAAGCAATTACTTCGATGCCGGACTGGAATGGTGGGGCGTGTGGTGTCTTACCGTTTATAACCCGCGCCGCCGTACTTTGGCGGCGATAGCAGCCAGTGCTACAGACTGAATATTTAAAATCGTTTATAATTAACTACCTTAGTATTTTTCAGGCAGCCCTAAGGCTGCCTGAAAATATTTTCCCATTGTGCGCTTATTAAAAAACGCACCTGCTGGCAGCCTGAACGAAATGTCTATTAGCCCAGGCTGCCTGAAACAGAAAGACTGAATCATGAAACCCACCATAGCCCTGGTCGGCCGTCCCAATGTCGGCAAATCCACCCTGTTTAACCGTTTAACCCGCACCAAAGACGCGCTGGTGCACGACTTGCCCGGTCTCACCCGCGACCGCCATTACGGCCACGGCCGCGTGGGCAGCAAGCCTTATCTGGTGGTCGATACCGGCGGTTTCGAGCCGGTGGTGGACAGCGGCATTCTGCACAAAATGGCCAAACAAACCCTGCAGGCGGTGGATGAAGCCGATGCGGTGGTGTTTTTGGTCGATGCCCGCACCGGCTTAACCCCGCAAGACAAAATCATTGCCGACCGCCTGCGCCAAAGCCCGCGTCCGGTATATCTGGCGGTCAACAAAGGCGAAGGCGGCAATCAGGCAGTGCTGGCGGCCGAATTCTACGAGCTGGCGCTGGGCGAGCCTTATGTGATTTCCGGCGCCCACGGCGACGGCGTGTATTATCTGATTGAAGACATACTGGAACAGTTCCCGGAGGCCGAAGCGGAAGCCGCCCAGCCCAAACACCCGGTGTTTGCGGTTATCGGCCGTCCCAATGTGGGCAAATCCACGCTGGTCAATGCCATTTTGGGCGAAGAGCGGGTGATTGCCTTCGATATGGCCGGTACCACCCGCGACAGCATCCACATCGATTTCGAACGCGGCGGCAAGCCGTTTACCATCATCGACACCGCGGGTGTGCGCCGTCGCGGCAAGGTGGACGAGGCGGTGGAAAAATTCTCCGTCATCAAAGCCATGCAGGCGATTGAGGCCGCCAATGTGGCGGTGCTGGTGCTGGACGCGCAACAGGACATTGCCGACCAAGACGCCACCATTGCCGGTTTTGCCTTGGAAGCCGGGCGCGCGCTGGTGGTGGCGGTGAACAAATGGGACGGCATTTCCGAAGAGCGGCGCGAGGCGGTGAAACGCGACATCGCCCGCAAACTGTATTTCCTGGAATTTGCCAAATTCCACTATATTTCCGCGCTCAAGGAAAAAGGCATAGACGGCCTGTTTGACAGCATTCAGGCAGCCTATAACGCCGCCATGATCAAAATGCCGACACCGAAAATCACCCGCGTGCTGCAAAGCGCCATCGAGCGCCAGGCACCGCCGCGTGCCGGTTTGGTGCGCCCGAAAATGCGCTACGCCCACCAGGGCGGCATGAACCCGCCGGTGATTGTGATCCACGGCAATTCCCTGCAGGCGATTTCCGACAGCTATACCCGCTATCTCACCCAAACCTTCCGCAAAGCCTTTAACCTGCAAGGCACGCCGCTGCGCATCCAATACAATGTTTCCGACAATCCGTATGAGGAAACGGCGGAAAAAACCAAAAACAAACCCCTGCGCCGCGTGTCTTTGAGCAACCGCATCGCCAAACGCGAAGGCCGCAAAGACGAAAAAAGCCGCAACAGCGGCGGCAAAAGCAAACAGCGTCAGGTGAGTGTGAAGAAAAAGCACGGGAAATAAGCAGCGGTAGGGTGGGCATTGATGCCCACCAAACATTTAAACATCAGTTGTTTCAAATGGTGGGCATAAATGCCCACCCTACGGATGCCTAAAAAATACTTAATAAAACAACATGATACGCATCGCACTCTTTGCCGATATTCACGGCAAGTTTTTACTGCCTTTCAAGCTGGCTGCCCATTACCAACAGCAAACCGGCAAAGCGCTGGATTTGCTGCTGCAATGCGGCGATACCGGCGCTTTTCCCGATATCAAAAACATGGACAAGGCCACTTTGCGCCATGCGCAAAAAGACCGCGACGAGTTGGGTTTTCACGATGATTTTGTTGAGGCCAAGGCGGATATCGCCCGTTTTTTGGACACGCTGAATTTGGAAATGTGGTGCGTGCGCGGCAATCACGAAGACCATGCTTTTCTGGACCGTTTGGAACAAGAGGCCGCCGCACAGAATGAAGCTCTGTTTGCCATCGATGCTTACGGTAAGGTCAAAATCTGCCGCAGCGCCGTGCCGTTTGATTTTGTCAAAAACGGCACCCGCATCCGTTTGGTCGGCATCGGCCGCATTGGCGACCGCAAAGGCCGCACCCATCCGCAATTTATCCAGCCGTATGAGCAGCAGGCCATCCGCCGCTTAATCCGCAGCCGCAGTGAAGCCGATATTCTGATCAGTCACGACAAGGCCGGCGACAGCCGGCGCGGCTACGGGGCGGATGAATTGAGCGAACTGTTGGATCAGATTGCCTTTGCCTACCATTTTTACGGCCATACCGGCGAACCGTATCAATCAGCCGTGGCCGACAACGGCATCACCCAATCGGTCAAAATCAAGGAACTGGAGTTCAATGCCCAAGGCGAATTGGAAGAAGGCTGTATGCTGATTTTGGAAGCCGAAACACAAGGCCGGGAAACCGTGTTCACACTGGAAGCCGTGCCCGTGGCCATGCTGGCCGGGTTTACCCGCCATACGTGGCGTTATTTATAGACTGGGTTTTGGGAAAGCATTTCAGGCAGCCTGAAATCTGTGTAAAACCTTTTTCAGCAATGGATAAAACAGCATGCGGGTAGGGTGGGCATTTATGCCCACCATTTGAAGCAGCTGATATTTATAAATATTTGGTGGGCATGAATGCCCACACTACGGTTTTGCTCAGGCAGCCACAGACTTTTGCAAAAGTTTGTGGCTGCCTGAAATTTATCATACTCAACGTTCCCAGCTTTGCGGCAAGGGCCGTATTTGCGCTACCGGTGCAAACTCAAACACCTGTTTGCCTGCATTCCAAACCAGCGGGCGGATACAGCCTTCGTATTCGGCACGTGATTTACCGGTTGTGTTCTGGCCGCATAACTGGCCGCCTACACCCAAATACAGCTTGCCGTCGATAAGGCTTGCACCGTGCGCGCCGTGCTTAAAGGCTTCTTGGGCGCTGCCGTCGGCCTGTCCGGCAAACACCGTGACCTGGGCGCCGCTGTTGCCGCTAAAGCCGGGGGCATTGGCGCAGTAGGTCAGTCCGGCGTCATAGATGTAATCGGTATGACCGTCGTGATTGAGGTCGGCGCTGAACACGGCATCACCAAGGGCGAAATCGCCGCCCGCTTCCCGGCAGATTTGCGCATCGCGCTTGACTTCCTCTTGTACCGCTGTGGGCAGGGTGCTTGGGGGTGTTTGGGGTGCGGAAACGGCGGTGCAGGCAGCCGTGGCGGCCAGTGTGTTGATTAAAAGCAGTTTTTTCATGACGAACTCCTGTACCGGGTGGGCAGAAAACCACCCGCTGCCCGAACAAAGGCTTGCAGCGGATGGGCAAGGTGTGGCCGCTTTCAGGCAGCCTGAAGCCATGCATGATGAAGGCGGGCCTAGGGCAAACTGACAATTCATTCGCGGCTGCTTTTTTGCCAAAAATCGCCCGCTTCTGCGTTGGAAATGCTCGCAAGGTGTCCAACCTTGCTGCGCTTTCCGCCTTGAATCGGACGCTTTTGCCTAAAAAATCAGCTGTGCGCCCGAATTGTCAGTTCGCCCTAATATTGGCCCAGATCTTTTAATTTGTCCATTGAGCCCCATTATTACGCTGCAATTTGTGCAATCCACTTACACACAATCATTCAAGGAGCTTCATGATGGGCTGGTTTTCATCCAATAAAAAACAAAACTTTTTCCTCTCCACCGTGGTGCCGCCTGCCGACGGTACGGTGCGCATCGAGTCTTATCTCGGCGTGGTCAACGGCGAGGCCATTATCGGTGCCAATATTTTCCACGATATGTTTTCCAGCATCCGCGATGTGGTCGGCGGCAGGGCGGGCGGTTACGAGCGGGCGCTGGCCGGTGCGCGCCAGGCGGCCATGGACGAGATGGTGGCCGCGGCCAAGGAATTGGGCGCCACCGGTGTGGTCGGTATCGATTTCGATTACGAAGTCTTGGGTGAAACCAACGGCATGATGATGGTGACGGTGAGCGGTACGGCGGTGAAAGTGGCTGCCTGAAAACGAAAAAGCAGGTAAAACGCAGATGCGTGCCGCAATTTGGGCCAACAAACACACCCGAATGTGTTAGCATTTGCACTGTCCGCAGGCTGTTTGGAACAATGCGGCCTGCGGTGCATTTTATTTAATAATCATAACAACGGAGTATTCATATGACCGCCAAAGGACAAATGTTACAAGATCCTTTTTTGAACGCACTGCGCAAAGAGCATGTACCGGTTTCCATTTATCTGGTCAACGGTATCAAATTACAGGGACAAGTCGAATCTTTTGACCAATATGTGGTGTTGCTGCGCAATACCTCGGTCACGCAAATGGTGTACAAGCACGCCATTTCCACCATCGTACCGGCCCGTGCCGTCAATTTGCAGCAGGAGCGCCAGGCTCCCGCAGAATAAGCACCGCTGCTACAGGCACAAGCCCGATACTTCAGGTATCGGGCTTTGTTTATGTGTGTCGGATGTATACAGGGAACTGTTGGATATTGGGGCTGGGCAAAACCTCAGTACGCTCCAAGAGATCCGTATTTCCACTGCGATTTATGACTTCCGAATACAGGGGCGGGATCAGGCTGGACTACCGTATTCCTACTTCACCGGTGGCTTATATGTTGTGCAGCTGCGATTACACACTATATTTTCGATTAACAGAACAGGCTTTCCGAATAGGTATAGAAAGACCTTTATGAGTGTCGCCAAGTCTCGGACTGCTGCAGACACAAAAGGCTGCCTGAAATATTTTCAGGCAGCCTTTTTATGCACATCAAACATCCCAAGCGGGATTACATGCGCCCCAGTTCGCGTTGCAGGGCTTGGACGTTTTGTTCGCGGTCGAGTACGGCGCTTTCCAGTTGGCGGATGCGTGCCTGGTATTGGGCGTAATTGTTTTTCTCGTGCGCCTGCATGCTGCGGCCGCTGGTGAGGGCCTGTTTGGCCTGCATCAGGGCGTTGCGCTCGTTGGCCAGTTCCTGTTCCAGAATGCTGCGGCGGCCGCTGTCGCGGGTGCCGGTGTGCACGGCGGTGGTGTTGCTGGCGGCGGGCGGCGGTATGGCCACGCCGCGGTTGGATGCGCTGGCGGTGTTGCTGCGCGGTTTGGCGCTCACGGAGGGAGCAGCGCGTTTAATCGGCTTGGTGCTGCTGTAAGAGCCTATGGGTTTGAGGTCGGCACGCTGGCAGTCGCCGCGCGGTTTGGAGGTGTAGAGCACTTCGCCGTTGACCATGCAGGAATAAACCTGTGCCTGGGCGGCGGGCAGGGCGCCGAGGGTGAGGGCGGCGCTGATAAAAAGAATACGGATTTTCATGTGTTTGGCCTCAAAATTCCGGCTGCTCCCTTGGTTCTTGCAGTTGCCGTTCGATGTCGTCTACGGCTTCCTGCCATTGCAGCCAGTTTTCTTCCAGTTCGGTTAATTTTAGTTTAAGTTCGGTTAAACGGTTAAGCGTTTGTTGTAATTTTTCTTTGTTGTGTGGTGCATAAGCATCTTCCATGCCTAAAAACGCTTCCAGTGATTTTTGTTCTTCCTGGGCGCGTGCCATCTCGTTTTCGGCACGCTCCATTTTTTGCAGCAGCGGCTTGGTGAGGCGGGCGCGTTCCTGGCGCAGGTGCGCTTCCTGACGTTTTTGGTCTTTGCGCGAGGGGGCGGAGGGGGCGGGACTGCCGTTTTCCGTCTGCGGATTGAGGGCGTTGAGGCGGTATTGGCGGTAGTCGTTCAAATCGCCGTCAAACGCGCGCAGGCGGCCTTGGTCGATGAGTAAAAAGCGGTCGGTGGTGGCTTCCAAGAGGCTGCGGTCGTGCGATATCACCAAGAGCGCGCCTTCAAAACCCTGCAAGGCGAGGGTGAGGGCGTGGCGCATGTCCAAATCGAGGTGGTTGGTGGGTTCGTCCAAAAGCAGCAGATTGGGTTTTTGCCACACAATCAGCGCCAAGGCGAGGCGGGCTTTTTCGCCGCCGGAAAACGGGGCGATGGGCTGGGTGCTCATGTCGCCGTGGAAATTGAAACCGCCGAGAAAATTGCGGATGTCCTGTTCGCGCGCTTCGGGGGAGAGTTTTTGGATATGCCACACGGGGCTTTGGTCGTCGCGCAGGGTGTCGAGCTGGTGTTGGGCAAAATAACCGATGGCCAGTTTGTCGGCGCGGACGATTTCTCCGGCCTGCGGCGTGAGGCTGCCTGAAAGCGCTTTAATCAGCGTGGATTTGCCGCTGCCGTTGATGCCCAAGAGGCCGATGCGCGCGCCGCTGTCTATGGATACATCCACCTGATGCAGCACGGTTTTGCCCTCATAGCCCAAATCGGCATGATTGAGGCGCAGCAGCAAATCGGGCAGGTGCTCGGGCTGGCGGAAGGCAAAGCTGAATTCGCTGTCCAAATGGGCGGGTGCGATGCGTTCCAGCCGCGCCAGTGCCTTGATGCGGCTTTGCGCCTGGGTGGCCTTGGTGGCCTTGGCTTTGAAGCGGTCGATAAAGGATTGCAGATGGCGGATGTGCGCCTGCTGGTTTTGGTAGGCGGCCTGCTGCTGTGCCAGCCGCTGCGCGCGCTCGCGCTGGTAGAAATCGTAATTGCCGCCGTAGCTGTGCAGTTTTTGTTGCGCCAATTCCAGCGTGTGGGTGGTGGTGGCGTTGAGAAAATCGGCGTCGTGGGAAATGATGATTTGCGTGGCATCGAGGGCGGCCAGGTGCTGTTCCAGCCACAACACGGTTTCCAAGTCGAGGTGGTTGGTGGGCTCGTCCAAGAGCAGCAAATCGGCGCGGCACATCAGTGCCTGGGCGAGATTAAGGCGCATGCGCCAGCCGCCGGAAAAGGTTTTCACCGCTTGGGCGTGCTCGTGCTGGGCAAAACCCAAACCGGTGAGCAGTTTGGCGGCACGCGCCGGGGCGGTGTAGGCGTCGATTTCCTCCAAGCGCGCATGGCAGGCGGCCTGGGCCATGCCGTCGTTTTGCGCTTCCGCCGCCGCCAGTGCCTGTTGCAATTCCTCACGCTCGCCATCGCCTTGTAACACATAATCCAAGGCGCTGATGTCCAGTGCCGGCGTTTCCTGCGCCACCGCCGCCCAGCGCCAGTGTTTGGGCAGCAATACATCGCCGCCATCGGCGGCCAGTTCGCCCTTGATGAGCGCGAGCAGACTGGATTTGCCGCTGCCGTTTTTGCCGATCAGCCCCACCCGCTGGCCGGGACGGATCAGGGCATCGGCTTGTTGCAACAGGACTTTCAGCCCGCGTTGCAGGCTTAATTGGCGGATTTCGATCATGGCGGTGCGGTGTGGGGGACAAAACGGCTGATTATACCGTGAAATGGTTTTCAGGCAGCCTGGGACCTGTGGAAAACCTCATGTGCCACCACAAACATAAGACCGGCGTCATTCCCGCGAACGCGCACTACTGTCCGGAATAAAAAACACAGCACAAACAAAAAGGTTGCAGCCTAACGTTTTCACGGGTAAAACCCAGAGCGCGAACTCAAAAAACATCAGGACTGCAACCATGTTCAGCATAAGCCGATTCCAGCAAATCATCAAGCCCATTATGCACGGACGCTTTCAAAAGCACGTCCGCAAGCATCAGGCCGACAAACACACCAAAGGGTTCGGCTGCCAAAACCTGCTGACCGCCATGGTGTACGCCCAGCTTGGCAACTGCAACAGCCTGCGCACACTCGAACAGGCATTCAACAGCAACAGCAGTCACCATTACCACCTGAATGTACGCAGCATCCGCCGTTCCACCGTAACCGAAGCATTGGCCAAACGTGATACCCAACCGTTTACAGACATGCTGGGCGAACTGATGTCCACATGCAGCAAGACGTTGCGCAGGGAAACAACCGACCTGCTGTACCTGCTCGATTCCACTCCCGTTTCGCTCAAAGGGCGCGGCTTCGACGAATGGACGGGTAGCAACGGCCGCATCAAAGGCTTAAAAATCCACGTTCTGATGAACCACGCCTCCGATTGCCCCGTTGCCCAAAGCATCACCGATGCCGCCGTAAACGACATCGACGAACACCATCTGGTGCAGCCCGAAAAAGGCGCAACCTACGTCTTTGACAAAGGCTATTGCGATTACAACTGGTGGGCAGGGCTGGATGAAGCCGAAGCCTGTTTCGTTACCCGCCTCAAAGCCAACCTGCGTGATAGGCGTAGAGTGTTTGCAGGCGTTCAAACAGGCCGTTTGAAATTCGGGCTGCCAGCAAATGCAGGCTGTCTGTTGTCTGTATGCTTTGGTGGTACAGCTTTAGCAGCAAATACGCAATCATCGCGCACAAGAGTTGCAGTTTGACCGCGTTGGCGCTGCGGCCTAAGAAGCGTTTGAGCTTCAAATGCTGCTTCAACCATTTAAACAGCAGCTCAATCTGCCAACGCTGTTTATAGGTGGCGGCAATTTCTTGAGCATCGGCTTTCAGGTTGTTGGTCAACAAAACCAGCGGTGCTTTGCCCTCACGTTTGACGGTAATTCGGCGCAGGGTTTTGCCGTAGCACAGGTTGACCCGGTTGCTGTTTTTACGGTGCTTAAACCGGATGTGTTCATCAGCCAAGATGTTTTCAGACGGCGTAAAGCTGTCGATGACGTTAACGGCGGCATTGGCTTTGAGACGGGTAACGAAACAGGCTTCGGCTTCATCCAACTCTGCCCACCAGTTGTAATCGCAATAGCCTTTGTCAAAGACGTAGGTTGCGCCTTTTTCGGGCTGCACCAGATGGTGTTCGTCGATGTCGTTTACAGCGGCATCGGTAATGCTTTGGGCAACGGGGCAATCGGAGGCGTGGTTCATCAGAACGTGGATTTTTAAGCCTTTGATGCGGCCGTTGCTACCCGTCCATTCGTCGAAGCCGCGCCCTTTGAGCGAAACGGGAGTGGAATCGAGCAGGTACAGCAGGTCGGTTGTTTCCCTGCGCAACGTCTTGCTGCATGTGGACATCAGTTCGCCCAGCATGTCTGTAAACGGTTGGGTATCGCGTTTGGCCAATGCTTCGGCTACGGTGGAACGGCGGATGCTGCGTACATTCAGGTGGTAATGGTGACTGCTGTTGCTGTTGAATGCCTGTTCGAGTGTGCGCAGGCTGTTGCAGTTGCCAAGCTGGGCATACACCATGGCGGTCAGCAGGTTTTGGCAGCCGAACCCTTTGGTGTGTTTGTCGGCCTGATGCTTGCGGACGTGCTTTTGAAAGCGTCCGTGCATAATGGGCTTGATGATTTGCTGGAATCGGCTTATGCTGAACATGGTTGCAGTCCTGATGTTTTTTGAGTTCGCGCTCTGGGTTTTACCCGTGAAAACGTTAGGCTGCAACCTTTTTGTTTGTGCTGTGTTTTTTATTCCGGACAGTAGTGCGCGTTCGCGGGAATGACGGCGGCTAGGGGTTTAGTCTACCTGAAGGCAGTTTTGCAAAGGTCTCATACCAATCCAAAAAATAATCTAACAGCGTTGTCTCGCCTTGCCGTACTACTTGTACTGTCTTCGGCTCGCCGCCTTGTTATCTTATTTTTTTGAATTGGTCTCAAACGGGAACTTTTTGAGTGGCTCAATGACAAAAAGGCTGCCTGAAAACGAACGCAGTGAGTTTCTGCGTAGCAAAAACCTTTCAGGCAGCCTTTTTTGCGGATATTTAATTACTCACCCGGGCAGCAGCCGCATTCGCGGCTGAAATTGCCGCTCAAGTCCAGCTTGCTCATGGCGTCGCGCAGGGCGGTGCGCAGACCTTCTTCCACCACCGGATGATAGAAGGGCATGTCCAGCATTTGCGGCACGGTCATTTTCTGCTGGTGCGCCCAGGCGAGCAGGTGGGCGATGTGTTCGGCGGAGGGGCCGACCATTTCCGCACCCAGGAACAAACCGGTTTCCTGTTGTGCATAAACGCGCAGATGGCCTTTGTTTTTCAGCATTACGCGGCTGCGGCCTTGGTTGCGGAAGGAGACTTCGCCCACCACCACGCATTCGGGGTTTTTAAAGGCTTGATATACCTGCGCATAACGCATGCCGACAATGGCTACCTGCGGGTCGGTAAACACCACGCCGATGGTGCTGCGGCGCAGGCCGGGGCGGATGTCGGGGTAGGTGCCGGCATTGTCACCGGCAATCTTGCCTTGGTCGCTGGCTTCGTGCAGCAGCGGCAGCTGGTTGGAGGCGTCACCGGCAATAAAAATGTGCGGGATGCTGGTCTGCATGGTCAGCGGATGGGCATGCGGCACGCCGCGCTCGTCGCGTTCGATATCCAGATTTTCCAGGCCGAGATTGTCCACATTGGGGCGGCGGCCGATGGCGGCGAGCACGTAATCCACGGTAATGCTGCCGCTCTCGCCGTCCCGGTTGCGGTAATCCATGCGCACGCGGCCGTTGTCATCCAGGGCGGTGCTGACTTCGGTATTCAGATGCAGCGGGAATTCTTCGCCGAACACGGTTTTGGCTTCCGCCAACACCACCGGGTCGCTAATCCCGGCCACGCCGTCGGTTTTGCCGAATACATGCACTTTAACGCCGAGGCGGTGCAGGGACTGGCCCAGCTCCAAACCGATAACGCCGGGGCCGAATACGGCCACGCTTTCGGGCAGGGTTTCCCAAGAAAAGACGTCGTCATTGACAATCAGGCGCTCGCCCAGAGCCTGCCATTCGGGCAGTACGATGGGGCGCGATCCGGTGGCAATCACAAAGCGCTCGGCGCGGATTTGGGTGTGGTCGTCGATTTGCACGGTGTGTTCATCGATAAAGCGCGCCTGGCCGATGATGCGGCGCTCGGCGGGCCAGGCTTCCACGTCTTCCACCACAAAGCCGACAAAGCGGTCGCGCTCGTTGCGCACGCGGCGCATCACTTCATGGCCGTCCACGCGCACATCGCCGTCCACATGCACGCCAAAGGGCGCGGTGTGGCGGGCATGATGGGCGGCTTCGGCGGCGGCAATCAGCAGTTTGGAGGGCATGCAGCCGACGCGGGCGCAGGTGGTGCCGAATACATGGCTTTCAATCAAATAGGCGTCTTCGGTGTGGTTGCGCACGGCGCGAAAAGCGCCCATACCGGCGGTACCGCCGCCGATAACCACTACTTGGGTTTGGATTTGTTTCATAGTCTGACTTTCGGGTTAGGGCTTGCGGGGTTGTGCTACCCCTTGTAGCGTGAGTTTACAAAGATAAAGTGATTCAGGCAGCCTGTTTGTCATATTAAAACAGGCTGCCTGAACCACCTTAAAGGCTGTTCAGGTCCGGCCTTTGCCTGCAACACAGGAGGGACAGGGGGCAAAGGCCGGAAAGGCTGGCGCTGCTCCCCTAAATGAGGAACGGCGCTATCCGTTTAAACGGATTTAGGCAAAGTGTTTTTCCAACTCTTCGCTGCCGCCGATGTATTGGCCGCCGATAAACACTTGCGGTACGGTGGCTTTGCCGGTAACGGCGCGTACGGAAACGGTGGTGGCGTCTTTGCCCAAAACGATTTCTTCGTAACGCAGGCCTTTGTCTTGCAACAATTGTTTGGCTTTGGCGCAGAAGGGGCAACCCGGTTTGGTGAAGATGGCTACGGAGGGCTGGTCTTTCCACTCGGGGTTGATGTATTTGAGCATGGTGTCGGCATCGGATACTTCAAAGGGGTCGCCTTCTTTTTCCGGCTCGATAAACATTTTTTCCACCACGCCGTTTTTCACCAGCATGGAGTAGCGCCAAGAGCGGTCACCGAAGCCCAAGCCTTCTTTGCTTACCAGCATGCCCATGCCTTTGGTGAATTCGCCGTTGCCGTCCGGAATTACGGTGATGTTTTCGGCTTCCTGGTCGGCTTTCCAAGCGTTCATCACGAAGGTGTCGTTCACGGATACGCACACGATTTCATCCACGCCGTTGGCTTTGAACACATCGGCCAGCTCGTTGTAACGCGGCAGGTGGGTGGAAGAGCAGGTGGGGGTGAATGCGCCGGGCAGTGAGAATACTACTACGGTTTTGTTGTTGAACAATTCGTCGGTGCTCACGTCTTGCCAGGCATCGCCTTGACGGGTGTGGAATACAACGCTCGGTACTTTTTGGCCTTCATGGTTTTGCAACATGGTTAACTCCTTGGTTGATTGCGGTTAAAAAGGTCTGCTTGAATCAGATGGGCGCATTATAGGCGCGGCGGTTTGATTTGTATAATTTATAGTTCAAATATACATATTAGCCAAAAGCTATTTAAACAATCCTGAAAAGCTTCTTGAACATGTAGATATGTCCGAAAGAGTAGGGCAGTCATTATGGCATAGCAGAGCTGCCTGAAATACCGCATGTCATTCAAATGGCAGTCAAACGGCTGAATTTTATCAAATTAAAATTAAGCTGCTTAACTGTGTGAAAAAGTGACCGCCGGAATCCAAACGAGAAGAAATACTGCCAGCATGACGAAAACGGTTATCCGTATTTATGCTATTAACAAGCTAATTTCAGGCAGCCTTAAAATAGGTAACATTTGCGAACCTTGCCAAGCATCCGGCCAAGCGACACAATAACAGCACCTTATTTACATAAGATGCTGTTATTTTTATGTATTCCGCTACAAACTGGCTTGATATGTACAAAGCGGCCGTGGGCATCCAATCGGACTACAAACTAGCCCGAAAGCTCAATCTGCCCAGGTCTTACATTGCACAAATCCGCGCCGGCCGTTTGCGTTTGCGATTGGCCACGATTCTGCAAATTGCGGAAGAATTGGAAATCGAGCCGCTGGAAATCATTGTTTCACTTGAATTTAAGAAGGCAAAGCCGCATGAAGTGGACAGGCTCAAAGATTGGTATTTCAAAGAGACGGTTAAAACCATCGGCCCGCGGATGTGTGCGCAGAGCGGTGCTCGTTGGTTTCGTGGCCGCAAATGAGAATCCAATTTCGCATAATATATATTATGTTAAATTATGGATAGAATTTCAGGCAGCCTGAACTATCCAGTCCGTGTACGGCATCCGTTGCCGCACCACATCCCTTTCCCTTGTCCGCTGCCAAATGGCCGAAAATTTTTTGCGGAACGGATTTCACCCCGGCCAGGCCTTAACTAATTCCCGATGCCGGGCCTCGCAACCGTGATACTGAATCGCTGTCGGTAATGGTCCAAAAACAGCCAAATCAACACCGGTACACGGGCAGAGCTTTGGTATTTTTCCAGCATCTTATGCACTTCTTCGGTATAACCACCAAAGGATCTAAATGCAAAAACGCCGCGATGATTCCAGTCATCGCGGCGTTTTGCCTTCCTGTTTCAGGCAGCCAAGAAAAACCGCCATTTTTACTTTTTGGCAGACAGCGCCTTATCCAACAGTGCCAGTGCCTGTTTTTTATTACCTCTGGCAGCACGCATCTTAAAACGCGTTTCTGCATCAAACTCTACCAGCATCACAGTTGCAGCCTCGTCCATCAGCTTGTTGATACTCACGCCACGAGCGGCAGCCAATGCTTTCAAACGTCCGTGCTTTTCGTCAGATATACGCAAGGTCATCGAAGTCATGATAATTCCTCCAACAGGGTTTCAGGCAAGCAAATGCACAAATTAGGGAATAGCAATTCAGAACGTTTAAAATCGCTCAAATTGCGCGTAACCAGATAGTCGGCCCCTCCAGCAACAGCCAACTCCAAAACATGGTTATCTGCTTCATCGCGCAGATTAGGCCGCCACCGGTAATAAGTCTTAGTCCACTTGCTCACACCCAACAACGCATCCAATACCTGATTACGCTCTTCACGGCTCAAGGGGCCTTTCTTGAACACATCATCACGGTTAATCACGTCCTCATATTCCGCCAGCAAAGCGGTTCCGATTAACGGGACTACCCTGCCGTTCAAGCAGGCGGCCAAAATGCGGTTTGCTGCATAAGACCCCAAACAGGCACCCGCAAGGATGTTGGTGTCCAGTACGATTTTCATAATAAAATGCTACCGCATATGCCACCACTTTTCAAGCGAATCAGGTAACAACTCCGCTCTAAGGCAACCTGAAAACAAAAGGAAAAACCGCATTACACAGTTTCTTCCAGAAGATAGCATATTTTATCAAAAAGCTCCGCCCCAGCGGTGGCTATCTGTTTCGCAACACAAGCGGCGGCAAGATGACACGCGCCACTTTGTCAAAACATTTTCTGAACTTACGCAAAAACCCATTTGCATAAAGACAAAAAGCTGAAACCGTTGAAGTGATTACGGAACGCTTTTTATTTTTGCGGAAAAAATACAGCAATACAATCCAATGAAACAAAAGGTTAGCGTTTTGTTGCGCTTTATAGCACAATCCGCGTTTTCCATTTTCCATTCAGGCAGCCCATGTTTTCCAATGCCGACCTTTCCCCGGACAACGCCATCGAACACAGTACCTTTACCGCCGTAAGCACAGTTTTGGCCACCATGGCGCCGCAGCAGTGGCCGCAGGTGGCGCCGTATGCCGCCGATGTGTTGCAGGCGCTGGATCAGGGCCACAGCTATATCCGGGTTGATGCCGCCGCCGTGCCGCTGTTGCAGGCGGCTGCGCCGCTGGTGGGCGCGCCGGGTGATTTTGTGCCGTTTGTACTCAGTGGTAACCGGCTGTTTCTGGGACGGATTTGGCAGTTGGAACACGATATTGCCCGCCATTTGCTGCGTTTGGCCGCTGCGCCGGTGAATGTTGCCGATAGGGACGCAGCTGCTGCGGCCTTGCGGGACTGGTTTCCCGAAGCCTCCAGCCGCGGCCAGCAGGAAGCGGCGGCTTTGGCGCTGTTGCAAGCCCTGATGCTGCTCAACGGCGGCCCCGGTACCGGCAAAACCACCACCGTGGCTAAGCTCTTGGGTTTGCTGTGTTTGGGGCACAACGGCACCCTGCCCCGTATTGCGCTGGCCGCGCCCACCGGCAAGGCGGCGGCACGTATGTCGCAGGCTTTGCAACAGGCTTTGGGGCGATTTGAGTTGCCGGAACACATCCGCAGCCATTTGCAAACCTTGGAAGGCATTACCGTGCACCGCCTGCTCGGTCTGCGCCCGCCCATGCTGCAAGCGCGTTACGGCCCCGACCAGCCGCTACCCTTGGATATGGTGGTGGTGGACGAAGCCTCCATGCTCGACTATTCCTTATTAAACAAACTCTTGTCCGCCCTGCCCGACGGCTGCCGTCTGATTTTGCTGGGCGACCACAACCAGCTGCCCGCCGTGGGTGCCGGCGATATTCTCGGCGCGCTGTCGCAGGAGACCTGTGTGAGCGGCGACTTGGCGGCTCAATTGCAGCAACTGCTGCCTGAAAGCCGCTGGCGGCAAGCGGCCGACATTCCGCCTCTGGCCGCCAATACGGCATTTTTGCGCGTCAGCCACCGTTTTGACGACAGCAGCGGCATCGGCCGCTTGGCCCGCGCTGTGGTGGCCGGAGATGCTGAGGCCGCCGTGGCCGCCTATGCTGATTTTCCCGCCGCATTGCATTACCGCGAAAACCTGCATCAGGCGGTGGCGGATTTATACCGCCTGCAACAGGATTATTGGCAGGCGGTGGCACAAGCGGATGTGGCCGCCGCCTTTGCCGCAGCCGAGCAGATTGTGGTGCTGGCGGCACGGCGGCAGGATGCGGCGGCGTTTAACGGCGCTTACCGCCGCTATCTCGGCCGCCACGGCCACGACACCGATGCACCGTGGTTTGCCGGACAGCTCATTATGGTGACGCAAAACGATTACGACAGCCGTCTGTTTAACGGCGATATCGGCATAGTGCTGGCAGACGCAGAGGGCAAACCCGCCGCCTGGTTTGGCGAAGCGGGCGCTTACCGCGCCCTGCCCTTAAGCCGCCTGCCGGAGCACGACACCGCCTTTGCCATCACCGTGCACAAAAGCCAGGGTTCGGAGTATGACCAGGTATGGTTTTTGCCCGGCGAAGACGGCCACAGCGATCGCGCCCTGCTCTACACCGCCCTCACCCGCGCACGGCAGACATTTGTGTTCGGCGGCAACGAAGCCGCCCTATGCCAAGCCCTGCTCACCCCCCGCCCGCGGCGCAGCGGTTTGCGGGCCGCACTGGCGGCACAGGCTGCCTGAAAACAGACAGGGTCGGTTTTATAGTCATTTAACACAGAACGATACGGCGTTGCTGTCCCACGGGGATTTCCTACGGTCGCGCCAGGCTCAAAGAGAACGATTTTGTAAGTCGCTAAAGCGGCAACAAAAATCATTTCCGTACTATCTGTACTGTCTGCCCCGCGGGACTTCGCTGCGCTCGCGGCTTTTTGCTGCCTTGTCTCGTTCTGTGTTATGCGACTATAAAAAACAGGGACGGTAAACCCGTCCCTGTTGTTTTTCAGGCAGCCTGTGCATTACACCGGCAATTGCGCCAACACCTCGGCCAAATCGGCTTTCAAATCTTCCAAGTCTTCCAAGCCCACGGAAATGCGGATGAGGTTGGGCTTGATACCGGCAGCCTGCTTGGCTTCCGCGCTCATGCGGCCGTGGGTGGTGGTCCACGGGTGGGTGATGGTGGATTTGACATCGCCGAAATTGGCGGTTTTGGAGAAGATGCCCACATGGTCGATGATATGCCATGCCGCCTCTTGGCCGCCTTTGACTTCCAGCGCCAGCACCGAGCCGCCGCCGGATTGCTGTTTGCGCACCAGTTCGGCCTGCGGGTTTTCAGGCAGCCCGGCGTAATAGACTTTTTCCACCTGCGGCTGTTGCTGCAACCATTGCGCCAGTGCCAGTGCGGCCTGATTTTGCGCGCGCAGGCGCAGCGGCAGGGTTTCGCAGCCGCCCAAGAGCACCCAGGCATTGAAGGGCGCGAGGCTGATGCCGGCGGAATTGACATACAGCGCAATCTGCTGAATGAGTTCGGCCTTGCCGCACACCACGCCGCCGAGCACCCTGCCCTGGCCGTCTATGCCTTTGGTGGCGGACTGGATGGACAAATCCGCGCCCAGTGTGAGCGGCTGCTGGATGGCGGGCGAGCAGAAACAGTTGTCCACCGCCAGCAAAATGCCGTGTTGGTGCGCCAGTTCGGCCAAGGCGCCCAAATCGGCCACTTCGCCCAAGGGGTTGGATGGGGTTTCCAAAAACATCATCTTGGTATTGGGGCGGATGGCGGCGGCCCATTCGCTGATGTCGGTTTGCGAGACAAAAGTAATGTCGATGCCGAAACGGGTGACATGACCTTCGAGATAACCGGCGGTGGTGCCGAACAGGCTGCGGCTGCTGATGAGGTGGTCGCCGGCATTGAGAAAAGTGAGCAAGGCTGCCTGAATGGCGGCCATGCCGGTGGCAGTGGCCACGGCGGCTTCGGCTTTTTCCAGATGCGCCACGCGGTTTTGGAAGGCGGTGATGGTGGGATTGGCGGTGCGCGAATAGGTATAACCGGCCTTGGTCTTGTTAAACAGGGCTGCGCCGTCGGCGGCGCTGTCAAACATAAAACTGCTGGTTAAAAACAGGGCCTGATTGTGTTCGTTGTAGTGGGTTTGTTCTTTGCTGCCGCGGATGGCCAGCGTTTGCGGATGTTTGGCTTTGCTCATGATGGATGGACGGTAAAAGGCGGGTAAAAGACAAGGTGTGCCATTGTGCGCTTTTTTGTGTTGCACTGCAATGTGCGCGATGGAAACCTTTTTGCTGCGCAGAAGCCCGCTGCGCTCCCTTTCAGGCAGCCTGATACCGCAGCGCGTCATGCCTCGGTAAAACCCTTGTGCTATAGTAGCGCCCGTTTTTTCGGGCCTGAAATCTATGGAAACGCTCACCCCCCTGTTGCAACAGAAAATCCGCCACAGCGATTATGCGGACATGATCGCCCGCACCGCCGCCCAATTGAGCCGCAGCGAACAAGACTTGCTGGCGGAAATTGTGACGGCGTTTGATTTTGATGCCGTACAGGCGCAGGCGCTGGCGCAGGCGGTGTTGCAGCAGAGCCGTTTCGACCCCTTTGCCCTGCATATCGAAGAGGATGAGGAAGACTTTACCGGCATCTGCCCGCACTGCCTCAATCCGCCGGTACCGCCCTTGCGCGATTATCAGATGTGGCGGCAGCAGGCTTAAGCTGATGTAGGATGGGTGCTTGCACCCATGCGGGCTGTGCGGGCGGGTGCAAGCGATGGTGGGCTTACGCCCACCCTACCGTTCAAGTCTGTTTTCAGGTAGCCCTGGGGTGGGTGTCAACCCATCATTTGGATTGTCAGTCGGCCTACCCCAAACCAAACGCGTGGGTGCCAGCACCCACCCTACAAACCACACACACCACCCACAGGAGAATTCACAATGAGCGCCTTATGCAGCGTGATGGTTTTGTCCAAAGACGGCAAC
This sequence comes from Neisseriaceae bacterium HSC-16F19, assembly GCF_024171525.1. Classification (GTDB taxonomy): domain Bacteria; phylum Pseudomonadota; class Gammaproteobacteria; order Burkholderiales; family Neisseriaceae; genus JALJZY01. The sequence continues at coordinate 110,969 of NZ_JALJZY010000006.1, forward strand.
AGCAACCTCAAAGACCAGATGCAGGTCGCCTCGCCGATGATGCTGGTTTTCGACAATGTCCGTTTTGAGGAATGGGAATACGGCCTGAACGATGCGCGTACGCAGGCGGTGCTGCTGGACGGCGCGCGCTTGAGCCAGAAACAGTTGCAGAGCATACACGCGGCCTATGTGTCCGGCAGCTGGCGTGCCGAGGTGCCGCTGTATTTGTGGAATGCCGGCGGCGGCAAACATGCGGCCTGCCCGCAGGCGCGGCTGATTGACAGCCCCAGCCGCGATGCCGCGGCGGTGGTGGCGGTGATTGTGGCCGATTTGCAGGCCAAGGCGCGTACGCCGTTTTATTCGGCGCTGAAAAACTATGTCGATAAAAAATCCGACTCCTGGCACACGCCCGGCCATTCCAGCGGCGACTCACTGCGACAAAGCACTTGGGGCAGCGATTTCTACCATTTTGTCGGCCAGAGCATGTGGCAGGCGGATTTGTCGGTGTCGGTGCAGAGCCTGGATTCCCTGCTGCACCCCGAAGGCGTGATTGCCGAGGCGCAAAATCTGGCCGCAGACGCGTTTGGCGCGCGCCGCACCTATTTCGCCACCAACGGCTCCTCCACCGCCAACAAAGTCATTTTGCAAAGCCTGCTGATTCCCGGCGACACCCTGCTTTTGGACCGCAATTGCCACAAATCCGTGCACCACGGCGTGATTTTGTCCGGTGCCAAACCGGTGTATCTGGACAGCAGCGTTAACGAAGCGCTGGGCTTGTTCGGTCTGGTGCCGCAAAAAACCATTTTGGAGGCCATAGAGGCGCATCCGCACGCCAAGGCGCTGATACTCACCAGCAGCACTTACGACGGCATGTGTTACGACCTCAAGCCGGTCATCGAGGCCGCCCACCGTCACGGCATCAAGGTGATTATCGACGAGGCCTGGTACGGTTTTGCCCGTTTCCACCCCGCCCTGCGCCCCACCGCGCTGGAATTGGGCGCCGACTATGTGACCCAGAGCACCCACAAAACCATGTCGGCGTTTTCGCAGGCGAGCATGGTGCATGTCAACGACCCGGCACACGACCCGCATATGCTGCGCGAAACCTTCAATATGCACGCCTCCACCAGCCCGCAATACAGCATTATTGCCAGCCTGGACGTGGCGCGTCAGCAAATGGTGATGGAGGGCTACGGCCTCTTGAGCAATGCGCTGGAGCTGGCGGCCATGCTGCGCCAGCAAATCAACGCCCTGCACCACTTTAAGGTGCTGGATTTGGACGATTTGATGCCGGAGTCCATCCGCGGCGACAATGTACGTCTGGACCCGACCAAAATCACCATAGACACCCGCGCCAGCGGTTTTTCCGGCAACCAGATTCAGCATATTCTGTTTGAACGCTTCAATATCCAAGTGGAGAAATCCACTTTTGCCACCGTGAGCACGCTGATTACCATCGGCACCAGTGCCGAAAAAACCATGCGCCTCATCCATGCGCTGGCGACTTTGGACAAGGAAAAACCCAAACGCAGCATTCGTTTGCGCGCGCCCAGTCTGAAGGTGCCGCACTTTACCGAACTGGCCTGCCTGCCGCGTGATGCTTTTTACTGCCACGGCGAGCGCCTGCCTTTGGTGAAAAACGGCAAGCTCAATCCCGCCTTGGTGGGCCGCGTGTGTTGCGACCAAATCGTACCCTATCCGCCCGGCATTCCGGTGCTGGTGCCCGGCCAGCTGATTTCGCGCGAAATCGGCGATTTTCTCGCCAAAATGCTTTGCGGCCAAGACGACAAGGAAATCCACGGTCTCACCCACAATGACGGCGGCGGCATCCGCGTGCTCACTGCTGCGGAGCAGCAATCTTTGCAAAAAGCATCATAACGACAGTCATTGCCCGCTTGCCATGCCATTGGCACCTTGGTAGTATTGACGTGCCCTAACGGATAGCCTGGCCTATCCGTTATTTATTTAACATTCAAGGATAAAAAGGATTGCAAACATGAATCGTCAATTGTGCTTATTGTGTGTGGCGGCGGTATTGGGTCTGGCTGCCTGCGGTAAAGAACAGGCACCGGCTTCCAATCAGCAGACTCCGGCACAGGCTGCCGCCGGACAACAGGCCGAAAGTGCCAAAATCGATATGTTTGCCGATGCGGCCCTGCTGCAAAAAGCCCAAGACGAATTGAAAGCCCTGCCCCAGTTTGGCGGCAAAGCGCTGATGGTTTTTCAGGACATCTTTTTTTATCGTGACGGGCGCATCAAAATCACCCTGCAAGACCCCAACAATCCGGAAAATGTAGACCGCTACGAATATCAAAACGGCCAATGGGGCAACCCGAAACCGGTGAAAATCATAGGCGGCGGCAATATGGACGACAATCTGACCCCGCTGGACGACATCCCGTTTGCCCTGGTGGCCGAGATGGCGAAAACCTGGTCTGAGAAAGCCCAAGAAGTGGGCGCCGAGAAAACCGAGATGCCTTCCATCAGCTTCAATTTTTGGGTACACAACGGAACACGCTTGTGGAATGCGGCCAATATCGACACCGAGCGCGAGCAGTATTACCTGTTTTTCAATATGGACGGTACGGTTCAAGAATTTAAAAAGAAATAAGCTCTAGCGGATTTGACAATCAAAAAGGCTGCCTGGAAGTTTCAGGCAGCCTTTTTAACGCATAAGCATCTCCCAGATGTAAATTTTTGTTGATAATAGTTAAATGGTCTATAAAATCCCCCTGTAAATGGTCACAACAGCCCTTATCGGCTGTTATCCGGGTTAAACCTTAACAAGAAAACAGGATATACATGATGAAACAAAAATTGTGGTTATTACTGACGGCAGCGGTATTGGGTCTGGCGGCCTGCGGCGGACAAGATCAGGGCAGCAGTGCGGCGCCTGCCGAAGCAGCCGCTACAGCCGTAGACCTCACCACTGCCGAAGGCCTGCAAAAAGCGAAAGACGAACTGCAAGCCCTGCCCCAGTTTCAAGGCAAATCCGTGCAGGTATTCCAAGATGTGACTTTCCACCTCGGAAAATACAAATCCATTCAAATCAACCTCCAAAACCCGGACAATCCGGAACATGTTGATCATTACGAATACAAAGACGGTGCTTGGAGCGAACCGGTACCGGTTCAATTGCGCGGCAACGGTGATTTGAAAGACAACCTGACCCCGCTGGAGGAAATCGACTTTGCCTTGGTGGCCGATCTGAACAAGATTTGGTTGGAAAAAGCCCAGGAGGTCGGCGTTGAAGACTTTGATGCCCGCGCCATACGTTTTGATTTCGATATGACTCCGCGCGGACCGCAACGACGCTGGGAAGCCATGCTGACAACACCCCGCGAAAGATACGATTTGAACTTCAATTTGGACGGCACCGTTCAAGAGTTCAAAAAGCAATAAGTCCCCGGGTTTGACAACCCAAAAGGCTGCCTGAAACTATTTTGCAAAGTTTCAAGCAGCCTTTTAACATCAATAGCTGTGGCTTAATCCGTCTTCTGCTCAGGCATCTGCAAATGGATGCGCGCCACAGCTATGGGCTTGTGCTCCCATTCCTGCCAGCCCTCAATCGCCAGATTGGCAATACGGCTGCCCTGGCGGGTGAGCGTGCAGCGGGCATAACAGGTTTGTGCCTTGCCACTACGCAGATAGTCCAACGAAAAGTCGATGATTTTGGGCATCTCGGTCAAACCGGGGCTTTGATGGCACAAAAACAGCTCCGCCGCACTTTCCAAAAAACCGCCAATCAGGCCGCCGTGGATGGCGGGCAGAAACACATTGCCGATATTCTGCTCGGCAAACGGCAGCGCAAACAGCAGGCGGTCTTCATCGTCATGACCCATCTGCAAACCGATAAAACCCGCATAAGGCAGGGTTTGGGCCGCCCAGGCGGTCAGTTCCGGGTCGGCATAGAAAAAGGTACTCATTGCGCGCGCTCCTTGTCCAGATAATGGCGTAGCGCCACGCGGTCTGCCTCCGGAATCGGCGTGCGCATAAAGGTGGCCGTACCCAGGGCGATGGGGTCGGCCTCGTCGTGCTGGTAGCAATGGGCGCGCACAAAAGCCACCTGCCCGGCCAGGCGGTAACACTCGGCCTTGGCATAAACACGGTCGCCCGGTGTGGCCGGGTGCATATGGTCGATGCGCATATCCAGCGTGGCCAATACTTCAAAATCGGGCAGCCGCGCGGCCACGGCGCTGGCCGACACCACATCCACCAGCGTGGTAATCACCCCGCCGTGCAGGGTGTGGCTGACGGTATTGCCGGTCAAATCTTCGCGCCAGGGCACGCTCATCACCGGCAGGCCGTCGGCGCCGATATGTTCGCAACGGATACCCAGCGCACGGCAATGCGGCAGGCTGCCGTAATGCTGGAACAAATAATCAAATACGGTGGGGTTGGGCGTAGTCATATCATATAAAGGGGAAAAATACTCAGGCTGATAACTTTGCAAAACTTCATGCGCCAATACACACAGTACCGACATTATTCCCGCGTAGATACACTGTTTTCAGGTAGCCTTGAAAAGCTTATCCGGCTTTATTTTCAAGGACCAGAACTTATTTTGAACTTGAAAAAGCTACCTGAAAACCAACGCAAAGAAACCGCTTGTTGATACTGTTTATTTCTCGTAATTATGCTTTGGCATTCCTATTTTTCTACTGACTGCGTTATGCGCAAGATGCGCAAAACCGTCTTCAAGCACAAACAGCTGATGCGGCCAGAAATTTTCCTCTTGTTCCAGGGCAGCGGGATCTAGGTTTTGGATAAAATCGGCGATTTGCTCTACTGCTTTTTGTATTGGAAAATCGTTGTCGCTTTGGAAGGCTTTGTACATAAAAATTCCCGCCATAAGCCGTGAATAACTCCTTACGAAATCCCAAAGTGAGCTGTTGGCGAAAACCAATTGCTCCGTGTCATCATCACAAAAATCATATTTAAAAACCTTCCCGTCTTGACTTATTACGAAATATATTTTCTCAAAGCCCATCTTGCCAAAGCATAGAAAATCCCCAAACGAGGTGCGTATTTCGGGCATTTCGTCGGCAAATTTTACAAAATAAATCTGCTCGTGCTCATTATCAAGCAAAAACGGAATACCGTTTTCATACACCTTTTGCAAATCTTTTTCTTCTTCCTGGCGTTCTTTTAAGATGGTAACGCCATCGGTTTGCAGGCATTTTAGAAGGTTCATAATTGAGCTTTTTTACTCTGACGGCTGACTAAATTGCTCTTGCAACGCCGTATCATTCTTATTTGGAATGGCTGTTAAGGGCACGGATTGCTGATTTCCGCATGTACGGCATCAATGGCCGCCAATACATCTTCGCCCAGCTTCACTTCCACGCTGGCCAGATTCTCCTGCAATTGGTCCAGTGTGGTGGCGCCGATGATATTGGATGCGACAAAGGGGCGGCTGTTGACAAAAGCCAGCGCCAGATGGGTGAGGCTCAATCCGGCTTCCTCGGCAATGGCGGCATAGCGTTCCACTGCCGCCAGCCCTTGCGGCTTGGTATAGCGCTGAAAGCGGGAAAACAAGGCCAGGCGGCTGTTTTCCGGCAGGGCGCCGTGGCGGTATTTGCCGCTCAACACCCCGAAGGCCAGCGGCGAATAAGCCAACAGCGGCACGTCTTCGCGCAGCGACACCTCGCTCAAACCCACTTCATAGCTGCGGTTGAGCAGATTGTAGGGATTTTGCACACTGGCCGGGCGCGGACGGGACGGGTCGGCTTCGTGCAGGTTTAAAAAGCGCATCGTGCCCCAGGCGGTTTCGTTGGACAAACCGTAGGCACGGATTTTTCCTTGTGCCACCAGGGTTTGCAGCGCATCGACGATTTCTTCAAACGGGGTAAAGTGTTCCTTGCGGTCGATGTCGGTGACACCAAGGCGGCCGAAAAAATTCACCTGCCGCTCCGGCCAATGCAGCTGGTAGAGGTCAAGGTAATCGGTGTGCAGGCGTTGCAGACTGGCCTCGCAGGCGGCAATGATTTGCGCGCGCGAAAAATCATTGCCGCCACGGATATAGCTGTCGAGATTGTTGTTGCCGGTGGGGCCGGCAATTTTGCTCGCCAGCACAAAATCATCACGGCGGCCGCGGGCGCGTATCCAGTTGCCGATGTATTGTTCGGTGCGGGTATAGGTCTCGCGGCCGGGCGGCACCGGGTACATTTCGGCGGTGTCGATAAAATTCACCCCGTGCGCCAGCGCATAATCCAGCTGCGCGTGCGCCTCGGCTTCGCTGTTCTGTTCGCCCCAGGTCATGGTGCCCAGGCAGATTTTGCTCACGGCGATGCCGCTGCGGCCCAATGTGCTGTGTTCCACCTTATATCCTTTCTGCGGATTGGCCTTGCCGGGCCAAACGGGGGCAAGCATACCCCAAGCCGGGATTTTGTGCATGATTTTGTGCATTGCAGCTACCGGCTGAGTTTCAGGTGTATTTTATCTATGCTTGAGGTTTTTTTTGCGCTAAACTGCGGCGTTTTCTGTAGTTTCCGTCTTGCGGAACTGGGACTTTTGCACAACCCGCCGGATAGCGCGGCCAACAGAGCCTGTGTAGGGTGGGCATGCCTGCCCACCATTGTCGGCCACTGATGATAAAAATAATCGATGGGCAAGCATGCCCACCCTACGCCCCGACCGGATTTTGCAAAACCTCAGCCCCCTCCACCCTTTCACCCACGGAGTAGCCATGCGTTCATACGATTTATCCGCCCTGCTCGCTGCCGTCAAACAGCGCGACCCCAACCAGGCCGTTTTTCATCAAGCCGTCGAAGAAGTTTTTCACAGCCTCGCCCCCTTCCTCAAATCCCATCCTCAATACACCCGCCACGGCCTGTTGGAACGCATTGTCGAGCCGGAACGCGTGGTGATGTTCCGCGTACCGTGGGTGGACGACCACGGCCAGGTGCAGGTAAACCGCGGCTACCGCGTGCAAATGTCTTCCGCCATCGGCCCCTACAAAGGCGGCCTGCGTTTCCACCCCACCGTGGATTTGGGCGTATTGAAATTCCTCGCCTTCGAACAGGTGTTTAAAAACGCCCTCACCACCCTGCCCATGGGCGGCGGCAAAGGCGGCGCCGATTTCGACCCCAAAGGCAAGAGCGACGGCGAAGTGATGCGCTTTTGCCAATCCTTCATGACCGAACTCTACCGCCATATCGGCGCCGATGTGGATGTGCCCGCCGGCGATATCGGCGTGGGCGGACGTGAAATCGGCTTCCTCTACGGCCAATACAAGCGCATTACCAACCAAGTAACCTCGGTACTCACCGGCAAAGACCTCACCTTCGGCGGCAGCCTGATCCGCCCCGAAGCCACCGGCTACGGCACGGTGTATTTTGTCGAAGACATGCTCAAAACCCGTCACCAAAGCTTGGAAGGCAAGCGTGTGGTGGTATCCGGCTCCGGCAATGTGGCGCAATATGCGGCGGAAAAACTGCTGCACCGCGACGCCAAAGTGCTGACCGTATCCGACTCCGGCGGCTTCGTGTATTTCCCTCAGGGCATGAGCAAAGACCAGCTCAAAGCGCTGATGGAACTGAAAAACGAGCGCCGCGAACGCTTAAGCGTGTATGCCGAAGAACAAGGCTTGGAATACCACGCCGGCAAACGCCCGTGGCAAGTGCCCTGCGACATCGCCCTGCCCTGCGCCACCCAGAACGAATTGGATGAGAAAGACGCCGCCGACCTGATGGCCAACGGCTGCTTCTGCGTGGCCGAAGGCGCCAATATGCCCTCCACCAACGAAGCGGTGGAATTGTTTGTGAAGGCGAAAATCCTCTACGCGCCGGGCAAGGCCAGCAATGCCGGCGGCGTGGCCACTTCCGGCCTGGAAATGAGCCAAAACGCCCTGCGCCTCTCCTGGGACCGCGACAAGGTCAACAACCGCCTGCACAGCATCATGCACAATATCCACGAAGCCTGTGTGGAACACGGCAGCGACAAAGGCTATATCAACTATGTCAACGGCGCCAATATCGCCGGTTTCCGCAAAGTGGCCGATGCCATGCTGGCACAGGGTGTGGTGTAAGCCGCGCTGTTAATAAGCATGAAAAAGGCTGCCTGAAAAGTTTCAGGCAGCCTTTTTGGCCTCTGCCCAGCTATCCGGCAATGGTTTCTATTTCGCCCTCGTTATCGATATAGGCTTGCAGCAGGGATGCAAAATCGGGGTACAGCGGCAGCCAGTCTTCGGGCAGGTATTCGTGAAAGGCGTCCAAAACCTCGGCATGGCCTTGTTCCAGCACCAAAACTTCATGGCCGGGCGTGCGCAGCAAGGGGATAAACCAGCGTCCTTCATCCTCAAACACCTCCACGGAATCGAAAACCGTGCAGTGGATGATTTCATCCAAACTCAAAAACGCATGGCTGTTCCACAGAATCGTGGCGCGTTGATCCGGGTCGGCCAGTTCTTCATCACACCACGTATCATCGGCAAAACAGCCGCCGTCGAAATGGCGGTAAAACCCGGCCACCAAAGGCGGCAGCTCAAAACCGAAACGCTCGGCAAAGGCGGCGATTTTAGCGTCGGTAGCGCCCGCATTGAACAAATTGCGTTTGCCCATGGCACGGGCTTTGGCGGCGAATTGTTGGATGATGTCGGTCATATCTGTTTATTCCCAATATTTTATTTTCAAATTCGGTTTCGGCTGCCTGAAAACAGGCGATTTCCGCTTTCAGGCAGCCTTTGCCTATGATGCATCAAGCCACAAAATAAGCGTGGACCACACACCCTGATTTTATAGTCGAATAACACAGAACGAGACAAGGCAGCAAAAAAGCCGCGAGCGCAGCGAAGTCCCGTGGGGCAGACAGTACAGATAGTACGGCAAGGCGCAGCAACGCCGTATCGTTCTTATTTTAAATGACTATAACTGCAAGCGGTTTGCTCCGGGTACAAACACCTCTGCTGATATAATCAGCACATCATTGCCCATGCCGATCACTCCGACACCCGAGAGAACATGAAAATTGCCTGTTACGCATTGGTCTTGGCCTTGAGGGTCTACTTTTTTTATTATCTGTTTATCGATGTCGGTTGCCGCCCGCCGTTCACCAAATACCTTGTTGTGGCTGTGATTTTGGAGGTGGTTTATCTGCTGTGCGCCCGTGCCCTGATCTGGAAGGGAAAAGACATCATTCAGTCTCTGCGCGATTATCCGATTCATGTGACCACACTGTTTCTGTTTTATGCCGTGTGCGGTTGGTTGTTTTCTACATCCTTATTTTTTCAAGCCTGTAAGCCGTCATGGTGGTAAGCGCACCATCCGTATAGACAGATATTGCACCGCCTCGACATCTGCCCACGCAAACCGGTTTACAAACCCGCCATGAGCGCGTTACATTGCGCGCTTTGTCTGTTTTTCACATCCGTTATGATTTTCTCCCCCGCGCAACAACTGGCCGAACTGGTACGCCTGCTCGAGAGCCGCGGTCATGTGTTTGCGCTTGATCCCCAGCCTATTACCGAGGTTCTGCGTGATGACCCTGCGCCCTGGCCGCAGCGCCTGCTCAAACGTGCGGCGCTGATCGATGCCGACGGCCGTTTGGCCGCCGCTTTGGCGCGCACGCAACACACCCTTGCCTGGGTCTTGCGCCTCCTGAGCCTGGTGCTGCTGTTGGTCGGTTTTGCCGCCACCTCAACGCTGATGGCGGCCCCACAACTGAATTTTTTCTATGTGCTGTTGTCGGTTTTGGGCCTCAATACCCTGATGATATTGCTGTGGCTGGCCAGTCTGTTGTGGTCTCCGGCCAAGGGCGGTGCGCCGCTGTGGCTGCCGCTGTTGTGGCGCGGACCAGGCAGCGAACACACGGTGCGCCGCGCCGTGGCACAGCTTTATGCCGAAGCCGCCGCCACCCCGGCCATGCGCTGGTATGGCGGCATGAGCAGCCACCGCCTGTGGCTGTGCAGTCTGGCGGGCATGTGGCTGGCGATGTGGCTGATGCTGCTGGTGCGCCAATATGCGTTTTCGTGGGAAAGTACGCTCTTGGACAACCACACCCTTGCCGCTTGGGTGGAGGCGCTGGCCTGGCTGCCGCAGCAGCTGGGTTTTGCCGTGCCCGATGCGGCCACCATTGCCGCCAGCCGCGATGCTGCCGCCAGCGGCCAGGCACGGCTGTGGGCCGGTTTCCTGCTCGGCAGCGTGCTGTGTTACGGCCTGCTGCCGCGCGTGGCGCTGTGGCTGCTGTGTACCTGGCAATGGCGCCGCCGTCAGCACGAACTGCCGCTGTCGCTGCCTTATTACCGCCACATCATCCAGCGCTGGCAGCAGCAGGTGGTGGATGCCGATACCGTGGCCGAAGCCCCTGCCCGCGCCGCCGCACCCATCCGTTTAAGCGACGCGCCCAAACAGGCGGTATTGCTGGATGCGCCGTGGCCGGACGCACAATGGCACCGCCATGTATTGGGCCAGCAATGGCAGGACGGCGGTGTCATCGGGCACCGCGATGCCCTGCGCCGCCTGCTGGAGGAATTGCAGCATCATCCGGCGCAACTCTTAATCGGCGTGCGTGCGCAGGTGGTGCCCGACCGCGGTCTGTTGCGCCAAATCGGCGCCTTGGCCGATGCCGCCCAAGGCGGGGTGGTGGTACAGTTGTTGGCGCAAGAGTCTGCCGATAGCGCCTTAATCCGGCAATGGCAGCAGGCGCTGGACGAGCGCGCCATCGCTTGGCTGCCGCCTGCCGCTTGGGCGCAGCAACAACACCGTTCCTCCCTTACGGAGCACAGTGCATGAACACCCTTTCCCTGGCCGTGGTCGGCCACACCAATACCGGTAAAACCTCGCTGTTGCGCACGCTGTTGCGCGACGAGCAGTTTGGCGAAGTGAAAAACAGCGCCGCCACCACCCGCGATGTCACCGAAGCGCCCATCCACGACGGCAGCCGCACCCTGGTCAAACTCTACGACACCCCCGGCTTGGAAGACGCCGCCGGCGTGCTGGACTGGTTGGAGCGCGAAACCTCGCCGCGGCTGGACGGCATCGAGCGTATCCAGGCTTTTTTGCACAGCGAAGCCGCGGCCACCGATTTCAACCAGGAAGCCAAGGTATTGCGGCAAATGCTCGCCAGCGACACCGGCCTGTATGTTATCGATGCGCGCGAGCCGGTACTGGCGCGTTACAAGGACGAATTAACGGTCTTGTCGTGGTGCGCACGCCCCCTGATGCCGGTGTTCAATTTCACCCACGGTGCCGACACCGCCGCCTGGCAGGAAATGCTCGCCCGCCGCGGCCTGCATGTGTACAGCAGTTTTGATACGGTGGCATTTGATTTTGAAGGCGAAATGCGGCTGTGGAACAATCTGGCCACCATGTTGCCGCCGCCCAATCCGCTCACCGAGCTGGCCGCCCTGCGCCGCCGCGACTGGCAGCAGCTGGACCAGGAGGCACGGCAGGCGGTGGCGGCGTTTTTGCTGGAAGCGGCCGCCTACAAACAGGAAATCGATGCCGACGACGACCCGCAGCCCGTGCAACAGCAGATGCAGGAAGCCTTGCGCCAGCGCGAGCGGCAGATGCAGCGCGAACTGCTGCAAATCTACCGTTTTTACCGTGAAGACCCGGTGGCGGCCGACGACTGGGTGCTGCAACCCTTGCGCCAAGACCCGTTTGATGCCGCGCTGTGGAAACACTACGGCATCCGCACCACCTCCGGTGCCGCCACCGGCGCGCTGTTCGGCCTCGGCATAGACGCCCTCACCCTCGGCGCCAGCGGCGGCCTCGGTACGGCAGTGGGCGGTATACTCGGCGGCCTGCTGCCGAATATGCAGACCCTCAGTGACAAAATCAGCGGCCGCCAGACGTTCTACACAGACGAAGCCACGCTCAATCTTCTGGCCGCCCGCGCCCTCGACCTGCTCGCACGGATACAAGCCCGCGGCCATGCCGCGCAAAACGACATCCGCCTCGAACACGGCCGCGCGCCCTGGCCGGACAACCGCCTGCCCTCGGTGCTGACCGATGCCCGCCACCGCCCCGAATACAGCAGCCTCAACGGCGGCAGTGTGGAAAAAGCCGAATACAGCCGCCGCGAAGCGGCAGAGAAACTGGCGGTCCGGCTGACGACGGTGCAAGCGCCTTACGCCTGACACCCGTAAAAACAGGCTGCCTGAAACCTTTCAGGCAGCCTGTTGTTTTATAGTCGAATAACACAGAACGAGACAAGGCAGCAAAAAAGCCGCGAGCGCAGCGAAGTCCCGAGGAACAGACAGTACAGATAGTACGGAACAGATTTTGTTGCCGCTTTAGCGGCTTACTAAATCGTTCTCTTTGAGCCGGGCGCAGCAACGCCGTATCGTTCTTATTTTAAATGACTATATTTACGGCGTTTACCAGCGCTCGACCAAGGCGCTCAAATCGGTATTTTTGGGCGTATCTTCGTGCCCTTCGCCTGCGGTACCGATCATCAGCAGCCCCATGATTTTGTCCTCATCGCGGCAGTGCATGGCCTCGCGCAGCAGAGGGCTGTTGACCCACAGACCGGTAATCCACACATTGTCAAACCCTTGCGCCTTGGCGGCCAGCTGGGCGGCGTAGGCGGCACAGGCGGCGCTGGCCTGTTGCTCCCACACCGGTTTGGCGCGCGGAGGTTGGGTTTCCGGCGTGGAAATCACCGCAATCACCAGCGGCGCCATCGCAGCCACGCGGTCGGCTTTTTTCCGGGTTTCTTCACCATAGTTGAGTTGGGTCACGGTTTCGTTGAGCAGGGCATGAAAACGCGCCTTGGCCGCCTCACCTTCAATCACCACAAAACGCCACGGCGTCAGCAGGCCGTGGTCGGGCACTTGGGTGGCGGCCTGCAAAATGGCCTCCAATTGCGCCTCATCGGGTGCGGGCAGACCCAGCGGGCGGGTGGAACGGCGGGTGGTCAGCAGGCTTAGGGCATCCATGGTTTTCTTTCGCTCATGTCAATCAACAGGGGCGGTTTATACCACAAGCCCCTGTCGCAAACCAGCCGCGAACAAAGTAAAGCCGGGTAAGCACAGCACCCGGTCCGCGGCAGGACGCCGTTCTTTGTTATAATGCCGCCTTTCGTCTTGCCTTGAAGAAAGAACACCATGCAAAAACGCATTCTCTCCGCCCTAGCCGCAAGCCTTTTGGCCTTGGCTGCCTGCAACAACAACGACAACGGCTTCAAAGCCAATAACGCTGCCAGCACCGAAGCACCGGCCCAAAGCGCAGCACCCGCCGCGCCCGTTGCCGAAGACGATGCCGCCGCCGCAGGCAAAGCCTTCTTGGCCGAAAACCAGGGCAAAGAGGGTGTGCAAACCACCGCCAGCGGCCTGCAATACAAGGTTAATCAGGAAGGCAGCGGCAAACAGCCCACTGCCGAAGATGTGGTCAGCGTGCATTACGAAGGCCGCCTGATTGACGGCACCGTATTCGACGCCAGCCGCAAGCACGGCGACCAGCCCATTACCTTCCCGCTCAATGGCGTGATTCCCGGCTGGACCGAAGGTGTGCAGCTGATGAAAGAAGGCGCCAATTACACCTTCTTTATCCCTGCCGAACTGGCCTATGGCGAACACGGCGTGCCCGGTGCCATTCCGCCGAACAGCACCCTGGTGTTTGACGTAGAACTGGTCAAAGTGGGCGAATAAGACATCCAGGCTGCCTGAAATGCTTGTTTTCAGGCAGCCTGAGACTACATGTAGGGTGGGCATTCCTGCCCACCATCTTAAACGGCTGATGAACAAAGATGATGGGTGGGCAAGAATGCCCACCCTACGGCCCATATGCTTGTCTGCATGAGGTTTTGCCAAGGTCTCGGCCTATTGCTTTTTGTTTAAGCTGCCCCTGCCCTTAAGGAGTACGCCATGTTGTCCTGTCACTGCACTACCCTGCGCCCTGCCTTGCTCTGTCTGGCACTGCTGGCCACGCCTGCCGCCGCCACCGTGGGCGGTGATGATTATCTGGAAGTCTTGGGTTATGAAGCGGCGGGCAACAAAGTGTATCTGCTGCGGCATTATGAAGACGGGCTGGGCGGCAGCAATCTGTATTATTTCAATCTGTCGGCCCAGGAGCCGGAGCGCCTGATTAAGGTGCTGTCCTTTTATGACCCCGCCTCCAAGGAAAACCCGAACGACCAGCATGCCCGCGCCGTGGAAGATGCGGTCTTTGAAGCCAAACTGGCACAGCTGAAAAAGCGCCTCCGGCCTTTGTCTGCACTCAAAACCGAGGCCATTACCCTTCATCTTGACAGTCAGTCACTGCGCCATATTCCTTCATGGGGAGATCCCCAGCAATCGGTACAGGTCACCGACCAGCGCTATCATCTGAGTTACGGCCCCTATCAAAGCGCACCGGCCACAGCCTCTGTTTACAAAGGCATGCTGACCGTTAAGCAGGCGTACAGACTGCCCAAGCAACAAGGCTATATCGCCAGTGTCCGCTACACCAATACCGATTTTGAAACCGGTTACAGCACCGAAGAGATGCATCTGCTGAAAAAATAAATCACTCCAAACACGTACCGAAAGCCCCCTTATGAGCGAATCCCTGCGCCTGAATGCGGCCGTGCTGCCGCCCGCCACCGTGGCCCTGCCCGGTTCCAAAAGCATCAGCAACCGCACCCTGCTCCTGGCCGCCCTGGCCGACAACAGCTGCGACATCGTTTCATTGCTGCATTCGGACGACACCGAACGCATGCTGGAAGCGCTGGCGCAACTGGGTGTGCGCATCGGGCCGCAGGCCGAAGGCCGTTTGCGCGTACACGGCTGCGGCGGCCGTTTCCCCCACAGCACGGCCGATTTGTTTCTCGGCAATGCCGGTACTGCCTTCCGCCCGCTCACCGCCGTGCTGGCCATACTCGGCGGCGACTACCGCCTGCACGGCGTGCCGCGCATGCACGAGCGCCCCATCGGAGATTTGGTCGATGCCCTGCGCCAAGCCGGTGCGCAGATTGATTACGAAGCCAATGAAGGCTATCCGCCGCTGCGTATTGGTGCACGCAGCACAGACGGCAGCCGTGATATTTCGGTTAACGGCAATGTTTCCAGCCAGTTTCTGACAGCCCTGCTGATGGCGCTGCCGCTCACCGGCGAAGCCCATACCATTCATGTCGTCGGCGAGCTGATTTCCAAACCCTATATCGACATCACCCTCAAACTGATGGCGCGTTTCGGGGTCGAAATCCGCCACGACGACTACCGCAGCTTCCACATCCCCGCAGGCTGCCGCTACCATGCGCCCGCCGTGCTGCATGTGGAAGGCGATGCCTCCAGCGCCTCCTATTTCCTCGCCGCCGGCCTGCTCTCCGGCAGCCCGGTACGCGTGACCGGCATCGGCCGCCACAGCATCCAGGGCGATGTGGCTTTTGCGCGCGAACTGGAGCGCATCGGCGCCACCGTGGTATGGGACGAAGACTTTATCGAAGTGTCGCGCGCCCCCGGACAAGCAGTGCAGCCCTTTGATTTGGACGCCAACCACATCCCCGACGCCGCCATGACCCTGGCCGTGGTGGCCTTGGTCAGCGGCGCGCCTTGCCGCCTGCGCAATATCGCCAGCTGGCGCGTCAAGGAAACCGACCGCATTGCCGCCATGGCCGCGGAATTGCGCAAACTGGGCGCCGAAGTCGAAGAAACGCCGGACAGCATCCGCATTGTTCCGCCAGCCGTGCTCAAGGCCGAGGCCGCCATCGATACCTACGACGACCACCGCATGGCCATGTGTTTTTCGCTGGTGAGCCTCATGGGCGTACCGGTCATCATCCGCGACCCGCAATGCGTCAACAAAACCTTCCCCGATTACTTTAAGGTGTGGGCCGAAATCACCCGCCCGGCTTAAAGCCCAATATGAAAAAGGCTGCCTGAAACTTTCAGGCAGCCTTTTTTCAATGCAGCGGTGTTTGCAACAAATCCCGATAACGTGCCGCGTCCGCCGCCGCAAAGCAGCAGAACACCACCCGCCATAGGGCCGGGCATTGCGGCAAGGTAGCGCGCACCGTGGCCAGCGCGATTTCCGCCGCCTCGGCTGCCGGATAAGCATACACCCCGGTACTGATACAGGGAAAAGCGATGCTGGCCACCTCATGCACCTGCGCCAGCAGTAGCGATTCGCGATAAGCCGAAGCCAGCGCCGCCGCTTCCCCGCGCGCACCGCCGTGCCACACCGGACCGACGGTGTGGATGACAAAACGCGCCGGCAAAGCATAGCCCGCGGTAATTTTGGCCTCGCCGGTGGCGCAACCGCCCAAAGTGCGGCATTCCGCCAGCAACTGCGGCCCCGCCGCCCGGTGTATGGCCCCGTCCACCCCGCCGCCGCCCAACAGGCTGTTATTGGCGGCATTCACAATGGCGTCCACCGCCAAGGTGGTGATGTCGCCTTCGATGACTTCCAAAATCACACTCATGGTTTTCCTCTATCAATAATTGTCAGCCATGGTACCCATAAGCCACCACCGCCAACAGCTTGCCTTGGGCTTCGGCCTTGCGGATGCTGTCGCGGGTGCCTTTGGACTTGCCGTCCCAGCACGCCAGCAAAGCATCGCAATAATCGACGATTTGGCTGTTGCGCAAAGGCCCCGCCCGGCGGCCTTGCGACCAATCGGGCTTGAATACCGTGAGCGGCAAACCCCGCTCCGCCGCATAGCGCTCCGCCAGCGCATCCGCGCCGACAGCACCGCCGGAAACGATTTCCGTAACCCCGGCTATATCGGCCAAATGGCGGTACAGCAAGGCATAATCATCAAAATCGCGGCCGCCGACTATGGCAAGTTTCATATTATCTCCCCATCCGGGTTTGAACACCGCATCCATTATCCGCAGTGCTGCGTCGGATTGTGTCGGATTTAATTTTCAGGCAGCCTGAACGCCGTAGGCCGGCTCTCCGGGCCGACACGCCAAAATACACAGTCGGCTTGGAAAGCCGACCTACCCCTTAGCAAACTGCTTTTCACGTCGTTCAAGTTGTTAATGCGTTATCCTGCGGGCAGTTGCAGGGTCTGTATGCGGTTTGGAGATTCTGCGACTCCGCCCTGCTCCGCGCAGAATGACGGCGCTTGCGTAGGTCGGATTCTTGTATCCGACATCCCCGCCCTTGCTGCACATTGATTATGTCGGATTCAAGAATCCGACCTACGGCTGCTGTTTACCCCAAAAATTAAGGCTGCCTGAGAACACAGAAAATGTTTTCAGGCAGCCTTGTAAGGGCGGGTTTTACACCCGCCCGCAGCCATGGATAAACGGGCGGGTGTAAAACCCGCCCCTACACCGATGGCGGTATCGGCAACGCAGGCTGCCTGAAAACCTCAATCCAACACTTCCCGCTCAATATCCCACACATCTTCGCCAAATTTGCGCAACCACCAGTCCAGCATTTCGCTGTCGAACAGGCTGGCCTGGAAGCGGTAATGTTCATCGCTCTCTTCCACAATCATCTGGTCATCGGCAAGCGGGGTTTCGGTGAGGTGGAAGCCGGCGCCGCGGCGGATGGAGAAGGTGAGGCGGATGCGTTGGCGGGTGCCGAAGCCGAAGGCGCCTTCATCGATATGGCGCTGAAAATCAAAATCTTTGGGACGCTCAAAGCCCAAGGTGCTGACTTCGGCCCACAGGATGCGGTGCAGGGCCAGGTGGCGGGTGTCGCGGTAGCCTTCATAATGCACCACCAGATACAGCACTTTGCCCTGCTGTGCCAAGGCCAGCGGCAGCACAGTGTGTTCGTTTTCGTCGCCGTGCTGGTTGCGGTAGCGCAGTTTGAGTTTGCGGTTATTAAACAGGGCACGGCTCACCGCATCCAAGACGCCGTCGGCCAGTTTGGGCGGCCGCAGCGGCTGGCTGGTGGGTACCACGGCGGCTTTGTCCAGCCATTCGTGCTCCAGCTTGTCGGCACCGTCGATATTGAGTTTGCGGTGCGCCTGTTCGAAAAAGGGCTGCATAAAACCCAGCACACTGGGCGGCAGCAATTGCGCCAGATGCTGTTGCGCCAGCAGAAGCAGCAGGGATTCCTGTTCGTTGAGGCTGGAGAGGTTGAGGCCGTGGCTGTGGCTGAGCCAGCGGTAGCCGTAGGGCTTGCCGGCGGTATCGCGTTCCAAATCGGGAAACTGCTGGCACAGGGCATCGAGGTGGCGCTGGATGGTGCGCACATCGCGCTCGAAACCGGCATCGGAGAGCTGTTGCTGCAATTCAGCGGCGGTGGTTTTGCGGTGGCGCGGAATCAGGCGCAACAGTTCGATGGTAAAGAGGACGGTGTCGAGGGTATGGGGGCGTTGCGGCATGGCGGTATTAGATCTTTGCAAAACCCGTTGATGACAACGATAAAACAAACCACAGCTAGGGTGGGCATTCCTGCCCACCATTTTAAGCAGCTGATTATCAAAGATGATTGGTGGGCAAGAATGCCCACCCTACGGCTTGAATAATATGCTGTCCGGGGTTTTGAAAAGGTCTCAGTATGGGGTTATAGTCGAATAAAATAAGAACGAGACAAGGCAGCAAAAAAGCCGCGAGCGCAGCGAAGTCCCGTGGGGCAGACAGTACAAGTAGTACGGCAAGGCGTAGCAACGCCGTATCGTTCTTATTTTAAATGACTATAGTCATAATAAAAAGCCGCTGTGTCGTATAACACAGCGGCAGCGGTTTTCAGGCAGCCTCTCCGGCCAAGCCTTGCTGGGCTTCGCTGAGTATGCGGTGCAGCTGCCGTGCCAGTTCCTGGCGGCTGCCCTGCGGGGCCACTTCGGGCAGGAAATGCACTTCCACACGGCTCTGGGGCTGGCTGATGATGGCGCGGATGGAATCCCACAGGCTGATGTCGCCGTAATAGGCCAGCGCGGGGTTGACGCTGCCGCCGTCTGCGGCGGGATAACGGCACAGCACGGGCACCAGCGGTACTTGGGCGTCCAAGGCTGCCTGAAAAAAGCTGCCTTTAAACGGCAGGATGTGCTCGCCGACGCTGCTGGTGCCTTCGGGAAACAGCGCCACGCTGTCGCCTTCGGCCAATGCTTGGGTGACGTGGTTGAGCTGGTTGCCGTTGCTGGCGGCGCGGCGGTTGCGGGTCACATACACGGTGCGCGCCTGGGTGGCGAGATAGCCGATGACCGGCCATTTGGCCACATCGTCTTTGGCGACGAAGCGGCCGGGAAAGGCGGCGTTGATGGCCATGATGTCGAGCCAGGAAATGTGGTTGCTCACCAGCATCTGCCCGCGTTCGGCGGGCGGCAGGATGCCGTGTACCGACAGGCGGACGCCGCAGGAAGCGAGCACGCGCTGCGACCACAGCTGGATGGCGCACAGTTTGCGCCGGGGCGAATAAAACGGAAACAGCAGCAGCATTTCCAGGCTGCCGTAGCCGAGACACACGCCGATGGCGGCGAGACGGGCGGCAAAACGCAGACGGCTCATGGCTTAACCGGCTTCGGCGGCGGCCTGCTTGGAGAGCGAGGCGGCCATTTCAGGAGCGAAGCGCTGTACATAGCGCTGGTTGAGCTGGGTGAGGTCCATCAGAATCAGCACGTCGGCGCAGTTAAAGGCTTCGTCCAGACAGGGTGCGCCGCAAAACCAGGCGCCGGCTTTCAGGTAGCCTTTGATGAGGGCGGGACATTCGGGATTGTCCACCGGCAGTTTGTCGTCCAGCGTGAGCGGATTGAGCGGTGCCACCTGCCATTGCGCCGGGGCGAGGTATTTCTGTTTGAGGTCGTGGTAGAGCGCTGCGGCGATGTGGCCGCCGTCTTCGGTGCCGATGCTGCCGCAGCCGGTCATAAAGCGCAGATTGTGCTCGTGCATGAATTTGGTCAGCCCCGCCCACAGCGACATCACCACACCGCCGTGGCGGTAGTCTTCGTGGATACAGGCGCGGCCGAGTTCGACCATATGCGGATAGATGTCGGCCAGGGGCGAGAGGTCAAATTCGCTCTCGCTGTACCAGCCGCCCAGCTGCTGCGCGCCCTCCCAGGTGAGCAGGCGGTAACAGCCCACCACTTCGTGGCTTTGCTGGTCAAAGGCCAGCAGGTGGCGGCAATAAGGGTCGTAGCGGTCGATGTCTTTGCCGTCCACACCTTGGATGTCGGCGCCTTTTTCTATGGCAAAGACCTGATAGCGCAGGCGTTGCGCGGCTTCGATTTCGGCCGGTGTTTCGGCAATGCGGACATAAACACCGGTGGCGGCGGATGGGCTGTTCATGAGATGTTCTCCGGTAACGGCCATCAATAGGCTGCGGCCGTTACCTTACCTTGATTTTGTGTTAAGTAATGTTGTGGTGTGATTTTTCAGGCTGCCTGAAAGAGTCACTGCCGTTATTCTTTGTTTGGGAACGGCATGGAATAGCGCAGGGCCGTAGGGCGGGCATTCCTGCCCACCCTACCTGTAGCCTGTTTTGCGGTCATCAACGGTTTTTGCAAAGGCATCAGCCCGGTAAAAGCGCGCGCATTGTAGCAAATTTAAAGCCCGGCAAACAGCCGGGCTTGGGACATACAGGCCATTTATTCAATATTTTGCACCTGCTCGCGCATCTGCTCGATGAGCACTTTCAAACCCACCGAAGCCTGGGTGCATTCGCTGGCAATGGCTTTGCTGCCCAGGGTATTGGCTTCGCGGTTGAGTTCCTGCATCAGGAAATCCAAACGCTTGCCCACGCTGCCTTTGTGTTCGGTGGCCAGGCGGCGCACTTCGGCAATATGGGTTTGCAGGCGGTTGAGCTCTTCGTCCACATCGGCTTTTTGCATAAACAGCACGAATTCCTGCTTGATGCGGTCTTCGTCCACCTGCGCCAGTGCGTCGCGCAGGCGTTGCTCGGCGCGGTCCATATGCTGTTGCAGCAAATGCGGAAACAATTGCAGCAAGACATTAATAATGTCGGTCATGTCGTCCAAGCGCGCCAACAGGTGTTGTTGCAGCTTTTCGCCTTCGCGCGCGCGCGCCAGATTAAAGTCGGTGAGCGTGCGCTGCAACAGGGCGAGCACGCCGTCGGCCAAAGCGTCTTCGTCTTCCGGCTCGGCCACCAGCACGCCGGGAAAACGCAGAATATCGGCCACACCGAGTTTGCCCAGATTTTTGTGCTGCTTGCGCAAGTCCTGGTTCAAATCCGCCAGCTGGCGCACCAGCGCACGGTTGATTTGCAGCGCTTGGTTGCCGCCTTCGGTAAGGGCTTGCAGCTGTACGCGGCATTCCAGCTTGCCGCGCTGAACCTGGGCGGCAATGGCTTCGCGCATGCGCCCTTCCAGATGGCGCAATTCGTCCGGCATTTTGAACTGGATGTCCAGATAACGGTGGTTGACCGCGCGCACTTCCACACTGATGTGGCGCTTGCCGTATTCGCCGCCGGCATTGGCATAGCCGGTCATACTGTGCATCATATTGGCTCCTTGTATCGAGACCCTACGCTGCGGCATGCAGGTAGCGGTGCGGCGGCGATTGTAAGCCATAAGCCCGTCTCAAGCCAAACGCACGGCATTTTTTCAGGCAGCCTCTATGGCCGCCGTGGCGTATAATGCGCGCTGTTTTGTTGCCATTTTTAAGGAACCGCACCATGACCGCCACCCGCCGCGACAACCGCGCCGCCGATGCCCTGCGCCCCGTACGCATCACCCCGCATTTTCTGCCGCACACCGACGGCTCCTGCCTGATCGAATGCGGCAATACCAAAATCATCTGCACCGCCAGCATAGACGAAAACCTGCCGCCCTTTCTGCGCGGCAAAGACCAAGGCTGGGTCACCGCCGAATACGGCATGCTGCCCGCCTCCACCGCCAGCCGCATGCGCCGCGAAGCCGCTGCGGGCAAACAGTCCGGCCGCACCCAGGAAATCCAGCGCCTGATTGGCCGCTCGCTGCGCGCGGTGATGGATTTGCATCTGTTGGGCGAGCGCCAAATCCTCATTGATTGCGACGTGATCCAGGCCGATGGCGGCACGCGTACCGCCAGCATCACCGGCGCATTTGTGGCGCTGAGTCTGGCCGTCAACCGCCTGCGCAGCGCCGGCATGCTGCTGCACAATCCCATCCGCCAGGCCGTGGCCGCGGTGTCGGTGGGCGTGGTTGGCGGCGTGCCGCTCTTGGACTTGGATTACCCCGAAGACAGCAGCTGCGATTCCGACATCAATCTGGTGATGACCGCCGACGGCGGCATCGTCGAAATCCAAGGCACGGCCGAAGGTGCACCGTTCAGCATGGCCGAATTGCAGACACTGATGGGTTTGGGCTGGCAAGGCATTGAAACACTGATGCAATTGCAGCAACAGGCATTGGCGGAAACTGTTTAAATTCAAATGAAAATAAATATTATCTGCCTTCTGTGCTTCATTTGATTTAAGTCAAAGCGTGCACGCATCAGGCCGCTATAATGCGCCTCATCAAATGTAAACCTTTTTGGCCACAGGCTGTTTGCAGCGCAAACCGGCAAACGGCTTGGATTTGATGATTTGATTTCCTCTTGATGTGTGTGTGTTTGGGTGTGGCGTTGGCCACACCTTTTTTTTGGCCTGCGGGTACTTGTGTTATGCTGCGGCTGAGACCTTTGCAAAACCCCCATCTGCGGCGCATTTCTGCGTTGTGCCCCTTGCGGGTACTGCTCGCTCGCTTGCCTATCTACATGATATGTCTGCGCTCGCTGCGCTGCTACGCCTTGAACTGCATCCACATCTGGAGGTTTTTCAAAGGTCTCAGGCTGCCTGAAACATCTCATAAGGAGCAACACCATGCATTTCCCTCAAGACTTCCCCATCACCCGCAAATGGCCGCCGGCGCACCCGGAGCGCATCCAGCTCTATTCGCTGCCCACACCCAACGGTGTCAAGGTATCCGTTGCCCTCGAAGAAACCGCACTGCCCTATGAGGCGCATACCGTGCGTTTCGACAGCAACGACCAACTCTCGTCGGAATTTCTGTCGCTCAATCCGAACAACAAAATTCCCGCCATCATCGATCCCGACGGCCCCGGCGGCCAGCCGCTGGCCTTGTTCGAGTCCGGCGCTATTTTGGTGTATCTGGCGGAAAAAAGCGGCCGCCTCCTGCCCCAAGACCCGGCCTTGCGCCACCAGACCGTGCAGTGGCTGATGTTCCAAATGGGTGGCATCGGCCCCATGTTCGGCCAGCTGGGCTTTTTCCACAAGTTTGCCGGCAAGGAATACGAAGACAAACGCCCGCTGCAACGCTATGTGGCCGAAAGCCGCCGCCTGCTCGGTGTGCTCGACGGCCATTTACGCGACAAAGCATGGATGATGGGCGAGGAATACACCGTGGCCGATATTGCCATTTTCCCGTGGGTGCGCAATCTGATCGGCTTTTACGAAGCCGGTGATTTGGTCGGCTTTGGCGACTTTGCCGAAGTGGCACGCGTACTCGATGCCTTTGTCGCACGCCCGGCAGTACAGCGCGGTTTGGAAGTACCGCCGCGTTAAGCGGCATTATCCATAGGACTTTCCTTGCTTTTCGACATCAGCAACAACCCTTTCCCATTAAAAATCCCCTAAATTCCATTCAAGAGAATTTAGGGGATTGATTTAAGAGCTTGCTACCCGGTTACTGCTGTAATTCCTTGGCCAGATACAGCCAGGTTTCGATCACCGTGTCCGGGTTGAGGGAAATGGTCTCGATGCCCTCTTCCACCAGCCATTTGGCAAAATCCGGATGGTCGGACGGGCCTTGGCCGCAAATACCGATGTATTTGTTTTGGCGGCGGCAGGCTTGGATGGCCAGATGCAGCATCACTTTCACCGCCGGATCACGCTCGTCGAAGGTGGAGGCAATCGGGCCGCCGCTGTCGCGGTCCACGCCCAGGGTGAGCTGGGTCATGTCGTTGGAGCCAATGGAGAAGCCGTCGAAGTATTTGAGGAACTGCTCGGCCAGAATGGCATTGGTGGGCAGCTCGCACATCATGATCAGACGCAGGCCGTTCTGGCCGCGTTCCAAACCGTTTTCCTTCAAGAGTTTCACCACGGCTTCGGCTTCGCGCAGGGTGCGCACGAAGGGAATCATGATTTCCACATTGGTCAGACCCATATCGTCACGCACGCGTTTCAAAGCCTTGCATTCCAGCGCGAAACACTCTTTGAAGTCCTCGGACACATAACGCGCCGCGCCACGGAAACCGAGCATGGGGTTTTCTTCGTGCGGTTCGTAAATATTGCCGCCGATGAGGTTGGCATACTCGTTGGACTTGAAGTCGGAAGTGCGCACAATGACTTTTTTCGGGTACACCGAAGCGGCCAGCGTGGCCACGCCTTCGGCGATTTTGTCCACATAGAAATCCACCGGCGAGGCATAACCGGCGATGCGGTCGCTGATCACCGCGCGCAGTTCGGCGTCTTGGCGGTCAAATTCAATCAAGGCTTTGGGGTGGATGCCGATTTGACGGTTGATGATGAATTCCATGCGCGCCAAGCCGATGCCTTCGCTGGGCAGATTGGCAAAACCGAATGCCAGTTCGGGGTTGCCGACGTTCATCATGATTTTGGCCGGGGCATCGGGCATATTGTCCAGCGCCAGGTCGATGACTTCCACTTTAAGCAGGCCCTCGTAAATCAGGCCGGTGTCGCCTTCGGCGCAAGACACGGTGACTTCCTGGCCTTGTTGCAGCACTTCGGTGGCATCACCGCAGCCGACCACGGCCGGAATGCCCAGTTCGCGCGCAATAATGGCGGCGTGACAGGTGCGGCCGCCGCGGTTGGTAACGATGGCGGCGGCGCGTTTCATCACCGGCTCCCAATCCGGGTCGGTCATGTCGGTCACCAATACGTCACCAGGCTGTACCTGGTCCATTTCACCGGCGTCTTTAATCAGGCGCACCTTGCCTTGGCCGACTTTCTGGCCGATGGCGCGGCCTTCGCACAGCACGGCGGATTTTTCCTCGATGCGGTAGCGGCGCAGGGTGCTGTTGCGGTCTTCCTGCGATTTCACCGTTTCCGGACGCGCCTGCAAGATGTACAGCTTGCCATCGATGCCGTCGCGGCCCCACTCGATGTCCATCGGTCGGCCGTAATGTTCTTCGATGATGAGCGCGTATTGCGCCAGTTCGGTGATTTCGGCATCGCTGATGGAGAAACGTTTGCGATCGGCTTCGTCCACATCCACCACCTGCACCGATTTGCCCGCTTCGGCGGTGTCGGTGAAGGTCATTTTAATCATTTTGGAACCCATGGTTTTGCGCAGCACCGCCGGGCGTCCGGCGCGCAGCGTGGGTTTGTGCACATAAAATTCGTCCGGATTCACCGCACCCTGCACCACGGTTTCGCCCAAGCCGTAAGAAGCGGTCACAAACACCACTTGGTCGAAACCGGATTCGGTGTCCATGGTAAACATCACCCCGGCGGCGCCGCTGTCGGAACGCACCATGCGCTGTACACCGGCAGACAGGGCCACCACGTCGTGGGCAAAGCCTTTGTGCACACGGTAGGAAATGGCGCGGTCGTTATAGAGCGAGGCGAAAACGTGTTTCATGGCGGTTTTCACGTTTTCCAAGCCGTTGATGTTGAGGAAGGTTTCCTGCTGGCCTGCAAAGGAGGCATCGGGCAGGTCTTCGGCGGTGGCGGAAGAGCGCACGGCCACGGAGATTTGGTCGGTACCGGCGTCGGCCACCATTTTTTCCCAGGCTGCCTGAATGTCGGCATCCAAATCGGCCGGGAACGGGGTTTCCAGAATCCATTGGCGGATTTCCTTGCCCACCGCGGCCAGGGCATTGACGTCTTCCACGTCCAAAGCCGCCAGCACGGTGGAAATGCGCTCGCTCAAGCCGTCGTGCGCGAGGAAGCGGCGGTAGGCATCGGCCGTGGTGGCAAAGCCGCCGGGCACGCGCACGCCTTTTTCGGTCAGTTGACTGATCATTTCGCCCAAGGAGGCGTTTTTGCCGCCGACGCTTTCCACGTCGGTCATGCGCAGGTTTTCAAACCAGATTACGTTGTTACCGGCCATGTTTCTTCCATGAAGGTTGGGTTAAAATCGGCAATATTCTAAAGCCTCGGTTGCGGCCTGTCATGTGTTTTTGCAGCGCAACAATCAAATGCCGCAAACGATAATGCCAGCACGCTGCAAACGGCTGTAATACGCCTGTTTTTTTCAGGCTGCCTGAAAAAAGATTAGGTCTTGTTTCGCAATGGGTTTACATTTTTTAAAACAAAAAGGCGGTGTTGATGCAAGCCGCATAAAAACAATTTATCTTGATTTTTTAAGCCTTGCGCGCCATTTTATGGCTTATTTGCCTGCCTGCGAAAAATGTAGTGCGATGTAGTTTTGCCTCGACACACGGCCGCGCGGTATGATGGCGCCCTGCCCTGCAACCCCTCCGTTATTCAACGAAAGTCCGCCATGAGCCTGCCCACACGCCACGCTTTTTTCATTTCCGACCGCACCGGCATCACCGCCGAGAGCATGGGCGAAGCCCTGCTGTTTCAGTTTGACACCTTCGAATTCAAGCGCGCCACCTATCCTTTTGTGGACACGCTGGAAAAAGCCGAAGAAACGGTGGCGCTCATCAACCAGGTGGCCGCCGCCTCGCACACCCGGCCGCTGATTTTCTCCAGCATTGTCGACAAGGAAATCAGCCGCATCATCCAAACCAGCGCCGGCTTGCACCTGAGCTTTTTCGACGCCTTTATCCACACCATGGAAACCGAGCTGGGCGTAGCCAGCAACCAAAAGGTCGGCCGCACCCACGGCATCCAGGACCCGGACCGCTACGATGCGCGCATGGAGGCGGTGAACTTCTCCCTCAGCCACGACGACGGCGTCTCCGACAAAGACCTCTCCCACGCCGATGTGATTCTGATGGGCGTTTCCCGCTGCGGCAAAACCCCCACCTGTCTGTATCTGGCGCTGCAATACGGCATCCGCGCCGCCAACTATCCGCTCACACCCGACGATTTGGAAAGCACCGATTTGCCGCGCATGCTCAAGCCCTTCAAGCACAAAATCTACGGCCTCACCATCGAACCGCAGCGCCTGCACCACATCCGCTCCGAACGCCGTCCCGGCTCGCGCTATGCCAATATCGACAACTGCCGCAGCGAGGTGAACGAAGCCGAATCCATGTTCCGCCAGCACAATATTCCGTTTACCAGCACCACCCACAAATCGGTGGAAGAGCTGGCCGCCGGCATTTTGCAGGCCACCCGCTTGCAACGCCGTTTCTGAATTTGTTTGACATGTTTTAATCACAAACAGCACCGGCCGGGTGCTGTTTTTTACCCATTTGACATTACCCCGTACTCTCCATTTAGTGCCCAATTTCGTCAGCTACAAGCACCATAAGTAGGCAATCCGGCGCCAGTACATTGTACTTTACACAGCACAAATAGCGCTCTGTCAGACATCTGCCTCTTGCACTTCAGACAAGCTGTAGATGGCATATAATATGCTTGTTTGTCACTCATTCCGATTCTTTGCAAAATATTTGTCACATCATGCAGATCCGCTCCCAAAATGTCGGCTTTACCCTCATCGAACTCATGATCATCGTTTTGGTGGTTGCCATTTTGGCAGCTGTTGCGTGGCCGAGTTACGACAACTTTATCCGCCGTACCCGTTTGGAAAATGCACGCAGCGAACTACTCAGCAATGCCCAAATGCTGGAGCGCTTTTATACCCAGTGCCATACGTTCACGGCTGCCGCCAGCGCTGCGGCACCCTGCAATACTGCAGTAGCACTCAGCAACAACGGTCAAAGCAGCCGTTTTTTCAATATCCAATTTGCTGCCAGCAGCCCGTCTGCCAATGCATTCGTGATTGAGGCCCGCCCCAATAACAACAATTCGGACCCGCGCTATGTGCGCTACGACAGTACTACTCACATGATGTTGTGCAATAGCTCAGATGAGTGCGAACCTTACTGAATTGTCTGCTGACAGCATACTTTTCCCTTCTTGATAAAAAACCGAACAGACTAACTTAAGGCAAACGCTTTATCTTTCATCATCGTAGCCGCTCCCTATTGAATATGATCGCTATAGGAGGTGTTACCATGTTACGCGCCGACCGTTTCAAATCCGGTTTTACCTTGATCGAATTGATGTTGGCACTGGCCGTATTCGCCATACTGGTGGTGATTGCTCTGCCTTCTTACCAATACTATATCCGTAAAACACGTCTCAATCAGGCACAAAACGCCCTTTTGCTGAATGCACAGGAAGTGGAGCGTTTTTACAGCCAAAACCTGAGTTTCAAAAGCAATTCGACCACCTGGATGCCGCTGGTGCAAACCGAAACCGATCATTTCTGTATCCGTTTCCAAGGCAATCCCCGTGGAACCAACAATCAGCATCAATACACCATTAAGGCAGTTGCCTTCGATACCAACCGTGAACCCAGGATCATCAAAATCAACCAAGATCATACTGTCATGTTGTGTGCCTCCAGCAGTAGCAGCTGCACGGAATCCACACCGTTTTTCAGCGGTGGCAGCAGTGTCGACAGGCAATGTACCGTTATCGGCAGCTAAACATTGAGATTTAGATCAAACAAAAGCCCTATCGTAACGTAGGGCTTTTGTTTGGTCTGACAATCACAACTGCCAGTAGGTTTTGATATTCACAAATTCATACAGACCGAAACCGGACAACTCCCGACCAAAGCCGGAGTCTTTCACGCCGCCAAACGGCAGACGCACATCGCTGCTGGTGTGGCGGTTGATAAACACGCTGCCGGTTTCCAGCTGCGCGGCCAGCGCCCAAGCGGCATCAATATCGCGGCTGTAAATGCTGGCGCCCAGTCCGAAGGGGCTGTCGTTGGCCAGCGCCACCGCGTGCGCCGCATCGCGCGCGCGGATAATGCTGGCCA
This sequence comes from Neisseriaceae bacterium HSC-16F19, assembly GCF_024171525.1. Lineage (GTDB taxonomy): Bacteria > Pseudomonadota > Gammaproteobacteria > Burkholderiales > Neisseriaceae > JALJZY01. The sequence goes on from NZ_JALJZY010000006.1 coordinate 139,634, forward strand.
CCGGGCCGAATACTTCTTCGCGGTATACCCTGCATTGGCTGTTGACGTGATCAAGCACGGTGGCCGGATAAAACCAGCCGGGACCGGCGGGAATTTCACCGCCGAGCAGGCATTGAGCGCCGTGTGCCAGCGCATCGGCCACCTGTTCGTGCACGCGCGCGCGTACATCGGCGCGGTGCAGCGGCGCCAGCGTGGTTTCAGGCAGCCACGGCGCACCGCTTTGCAGGCGGCGGCTGTGGCACACAAAGGCTTCGATAAAGGCATCGGCCACGGCATCCACCACAATCAGCCGCTTGGCGGCATTGCAAGACTGTCCGGCATCCCGGAAACGCGAATGGCAGGCGTCTTCGGCAGCCTGTTCGATGTCGGCGTCTTCCAGCACGATAAAGGCATTGCTGCCGCCCAATTCCAGCACGCATTTTTTCAGATGCCGTCCGGCCAAAACGGCCAGGTGGCGGCCGGTGGCGGTAGAACCGGTAAACGCCAGCGCCTGTGTCTGCGCAATGGCCGCCTCGATATCTTCATGTGCCAACCAGGCTGCCTGAAACGGCAGCGCATCGCCCACCAAATCAAACAGCATCTGCGTCACCCCGGCCACGCTGGGTGCGGGCTTGACCAAGCAGGCATTGCCCGCGCACAGGGCGGGAATGGCAAAACGCAAAATCTGCCACACCGGATAATTCCACGGCATCACCGCCAGCACTACGCCCAAAGGCTCGAAACGCACCTGGCTCAAGCTCGCCTGGGTGGCCACGGTTTTATGTGCCAACAATTCCGGCGCCAAATCGGCGTAATAGCGGATCAGCGCTACCGATTTGTCCAATTCGGCCTCACATTCGTGCAGGCCGCGCCCCACTTCCAGACAGATGCGCAATGCCAAAGCATCGCGGTGGCTTTCCAAGGCCGCAGCCAAATCCAAAAGCCGTGCGGTACGCTCGCGCACGCTCAAGGCGGCAAAATCCTGCTGGGCGCGGCGCACGGCGCTGTATTGCCGTGCAAATTCGGCCGGAGATACCGGCGCGCGTTCAAACAAAACATGCTGGTCCAGAATATGGCGGCTGCAAAACATGGAAAATCACCTGTTAAAACACATCAAGGCTGCCTGAAAATAACAGTACCCAGGCCGAATTAAAAAAGCGCATACGCCCGCAAGCGTATGCGCTGTATGAGAGAAAACTTATTCCGCCGTTTCCAGCCGCTGCGCACCCTGCTCGATTTTGTAGCGGGCACGCATTTGCTGCATAAAAGCTTCCAAAGTATTGACGGCGGTAATCTGCGCCAGCTGCTGCTTGGCCGCGGGCAGGGCCTGGGCCAGGTTTTCCGGCTCTTTGACCGATTGCACTTCTACCAGCAGCGGCACCTGGTCACGGTTGATCAGTGCATAGGCAGGTTGGCCCTCTTGCGGACGGGCCTTGATGATGGCCTGAATGTCCCCGGCGCTAAATGCCTGCACCTGCTGCGACGTCAAGGGCGTGACCGGCGACCAGGTCACGCCTTGTGCCTTGCTGCCCGCTTTCAACGCCGCATCAGCTGCTTCCTGGGCTTTTTTCAGGCTTTCCGCCGCCACATAGTCGGCACGGATTTGCTCTTTCAAAGGCTCGAATTCACCGGCCTGCTGCGGACGCACCTCGGTAGCACGCACCACCCATACGGTGTCGTTACCCACCGTCACCGGCTCGGAATTGTGCTTTTTCACCAGCACATCGTCGCTGAACAAGGCGTTTTGCAAGGCTTCGGGCATCATGCCGGCTTGGGCCATTTCGCGCGTCATCCATTCGTTATTGGCCTCGACTGCTACGCCCAATGCCTTGGCGGCGGTATTGAGTTCGTCCGGATGGTTAAAGGCCAAATCGGCCAGCTTCTCGCGCTCGGCCGCCAAGGCCTGCTGGCCTTTGCGCAAACGGATGTCGGCTTCGAGCGCCTCTTTCACCGCCGCCAGCTCCGGGCGCGGCTGCGAAGCATCGTGCGGCAGCTGCTCGTAAGCCTGTTTGATTTCGTCTTCGCTCACGCTCTGCTTGGCGCCCAAATCTTTGGCGGTAAGTACGATGTATTGGAATTTCAGCGCCTGCGCCTGCTCGTATTTTTGCTTGTTGGCTTCAAAATAGGTTTTTAAAGCGGCATCGTCGGTTTTGACTTCGGCGGCAAACTGCTGCGGCAAAAACTCTGCCACCCGTACCTGACGCTCGGCCTGATAGGCCACCAGCATCTGCCGCGCCTGGGCATCGCTGACCATCACGCCGTTGGTGGTGAGATTCATCACCGTCTGAATGGCCAGACGCGCGCGCAAATCTTCAATCAGCTCGGCTTCGCTGATGCCGGACTGGCGCAGGAAATTCTGATAGCGGCTCTCGCTGAAGGCGCCGTTTTCCTGAAACGAAGGCTCGTGGGCGATCACCCATTTGATCTGTTCCAAAGAGGCCACCGCGCCCAAGTCCATGCCGCCCTGTTGCAGATAGGCCTGCTCGATCAGGGATTGGTACACCTCTTGGCGCGAGGGTGTGCCGCCGCTGTGCTGCATATTGCGCACGGCCTGATTGACGGCCTCGGTACTGATTTTCACCTCGCCGACCTTGCTCACATAATCATGACCGGGCTGGGCCAGGGTGCTGGCACCGAAACCGATCAGCGTCACCCCCACCAGCCCCAAAAGGATTTGGGCCGGCAATCTGTATTTTTCTATGGCGTGGAACATAAGCAGCAGGCAGAAAACAAAAAGAGCGCTATTGTAGCGTTTTTGCGGGCAAGAAACAAAAAATCTGTGTTTTCAGGCTGCCTGAAAACAGCGGGCAACAAAAAAGGCAGACTTCAAGGTCTGCCTTTTTGCTCAAATCCGGGTGCTTAGCGTTTGCCGGATTTGGTAGCCAGCGCATCTTTCAATGCTTTGCCGGAACGGAATTTCGGGGTTTTGGCGGCTTTGATTTTCAGCGGCTCGCCGGTTTTGGGGTTGCGGCCGTTGCGGGCAGCGCGCTCGCCCACGTAGAAAGTGCCGAAGCCAACCAGAGTAACGGTGTCGCCTTTTTTCAAAGCTTCGGTAACCGCTTTGGTCATGCCGTCCAAGGCTTTGGCGGCCGCAGCTTTGGAAATTTCTGCCTCTTGAGCAATGGCCTCAATCAGTTCGGATTTGTTCACAGTGAATCCCTTTCTGTTTGTTATGTGTCTAAGGTAGAGATGATCCGCCCGTAACGGGCTTGAAATCAGCACGGGTGCATTTATAGCAAGGCCAAAATCGCCGTGTCAAGCGTCTTTGTGCGCTTTGGGGCGGTTTCGGATGTAAAAAAGCCGGGAAACGCTTTTTTGCCACACATTCTCATGCCGAAACCGCCCCCAAAGCCCTTTAGTGCTGGGTGGCCTTGCGCCGTGATTTGGCGCTTGCAGTCGCCACTGCCGCCTCACTGCCCTCACCCTGCCACGGCAGAGGCTGGCGCTCAAGGCCGAAAGCCAGCACCTCGTCTATCCACTGCACCGGGCGGATGTCCAAAGCCTCTTTGACATTGTCGGGAATCTCTTCCAAGTCTTTGACATTGTCTTTGGGAATCAGCACCCGCTTGATGCCGCCGCGCAAGGCCGCCAACAGCTTCTCTTTCAGGCCGCCGATGGCCAGCACCTCGCCGCGCAGGGTGATTTCGCCGGTCATGGCCACATCGGCGCGCACCGGAATGCCGGTAAAGGCCGACACCAGCGCCAGGGTAATGGCGATGCCGGCGCTGGGGCCGTCTTTGGGGGTGGCGCCTTCGGGCACATGCACGTGGATGTCGTTTTTCTCATAGAAATCCGGCTCGATGCCCAAAGCCTCGGCACGCGCACGCACCACGCTCCAAGCGGCGGAAACGGATTCCTGCATCACATCACCCAGCTTGCCGGTGCGCAGGATATTGCCCTTGCCCTTGAAACGGCTGGCTTCGATGGTCAGCAATTCGCCGCCCACTTCCGTCCATGCCAAGCCGGTCACCTGGCCGATGCGGTTTTCGTTTTCGGCCACACCGAAATCGAAACGGCGCACACCGAGAAACTCGCTCAAATTGGCACTGTCCACCACCACCGCCTTGGGCTTGCGTGCGGCGGCACGGCCGGAAGAAGCGGCTTTTTCCTCTTCGGCCAAGGCTTGGCGCATCACCGCCTTGCGGCAGATTTTGGCGATTTCGCGGTCGAGCGAGCGCACGCCGGCTTCACGGGTGTAATAACGGATGATGTCGCGCACCGCTTCCGCTTCGATGCGGATTTCGCCGTCTTTCAAGCCGTTGTTCTTGATTTGCTTGGGCACCAGATATTGCAGGGCAATATTGAGTTTCTCATCCTCGGTATAGCCGGAGAGGCGGATGATTTCCATGCGGTCCATCAGGGGCGCGGGAATGTCCAGGCTGTTGGAGGTGGCGATAAACATCACGTCGGACAAATCGTATTCCACTTCGGCATAATGGTCGACAAAGGAATGGTTTTGTTCCGGGTCCAGCACTTCCAGGAGCGCACTGGCCGGGTCGCCGCGGAAATCGCGGCCCATTTTGTCGATTTCATCCAGCAGGAACAGCGGATTTTTCACTCCTGTTTTGCTGATGTTCTGCAAAATTTTGCCCGGCATGGAGCCGATATAGGTGCGGCGGTGGCCGCGGATTTCGCTCTCGTCGTGCACGCCGCCCAAGGCCATGCGCACGTATTTGCGGCCGGTGGCTTTGGCGATGGATTCGCCCAAAGAGGTTTTACCCACACCGGGCGGGCCCACCAGGCACAAAATCGGCCCTTTGAGCTTGTGGGTGCGTTTTTGTACCGCCAAGTATTCCAAAATGCGCTCTTTCACCTTTTCCAGACCGTAGTGGTCGGCATCCAGTACCAGGCTGGCTTTGGCGATGTTTTTGCTCACGCGGGTTTTCTGCTGCCACGGCAGTTCCAACAGGGTATCGATGTAATTGCGCACCACGGTGGACTCGGCCGACATCGGCGGCATCATGCGCAGTTTTTTCAATTCGCCCAAGGCCTTTTCTTCGGCCTCTTGGCTCATGCCCGCGCTCTTGATTTTCTGTTCCAGATTATCCAGCTCGCCGCGCTCATCCTCCTCGCCCAGCTCTTTTTGGATGGCTTTCACCTGCTCATTGAGGTAGTACTCGCGCTGGGATTTCTCCATCTGCCGTTTCACACGGCCGCGGATGCGTTTTTCCACTTGCAGGATTTCCAGCTCGCCTTCCAAGAGCTGCAACAAATGCTCCATACGCTCGGCCACATCCACAATGGCCAGAATGTCTTGGCGGCGTTCCAGCTTGAGTTGCAGATGCGCGGCTATGGTGTCCACCAGGCGGCTGTCGTCGTCGATGCCGTGGATGGTGGACAACACTTCGCCAGGCACTTTTTTGTTCAGTTTCACCAGCTGGTCGAACTGCGACAGCAAGGTGCGGCGCAGGGCTTCCAGGTCATGGCTCTGTCCGGCCGCTTCGGCCACCGGCAACACACGGGCGGTAAAATAATCCTCACCGGCATAAATTTCCGTGGCCACGGCGCGGTGTTGGCCTTCCACCAGCACTTTCACCGTGCCGTCCGGCAGCTTCAAGACCTGCAATACCTGGGCCACCGTGCCCATGTCGTACATATCCTCGGCAACGGGGTCGTCGGTATTGGCCTGTTTTTGCGCCAGCAGGAATACCGGCTCGTCGGCGTCCATGGCCGCATCCAAGGCGGCTATGGATTTGGCGCGGCCGACAAACAGCGGCAGCACCATATGCGGGTACACCACCACGTCGCGCAGGGGCAGCATGGCCAAGGTTCGGGGGGCGGTGTGCAGTGTTGTGTCGCTCATCGCGGCTACCTCATACTTTCATTCAATCAAAACACAATTGCAGGCCCATATTGGCCTGACAGGGGCAATTTCAAGCCTGAAGGGTTAAATAAAAACAGGCTGCCTGAAAACGGTTCAGGCAGCCTTGCCAGTCCAAAGGTCAAATTTTGCTACCACGCATGGCGGCGCTTGAGGCGCAGATAGCGGTTAATCAGTTCGCTGCTCAGTTGTTTGGGCAGGGTATTCAGGCAGCCGATGTCGTGCGCTTGCAGGCGTTGCAGGGCGCGCTCGGTCTGGCTGCGGTATTGCCACGCGCCCCAATAGGCGGCGGCGTCATCGCTGTTGCCGATTTCCGTGGCCATCAGCGCATCGGGCGCGTGCGGGCGCAAGCTCGCCACCAGCACCAGATGGTGGCGCTTGAGGCGCAGCAGCTGGGTGGTCAGTTCGTTGTCATCCTCGTGGTTGAGGTGGGTGAGCACCACCACCAGGGCGCGGCGTTTTTGTTTGTGCAGCAGCATATTCACCGCGGCGGCCAAATCGCCGGCCTGCAAGGAAGGTTCGATGTCGTACACGCCCTGCACCAGGCGGCCCAGCTGCGCTACTCCTTTGTGCGGCGGCACAAACCGCGGCGCTTCGTGGGCATAGGTGAGCAGGCCCACGGAGTCGCCCTGCTTGAGGGCGGTAAACGACAGCAGCAGCATGGCTTGCAGGCTGTGGTCGAAATGACTGAGTTCTTCCATTTGCAGACGCATATTGCGGCCGCAATCGAGCAAAAACAGCACCTGCTGGTCCTGCTCCTGCTGATAGCTGCGCACGATGGCCTTGCTCATGCGCGAAGTGGCCTTCCAGTCCACATGGCGGATGTCGTCGCCGTCCTGATAATCGCGCAGCTGGTGGAAATCCTGCCCCTGCCCCAGGCGCGGCAATTTTTTCACGCCCACCCAGTTGAGCCAACGCTGCATGCCCACCAGCTCCGAGCCGAGAATGCGCGAAAAATCGGGCAGCACCTTCACCTGCGCGCGCGCTTCATGACGGTGGCGGCGCAGCCACAAGCCCCAGGGGCTGGCGAGCCAGTATTCCATGCCCTCAAACACCGCTTCGCCGCGCTGCATGGGGGTAACGCGGTATTGGATGCGGCTGATGCGTCCGGGCAGGGTTTGCAGGCTGAGCAAGGGTTTGTCGGCCTGCCAGGCGCTCGGATGCAGATCGGCCAGCAAGAGGCTGCGCGGCTGCTGCCAATAGGCATCGGCGGGCGGGGTGAAATTCAGCACAATATCGTGCGGCTGCCCCTGCACAAACTGGCCGGGCAGTTCGCGCTCGAACTGCAATGCGTCCTGACGGCCGCCGCGGCGCCAGTCTATGGCCGCGGCCAGCAGCAGCAACAGCAAAGCCGCCGCAGCCGCCCCTGTCAGCGCCGTGCCCGGCATGCCCGCGCGACCGCCCAAGAGCGCGGCCAGCAGGGCCAGCGCGCACACAACGGCCAAAAGCAGCAACAGCAGGCGGGCGGGTTTGGTGTTCATGAACGGGCCTTAGATGCGCGGTGCGGCCACGGAGGCGGCGACTTCGCCCAACACGGTTTCCACCGCCACGCCTTCCATTTCCATTTGCGTGGACAGGCGCACGCGGTGGCGCAGCGCCGGCAGCCACACGGCTTTGACATCGTCGGGGGTGACAAAATCGCGCTGCTGGATTAACGCATAGGCGCGCGCGCAGCTGATGAGGGTGATGCTGGCCCGCGGTCCTGCGCCCACGGACAAAGCGGGCCATTGGCGCGTGGCCGCCACCAGCCGCACGGCGTAATCCACCAGTTGCGGATCCACCCGCACTTTGGCGGTGAGTTTTTGCAGCTGCTCGATTTGGGCGGGCTGGAATACATGCGGCGGCGGATTGTCGTTGAGGATGTCGTTGCCCTCGCTCAAAATCACCGCATTGACCAGCGCGATTTCATCCTGGGTATTCGGATAATCGATCAACACCTTGAACATAAAGCGGTCAAGCTGGGCTTCCGGCAGCGGATAAGTGCCCTCCTGCTCCACCGGGTTTTGCGTGGCCAGCACCATAAACGGGCGGTTGAGGCTGTGGGTGCTGCCGTCCAGCGTGACCGCACGCTCCTGCATCACCTCCAACAGCGCCGCCTGGGTTTTGGCAGGTGCACGGTTGATTTCGTCGGCCAAGAGCAGATTGGTGAACACTGGACCGGGACGCAGCACAAACTGGTTGTTTTGCGCATCGAAACGGTAATGGCCGGTGACGTCCGAAGGCATCAGATCCGGGGTGAACTGAATGCGGTTGAAGCCGCCGCCGAAGGTTTGCGCCAGCGCGCGCACCAGCAGGGTTTTGCCCACCCCCGGCACGCCTTCCAAGAGTACATGGCCGCCGGCAAGGAATACGGTGAGTACCTCGTCCACCACCCGCCGCTGGCCGATAAGCACCTGATTGAGCCGCTGGCGCAAAGCCTGCACGGCACGGGCGGCCTGGGCCAGCGCCGGATGGCTGGCGGCGGTTTCGATATTCGTTTGCGCTTGCATAAGGTTTCCTATTTGAATGTTGCTATTGTTTTCTGTGATGAGGCTGCCTGAAAAGTTTTGGAGGCTTTCAGGCAGCCTGTGTTTTGGGTTCAATACGTAGCTTGGGTCGCAGACCCAACAAGATATTGAACGTATCAGCATATGTTGGGTTTACAACCATAGGTATCTACACATTTTAGGCTACCTGAAAGATTTTGCTTTTTTCGGCTTGAGTACCTAAAACTTTAATCCAAGTATGTTTACGGCTACAGCCCTATCCGCTGGCGCAGCCGAACGGAGCGCGGTTTTTCGGGGAGAAAGGGCAAAGCTGTTTGAGCAGCGAAGCTGCGAGTTTTTTGCCCGCCCGAAAAACCGTGTGCAGTGAGGGAAGTTTGCGCAGCAAACCTGCAACCGCGGCCGCCTTTCTTTTGCCTTCTTTTCTTTGGCGGCGCAAAGAAAAGAAGGTGGCCGCGCGGCCACGAAGCGCAAAGTTAAATTTTGTGTAACTTGAAATACAAGGTGATACCAACTTGTGTTTTCAGGCAGCCTCCTGATCACTTCACCCCTGCTTCACACCCCGCCCCATCCGCATCAGACGGCGGTGGGTGCGCAGATAATGCAGCCAGTCTTTGCGCGTCGGCTGCGCCGGTAGCGGTTCCAGCCAGATTTTCACCACCGAGGGCGGCAGGCCGCTGTAGCGGCAGACGGTATCGAGGCGCTCCTGGGCGCTCATCTGCGGCCAGTGCGGCCATTGCTGCTGCCACTGTTGCCACAGCTGCTGCTGCATCCACGCCAGCTGGCCGCCGCGTACCCGGTTTTGCGATTCAAAACGGCCTTGCGCGCGCAAATGCTCGCTCAGGTCGCGCTCCTGCGCCGCAGGCAGCAGACGCCGCGCGCCCATGCGCACCGCCACATGCCACACCCCGGCGGCCAGCAGCAGCGCCAGGCTGATCATCAGCAAAGGCTGCGATTGCCACAAACGCCACCAGGCCGGTGCGGGCGGATTTTCATCCTTGCTGCCCAGCTCGCGCACCAGCCACACGGCACTCTTGTCCGCCGCCAGATAGGCACTCAGATAGGCATGGTCAAACAGATTGAGGTTGCTCTCGTCCCACTGCGGCTCTTCCGGCGGCCAGAAAGCCTGCATGGACGTCACCAGCAGCACCGTGCCCTCACCGTAAGGCAGGCGCAGGATATGGCTGCCGCCCGCACCCTCGCCCTGCCACAGCGGGGTGGTGCCGGCCGCGGGTTTGAAGACTTGGGGCTCATCACCACCGTACCACACCAGCGTGCGCCCTTCGGGCAGGCGGATGCGGTTGGCCTGCTGATGGCAGCGTTGCAGGCGGTTTTCCGCCCCTTCGGCATCCACGCTACGCTTCACAACCGTCGCAGCCTGCTGCCGTGTTTGCGCGGCGGCACGACAGGCGCTCTGCACTTCGGCGGCGGCGGCAGTGTTTTTGGCTGCATCCGCCAACTCGATGCCCAGATAGGCTTTGAGCATATTGCGGTAAGCGGCTTCACTCATGCCGCCGACGTCTTCTTCCTCGTCCTCAGCGCCCGCATCGCGGTATTCGTCCGGCAGCGGCAGCACCACATGATGGCCTTCGGCCACCCAGTCCAACAGGGTGTCGTAATCATCTTCGGTGGCCATGCGGGTGCTTTCCAGCCACAGCAATATATCGCCGCCGCTGTCATCGCCTCTTTTCCAGGCACCCTGCCACTGACGCCATTTTTTCACGGGTGTACCCGGGGTCTGTTTCTTTAAAAACGCCTCCACCGCCAGCAGTTTGCCCTGCAAGTGCGCTTGTGCGGCGGAAGGATTGAGCCAGCGCAACCGCGGCTCGGTGATGATATTCGTACCTATATATGCGCCCACGGCCAGCATCACCAGTACCAACAGGGCGAGGAGGATTTTATTACGTCCGCTCATGTTCATACTCCCCCGCTTCCGGCTTCAAAGCGGCGGCGGTACTGGCCGCACAAATCCTGCACGGTTTCCGCCGCAGGCAGGCGGTGGGCATAGGCCAGTTGCAGCCAGCGGTCGGTGAGCGCATGCCAATAGCCGCCGATGTCGACCGCCGCCGGACTGCCGTCCACCCGACGCAGAATTTCGCCCTCGGTGTCGCTGTCTTTTAAGGGGATGTCGAAACGCCGCGGTAGCTGCACCAGGCTGGCGCGGTAGAGCAGACCCAGCGCCGCGCGGGCGTCTTGCGGCCACAGCGCCAATACGCTGTCGGCCACGTTTTCAGGCAGGCTCTCCGGAGTAATGGCCAAACCGAACAGGGTTTCCGGCGCATCCGCCGTACCGGCACCGCGCGAACGGGCGTCGTTCCAATCCACATAACGGAATAACAGCCACAGCAACACACCCAGCAAGGCCGCCAGAGCCGCCCAGACCAGAAACTGTAATAAGGTGGCAAAGCCCGAAGCATTAATCCGGTCCGGTCCGTCGTAAACCGGTTTGTCGCAGCTTTGCCAGCAATATTCCCAGTCTTCTTCTACATAGGGAAACGGCTTGCTTTCCAAAACCTCGCGCCGCACTTCCTCCACGCGACCGTTGTCGGGCAGGGCTTCCGCCATGCCGGGTGCGGGTGCCAGCGCCATCCAGGCACTCAGGCACAATACTGCCAGCAAGGGGGCGCTGGCACGCAGGCGTGCGCTCATGCGCCGTGCCGCCAGGCGCACATCCCAGGCTTCGGACACCGTGCGCGCCTGCAAATACACGCCGAAACCGGCGGCCACATACACCGGTCCCCACAAACACAAAGTCAGACCGTAGAGGGCGATATACACCCGCCCCAGCCACAGGCCCTCGTCGAATAACAGGATTTCGGTGAGCTGATCCCACACTTCCCAAGCCTGGCGCGACACCATGGGCTGCACCAGCGCGTCCTGCACCGGATTGCCCATCCACAGCCAATAGCCGATGATGATCAGCCCGTAGGTGAAAATGCCCTCGAAATGGATGCCGAATACGGTGAGCCATCCGCCCACACCACCGCCGTGGCGCGACAATTCGTCGCTGCGCATGCGGTAGGCTTTGCCGTCCAGCCCTTCCAACACGATGATGGGCAGTACAAAGCTGCGCATCCACGCCAAGCGCCGCCACGGTATCAGCAAATCGCCGAGCAGGCGTTTGCGCCACAGTGCGCGCCAAGTGGCGGCCACACAGGCGCGGTAACCCGGCGGCTCGGCGAACACCTGTTGCGACAACACTTTCAAAACCGGCGCTTCAAACACCGGCTTGAGCCACCACAGCATCAGGCTGCCCCACATCGGCGCCTGCCAAAACAGCAACAGCAGCAGCAATACCAAGGGCAGCGAATAGGTGAACCACAGGGCGGTATAAAGCGCCTTGCGTTCCGCCCACAGGCGTACGCCCATATCGGCGGCTTCCCACATATTGCGGGCGCGCAGGGCCAGGCGCGAGGTTCCGATGTCCATTATGTCCGCCCCGCCCGCCACAGATACACATACACCATCAGCCACAGGCTGATGCCGACCACAAATTTCAGCGCCATGGGCAAGGCGGTAATCGGCGACCAATAGCCTTCCACCACCGCCGCTACCGCCAGCAGCAAAAACGCACCGCTCATCAGGCTGGCGGCGGTTTTGCCCTGCACTTTCAAGGCTTCCCGCCGCGACAGCCCCTGCGGCATCAGCAGGGCCAGCCCCAAACGCAGGCCGCCGGCAGCGGCCAACACAATGCCGGTCAGCTCGAAGGCGCCGTGCGCCACCACAAAGGAATAAAATGCCCAACCGGAAGGCTGGTGCAGCATATAGCCCATGATGCCGCCGATAATCAGGCCGTTGTAAATGGTGATATAAGCCGTACCGATACCGAACAACAGCCCGCCGGCAAAGCTCTGAAAGGCAATGCTGATATTATTGAAAATATAAAAACCGAACATCACCCAATCGTTGACGGCGGCACGGTTTTCGCGTTCGGCATACTGGCTCGCCATTTCGGCATAGCTCTCCGCCACCGCGGCGCCGATGTCCTGCCCGGCCATCTGCTCCAGAAGCGGCGGATGCAGGGCCACCAGCAGCATGGCCGCCAAGAGCGGCACATAAAACAACGCATGCGCCCACAACACCACGGTTTTTTGTGCGCGCACGGTGCGCGGAAAGTCGCGCACCACAAAATCGGCAAAACGCCGCCACACACTGCTGCTCTGATAACGGTACAGCTGTTTGTGGCCGCGCTCGGCAAGCTGTTGCAAATAATCGGAAAGGCCGCCGGAATACTGGCGGTCCTGGCTCAGCGCCAAATGATGGCAAATCAGGCTGTACTGGCGGCTGAACTGGCGCAGGCTTTTGGCACTGGCCTTGCGCGACTGCTTTTCCAGCCGCTGCAAAGCCTCTTCAAACGCCTGCCATTCGGCCTGGTGTTGGGCTTCAAAAGCCATCTGCCTCATGCTTCACGCTCCCCCATAATGTGCAAGGCCATGCCCAGCACCGCATCCAGCGCACCGATACCCGCGGGCACATGACCGTACACGGCCACGGCCAGCTCTTCGGCCAGCTCCTGGCGACGTGCCTGCGGCAAACGGTGCTGGCGCTCGGCAAAGGCAGTGATCATGCGCTGTTCTTCACGCGTAAGCGCCACCGGCGGTGCCAGCGGTTTGATGTGTTTGAGCGCCGCCAGGCGGGCGGCATGGTTTTCGTGTTCGGTATGCACCACCAGGGTGGCGGCGAGCATATCGCCGATGCGCTTGCCGTGCGGGTGCATCAGCATGGCGCTCATGCCCACCGCGTAGAGAAACGGCAGACCGTCCACCAGCCGTAGCAGATTGCGCAGCAAAGACGCCGACCAGGTGATGCGCGCACCGTTGTCGCCCACCACCTGCAAATTGAACAGGCGCTTGCCCGGGGTTTGGCCGTTCCAAAACACTTCGAACACCACCGGGTACAGCCACATGGTGAAAAACAGATTGAGGAACATCAGGCCCAGCACCCAGCCGCCCGTGACCGCCATCAGCCCCAATATCATGCTGCTGACAATCAGCCACACCAGCCGCAGCAGCAAATCCACCGCATAGGCGCGCGAGCGCGCAAACACGCCGGCCGGACGCAAAAAAACGTCTATGGCCTCGGCGGTTTCCACGCGCAGATAAGTATCGATAACGGGCTGGGTGTGCGGCATGATGCGGAATGGGTTGGGGAGATGGTTAAGCTGAGTACCGAAATGATTAAAATATGCAAGGTGCGCACTCTACACCAAAATGCATTTTTGGCAAACCACTGCGCGCTTTCAGGCAGCCTGCGGGTATAATAAACACCGTTTTTGATTTGAATGAATAAGACACCTCATGTCCAACCAACGCCTGATTATCGGTTTTCACGCCGTCAACGCCCGTTTGTGGCAAAACCCCGCCAGCATCACCGAACTGTATGTGCAGGAAGGCCGCCACGATGCACGCATGCGCGATGTGCTGGCCAAGGCCGAGGCCGAAAACGTGCGTGTGGTGTGGGCCGATGCCGCCCGCCTCGACACCTTGAGCAAACACGGCCGCCATCAGGGTGTGGTCGGTTTTATCGATGCCAGCAAAAGCCATATCGACTTGGACGACGTTTTGGACAATCTCCAGGAGCCGCCGCTCTTGTTGGTGCTGGACGGCATTACCGACCCGCACAACCTCGGCGCCTGCCTGCGCGTGGCCGACGCCATGGGCGTGCATGCGGTGATTGCCCCCAAAGACAAAAGCGCCGGCCTTAACGCCACCGTCAGCAAAGTGGCCTGTGGCGCCGCCGAAGTGGTGCCCTATATCACCGTGACCAATCTGGCACGCACCCTGCGCGATTTGAAACAGCGCGGCATCTGGATCGTCGGCACCGATATGGACGGCAGCAGCGACCTCTACCATTTCCAAGCCCCCGAAGCCGTGGCCTGGGTGATGGGCGCGGAAGGCAGCGGCATGCGCCGCCTCACCCGCGAACTGTGCGATATATTGGTGTCCATCCCCATGCTGGGCACGGTGGAGAGCCTGAATGTGTCGGTCAGCGCGGGCATGGTGTTGAGCGAAACCCGCCGCCAGCGCAGCGTGTAGCCAGACAAGGCTGCCTGAAAAGCTTCGTAGGGTGGGTGCTTGCACCATAGGTATCTACACAAATATTAAGGCTGCCTGAAAACACAAGTTGGTATCACCTTGTATTTCAAGTTACACAAAATTTAACTTTGCGCTTCATGGCCGCGCGGCCACCTTCTTTTCTTTGCGCCGCCAAAGAAAAGAAGGCAAAAGAAAGGCGGCCGCGGTTGCAGGTTTGCTGCGCAAACTTCCCTCTCTCCGCACGCTTTTTCGGGCGGGCAACAACTCGCAGCTGCGCTGCTCAAACAGATTTGCCCTTTCTCCCCGAAAAACCGCGCTCCGTTCGGCTGCGCCAGCGGATTAGGGCTGTAGCCGTAAACATACTTGGATTAAAGTATTCGGTACTCAAGCCGAAAAAAGCAAAATCTTTCAGGTAGCCTAAAATGTGTAGATACCTATGGTTTACAACCCAAGCTACAAAGGAATCATCAATATGTACTGGATTATTGCCGCCATTATTCTGTTTGTGGCCGAAATGTTTCTCGGCAGCTTTTATCTCTTGGTGGTCAGTGCCTCGCTGCTGTCGGCGGGCCTGGCGGCCTGGCTCTTCGATACCGGCACCACCGCCAATATTCTGATTGCCTCCGTCAGCTCGGTTATCGGCATCGTGCTGGTGCGCCGCTGGCAGAAAAACCGCCCCAAAAACACCGTGGACCAAGACGGCAACGATTTGGACATCGGCCAGACCGTGGTCTTGGAACAGGCCCTGCCCTCCGGCCTGTGGCAGGTGCGCTACCGCGGCAGCCTGTGGCAGGCGGAAGTGGACGGCTCCGCCGCAGCCGGCGCCAGCGCGCTGATCCGCAGCAAACACGGCAATATTCTGCGGGTATCGGTCGTCCCTTCGGTGCATTGAATGTTTTCAGGCAGCCGCAAAGGCTGCCTGAAATGTTTTAACGTGTATCCGGTTCAGATAACGATACTTTAAAATCTGAATCCAAATACGTTTACGGCCACAACCACGCCCACACGCGCCGGCCTTCGCCGCGCAAAATCATATAGGTGCGGCAGGCAGCAGCGGTATTCATGGTTTCCAGGCCGATACCGGCGGCGGCCAGGCGTGCGGTGATGCGCGGATGCAGAAACACCTGCCGCTCGCCGCAGCCCACCAAAATGATTTCCGGCGGCGCTGCCGCACCCGCCAAGGCTGCCTGAAACACGTTGTCATCCAAGGCTTCGGCACCGGGCAAATCCAAGGACTCGATGCGGTCACCCTTGAGACACACCGCCTGTTCATAAGCCTGGCCGTCGATTTCGATGCGCCCCGCGTCAAAGGCGCTGATCCACAAGCCGTCGGGATTGGGGTTCTCCGCTATCAGCATCGTCACTCTCTATATGGTCATTTAAAAACTGTCTGTCCCGCGGGACTTCGCTGCGCTCGCAGCTTTTTTTGCGGCCTTGTCCCGTTCTGTGCTATGCGACTATATATAGATGAGCTGCCGCAGTAGTCAACAGAACGGTTTTCGGCTAGCATTACGGGTTTTGAAAACGGCGAATATATCATAAAGAGGCCGCCCGGCGGCACCGCGATAGCCCCCGCCCCAACTACATTACTTTAAGGAGCATTTATGCAGCCCATCCGCATCGGCATTTTAGGCATCGGCACCGTTGGTGGCGGCACCGTCAAACTCTTGCAAACCAATGCCGCCGAAATCGCCCGCCGTCTGGGACGCGAAGTGGTGATCACCCGCGCCGCCAGCCGCAATCTGGAGCGGGCGCAACGCATTTGCGGCGACAGCATCCAAGTGAGCGCCGAAGTGGCCGATGTGGTCAGCAGTGCCGATGTCGATGTGGTGGTGGAGCTGATCGGCGGCACCACCGTGGCCAAAGATGCCGTGGTGGCGGCCATCAAACATGGCAAGCATGTGGTCACCGCCAACAAAAAACTCTTGGCCGAGCACGGCAACGAAATCTTTGCCCTGGCCGAAGAGCACAATGTGATGGTGATGTTTGAAGCCGCCGTGGCCGGCGGTATTCCGGTGATCAAAGCCCTGCGCGAGGGTTTGGCCGCCAATCAGATTCAGTCCATAGCCGGCATCATCAACGGCACCAGCAATTTCATCCTCAGCGAAATGCGCGCCAACGGCAGCCCTTTTGACGAAGTGCTGAAACAGGCGCAAGAGCTGGGCTATGCCGAAGCCGACCCCACCTTCGACATCGAAGGCCACGATGCCGCCCACAAACTGAGCATCATGTCCGCACTCGCCTTCGGCACCCCGCTCAATTTCCAACACTGCTATCTGGAAGGCATCAGCAAGCTGGAAAGCCAGGACATCCGCTATGCGGAAGAGTTGGGCTACCGCATCAAACTCTTGGGCATCACCCGCAAAACCCCGGCCGGTATCGAATTGCGCGTACACCCGACCCTGATTCCGGAAATCCGCCTGCTCGCCAATGTCAACGGCGTGATGAATGCAGTGCAGGTACAGGCCGATATGGTGGGCGAAACCCTGTATTACGGCCCCGGCGCCGGTGCGTCACCCACGGCCAGCGCCGTGGTGGCCGACATCATCGACACCGCCCGCCTGATGAGCGCACACGCCGACAACCGCGTGCCCTATCTGGCCTTCCAGCCCACCCAGGTGCAGGACTTGCCGGTGCTGGACATCAACGAAGTGGTCAGCAGCTACTATCTGCGCGTATCCGCCCAAGACGAGTCGGGCGTGCTGGGTGAAATCGCCAATATCCTCGCCGACGAAGGCGTGTCCATCGAGGCACTGATCCAAAAAGGCGTGGTCTGCCACGAAACCGCCGAAATCGTCATCCTCACCCACAGCACCCAAGAAAAACACATCCGCGCCGCCATCGCCCGCATCGAAGCGCTGCCGCGCACCTATGCGCCGGTGACCATGATCCGCATGGAGAGCCTGCATGGCTGATACGGAAGCCAAGGCAGCCAAACCGCGCAATAAAATCCGCACCATCCGCATCTGGCTGTGGGTGACCGCGCTGTTGTTTGCGGGCACGTTTTTCCTGTCGCAATGCGCCATGTCCAAGCCGCAGGCCAAGGGCAAAATCATCGAAGCCTGCATCAAAAACAGCCCCTTCAATCCGGGCTGGGAGGGCGAACTGGCCAAGCACGGCCTAACGCAAAGCCAAGACGTGGTGCAAAACTACTGCCTGTGCATGTGGAACGACACCTTGGAAGCCATGTCCGCCGACGAAATCAAAGCCTTCTCGCAAATGGACGGCGCCGCCAAACTGGAAAAACTGGGCGGCGAACAGGCGGTGGTGGCACGCCACCAGCAGTGTTTGGCACAGCAGAAACCGGCTTCTTGACTTTGTAAACAGGCTGCCTGAAAGATTTCAGGCAGCCTAAAATCGAATAACGGTATAAGATGTTGGCGTACAGGCAGAGCGTCCTATCGTTCCGGTCAGACTTCGCCACAATCCGACAGACCCATTATGCAACACATCAAGCCACAGCTGCTTCATTTCCCGGGCATCCGCTTGCCATCAATATGACCAAACAGTATATTGCCGCCCGTTGCTAAAATTGTGCCCATAGGGCTCTCTGCCCCCGCGTTATGCCTCACCGCCCATTGAATCAAATCCTTATCCGCCTGATTTCCGGCGGCGGTCTGCTGCTGGCAGCATCGAATGTTCCGGGTGCACCCCGGCCGCCCAATGCCGACACCGAAGCCGCACGATTACAGCAAGAGCAGCAAAGGCAGCAGCTTTTGCAACAGCAACAACAGCCGCAAGCAGACGTACGTCTGGACAGTCATGCACCCCGCTTGACAGAGCCGCCTTTGGCCACCACACAAGACGATACCCCCTGTTTTCCCATACAGCAGGTTGCTTTGGCCGGCGATGACGCCCGGCATTTCCGGTTTGCGCTGTCCCACGCATTGTCCCAAACCCGTTTTACACCCGGCACCTGCTTGGGTGCTGCCGGTATCAACCGGCTGATGACGGTTGCGCAAAACAAAATCATAGACCGGGGATACACCACCACCCGCATCTTGGCTGCACCGCAGGATTTGAACAGCGGCATTCTCACCTTAACCGTAGTGCCCGGCAAAATCCGCCACATCCGTTTTGACGACAGCGAGGCGGCAAAAACGCACGTCGGGCGTATTGTGCAGTGGCAAAACGAGCTGCCCGCCGCATCCGGACGGATCTTGAATCTGCGCCATCTGGAGCAGGGATTGGAAAACCTCAAGCGCGTACCCACGGCAGAGGCCGATATTCAAATCGTTCCGGCAGAAGAAATCGATGAAAGCGATATTGTGATCCGTTGGCGGCAGCGTACCCTGCCCATACGTTTAAGCCTGGCGGCCGACGATTCCGGCAGCAAGGCCACCGGCAAATACCAAGGCAGTGTCAGCCTGTCTTTGGACAACCCTTTGGGCATGAGTGATTTGTTTTATGTGTCGGCAGGTCGCGACCTGGGCCATAAAACCCGGCTCACCGATATGGACGGCGGACGGACCCGCAGCGGCACACACAATTATGCACTGCATTATTCCGTACCGCTGGGCAACTGGTTAGGGTCTTTCAACCACAGCCGTTACCGTTATCACCAAGCCGTGGCCGGTGCGGTTGAAAACTATGATTACAACGGCAGCAGCAGCAATAGCGATATCGGACTGAGCAGGATGATGTACCGCGATGCCCGCCGTAAAACCCAAATGGGGCTTAAATTGTGGACCCGGACATCCGACAGCTTTATCAATGATGCCGAAATCGAAGTACAGCGCCGCCGCACCGGCGGCTGGATGCTGACAGCCGAACACAAAGAATACATCGGTCCGGCCACGGTACAACTCAATGCCGCCTATAAGCGCGGTACCGGTTTGAAAGGCAGTCTGGAGTCCCCTGAAGAAGCCTTTGGCGAAGGCACCTCGCGCATGCGCATCATAACCGCACAGCTTGGCGTACACATGCCTTTCCGGATTAAAAACCAAGCCTTTCATTACGAAAGCGATGTACACGCCCAATGGAATCAAACCCCCTTAACCCCGCAAGACAAACTGGCCATCGGCGGCCGCTATACCGTACGCGGCTTTGACGGCGAAACGAGCTTGTCCGCCGAGCGGGGCTGGTACTGGCGCAACACCCTGGCCTGGCATTACCGGCCTGCCCATCAAGTGTATGCGGGTGTGGATACCGGTCGCGTATCCGGCCCGTCCGCAGAGTACCTGCTGGGACAAAACCTCACGGGTGCCGTCATCGGTTTGAAAGGCCGCCTCAAAGCCGGAGGACAGCTGTATTACGATGTGTTTGCCGGCAAGCCGCTCGCCAAGCCGCAATATTTCCGCACCGCCAATACCACTTTGGGCTTTGCCCTCAATTACAGTTTTTAAAAGCATTCCGGTTTCAGCCTTCCCATAGAAACAGCATTGCCGCATTAATCCAAGAATCCGTCAACAAAAGGACCACCCCATGAACCGCCACTGCCACCGCATCATCTACAATCCCCGCCGCGGGCAGTGGATGGCCGTAGCGGAGCACACCCGCCGCAGCGGCAAGCAGGCCGGCGAAGGGCGCAGCGTTTCAGGCAGCCTTCACCCCCTGCGGCTGCTCAGCTTCAGCCTCTGGTGTGCCTTCGGTCTGGCCCTTATTGTTCCCGCACACGCCCAGATAGTGCCCGACGGCAGCGCCCCTGCCGGACAGCGTCCGCAGGTACTGGTGAGCGGCAACGGCATACCCGCCGTCAACATCCAAACCCCGAGCGCCGCCGGGGTTTCCGTCAACCAATACCGCCAATTCGACGTTAACAACCGCGGCGCCATCCTCAACAACAGCCGCAAGAACGTACACACCCGGCTCGGCGGCTGGATAGAAGGCAACCCCCATCTGGCCCGCGGCGAAGCCCGCATTATCGTCAACCAAGTCAACAGCGCCTCCCCCAGCCGCCTGAACGGCCACATCGAAGTGGGCGGCCGCCGCGCCGAAGTCGTCATTGCCAACCCTGCCGGCATCCACATCGACGGCGGCGGCTTTATCAACGCCGCCGGCATCACCCTCAGCGCCGGAGAAGCCCGCATCCGCAACGGTAGCATAGAAGGCTACCATAGCGGCGCAGGCAGCGTACGCATCGGCAGCGGCGGTTTGGACGGCAGCGATGCCGACTACACCCGCATACTCAGCCGCAGCACCACCGTAGAGGGCGGCATCTGGGCGCAGGACTTGCACATCAGTGCCGCCGACCGGCCTGCCGACACCCAAGGCCGAATCAGTACCGCCCCTACCCTGCCCGGTACCGCAGCCGTGATAGACACCGCCGAGTTGGGCGGCATGTATGCCGGCAAGATTACCCTGGCCGTCCACGGACAGGATGCCCGCATTCACAACCGCGGGCAAATCTTTGCCGCCGCCGGCGGCGTACGCCTCAGCGCCGAAGGCCGCATCGACAACACCGGCACCATTGCCGCTGCCGATGATGCCCACAGCGCCCAAGCCCAAGCCGCCCGCGTCGTACTGGAGGGCAGCACCGTCAACAACAGCGGCCGCATTTACGCCCAGGGCGACAGCCGTATCGACAGCAGTGTAGTGAACAACAGCGGCGCCATACAGAGCGCGCATACCCAGAGCGTCCACAGCCGTCAGCGGACAGACAACAGCGGCAGCCTGCAAGGCAGCCGCCTCGATATTGCAGCCCCCCTTCTGAACAACAGCGGCAGCCTGATACAGAGCGGCAGCGGCAGACTGGACATCCGGGCCGCACAGCTTGCCAACCATGCCGGTGCCCTTATCGGATATGCCGCAGAAAACCCGGGCGGTGGTAATGGTAACGGCAGCGGTAACGGCGGCAGCGGTACAGGTAGCGGTAACGGCGGCAGCAGCGCCGCCGGCGGCGGCCAAATACACGAGGGCGGCCCCATCGTCGGCCACAGCAGCGCCCCCGGCCAAATCAAGGTACACCACATAGACAACAGCGGGCGCATTCAGGCCAACGGCGACACCGGCCTACAGGCAGAGCAACACCTGCACAACCGCGGCGACATCAACGCAGGGCAGATACAGGTTTCAGGCAGCCTTTTGGACAACCGCAGCGGCCTTATACAGGCGCACAGTCTTGAGAGCGACAGCCGCGAACTGAACAACCGCGACGGTCGCATTCTTACCGCCCGCAGTCTCAGCATCCGCAGCGGACGCGTGACCAACCGCAGCGGCAGCCTGCACAGCGGCGGCAGTCTGCAACTGCACAGCGACACCCTTGACGGCCAAGGCGACATGGCCGCTGCGGGTGAAGCGCAATTGCAGCTGGGCAGCGGCAACACCCTCGACGGCAGCGCCCATGCCGCCCGGCTGCACATTCACAGCGACGGCCGTCTTGACAACAGCGGCCGCCAGCAGGCACGGCAGCAGCTGGGCATCACAGCAGACACCCTGCACAACAGCGCATCCGGCAGCCTCAGTGCCCAAGACAGCCTGCACATACAGGCCGCCCAAGCCGTATACAATCTCGGCCTGATCAACAGCAACGGTCAGACCCGCCTGCATGCCGCCCACACCGACAACAGTGTCGGCGGCCGCATTTACGGCGACCATATCGCCCTCTCCGCCGGGCAACTGTACAACCGCGAAGGCATTGCCGCCGACGGCAGCCTCCAAGCCCCCGTGATAGCCGCCCGCAGCCGCCTGGACATCGGTGCCGCACAGATAGACAACCACGGCAGCGCCGCCGCCGTGGCCGACGGTCGGGCGCAGACCGGCAGCCTCTCCAGTCTGATCAGCAGTGGCGGCAGCCTGCACATCGGCGGCAGCCTGGATGATGCCGGACATGCCCAAGGTCAGGCCGCCCGAGTGCACAACCGCGGCGCCCGCATCGAATCGGCAGGCGACATGTACCTTAATGCCGCCACTGTCCGCAACGACAACAACCGTTGGGAAGTGGACGAACAAGTTCTCACCGGCAGCCGCAGCGTCCGCCGTTATGCCGTACCCGGACGGGCCGAATGGTATGAAGTCGGACAGGACGGCCGCTGGCACCAGACCGGCGACCATGCCCAAGGGCAGTTTGACTTCTACGACGGCCGCCCCTCCATCAAGCGCAGCGAATGGAACGAACAGCATTACACCCTCCGCCACAGCGAAGACCGCCTGCGCCATTCCCAGCCCGGGCAAATCGTAGCCGGCGGCAATCTGTACAGCGCCGTCGGCAGCCTGGTGAACCGCCACAGCCGGATTCTGATCGGCGGCGACTGGATCGGCAGCGACAAAGACGCCGTATTGGAGAATATTGCCCAAGAGCAAAAGCAATACGAAACCCGTATTGGCAGGGGCTGGCTCTCCTATGCAGAAAAGCGCCGTTTCAAATGGCGCCGTTCCACCACAAACCATTACCGCATTAACGACACCGTAGAGAGCGGCAGCCGACCCTTTGCCCACCAGCCGGCAAGCTATCAGGACCACACCGCCGTCACCGTAGCCGGCCGTAGCGAAAGCGCCCGCATCGACGATAAAGACATCCGCAGCCTCAGCGCCTCCGTCCTGTTGCCCAACAACGGACTGTATACCGTCAATCCCGCCCACCACCGCTACCTGGTCGAGACCGATCCCGCCTTTGCCGACTACCGGCGCTGGCTGTCCAGCGACTACATGCTGCAACGGCTGGGCCAGGATCCGGCCCATATGCACAAACGGCTGGGCGACGGTTATTACGAACAGCGGCTGGTAAACGAACAGATTGCCCGCCTCACCGGCCACCGCCGTCTCGACGGTTACACCGGCGACGAAGCGCAGTTTAAAGCGCTGATGGACAACGGCGCCACCTTTGCCCGGCAATTCGGCCTCACCCCCGGCATTGCCCTCAGCGCCGGACAAATGCGCCTGCTGACCAGCGACATCCTCTGGCTGGAAACCCAAAGCGTGACCCTCGCCGACGGCAGCCGTCACAGCGTCCTGGTACCCAAGGTATATACCGCCGCCCGTGATGACGGGCAAGCCGGTGCCCTCATCAGCGCCCGCAACCTCGGTGTGAGTCTTTCAGGCAGCCTCAACAACAGCGGCACACTCGCCGCCCGCGAAAGCGTCCTGTTACAGGCCGACAGCCAGGCACACAGCGGCCACATCCGCGGCCGGCGCATCGGCATGCTTGCCGCCGACCGCATCCGCCTCGAAGGCGGCAGCGCCATTGCCGGTGAAGGCCTGTATCTGTCCGCACGCAATATCGACCTTGGCAGCGGCCTCAGCCACAGCGGCGACCACAGCAACGGCGAGAGCCGGCTGACCCGCCAAGCCGTCTTGGGCGTCAACGGCAGTGAGCACGGTTCAGGCAGCCTGCTCATGGCCGCCGACGAAGATGTCCGTCTCCAAGGCGTACGGTTGTACAACCGTGCCGCCCAAGGCAGCACCGACATCAGCGCCCGGCAGGGCAGCCTGCATATCGGCACCGTCCACACCGAAGCCCGCGAAGGCCACGGCAGCCGCAGCGGCAGCGACTACCGTCATGTGCGCCACAGCAGCGAAGTCGGCAGCCGTATCGAAACCGCAGGCGACATCCGCCTGCAGGCTGCCCAAGGCATCACCCTGCGCCAGGCCGCACTGGACAGCACAGAAGGCCGCGTACAGCTTTACAGCGACGGCGACATCCGCCTCGAAGCCGGACGCAGCAGCACCGCCGCAGACGAAGCCTTCCAATACCGCAGCAAAGACCTGCTCGGCAAAAGCAGCGTCCGCCAGAGCGACCGCAGCCGCGAAGAGCAGGCCCGCGGCAGCGTCATCGAAGGGCGCGAAGTGGTGCTCGGTGCCGGTAAGGATGTGCACATAGAAGGCAGCGACATCGTCTCAG
This sequence comes from Neisseriaceae bacterium HSC-16F19, assembly GCF_024171525.1. GTDB lineage: Bacteria > Pseudomonadota > Gammaproteobacteria > Burkholderiales > Neisseriaceae > JALJZY01. The sequence continues at coordinate 163,730 of NZ_JALJZY010000006.1, forward strand.
ACGGCCGCACCCGTCTTCAGGCCGGCGGTGCCGTAGACATTGTTGCCGCACAGGAGCGGCAACAGAGCGAACATCAGCGTTCCGAAAAGCAGTCCGGCATCAGCGGCAGCTTCAAAGACGGCGTACTCAGCGTCGGCTACAGCAAGAGCAGCGGCCGTCTTGATCAGACACAGAGCCAAACCCGCGCCCGCGCCAGTCATGTCGGCAGTCTTGGCGGCGATACCGAGATACTGGCCGGAGCAGACCTCAACGTTCACGGCAGTCATCTGAGTGCCGGAGAAGACCTCAAACTGCAAGCGCGCAATATCGACATCCGCCATACCGAAGAACACAGCGAGCAGCAGCAACACAGCCGCAACCGCAGCAGCGGTTTCGTCGTCGGCCTCAACCTCAAATCCGAGCATATCCGCGCCCTCGAACAAAAGACCCGCAGCTACCGCGCCAATCAAGGCGACACCGCCCACAGCCGTTGGAAAGCCTTCAATATCGCCCATATGGACGAAGCCGTAGAGCGCTTTACCCCCTTGGTCAGCACCAATCTCACCCGTAGCGGGGGCCATGCCGAATACCGCAGTAGCACCGCAAGCACCTCAGGCAGCCGCTTGAGTGCCAACGGCAGCGTCGACATCCGCAGCAGTGCCGACACCCGCATCAGCGGCAGCCACATCCACGGACAGGAAGGCGTGCACATTCAGACCGGTGGCGCACTCGAAGTCCTGAGTGCCGCCGCAGCGGCAGAGAGCCGCGGCGACAGCCGCCAGACAGTCCGCGGACTGATGACCGGCGACAGCGCCTTCAGCCGCCTCATCGGCTACCGCGACAATCAAAGCAGCGGCGAAGACAGTCAGATACGGCAAGAAGGCAGCCTGGTGACCAGCGCAGGCAAAATCACACTCCGTGCCGGAGAAGACTACCGCCAGATCGGCAGCCACATCGATGCCGACAGCGATGTCGGCATTAATGCCCGCAATATCGACATCCGCGGTGCCGCCGCACCGTATTACCAACGTCTCGACAGTCGCTTTGACCAAAAAGGCATTACCGTTGCCGTCAACGTACCCGTACTGCAAGCCCTGGAAAACACCCGCGACACCATGGAGACGGCCGGCGAAAGCCGCAACGGACGCGTCAATGCCATGGCCGCCGCCAATACCGGCTGGAGCGTTTACCAGAGCGCCCAAAGCATCAGCAACAGCATCGGCCGGCTCGGCAGCGGCGACAGCAGCGGACTGTTCAGCGTCTCCATCACCTACGGGCAAAAGCACCAACGGCAGCACAGCGAACAGAGCGGCGAACAATACAGCGATGCCGGCATCAGCAGCCGCGGCCAAGTCCGACTGAGCGCCGATCATCATGCAGACAGCCGCATCCGCATCAGCGGCGCCGATATTGCCGGAGACGGCGGCACACACCTGTATAGCAGCAGCGACATCCGCATCGACAGCAGCCGCGACAGTCATGACAGCCGCCAACACGGCAGCAGCGACGGCTTCAACATCGGCGTAGCCTTAGCCTTCGAC
>NZ_JALJZY010000007.1 GCF_024171525.1 Neisseriaceae bacterium HSC-16F19
GTCCCACGCCTTCCCATCCCGAACAGGACCGTGAAACGAACCAGCGCCGATGATAGTACGGATACCCGTGTGAAAGTAGGTCACCGCCAAACACCAATTCCAACCCCCCTGCAGCAATGCAGGGGGTTTTTTATTAACACAGACAAACTCGATATATTGATGGTCGTAATTCATGTATCTTGGGTATGGTTGAAGATGCCGAGGGAAGTAAGGCAGCTGTATCATAACTGCTCGTTTGATTGTCATTTTGGGTAGGGTGTTTTAGGGGGAGCAGTCATTTTTATTAGCACCATCGCTTGGTGCATTTTACTTATCCGACTGTTGCTTGCGCGCCTGTTCCAGCCGCTGCAAACGCGCCTGCAAACGGGCGGTGTCGTCACGCAAGACGGCCAGCGCCTCGGTAAACGGCGCCCATTCGCTGTGGTGCACCACCGGCGCCCGGCCCTCGCGGGCGGCTGCTTCGATGTGGCGGGCGATGTCCTGCCGCCATTGCGCGCCCTGTTCGCGCAGTTGTGCCGACAAATGCAGCGCCCCACCGGCGGCGGTGTCGCCAAACAGGCGGGCAATGTCCTCATCCCAACGGTATTGCAGCGCGCCGATCAAGGGCAGCACCGCCATGCCCAGCGCGTGGTCGCCAGAGACGTCTATATCGCCCACACCCGGTGTCTGCCCTTGCAAGACCTTGCCCACGGCACTGCTGTGAAAAGTGAGCACCGCTTCGGCTTCGGCCTCAGTGGCTTGCAGATAACCTTCTTCGGTGATGGCGGCGGTGAGCGCGAGACCACCGCCGTTCAGACGGATAATACGGCCCTGGTGCTGCGCCAGTTGGCTTCGGATATCGGGATGTTGGGCAATGATGTGATTGAGAACGGGATGCATGGTTGGTTTTCAGGCAGCCTAGGGCGGATTGTCAGTTTACCCTAGTTTGGCAGATTAAAAAGACACATCATCATAACACGAAGCCAGCACTTTGCCGGGGCGTGTGTCGCCGGGGTCGAATTGCGGCGGCGGCAGGCCCAGCAGCGCGGCTTGGGCGGTATAAAAATCCTCGCGCGTGGGCGGCGGGGTTTCGACAATATTGCGGATGCGGCGGCCTTGCGGATGGGCGATGGCGTGCAGCAGTGCCGCCACGGCGCGGTCTTGGTGCAGCATATTGGCCGCCGCTTGCGGCTGTGGCAGCGGCTGGCGTTGCAGCAAACGATTGAGCGGATGGCGCGCCGCCGAATACAGGCCGCCCAAACGCAATACGCTCACCTGCGGCACGGCACTGTCGAGCACGATGGTTTCCGCCGCCACACAGGCACGGGCAGAAGCCGTGGCAGGCTGTGGCGGACTGTGTTCGTCGCACAGCCGCGGCGCATCGCCATAAACGCTGATACTGCTGCCCAGCACCACATGGGCTGCCTGAAAATGTTCCGCCAAGGCCAGCCAGCGGCGCAGCACCGCCGCATAATCGGCCACAGCCGAGGGCGGCAGCAAACACACCCAGGTGGGTTTGTCCGCCCAATGTTCCGCCCAAAACGGCTGCGTCCACACGGCCTCGTCATCAAGGTCGGCGGCATTAAGGGCAATGGGCAGGGCCACATCGTCGGAGGTGTACCGGCGTTTGAGTGCGGCCACGGCATGGCCGCGCAAATACAGGGCTTCGGCCAGCGGGCGGCCGAGATAGCCCAGGCCGAGAATGGCGGTATCGGTCATTAAAATCTTTCAGATGTGCAGGAGGGCAATGTATGGATTTTCAGGCTGCCTGAAAACAAAGAGCCGCATTGTAATCCAAGCCGTATAAGCAGTCATGCACACGGCAAGGCGGAACGGGGCTTCTCTGTTATAATCGCACTCTTGCACCAACAAGCGCACAGGCTGCCTGAAAAACAAGCAGCACCCTGTTGCCGGTTTTTATAAAATACAGGCCCTTGCTGCCTGAAACACCAAAGCCACGCCATGAAACCGACGCCCTTACTGGACACCATCCGCCTGCCCGCCGATGTGCGCGGGCTGGAAACCGCACAGCTGCCGCAGCTGGCCGACGAGTTGCGCGCCTTTTTGTTGGATTCGGTCGGCCGCACCGGCGGCCATTTCGCCAGCAATCTGGGCGCGGTGGAGCTGACGGTGGCGCTGCACTATGTGTACAACACGCCGGAAGACCATCTGGTGTGGGATGTGGGCCATCAGAGCTATCCGCACAAAATCCTCACCGGCCGCAAAGAGCGCATGCACACCATGCGCCAGCGCGGCGGCCTGGCCGGTTTCCCCAAGCGTTGCGAGAGCGAATACGACGATTTCGGCGTCGGCCATTCGTCCACCTCCATCGGCGCGGCCTTGGGCATGGCGGTGGCCGACAAACTGGCCGGACGCGCCAGCCGCAGCGTGGCCGTTATCGGCGACGGCGCCATGACCGCCGGACAGGCTTTTGAAGCGCTCAATAATGCCGGGGATATGGACATCGACCTCTTGGTCATCCTCAACGACAACGAAATGTCGATTTCCCCCAATGTCGGCGCCCTGCCCAAATACCTGGCCGGGCAAGTGGTGCGCGATGTCAAAGGGCTGGTGAAGTCCTTCAAGGAAAAATCGGAAAAAATCCTCGACATGCTGCCCGGCGCGCTGGATGTGGCGCAGCGGGTGGAAAACAAACTCAAAGACGTGGTGCACGATGCCGTGCCCACCGCCTCGCTGTTCGACAATTTCGGCTTCACCTACAGCGGCCCCATCGACGGCCACGACGTGCTCAAGCTGGTGTCGGTGTTGCAGGACATGCGCCGCCGCAAAGGGCCGCAGCTCTTGCACATCGTCACCAAAAAAGGCCAAGGCTACAAGCTGGCGGAAAACGACCCGGTGGGCTTCCATGCGGTGGGCAAATTCAATCCGGAAGAAGGCCCGGCACCCGCCGCCGCCCCGGCCAAACCCACTTACACGCAGATTTTCGGCCAATGGCTCATCGACCAAGCCGCCGCAGACGACCAGCTGGTGGCCATCACCCCGGCCATGCGCGAAGGCAGCGGCTTGGTGGCCTTTGAACAGCAGTTCCCTGCGCGCTATTTCGATGTCGGCATTGCCGAGCAGCACGCGGTCACCTTTGCCGCCGGTTTGGCCTGCTGCGGTGTGAAACCGGTGGTGGCGATTTACTCCACCTTTTTGCAACGCGGCTACGACCAGTTGATTCACGATGTGGCGCTGCAAAACCTGCCGGTGCTGTTTGCCATTGACCGCGCGGGCATAGTCGGCGCCGACGGCCCCACCCATGCCGGGGCTTATGATTTGAGCTATCTGCGCTGCATTCCCAATCTGGTGGTGGCTGCCCCCAGCGACGAAGCCGAATGCCGCAAGCTGCTCTCCACCTGTTATGCCTTAAACCAACCGGCGGCGGTGCGTTATCCGCGCGGCGCCGGTACCGGCGTGGATGCGGGCAATAATTTGGAGACCGTGCCCGTGGGCCGTGGCGTGCTGCGCCGCCAGGGCAAGGGCACGGCGATTCTGGCTTTCGGCAGCATGGTACAACCGGCGCTGCAAGCAGCCGAACAGCTGGACGCCAGCGTGGCCGACATGCGTTTTGTCAAACCGCTGGACGAAGACTTGGTGCGTGAATTGGCCGCGGGCCATGATTATCTGGTGTGTGTGGAAGAAAACACCGCCCAAGGCGGCGCAGGCAGCGCGGTGTTGGAAGCCTTGGCGCGCATGGGCATGATGAAGCCGGTGCTGCTGTTGGGCATTGCCGATGTGGTTACCGAGCACGGTGATCCGGCGGCGCTGCTGGCCGATTTGGGCCTCAACGCCGCTGCCATCGAACAGCAAATCCGCAGCTGGCAGGCTGCCTGAAACCATGCCTGCCCCACCCGCGCTGCCCGCCCTGAATATCGGCCCCTATGCCGTGCGTCCCGCCGTGGCGCTGGCGCCGATGGCAGGCATCACCGACAAGCCTTTCCGCCAGCTGTGCCGTGATTTCGGCGCCGGATGGGCGGTGAGCGAAATGATCATCAGCGACCCTGCACTGCAACACACCCGCAAAACCCTGCACCGCACCGACCATGCAGGCGAAAGCGGCGTGATTGCGGTGCAAATCGCGGGCAGCGATCCGGCACAAATGGCGGCAGCGGCGCAATACAATGTGGCGCGCGGCGCCCAGGTCATCGACATCAATATGGGCTGCCCGGCCAAAAAAGTGTGCAATGTCGCCGCCGGCAGTGCGCTCCTGCAAAACGAAGCGCTGGTGGGCGACATCTTGCGCGCGGTGGTGCAGGCGGTGGACGTGCCGGTGACCCTGAAAACCCGTTTGGGCTGGAGTGATGACCATAAAAACATCCGCACCATTGCCCGCCTGGCCGAAGATGCGGGCATTGCCGCGCTGGCAATCCACGGGCGCACGCGCACGCAGATGTACCGTGGTGCAGCCGAATACGATTTGATCGCCGAAGTGAAACAGCAAATCCGCATACCGCTGTGGGTCAACGGCGACATTAACAGCCCGCACAAAGCCGCCGCCGTGCTGGCGCATACCGGCGCCGACGGCGTGATGATAGGCCGCGGCGCCCAAGGGCAGCCGTGGCTGTTTGGCGACATCCGTCATTATTTGCAACACGGCCGCCTGCCCGCGCCGCTGTCTTTTCAGGCAGCCTCGGCGCAGGTGCTGGCGCATATTGCCGCCATGCATGATTTTTACGGCGAATACACCGGCGTGCGCACCGCCCGCAAGCACATCGGCTGGTATTTGGCCGCCCTGCCCGATGGCGATGCCGCACGCCGCGAGCTGAACGGCATAGACAGCGCCGCCGGACAATACGACCGCCTGGCCGCGTTTTTGCAGCAATGCGGTCAGCAATACAGCCATTGGCCCTGCGCCTGGCGCATATCCTGATACCCATCCATAAACACATCTAACCGCGTTGTCTCGCCTTGCTCGAAGAGAACGATTTTGTAAGCCACTAAAGCGGCAACAAAATCTGTTCCGTACTACTTGTACTGCCTTTCCTGCGGGACTTCGCTGCGCTCGCGGCTTTTGTGCCGCCTTGTTAGCTGTGTTTCTGAATGGGTATCGCCGAACTGTTTTAAACCGAGTATCCCATGTCCCACAAACCCGCTCCCAGCATTGCCGACACCGTCGAACACCACCTGCAACGCTATTTCGCCGACCTCGACGGCGCCACGCCTTGCGGCGTGTACGATATGGTGATGCGCCAGGCCGAGCTGCCGCTGCTGCGCTGCGTGATGGCGCAATGCAACGGCAACCAGTCGCAGGCGGCGCAAGTGCTGGGCTTAAACCGCAATACCCTGCGCAAAAAGCTGCTGGAACATGGTTTGATTGAATAAACACAGGCTACCTGAAACTTCAAATGCATTACCAAATCATCGCCCTATTGCTGTGGAGCAGCTCGTTTGTGGCAGCCAAATACGTCTATACCATGATGGATGCCGTGTGGATGGTGCAAATCCGCCTGCTGATTGCCGCTTTGCTGGTGCTGCCGGTGTGCCGCCGCCATATCGGCAAGATTCCCAAATCCAGCTGGAAAGCCTTGCTGATACTGGCTTTTCTGCATCATGTGGCGGTGTTGCTGCTGCAATTTATCGGCCTGCGCTATACCTCCGCCGCCAGCGCGGTCACCATTATCGGGCTGGAGCCTTTGCTGATGGTGTTTGTCGGCCACTTTTTCTTTAAGGACCGTGCGCGCTGGTATCAATGGCTGTTTGGCGCGCTGGCCTTTGCCGGGGTGGCGGTGCTGATTGCCGGCGGTGCCGAAGAAGGCGGCGACATCAGTCTGTTGGGCTGCATGCTGGTGCTGTTGGCGGGGGTGTTGTTTGCCTATATCTGGCGGCCGACCCGCAAACTTATCGACGAAATCGGCACCCCGGCCTATACCTCGGTGTCGTTTCTGCTGGCGGTGCCGATGTGTTTCCCCTTTGCCTATTTCCTGGCCGAAAGCCATGAGATCCATTGGAACAGCGCCGGTGTTATCGGCATGCTTTATCTGGGCATCGGTTGCAGCTGGCTGGCATATTGGTTGTGGAATATCGGCATGAACAAAGTGTCGGCCAATGTGTCCGGCATCCTCACCGCGCTGGAACCGGTATTCGGCGTGTTGCTGGCGGTGCTGATTTTGGGCGAACATATTTCGGCGCTCTCCGGCGCGGGCATTGCCCTGGTGATTGCCGCCACTTTTTTGGCGGTGGTGTTTCCGCGCTATTGGGATAGGAAACAGGCTGCCTGAAAGCAGATTTTGCACGCAGTAAAGTTATAAAATCTATATTTATAGTCATTTAAAATAAGAATGATACGGCGTTGCTGCGCCTTGCCGTACTATCTGTACTGTCTGCGGCTTGCTGCCTTGTCTCATTCTTATTTTATTCGACTATATAAAATATATTATTGTTTTATATTAAAAATCGAATTTCATACGAAACTGCAAGCAATTGATTAACGTCATTGCGTAGGTTGGGTCGCCAGACCCAACGCTTCTAAAGATTCTGGCAAATGTTGGGTCTGGCGACCCAACCTACGGCTGTAAGCATGTAGATGAGCCGTAGGCCGACACATAAATATAAAACCGTCGGCACGGAGAGCCGACCTACCCCATTTAAACGAAAAGCCGTTTTCAGGCAGCTTGAAACCTTAGCTGCCGCCATTCCCGCGAGCGCGCACTGTTGTTCGGGGAAAATCTCCGGATTACATCCGGCAATGTAGGCAGTGTCCACAACATAAGCCCCTCGCCCAGTGGGAGAGGGGTTGGGGAGAGGGCTAAACGTTTGATGTTGCTGCAAGCCATTCAAGATGTCAGCAGCCGTTCACAGCCCTCTCCCTAACCCTCTCCCGCGGGAGAGGGAACATGGGTGCTGTGATTGTTTCAGGCTGCCTGAAAAATTTTAATACCTGCCCAATACACCGTAACGGGCAAAACAATGTTGATGACTTTCAATAAGGACTTAAAACCATGTCACGTATCCAACGCGCCCTGATCAGTCTGTCTGACAAAACCGGCGTGGTCGAATTTGCCCAAGCCCTGGACCAACTGGGGGTGGAAATCCTCTCCACCGGCGGCACCGCCAAAATGCTGGCCGATGCCGGTGTGCCGGTCATTGAAGTGGCCGATTACACCGGTTTCCCGGAAATGCTCGACGGCCGCGTCAAAACCCTGCATCCGAAAATCCACGGCGGTATTCTCGGCCGCCGCGATTTGGACGAGCACGTCGCCAAAATGGAAGAGCACGGCATCGGCAATATCGATTTGGTGTGCGTGAATCTGTACCCGTTTGCCGCCACCATCGCCAAGCCGGGCTGCACGCTGGAAGATGCGATTGAAAACATCGACATCGGCGGCCCCACCATGGTGCGATCCGCCGCCAAAAACTGGAAACATGTCGCCATCGTTACCGACAATAGCGACTTTGACGCGGTGATAGCCGAATTGCAGGCCGCAGGCAGCCTGTCGGACAAAACCCGCTTCAATCTTGCGCGCAAAGCCTTTTCCCATACCGCTCAATACGACGGCATGATTTCCAACTACCTCACCAGCGTGTGCGACGAACAATTAAGCGGCGAGCCCAAAATCGGCGAATTCCCGCAGCAGTTCAACCAAAGCTGGGTCAAGGTGCAGGAAATGCGCTACGGCGAAAACCCGCACCAGCACGCCGCTTTCTACCGCGACCTCTATCCCGCGCCCGGCAGCCTGGCCGCTTATCACCAGCTGCAAGGCAAAGAATTGTCGTATAACAATATTGCCGACGCCGATGCCGCCTGGGAAGCGGTCAAAGCCTTTGACGCCCCCGCCTGTGTGATTGTGAAACACGCCAATCCCTGCGGCGTGGCCGTGGCCGATACCCCGCTCAATGCCTACAAACTGGCCTTTGCCACCGACACCACCAGCGCCTTCGGCGGCATCATCGCCTTTAACCGCGAAGTGGACGCCGACACTGTTGAAGCCGTGACCGGCCAGTTTCTGGAAGTGCTGATGGCGCCCAAATTCACCGACAAGGCCAAGGAAATCATTGCCGCCAAGAAAAACGTGCGCGTGCTGGAAGTGCCGCTTCTGGCCGGAGCCAACCGTTTCGAACTCAAACGCGTGGGTGGCGGCCTGTTGGTGCAGACCCCGGACTTGCACCGCATCCGCCGCGAAGATTTGCGCGTGGTAAGCAAACGCCAACCGACCGAGCAGGAATGGCATGATTTGCTGTTTGTGTGGAATGTGGCCAAATATGTGAAATCCAATGCCATCGTGTTCGGCAAAGGCGGCCAGACCTACGGCATCGGCGCCGGACAAATGAGCCGCGTCGATTCCACCCGCATTGCCGCGCGCAAGGCACAAGACGGCGGCTTCGACCTTACGGGCGCCTGCGCCGCATCAGACGCCTTCTTCCCCTTCCGCGACGGCGTGGACGTGATTGCCGAACAAGGCATCAAAGCCATCATCCACCCCGGCGGCTCCATGCGCGACCAGGAAGTGTTTGACGCCGCCGACGAGCACGGCATCGCCATGGTGCTCACCGGCATCCGTCATTTCCGCCATTAAGCCGATAAAAAAGGCTGCCTGAACATTCAGGCAGCCTTTTTAAGGGTTCGGGGTTTAACGGTAGAAGGGCTCAACCGCCACAATTTGCTCTTGGCGCACATTGTAGTGCTCGGCAATATAGCGTTTTACACCGTTCATGCCGTACATGCGCATCATGCGTTTGGGCAGGGACACTTCCATTTGGCGGTTGGTCTTGGCGCCCTGTACGGGGCTGAGTTTGATCAAGAAACGTTGTAACAGCATGGTACACCTCCGTAATACTGTATGAATTGATTTGCGAATTAAAGTTTTTGTCGTTGTGAGGCGCATTATGCAACAATCGGCGGCAGTAGAATAAGTGCACAACTTGTAATTAAATGTAAATTAACTTTCATATCATCATGATATGTTTGCGGCATTATCCGCCGTAGTGCCGCCCGATATAAGGAATACACATGGCTTTGCAGTTTGAAATACTACCGGTAACCCCGTTTTTGCAGAATTGCACCCTGATTTGGGATGAGGAAAGTAAGGAAGCGGTATTGACGGATGTGGGCGGCGAAGTGGACCGCCTGCTGGAAGAAGTGGCAAAGAGGGGCTTGCAGCTCAAGGCCGTGTGGCTGACGCACGGCCATGTGGATCATGTGAGCGGCGTGGTCGACTTGACCGCCCGACTGGACATCCAGGTGCTCGGTCCGCACCCGGACGATGATTTTTGGATACAGCAGCTGCCGCAGATTACCCAAGCCTACCGCTTCCCCTTCAGCCCGCCGTTTGCACCGACGCGCTGGCTCGCAGAGGGCGACAGCCTGAGCGTGGGCCGCTACCGTTTTGAAGTATTGCACATTCCCGGCCACACCCCCGGTCATGTGGTGTTTTATTGTGCCGATGCCGGCCTGCTGGTGGCCGGTGACGTCTTGTTTTTGGAATCCATCGGCCGCACCGACTTTCCGCGCGGCAACCATGCCGACCTTATCGGCAATATTCACGGCAAGCTGCTGATTCTGCCGGAAGACACCCGCGTAATCACCGGCCACGGCGCCATGACCACCATCGGCCACGAAAAACGGCACAATCCGTTTTTGTAACCGTTTTCAGGCAGCCTGAAACGGCTTAAATGGAAAAATCTTCATCCAAAGGCGCATACAGCGCCGTTTCCACATATTCGCGCGTGAGCTTGGGTGCAAACAGCGCCAAAAAGGCATAGGCATAACCGCGCAGATAACTGTCGGTACGCAAGACGATGTGGGCAAAAGACGGCTCGAACAAATGTTCGGCACTGATGCACTGCAAGCCCTTGTCGGCTTCGGCGTCAAACGCCATGCTCGCCATCAGGCCCACACCCAAGCCCAGTTTGACATAGGTTTTGATGATGTCGGTATCGGCCGAAGCCAGCGCCACTTGGGGGATATCGACCCCGGCCTGGGCAAAGGCGCGGGTAATGGCGGTATTGTCCAGCAGGGCCGATTCGTAAGTAATCAGCGGATAGGCCGCCAAATCCGCCAATTGCAGGGTACGGTTTAAGGACAGCAGCGGATGGCCGTCGGGCACCACCACACTGCGGTTCCAGGCATAACAGCTCAGCTTGCGCAAATCCGCGTGGCTCGGCCCCAACTCGGTACCGATGGCAAAATCGGCCTCGCCTTCCAGTACCATCTTGTCCAATACCAGCGGGCTGGCCGGCAAAATCGACAGCTGCACCCCCGGATATTGCGCCACAAAGGCCGACACCACCTGCGGCAGCGCATAACGCGCTTGGGTATGGGTGGTGGCCATGGTCAGCGTGCCGCGGTCGTGCTCGGCAAATTCGGTCCCGATTTTTTTGATGTTCTGCACCTCGCGCAAAATGCGCTCGGCAGTTTCCAACACCACCTTGCCGGGTGCGGTGACCGCCACCATGCGTTTGCCGTGGCGGACAAACAGCGGCACGCCCAGTTCTTCTTCGAGCAGACGGATCTGCTTGGAAATGCCGGGCTGCGAGGTAAAGAGGGCATCGGCCGCGTCGGAGACATTGAGATTTTGGCGGTACACCTCCACGGCGTAGCGCAATTGTTGCAATTTCATGGTAAAGGCTTCCTCCAGCGGCCTTGTCGTGTTTGCGCAACATTGCGGCCGCTGCTGTATGCACCGCATTATGCACTGCCGCCGCACGCACGCCCAAACAGCACCGCTGCGGCAGGCCCTGCACCCGCGAACCTGTTGCCTGTGTACAACAAAATAAAGCTTTATTGCCGCTTCACGTTGTAAATAAGTGACACACCAATCATTTTTAGGCATGATGCGGCACTAGGAAGCGGGTCGTCTAGCAGCTTCGTACAGGTGGCGCGGCTATTGACAGTTTGGGCTTAGCTTTTTATAGTGCAAACTTGATTTACCTGAGTTACCGCCCGGTTTGAGCGGCCTGTATATGGTATTTGTATCAAATCAATCTTGTTTTCAAGGCTGTAGATACATAACAATTTTTTGATGAGGGAATAACATGACCAAACAGCTGAAATTGAGCGCCTTAGTCGTTGCACTGATTGCTTCTACCGGCGCGATGGCCCACGAAAAAAACGGCTACACCATTAGCCAAGAATCCCGCGAAGTTGTACGCAACAGCTACGGCGAATGCTGGGAAAACTCTTTCTTGAATAAAGAAACCGACGGCTTGGCCGAGTGCGGTGACGGCACCGTTGCGCCGCAACCTCGAGTACAAACCGAGCGCGTGTCTTTGTCTGCCAACTTCCTGTTCGGCTTTGACAAATACAACCTGCGTCCGGAAGCTGTAGAAACTCTGAACAACTTGGCTCAACGTCTGTCTCAAACCAACGTACAATCCGTACGTGTAGAAGGTCACACCGACTTTATGGGCTCCGACCAGTACAACCAGGCTCTGTCTGAGCGTCGTGCCCACACTGTGAGCAACTACTTGGTTAGCCGCGGTGTTAGCGCCGGTAAAATCTCTGCTGTCGGCTTGGGCGAGTCTCAAGCACGTATGACTGCTTCTTGCCAAGAAGAAGTGGCCAAGCTGGGTAGCCGTGTATCTGCTGCCAGAAAACGTGCTGCTCTGATCGCCTGTATCGAGCCGGATCGTCGCGTAGACATCGAAATCAATACTCTGGTAACCCGTTAATCCGGATTTCCACAGTCTTCAAAGCCCTGCTGATGCGGGGCTTTTGTTTTTCCGGACGGTGGACGATGTATTTGAATCCGATAGAGAGGAGCGAAAAGAGTATAAAAAACCCTTGTTTGAGCTATATTAAAACTTGTAAAGAAGCGTAACCTAAGGTATAGTTCGTTCCGCAGGAGTCCAGAGGGGCTTTTGTCATATTTTCCCATAATGTGTTTAACCATCTGCGCTTTTCCCCTTGGCCAGATGGTTTTTTTTGTCTATGCATAATCGATTGTTTTAACGCAATTTAAATACGTTTGACAAGCAGGAGCTTTTTGTCTAAAGTTTGGCGCTGCCTCATAAACATATAAATAAACAGCGCAAAGGAGCCTCTATGTCTGCCGTATCCGCAGGCCTGCGTTTCCGCCAGGCCGTCCAATCCGAAAATCCCCTGGCCGTTGTCGGCTGTATCAATGCCTATTTTGCCCGCCTGGCCACCGCAAGTGGTTTCAAGGCGATTTATTTGTCCGGCGGCGGTGTGGCGGCCTGTTCCTGCGGCATTCCCGATTTGGGCATCACCACCATGGAAGACGTGCTCATCGATGCGCGCCGCATTACCGACAATGTCGATACCCCGCTGCTGGTGGACATCGATGTGGGTTGGGGCGGCGCGTTTAATATTGCCCGCACCATCCGCAATTTCGAGCGTGCCGGTGTGGCTGCGGTGCATATCGAAGACCAGGTGGCGCAAAAGCGTTGCGGCCACCGCCCGAACAAAGCCATTGTGTCGCAAGCGGAAATGGTGGACCGCATCAAGGCCGCCGTGGACGCGCGTGTGGACGACAACTTTGTCATCATGGCGCGCACCGACGCGCTGGCGGTGGAAGGTTTGGAATCGGCCATCGAGCGCGCGCAAGCCTGTGTGGAAGCGGGTGCCGACATGATTTTCCCCGAAGCCATGACCGAATTGGGCATGTACCGCCAGTTTGTCGATGCCGTGAAGGTGCCGGTGCTGGCCAATATCACCGAATTCGGCTCCACCCCGCTCTATACCCAGCAGCAGCTGGCGGAAGTGGGCGTGGACCTGGTGCTCTATCCCCTGTCTTCATTCCGCGCCGCCAGCAAAGCCGCGCTGAATGTGTATCAGCACATCAAAAACGACGGTACGCAGGAAAACGTGCTCGACACCATGCAAACCCGCATGGAGCTGTATGATTTCCTGGGCTACCACGATTACGAACAAAAACTCGACAAACTGTTTAGCGAAAGCAAATAAACCATGCCCACGGCCGCGCTGCTGACGCTGGTGTTGGCCGCCGCGGCCCTGCTGCACGGCATGGTGGGCATCGGTGTGACGCTGATTCCCACCGCCATTTTGGCCATGTCCATGGACATGCAGCAGGCCATTGTGCTCACGCTTATCCCCATGCTGCTGATCAATGTGCTCAGCCTGCTCAGCGGCGGACCACTCTGGGCGGTGCTGCGCCGTTACAGCGTGCTGGCGGTGTGCAGCGTGATCGGCAGCTTAATCGGCGTGAAGCTGTTGTTATGGCTGCCGCAGGCGTGGCTGCAACTGGGTTTGGCCGCGGTGATGGCGCTGTATGTACTCACCGCCTGGCGCCAAGTACGGCTGATCCTGCCCAAACACCCCGCCGTGGGCGCACTGTTCGGGCTGGCGGGCGGCATCATCGGCGGTGCCACCAATGCCATGTCTTCGGTGCTGATGATGTATTTGCTGGCGCAAAGCCGGGACAAAGACGAAATCGCCCAAGCCGGCAATCTGTGTTTTGCGCTGGGCAAGCTGGCGCAGTTGTGGATGCTGTGGCCGCTGCTGGCAGCCATGCACATACCCGCACCCATGCTGATTTGGCCCTCGCTGGCCGCGGTGGCGGCTTTGTTGGCAGGCGTATGGCTGCGCCGCCGCATTCCCTTCCACCGCTTCCGCCAGCTGAGCCTGCTGATTTTGTCGCTGCTGGCCGTGATGATGGTTTATAAAAGCCTGACGTCTTTGCTGATGTAGGGCAGATGGGCAGCAGCTGTAGGATGGGTCGTAAGACCCAACAACACCTAACCATTAGACAAAATGTTGGGTCTGCGACCCAACCTACAAACACAGTCTGCAAACAGTCTGCCCCAGGGCAGACACTTAACCGACCCCACAAGGAGAATCCGTATGGCAACAAAAAAAACCACCACCCCTGAAGCCGTCACCCCCAAGCCGAAAAAATCGGTGGCCTTGTCCGGCGTGGCTGCCGGTAACACCGCGCTGTGTACCGTAGGCCGCACCGGCAACGATTTGAGCTACCGCGGCTACGATATTCTCGACCTGGCCAAAAACTGCGAATTTGAAGAAGTGGCGCATCTGTTGGTACACGGCCACCTGCCCAACAAACACGAGCTGGCCGCCTACAAGAAAAAACTGCAAGCCCTGCGCAATCTGCCTGCCAATGTGCTGTCGGTATTGGAAAACATCCCCGCCAACGCCCACCCCATGGACGTGATGCGCACCGGTGTTTCCGCCTTGGGCTGCACTCTGCCCGAGCGTGAAAGCCAGCCCTTGAGCGAAGCGCGCGACATCGCCGACAAACTCATGGCCAGCCTGGGCAGCATGCTTTTGTATTGGTATCACTTCAGCCACAACGGCAAAATCATCAGCTTGGAGAGCGAAGAAGACAGCATCGGCGGCCACTTCCTGCATTTGCTGCACGGCGAGCGTCCCAGCGCATCGCACATCAAGGCCATGCATATTTCGCTGATTCTGTACGCCGAACATGAATTCAATGCTTCCACCTTCACTTCGCGCGTGATTACCGGCACCGGCTCCGATATGTACTCCGCCATTTCCGGTGCCATCGGCGCGCTCAAAGGCCCGAAACACGGCGGTGCCAACGAAGTGGCCTACGACATCCAAAAACGCTACCGCAGCGCCGACGAAGCCGAAGCCGACATCAAACAGCGCCTGGAGCGCAAAGAAGTCATCATCGGTTTCGGCCATCCGGTGTACACCATTTCCGACCCGCGCAATGTGGTGATTAAAGAAGTGGCGCGCGATTTGTGCAAGGAAACCGGCGACATGACCCTGTTTGACGTGGCCGAGCGCTTGGAAACCGTGATGTGGGACGAGAAAAAAATGTTCCCCAATCTGGACTGGTTCTCCGCCGTGTCCTATCACAAACTGGGCGTACCCACCGCCATGTTCACCCCGCTGTTTGTGATTTCGCGCACCAGCGGCTGGTCTGCCCACGTGCTGGAACAGCGTCAGGACGGCAAAATCATCCGCCCCAGCGCCAACTACACCGGTCCGGACGACCAGAAATTCGTACCGCTGGCCAAGCGTAAATAATGTTGTAATTACAGGCTGCCTGAAAGGTTTTCAGGCAGCCTGTTTTGGCATACAAGATTGTATCGGGCTTGCAATAATGGGTTATTGATGGCTTTGGCCTGCCAACAATACAAAAAAACGACCATGCAGATTTGTTTGCAAACTGATTTATCGTGTTCAAGCACGGTTGCGATTGAACAGGTGCAGCGTCCGTCACTGCTGCTGTATGTTGCCGCACCGTTGATTGTATTTACACCGCGCCAACCGGCCAGGCTGCCTGAAACGTGGCAACCGGGAACCTATTGGTTATCCATGAAATTATTCGGTTTGATACCGATGGGCAAGCAGGCGGTTGTGATTTCCTACCCTCTGTCGGATGATTTTATCCTGCTGGATGACGGATACAGCCCGCTGATTCGTCGTTGGCGGCATACCATTACCATTGTGCCGCAGGGGCAGGGCTGCTTGTACCGCGATACCGTAGAAATTGACGCAGGCATCTTAACCGGCTTGGTGGGTATGTTTGCCAAAGCGTTTTACCGGCACCGCCAAAAACGCTGGCAGCAGCTGGTACAGCAGCAGTTTGCGCCTATTCGGTCGGATTGAAATAGAAGCTCCGGCATCTGTTGAGTGCTGGGAATGCTTGGGTCTGGCGACCCAAACTACATAACTTAATACAGCGAGCACCCTCATGAAACCCCTTATGCACACCGTATCCACATCCCGTTTGGACATCGCCTATTGGGAATGGCTGCCTGAAAGCAGCCGCACCGTTGTGTTGCTGCACGGCTGGCCGGACAGTCCCCAAGGTTGGAACACTGTTGCCGCCGTATTGGCACAGGCGGGTTGGCGGGTGATTGCGCCGGCGCTGCGCGGTTTTGCGCCCACCCGCTACCGCAGCGCCGATATTCCCCGCAGCGGCCAACTTTCGGCACTTGGGCGCGATGTGTTGGAAATGATAGAAGCTTTGAAACTCCAGCATCCTGTTTTGGTCGGGCACGATTGGGGTGCCCGTGCCGCCGCCAATGCCTGTGGTTTGTGCGAAGGCATTGCATCGCACCTCATCATGATTTCCGTCGGCTACGCCACCAACAGCCCCGACCAGGTGCTGAGCCTGCCACAGGCCAAAAACTATTGGTACCACTGGTTTATGGCCACGCCCGTAGGCGAGCGTGCCCTGCGCAGCGATCCGGCAGGCTTTGCCCGCATGATGTGGGATACCTGGTCGCCGCAAGGCTGGTATCGGGAAGCGGATTTCATCGAAGCTGCCGCCGCTTTTGCCGGTGACGATTGGGTAGAAACCGTCTTGCATTCCTACCGCCACCGCTGGAATTTCGTTGCCGGTGACAGCAGCTACGATGCGGATGAGGCCCGTCTGCATCCCGCCCCGGTATTGTCCGTGCCCACGCTGGTGTTGCACGGTACGGCGGATACCTGTAACGGCCCCGCCACTTCGGAAGGACGCGAACACCTGTTTACCGGCCGCTACCAACGCCGCCTGCTGGAAGGCATCGGCCATTTCCCCCAACGCGAAGCGCCACAACAAGTGGCGCGGGAAATATTGGATTTTATCGGGCAGCCGTAGCTCTGATGATTGGGTTTAAACAAAATACTATAAGGTTTTTCAGGCAGCCCAAACAGCAACTTATTCCTTATAAGGTGTATAATTTATCAAATTAATACACATTAGGAGCAAGCCATGCGCACCAATATTGTGATTAACGACCAACTGATGGATGAAGCCCTGAAGCTGTCGGGCTTGTCGAGCAAACGCGAAGTTGTGGAAACGGCGCTGCGTCTGCTGGTGCAGCAGCAACGCCAGCGGCAGATACGCCGCCTGCGCGGCAGGCTGGCATGGGACAGCGACTTGGCGCAGATGCGCGGAGCGGCCGATGATGATTGTTGATACCGGTGTCTGGGTGGACTATTTCAACGGCACCGTTAATGCCGAAAGTGATCGTCTGGACTATGCGCTGGAGCACGAACAAGTAGCCTTGACCGATCTGATTTTAATGGAAATTCTGCAAGGCTTTCGCAGTGACCGCGACCATGCACAAGCCCTGGCCCTGCTCTCGGCTCTGCCGTGTTTTGACACGCTGGGACGCGAACAGGCTGTGCGCTATGCAGCTCTGTACCGCAGCTTGCGCAAACGCGGCATCACCGTGCGCAAAACCAACGATGTCATTATTGCGGGCTTCTGTATTGAGCAAGACATCCCCTTGCTGTTTCGTGATAAAGATTTTTTGCCGTTTGTCCAACACTTGGGTTTACAGCGTGTGGTGGCGGGTGCGGCCAATTAATCGGCGGACCTAGTTTGGGTCGAATACCCAATATCTATAAGTGATTAAGCATTGTTGGGTCTGGCGGCCCAAGCTACTGATGAGCCATACACCGTAAAACTTTTTCAGGCAGCCTGCCCCCCCCAAGGAAACCCCAATCATGCCCCATCTGCTTATCGAACACAGCCCCGCCCTTGCACCCGCCATCCGCAGCGCGCTGTTGCCCTTGCATCAAACCCTGCTGGCCAACGGCCAGTTTGGCGAGAGCGACATCAAGGTGCGCGCGCGGGTGTATGAAGATTATCTGGTCGGCGGGCAGGCGGCAGGGGATTTTGCCCATCTGACCCTGTACCTGCTGGACGGCCGCAGTGCCGAAGTAAAGGCGGATTTGAGCCGCGCGCTGATGGCCGCCGTGCAAAGCGCTTTGGCCGGGGTGACGCCGCTGCAAATTACCGTGGACATCCGCGATATGGTGCGCGCCCATTACGGCAAGTATGTGGATTTGGGCTAGGAGCGCCGCTGCGGTATGAGTGTCAAAGACGGCCTGTTGATGGCCTTGGTGATTGCGGTGTGGGGCATCAATTTTCTGTTTATGAAAATCGCCCTAGACGAAATCCCGCCCATGGTATTGGGGCTGTTGCGCTTTATCTGCGTGATTTTCCCGGCCATTTTCCTGTTAAAGAAACCGGCGGCGCCGTGGTATTGGCTGGCGCTCTACGGGCTGACCATCAGTTTTGGCCAATTCGGGCTGATGTTCACCGCCTTGTCGCTGGGGCTGCCCACCGGTTTGGCGGCGCTGATTTTGCAATTGCAGGTGTTTTTTACCGTGATTTTGGCGGGTATTTTCTGGCGCGAGCCGGTAATGCTGCACCATGTGTTCGGCATGCTCACTGCCGCTTTGGGGCTGGTGTTGATCGGCATCGGCCATTATCAGGGCAGTCTGCCCTTTAATGCCTTGCTGCCGGTGATCGGCGCGGCCGCCTCTTGGGCCTGCGGCAATATGGCAGTCAAACGCATCGGGCGGGTTAATCCGCTGTCGCTGGTGGTGTGGGGCAGTATCTCCGCCTGCCTCGCTTTCGGGCTGACTTCGCTGTGGCTCTACGGCGCCGGCGGCACTTGGGACTACATCCGCCATATGACCTGGCGCGGCGTGGCCGGGGTGGTGTTTTTGGCCTATATTGCCAGCTTGGTCGGCTACAGCGGCTGGGGCGCCTTGCTGTCGCGCCATGCGGCGGGCAAAATCACCCCGTTTGCGCTCTTGGTGCCGGTGGTGGCGCTGTTGGTGGGCTATGTACTGCTGAACGAACGCTTGGGCGTGTGGCACTGGCTGGGCATCGTGGTGGTGATGGGCGGCCTGTTGGTGCATATTTTCGGCGGCCGCTGGCGCCGCCGGGGGATGGCTTGACGGACTGTCCAACCTACGACTACGACTAAAGCCTGGGCGTTTTGTCGGATACAAGTATCCGACCTACGGCTCAATGCTTTCAGGCTGCCTGAAACCCCCAAAACCGTTTCCCCGTTGTGACCTGATGGTCATAGCGGCTTATTTGACAAGAAAAACACGACAAAGGACTGAACCATGACGACCAACCAAATCTACCGCAAACCCCTGCCCGGCACCGACTTGGAATACTACGACGCCCGCGCCGCCTGTGAAGCGATCAAGCCCGGCTCGTATGACACGCTGCCCTATACCAGCCGCATTCTGGCGGAAAACCTGGTCAACCGCGCCGACAATGTCGACTTGGAAACGCTGAATTCCTGGCTTTCGCAGCTGATTGAGCGCAAGCAGGAAATCGATTTTCCGTGGTTCCCCGCACGCGTGGTGTGCCACGATATTCTGGGGCAGACGGCGCTGGTGGATTTGGCCGGTTTGCGCGATGCGATTGCCGAAAAAGGCGGCGACCCGAGCAAGGTCAACCCCGTGGTGCAAACCCAGCTGATTGTCGACCACTCGCTAGCGGTGGAATGCGGCGGCTACGATCCCGACGCCTTCCGCAAAAACCGCGAAATCGAAGACCGCCGCAACGAAGACCGTTTCCACTTTATCAATTGGACGAAAACCGCGTTTGAAAACGTGGACGTGATTCCCGCAGGCAACGGCATTATGCACCAGATTAACTTGGAAAAAATGTCGCCGGTGATTCAGGTTCGGTTTGATCAAAATGGGCGGGGCGTGGCCTTCCCCGACACCTGCGTCGGCACCGACAGCCACACCCCGCATGTAGACGCACTCGGCGTGATTTCCGTGGGTGTGGGCGGTTTGGAAGCCGAAACCGTGATGCTCGGCCGCGCTTCGATGATGCGCCTGCCCGACATTATCGGCGTGGAGCTCACCGGCAAACGCCAGCCCGGCATCACCGCCACCGATATTGTGCTGGCGCTCACCGAATTTCTGCGCAAAGAGCGCGTGGTCGGCGGCTTTGTGGAGTTCTTCGGCGAAGGGGCGGAAAGCCTGTCTATCGGCGACCGCGCCACCATTTCCAATATGACCCCCGAATTCGGCGCCACCGCCGCCATGTTCGCCATCGACGGCCAAACCATTGATTATCTGAAACTCACCGGCCGCGACGATGCACAGGTGAAACTGGTGGAAACCTATGCCAAAACCACCGGTTTGTGGGCGGATGCGCTCAAAACCGCCGTTTACCCGCGCGTGCTGAAGTTTGATTTGTCTACCGTAACCCGCAATATGGCGGGGCCGAGTAACCCGCATGCGCGCTTCTCCACCACCGACTTGGCCGCCAAAGGCATTGCCGCGCCGTATGAAGTGCCGGCCGACGGCAAAATGCCCGACGGCGCGGTGATTATCGCGGCGATTACCTCGTGCACCAACACCTCCAATCCGCGCAATGTGGTGGCCGCCGCGCTGTTGGCCAAAAAAGCCAACGAGCTGGGTTTGACCCGCAAACCGTGGGTGAAATCTTCATTTGCGCCCGGTTCCAAAGTGGCGGAAGTGTATTTGAAAGAAGCCGGCCTGCTGCCCGAATTGGAAAAACTCGGCTTCGGCATCGTCGCCTTTGCCTGCACCACCTGCAACGGCATGAGCGGCGCGCTCGACCCGAAAATCCAGCAGGAAATCATCGACCGCGACCTGTATGCCACCGCCGTGCTCTCCGGCAACCGCAACTTCGACGGCCGCATCCACCCCTATGCCAAACAAGCCTTTTTGGCCTCGCCGCCGCTGGTGGTGGCCTACGCCATTGCGGGCAGTATCCGCTTCGATATTGAAAACGACGTGTTGGGCGTGGCCGACGGCAAAGAAATCCGCCTGAAAGACATCTGGCCTTCCGACGAAGAAATCGACGCCATCGTGGCCGAACATGTGAAACCGCAGCAGTTCCGCGATATTTACATCCCCATGTTCGACACCGGCACCGCCGAAAAAGCACCCAGCCCGCTTTACGACTGGCGCCCGATGTCCACCTATATCCGCCGTCCGCCGTATTGGGAAGGCGCATTGGCAGGCGAGCGCACGCTCAAAGGTATGCGCCCGCTGGCGATTCTGCCCGACAACATCACCACCGATCACCTGTCGCCCAGCAACGCCATTCTGCCCACCAGCGCGGCAGGCGAATATCTGGCGAAAATGGGCTTGCCGGAAGAAGACTTCAACTCCTACGCCACCCACCGCGGCGACCACTTAACCGCCCAACGCGCCACCTTCGCCAATCCCAAACTCTTCAACGAGATGGTGAAAAACGAAGACGGCACGGTGAAACAAGGCTCGCTCGCCCGCGTGGAACCCGAAGGCGAAGTGATGCGTATGTGGGAAGCCATCGAAACCTATATGAACCGCAAACAGCCGCTGATTATCGTGGCGGGCGCGGATTACGGCCAAGGCTCTTCGCGCGACTGGGCGGCCAAGGGCGTGCGCTTGGCGGGTGTGGAAGCGATTGTGGCCGAAGGCTTCGAGCGCATCCACCGCACCAACCTCATCGGCATGGGCGTGCTGCCGCTGCAATTCAAAGAAGGCGTGAACCGCCACACCTTAGAACTGGACGGCACCGAAACCTACGATGTGATCGGCAAGCGCGAACCGCGCTGCGATTTAACGCTGGTGATCCACCGCAAAAACGGCGAAACCGTGGAAGTGCCGGTAACCTGCCGTTTGGACACCGCCGAAGAAGTGCTGATCTACGAAGCCGGCGGCGTGCTGCAACGCTTCGCGCAGGACTTTTTGGAAGGGAACGCGGCGTAAACCTTAAGGTTTCAACAGTGTGCGGCTTGGGATGTCATCCCAACACACGCGCCGCGTGCAGACGGCCTCGATTTGTCGGGGCCGTCTGCAATAATGGCCGGGTGAATGATGATGTAGCCGTGGTTGGCATGGGTTGGTTTTCAGGCAGCCATGAACCATGGTCAAGATCGTCGGCGCAGCGATAGGAAACATGATGCAGAAAACCCGTTTTCACATTGCCAAGATGGATTGCCCCTCGGAGGAGCGCCTGATCCGGATGCGTTTGGAAGCCGTATCCGGCATTCATTATCTTGAATTCGATATTGCCCTACGGGAAATGACCGTCTATCACGATACGGACAGTGCCGCCTTGCTGGCCGCACTGGCACCGCTCGATTTCGACAGCCGCATTATCGGTAATGACACTGCCGACACCCTGCCGCCCCAGGCTGCACACAAGGCAGAGGAAGAGCGGCAGGAGCGTTCGCTGCTGTATCAGGTGTTGGCAGTTAATTTCGTGTTTTTCCTGATTGAATGCGGCGCGGGCTGGCTGGCCGGTTCGATGGGCTTGGTGGCCGACAGTCTGGATATGCTGGCCGACAGCTTTGTCTATCTGCTGGCGCTCTTGGCTGTCGGCGCGGGTGCGTTGGCGAAAAAGCGTGTGGCGTTGGCGGCGGGGCTGTTCCAAGCAGCCTTGGCTTTGGCCGGTATCGTAGAAACCGTGCGCCGTTTTATCGGTTGGGAAACGCTGCCCGACTTCCGGCTGATGATTATCGTGGCGCTGCTGGCTTTGTGCGCCAATGCCTGGTGCCTGCACATTTTAAACCGTAGCCGCAGTCAGGAAAGCCATATCCGCGCCAGCATGATTTTTACTTCCAACGACATTATCATCAATCTGGGTGTAATGGCTGCGGGCGTACTGACTTGGCTGACCGCCTCGCGTTACCCGGATTTGCTGGTCGGCAGCGTGGTGTTTATCTTGGTGTGTGCGGGTGCATGGCGGATTATGAAGCTGGCCAAAGGCTGACCATATTTGAGAACAGGTTGTTAGCAGTATTGGACGGTGGTACCGCTGTCGGAAGCGGTATGCTTGGATTCGGTACAGACAATATGCAGTGGAAACAATGCTGCTGAATTCAAACTCATCAAACAGCAAAAAGGCTGCCTGAAAACATTTCAGGCAGCCTTTAATACCATTTCAACGGAATCGTCTCATCTCCGTGATCTTGACTGTGCGCCGGGCTTTTTTGTTGGCGGTTTTTATTCTAAACTGGCGGCATTTTGCCGCTGCCTTCCGCTAGCGGTGTTCAGCATTGAGATAAAGTCATGATCGGTTTGTTGATTATTACCCATGAGGCACTAGGCCAGGCCTATACCCAGTTGGCCGAGCATTTTTTCAATACCGTGCCGGAGAATATCCGCATTATGGGCATTCATCAGGACGATGACCCGGAAGACAATATCGAGCAGGCGCGCGAACTGGTGGCGGAACTGGGTCATTTGGACGGCGTACTGGTTTTGGGCGATATTTTCGGCGCCACGCCGTGCAATACCGCGCAAAAACTGGTGCAAAACCCCAAAACCGCGCTGCTCACCGGTCTGAATGCGCCGATGATGGTCAAAGCAGTGCAATACGCCGCCCAGCGCAGCGACATCCGTGCTTTTGCGGCGGAAGTGCAGCAGGCGGCGGTGAACGGCATCATGCTGATTGATTTTGAGGCTGCGGGGGTGTGCCGTGCTTAAACAGGAAGTCACCATCATCAACAAGCTGGGCCTGCACGCGCGTGCTTCCAGCAAATTCACGCAAACCGCGGGCCGTTTTGCCGCCGAGGTGTGGGTGAGCCGCAATGGCCGCCGCGTCAACGGCAAAAGCATTATGGGGCTGATGATGCTGGCCGCGGCCCAAGGCACGGTAATCGAATTGGAAACCGACGGTGCGGACGAGGCCGAAGCCATGCAGGCGCTGCTGGATTTGATCGGCGATTATTTCGGGGAAGGCGAATAGCATGAGCATAGTCTTGCACGGGGTGCCGGTGGGGGCGGGCATTGCCATCGGGCGGGCGCATCTGGTGGTGCGCGGCATGGACGAAGTGCCGCATTACGACCTCGACGAGCGCGAGCTGGCCGCCGATGTGCTGCGTTACGAGCAGGCCATCAAGGCCACCCGCCGCCAATTGGAACAGCTGCGCAACAATATTCCCGAAAACGCCCCGGCAGAACTGGGTGCGTTTATTTCCCTGCATTTGATGTTGTTGAGCGATGTGACCCTGTCGCGCGAACCCATCGACTTAATGCGCGCGCAATACATCAATGCCGAATGGGCGCTGAAATTGCAGGCCGACCGCCTGGCCGAGCAGTTTGACGCCATCGACGACGATTATCTGCGCGAGCGCAAGCAGGACATGTTGCAGGTGGTGGAACGCATCTACAAAAACCTGCGCGGTCTGGAAACCGAGCTGGAAATCGTGGAAGACGGCGAAGACGATATTATTCTGCTGGCGCACGATTTGGCGCCGGCGGATACGGTGTATTTCAAAAACAGCCAGATTGCCGCTTTTGTGACCGATGTCGGCGGCCAGACCAGCCACACCGCCATTTTGGGCCGCAGCCTCGACATGCCCTCGGTGATTGCGCTGGGCCATGCGCGCGATTTGGTGCGCGAAGACGAATGGGTGATAGTGGACGGCACGGCCGGGGTGCTGATTGTGGCGCCCGACGATGTGGTGCTGGCCGAATACCGCCAGCGCATGCGCGCCTACCGCAGCCACAAACGCCAGCTGGGCAAGCTCAAGAAAACCGCCGCCACCACGCAGGACGGCATCAATATCGAAATGCTGTGCAATATTGAAGGCAGCGAAGACATCCGCGCCCTGCACAATCTGGGTGCCGACGGTGTGGGCCTGTTGCGCAGCGAATTTGCCTACCTCAACCGCGACAATCTGCCCGATGAAGAGGAATTGTTCCAGCTGTATGCCGATTTGGTGAAAAAGCTCAAGGGCAAGCCGTTGACCATACGCACCGTGGATTTGGGCGTGGACAAGAACCCGCGCTGGTTCGACCACCATCAGGCGCTTAATCCCGCCTTGGGGCTGACCGGCATCCGTTTGTGTCTGGCCGAGCCGGTGATGTTCCGCACGCAAATGCGCGCCATTTTGCGCGCCTCCGCCTTGGGGCCGGTGAAAATGATGTGGCCGATGATAGCTTCCCTGGAAGAATTGCAGCGCTGCCATATGCATCTGCAAACCGCCCGCCAGCAGCTGCGCGAGCGCGAGCAGGCTTTCGACGAACACATGCCGGTGGGCATGATGGTGGAGATTCCCTCGGCGGCGCTGACCATAGCCACCCTGATCAAACATGTGGATTTTCTGTCCATCGGTACCAACGATTTGATTCAGTACACCTTGGCGGTGGACCGCGGCGACGAGAGCGTGAACTACCTCTACCAGCCGCACCATCCGGCGGTGCTGAAACTGGTGCAGCATGTGCTGCGCACGGGGGACAAGGCGCAAAAACCGGTGTCGGTGTGCGGCGAGATGGCCGGGGACGAGCGCTATACCCGTTTGCTCTTGGGCATGGGTTTAAGACGCTTTTCCATGAATGTGAACAATGTGCTGGCAGTGAAAAACCGCATCATCCAAAGCGATGTGGATACGCTGGAAGGCGCCGTGCAGCGGATGGTGCGCAACGACAGCCCCGAAAAAGCGGCCGCCATGCTGAAGAAGCTGAACCAGACGGAGGCGGTGTCGCTGTGAAGGAGGTGGGATAGGGTTATGATAGTCGAACCAAATAAGCATGAGACAAGGCAGCAAGCCGCAGACAGTACAAGTAGTACGGCAAGGCGCAGCAACGCCGTATCATGATTATTTGGAAAGACTATAAAACTTTGTCAGCCTTAGCATAGCTTAACCGCATTTAAAATATCGCTTTGTATAATCCTGCCTACGACATTGCTTGATCCAAGCAGTCAGTAGTGAGTAAGTGATATTTTCCCGCAACTTAACCGCCGGTATTCCCTCCCTTGATATCGGTGGTTTTTTTTGCCTGTTGGAAATGGAAAAGGTCTCAGGCTGCCTGAAAATAATTCAGGCAGCCTTTTCCATTTCATATAGAGGTAGCGTTTCAATAGTTTTCAGGCAGCCTCAAGGCTGCCTGAAAACTTTTTTGGGTGGCAAAAACACTTACCAATAACCCAAAACCTTCCACCACAAACCGCCCACCACGGTGAAAACCAGCAGGTTGACCACGCTCATCACAAAACCCATTTTCCACCATTCGCCCAGCGTGGTGTAACCGGAGCCGAAGATGACCGGCGAAGTGCCGGTGGCGTAATGGGTTAAGGTCATCATCAGGCTGGAGGCGGCCGCCATCATCAGCGCAAACAGCATGGGCGGTGCCCCCAAGGCAATGCCGGCGGCGTAGAAAGCGCCGAACATGGCGGTAATATGGGCGGTGGTACTGGCAAACATATAATGGGCATACATATAGGCCAGCAGCAGCAGGGCGCAGGAATACACCCAGCTCAAACCCAAACCGTCGATACCGGTTTCCAGCACGCCGGAAAACCAGGCAATCAGCCCCAGCTTGTTCAAGAACGAAGCCATCATAATCAGCGCGCCAAACCAGATAATGGTGTCCCATGCACTTTTTTCCTGCAGAATATCATCCCAAGTCAGCACGCCGGTCAAAAGCAGCAAAGACAGGCCGATAAAGGCGGTGGTGGTGGCGTCCACCTTCCAGCCTGCGCCCAGCAGCATGGCGGGAATGTCCGCCCACAAGAGCAGCAACAGCGCAAAAATCGCCAGCATAATCCATTCGCCGCGCGACATCGGCCCCTGTTCGCGCAGGCGCTCTTTGGCAAAGGCCACGGCATTCGGGGTGGATTTCACTTCCGGCGGATACAGCAGATACACCACCAGGGGCATGATGGCCAGCGCCACCAAACCCGGCAGCAGCATGGCCAGCGCCCAAGTGCCCCAACTCAGATGAATATCGCTGTTGGTGGCCTTGGCCACCAAATCGACCACCAGCGGATTGGGCGCGGTGGCGGTGATGAACATGGCCGAGGTAATCGGATTGCTGTGGTAATTCACCAGCGCCAGAAACTTGCCCATGCGTTTTTCCGTGCCTTGGTCGGGGTGGGAATCGTAGCTGGTGGCAATCGCCTTCATTACCGGATGGATGATGCCGCCGCCGCGGGCGGTATTGCTCGGCGTCACCGGTGCCAGCATCAGTTCGGAAATCGCCAGGCTGTAGCCGATGCCGAGGGTGCGTTTGCCCCATACGGCAATAAACCAATAGCCGAAACGCGCACCCAGCCCGGTTTTGAGCAGGCCGCGCGAAATCATGATGGCCACGCCAATCAGCCAGATGAGCGAGCTGCTGAAACTGGAGAGCGCATCACGCATGGCATCGGCCGGTTTTTCCGCGGTCACGCCGGTAAGCGCCACTATGGTGATGGCCAAAATCGACAAAGCGCCAATCGGCATGGCCTTGCCGATGATGGCGGCAATCACGCCCACAAACATGGCCAGCAGATACCAAGCCTGCGGCGTTACCCCTTCCGGCACCGGAAGGCCGAAAGCAATCAGTAAAGCCAGCGCCACCGCAATGGCCGCCGGAATCGGTTTGAATCCCATGGTCAGCATCCTCCTTGTCAAGCCGCCATCATTCGACAATTGCTGCAACACAACAAGCGCAACGGCAGCATTGCTTGATGTGCGGCAAACAAAGTGCAGAAAGGATTTGGCACAGGTCAAATCATGTGCATATTTAACGTCATAGTTGAGGCAGGTATTGGCGGAAAAAGCAGGGAACGGATGCTGTGCTGTATTGCGACGCAGCAATTTAAAAACGTAAACTTATTTGACAGAATTGTGAATTTTTTCAAAAATATCACACTATTCCGGTACATTAATTAATAACTGATTGATTGTTGTACCTTCTTGGAACTTCAAGCTGAACAAGGACAAGCATCATGAGCGACAAACACACTGTTTTCAAACCTTCTGCCCTTTTGGCTGCCCTCGGTCTGGCCTTTGGTCTGGCTGCCTGTGGCGGCGGCGACGGGCAAAAACCGGCCCAAGCGCCTGCGGATACGCCCGCGGTTCAAGCCGGTGAGTTGGCCGAGAAACAGGAAGTGGTGATCAACAACGCCGCCGAGCCGGAGTCTCTGGACCCGCACAAAGTATCCGGCGTGCCCGAATCCAATCTGTTGCGCCAGATGTTTGTCGGCCTGACCAGCACCGATGCCGACGGCAATACTGTGCCCGGCATGGCCGAGTCTTGGGAAAGCAGCGACAACCAGACCTGGGTGTTCAAGCTGCGTGATGCCAAATGGTCCAACGGTGACCCGGTAACCGCACAAGACTTCGTGTACAGCCTGCAACGTCTGGTAGACCCGAATACCGCTTCTCCGTATTCCAGCTATGCGGAAGACGCCAAAATGCTCAATGCCGCAGCCATCATCAACGGCAAGGCCAAGCCCGACACCTTGGGCGTGAAAGCCGTGGACGAAAAAACCCTGGAAATCACCTTGGAGCAGCCGGTGCCCTATTTCCCGGATATGCTCATCCACACTTCCATGAAGCCGGTGAACCAAAAAGTGGTGGAGCAGCACGGCGAAAAATGGACTGCTCCGGAAAACATCGTGGTCAACGGCGCTTACAAGCTGACCGAATGGGTGGTCAACGGCCACATCACCATGGAGCGCAACAGCGAATATTTTGATGATGCCAAAACCACCATCAACAAAATCACCATGCTGCCCATTAATTCCCAATCCACCGACATGAGCCGCTTCAAGGCCGGTGAGATTGATTTCACCTACAACGACATCCCCAGCGAGCAGTTCCAGGCGCTGAAACAGGAATTGGGCGACCAAGTCAAAGTGGCTCCCTATCTGTGTACTTATTACTATGAGTTCAACCACACCAAAGCACCGTTTGACAACGCCAATGTACGCAAGGCGCTGCAACTGACCTTGGACCGCGAAACCGTGGCCGAGAAAGTGTTTGGCCGTGGCGAAACCGCCGCCTACCAATACACCCCCAATGCCGCCCAAGGCATGAAGGCTTACACGCCGGAGTGGAAAGACTGGGACAAGGCAAAACGGGTTGAGGAAGCCAAGAAACTGTTGGCCGAAGCCGGTTACGACAGCAGCAAACCGCTCAAATTCGAGCTTCTGTACAACACCAACGAAAACCACAAAAAAGGTGCGGTGGCGGCCTCCGCCCTGTGGCAGGAAGCACTGGGCAAGGATGTGATCGACATCACCCTGACCAACCAGGAATGGAAAACCTATCTGGACACCCGCCGTACCCAGAAACACCAAATGTCGCGCGGCGGCTGGTGTGCGGATTACAACGAGGCGTCCACCTTCCTCAATACCTTCAAGTCCGACAGCAGCAGCAACTACGGCAAATACCAGAGTGCCGAATTTGACCAGCTGATGGCCAAGACCTTGGAAGCCGGTGTGACCGCCGACGAGCGCGGCGCGCTCTACCAGCAGGCCGAAGCCGTGCTGGATAAAGACGCCGCCACCGTGTTTGTATTCCACTATGTCAGCGCCCGTCTGGTGAAACCCTATGTGGCCGGTTTCACCGCCAAAGACCCGATGGACAACTGGCAGGTGAAAGACTGGTCTATCCTCAAGCACTAAGCGCGGGGTACCGGTTGCCGCCAACCGCCGCCCTGATGGATTTTAGGGCGGCGGTTTGCTTTTTCAGGCAGCCTGTAAATGCATACCGGCCTAGGGCAAACTGACAATTCGTTCACGGCTGCTTTTTTGTCAAAAATCGCCCGCTTCTGCGTTGGAAATGCTCGCAAGGTGTCCAACCTTGCTGTGCTTTCCGCCTTGAATCGGACGTTTTTGCCTAAAAAATCAGCTACGCGCCCAAATTGTCAGTTCGCCCTAATACCAATTTAAAAAATTAAATATAAAGAAGAAAGTTACTTGAAACAGATTCTGCGACAACGCTTAGCTACGCGCAGAATGACGGCACTCAGTCATCCTGCGCGCAGTCGCAGGATCTTGATCAAGATAATGCATGCTATAAAGCAAGCCCATTCTTTAGATTATTTTTTTGAATGGGTCTAACCGGATATCCTTCGGGCAGACATCTTTATTTTTATTCTGCCACACAAACACAGCCTTCAGGCTGCCTGAAACCTTCAGGCAGCCCCCATACCCACAATAAACAGAAAAGGCGGCCCTACCATGTTCAAACTGATATTCCGCCGTGTGCTGGAAGCCATCCCGACCATGCTGGTGCTGATTACCGTATCGTTTTTTATGATGCGGCTGGCACCGGGCAGTCCCTTTACCGGCGAGCGCAATCTGCCGCCGGCGGTTTTGGCCAATATCGAAGCCAAATACCACCTCAACGACCCCATGTGGCTGCAATACTTAAACTACCTCAAGCAATTGCTGCAAGGTGATTTCGGCCCGTCGTTCAAATACAAAGACTATACCGTAAACGAACTCTTGGCCCAGGCCCTGCCGGTGTCGCTGGAAATCGGCCTCTACGCTTTTGTGATTGCGCTGGTACTCGGCGTGGCGCTGGGGGTGATTGCCGCCCTGCGCCAAAACAGCTGGCTCGATTACATCCTCATGGGTTTTGCCATGACCGGGGTGGTGGTGCCCAGCTTTGTGAAGGCGCCGCTCTTGGTGCTGATTTTCGCCATCACCCTCAAATGGCTGCCCGCCGGCGGCTGGAACAACGGCGCCGTGAGCAATCTGGTGTTGCCGGTGGCGGCCCTGGCCATGGCCTATGTATCCAGTATTGCACGGATTACCCGCGGTTCCATGATTGAGGTGATGAACAGCCAGTTTATCCGCACCGCCCGCGCCAAAGGTTTGTCCATGCGCTACATCGTATTCAAACACGCGCTGCGCCCGGCCATGCTGCCGGTGATTTCCTACCTCGGCCCGGCTTTTGTCGGCATCATCACCGGCTCGATTGTGATTGAAACCATTTTCGGCCTGCCCGGCATCGGCCAGCTGTTTGTCAACGGCGCGCTCAACCGCGACTACGGCATGGTGCTGAGCCTCACCATTTTGGTGGGCGTGCTCACCATTGTATTTAATGCGGTGGTGGACATTTTGTATGCCGTGATTGATCCGAAAATCCGTTATTGATCAGGTAGGTTGGGTTGTAAACCCAACATTTCTAAATAGCTTTGGAAACATGGAAAGTTTCAGGCTGCCTGAAAACCCAAAATAAAACCGAGAGCACACTACCATGATGATAAGCAAAAAACAGGCGCAGGCCGTGGCCGCCATGGCCGAAGAAGCCGACATCCAAGGCCGCAGTTTGTGGCAGGACGCATGGCGGCGTTTCCGCCACAACCGCGCCGCACTGATGAGTATGGCCGTGTTGGCGCTGATTGCCGTGTTTGTGGTGGTCACGCCGTGGATTGCGCCCTTTGCCTTCGACCACACCGACTGGGCACATATGCAGGCGGCGCCGTCTTTCGACAACAAGCATTATTTCGGCACCGATTCGCTCGGCCGCGATTTGCTGGTGCGCACCGCCATCGGCGGCCAGATTTCGCTGATGGTGGGTTTGGCCGGTGCCTTGGTGGCAGTCTTGGTGGGCACGATTTACGGCGCCACCTCCGGCTATGTCGGCGGTAAAACCGATATGGTGATGATGCGTTTTCTGGAAATCCTCAATGCCTTTCCGTTTATGTTCTTCGTCATCCTGCTGGTCACCTTCTTCGGTCGCAATCTGATGTTTATCTTTGTGGCCATCGGCCTGGTGTCGTGGCTGGACGTGGCGCGGATTGTGCGCGGCCAGACCCTGAGCCTGAAGCGCAAGGAGTTTATTGAAGCGGCGCAGGTGGGCGGCGTGTCCGGGCGCAATATCGTCATGCGCCACATTGTGCCCAATGTGCTGGGCGTGGTGGTGGTCTATGCCTTGCTGTTGGTGCCGAGCATGATTTTATTTGAATCCTTTTTGAGCTTCTTGGGTCTCGGCGTGCAGGAGCCGCGTACCAGCTGGGGCGCCTTGCTGCAAGACGGCGCGCAGACCATGCAGGTGGCGCCGTGGCAGCTGTTGATACCCAGCGTGTTTCTGGTGGTGACGCTGTTTTGCTTTAACTTTATCGGCGACGGCCTGCGCGACGCCTTGGATCCGAAAGACCGCTGATGATGCGTGCTCATAACCGTAGCTTGGGTCGCCAGACCCAACACTTGCCAATATTGCAAAAATGTTGGGTCTGACGACCCAACCTATACCGCTCCAAACAACGGCGCCGCACATCTTTCAGGCAGCCTGAAACACACTAGGGCGAACTGACCATCCGGGCGCGCAGCTGATTTTTTAGGCAAAAACGTCCGGTTCAAGGCGAAAAGCGCAGCAAGGTTGAACACCTTGCGAGCATTTTCAACGCAGAAACGGGCGATTTTTGGCAAAAAAGCAGTCGTGAACGAATGGTCAGTTTGCCCTAATAACACACCCACAGGCTTCTGATTGGGAAACAAACATGAACACAAGCCCCTTGCTTCAGGTACGCGATTTGCGCGTAATCTTCCACACCGAAGACGGCGATGTCACCGCCGTCAACGACCTTAATTTCGACCTGCACCAAGGCGAGACCTTGGGTATTGTCGGCGAATCCGGCTCCGGCAAATCGCAAACCGCCTTTGCCATGATGGGTCTGTTGGCCAAAAACGGCCGCACCGCCGGTTCGGTGCAGTTTGAAGGCCGCGAAATTTTGGGCTTGCCGGAAAAAGAGCTCAACCGCATCCGCGCCGAGCAAATCGCCATGATTTTCCAAGACCCGATGACTTCGCTCAATCCGTATATGAAAGTGGGCAACCAGTTAGCGGAAGTGCTGATGCTGCACAAAGGCATGGGCAAGAGCGAGGCTTGGGCCGAGGCGCTGAAGATGCTCGATGCGGTAAAAATTCCCGAAGCGCAAAAACGCATCGGCATGTATCCGCATGAGTTTTCCGGCGGTATGCGCCAGCGGGTGATGATAGCCATGGCGCTGTTGTGCCGCCCCAAACTCCTGATTGCCGACGAGCCGACTACCGCGCTGGACGTGACCGTGCAGGCACAGATTATGGCCCTGCTCAACGAATTGAAACGCGATTTCGGCACCACCATCATCATGATTACCCACGATTTGGGCGTGGTGGCCGGTATTTGCGACAAGGTGCTGGTGATGTATGCCGGGCGCACCATGGAATACGGCAGCGTCAACGACATCTTCTACCGCCCCACCCATCCTTACAGCCTGGGCCTGCTCGGCGCCATGCCGCGCTTGGACGACGAAACCGAAGAGCTGACCACCATTCCCGGCAACCCGCCCAATCTGTCGCGTCTGCCCGTCGGCTGCCCCTTCCAGCAGCGTTGCCAATATGTGCACGATGCCTGCCGCGAACAGGCACCGCCCTTGCAACACTTTGGCGACGAGCGCCAACGCGCCTGTTTGTGGATACCCGCAGACGGGCTGCCTGAAACCACCCAGCACGGAGCCGTATGATGAATGCCCCCCTTTTGCAGGTGCGCGACGTGGAAGTCGCCTTCGACATCAAACGCGACGGCGCGTTTTTCTGGCAGAAACCGGCCACCCTCAAAGCCGTCAACGGTGTGTCTTTCGAGCTCAACGCCGGCGAAACCCTGGGCGTGGTGGGCGAATCCGGTTGCGGCAAATCCACCCTGGCGCGCGCCATCATCGGCCTGGTGAAAGCGCGCTCCGGCAGCATTTGTTTTGAAGGCGAAGAATTGTTGGGCCTTCCGCCCAAAGCCATGCGCCTCAAACGCAAAGACATCCAGATGATTTTCCAAGATCCGCTGGCCTCGCTCAATCCGCGCATGACCGTGGGTGACATCATTGCCGAGCCGCTGCAAACCTATTTCCCGGAACTGGGCAAAGAAGAAGTGATGAACCGGGTAAAGGCGATGATGCAGAAAGTCGGCCTGCTCTCCAACCAGATCAACCGCTACCCGCACGAATTTTCCGGCGGCCAATGCCAGCGCATCGGCATTGCGCGCGCGCTGATTCTGGAACCCAAGCTGATTATCTGCGACGAGCCGGTATCGGCGCTGGACGTCTCCATTCAGGCGCAGGTGATCAATCTGCTCAAGCAGGTGCAAAAAGAAATGGGCTTGGCGCTTATCTTCATCGCCCACGATTTGTCGGTGGTGAAGCATATTTCCGACCGCGTGCTGGTGATGTATCTGGGCCATGCGGTGGAACTGGGCACTGACCGCGCCGTCTACAGCCGCCCCACCCACCCCTACACCCGCGCGCTGATGTCGGCGGTGCCGATTCCCGACCCCGATGCCGAGCGCAACAAAGTCATCCAGCTCTTGCCCGGCGATTTGCCCAGCCCCATCAACCCGCCTTCCGGCTGCGTGTTCCGCACCCGCTGTCCGCAGGCGGAGAATGACTGCGCCGACAGAAAACCGGGCTTGGAGGGCCATAGCGACCACCGCGTGGCTTGTTTGCACAGTACGGTGTAGACAGACAGGAATGGAAAAAGGCTGCCTGAAACCTTTCAGGCAGCCTTTAATCATGAGTACAGCAAGCTCAGGCTGCAACTTTAGAGCACCGCCTGCGGATAAGCGCCGATGATTTTCAAAAACGCGGCGCGCTCGCCCAAATCCGACAAGGCCCGTTCGATGGCCGGAGTTTCGGCGTGGCCTTCGATGTCGATAAAAAACACATAGTCCCACAAACCGGCACGGCTGGGGCGGCTTTCCAGCTTGGTCATGGACACACCGTGGGTGGAAAACGGTTGCAGCAAAGTGTGTACCGTGCCCACTCGGTTGGGTGCGGACACAATCAGCG
Organism: Neisseriaceae bacterium HSC-16F19; assembly: GCF_024171525.1. Taxonomy (GTDB): domain Bacteria; phylum Pseudomonadota; class Gammaproteobacteria; order Burkholderiales; family Neisseriaceae; genus JALJZY01. The sequence continues at coordinate 34,151 of NZ_JALJZY010000007.1, forward strand.
AGGTTTTGTCGCGGCCGCTGGGGGCGGTTTGCTGATGGCCCAGCACCAAGAAGCGGGTGGTGTTATTGGGCTCGTCTTCGATATTGTTGGCCACTTTGGCCAATTGGTAGCGCTCCGCCGCGGCCTGTCCGGCAATGGCGGCGGCACCTGCATCGGCGGCGGCCAGGCGGGCGGCTTCGGCATTGCTGGACACGGACACGCGCGCCACCTGTTCGGGCAGATGGCGGTTCAGCCATTCGTGGCATTGCGCCAGCGCCTGCGCGTGGGCATAGACGGTACGCACACCCTCGAGACTGCCGTTTTGCTGCAACAAATGGTGATGAATGCGCAGCACCACTTCGCCGCAGGCTTTCAGGGGCGAGCTTACCAGCAAATCCAGGGTGCGCCCCACCGAGCCTTCGGTGGAGTTTTCCACCGGCGCGACCACATAATCGGCCTGACGCGCCTCCACCAGGCGGAAACATTCGTCTATGGTGGTGCAGGGCTGGGTATGGGCGGCGTGGCCGAAATGCTTGATGGCGGCCTGCTGGGTAAACGTGCCCTCGGGGCCGAGATAGGCGATGGTAAGCGGCCGCTCCACCGCCAGGCATTCGCTCATGATTTCGCGGAACAAACGGGTCACGGCTTCGTCCGGCAAAATGCCGTGGCGGTTGAGCGCTTGGATGCGGCGCAACACCTCGGCCTCGCGTTCGGGGCGGTACACCACGCCCGTGCCTTTGAGTTCGCCGATGGCGCGGGCGTGCCCGGCGCGGCGGTTCAAGAGTTCCAGCACTTGGGCGTCGATTGCGTCTATGGCTTGGCGGTGGGGCAGTAATTGTTCGTCGGTAGCGTGCATGATGCAAAAAGAGGGGCGGCCAAAAAAGGACTATTGTATAGCAGCCGCTCGGGCAAAACCACCCGAAGCCTGCCCTTAGGCCGGGTTGGCATGCCGCTGTTTGGGCAGGGTGAAGCGGATGGTGAGGCCGCCGTTGGCGTTGTTGTTGGCGCTGATGCTGCCGCCGTGGCGCTGCACCACATGCTGGGCAATGGCCAGCCCCAGGCCGGTGCCGGGTTTGTTGGCGCTGGAATCGGCGCGGTAGAAGGCGGTGAAAATGTGTTGCAGCTGGTTTTCCGCCACGCCGGGGCCGTTGTCGCTCACGGTAATCTGCCAGTGGTCTTTGTCCGGCTCGCGCAGGCACAGCAAGACGGTGCTGCCTTCGGGGCTGTAGGCCAAGGCATTGCGCACCACATTGTCGACGGCGCGGTAGAGATAATCGGCATTGGCGTGGATTTGTGCGCTTTCGGGAATGCTGCACGACCATTCGATTTTTTGGTGTTTGCGGTCGGCCACGGCCTGATTGTCGTCCATCAGCTGCTCCAGAAACGGCACCAGCGACAGGGCTTCGGTTTCCATGGGTACGTTAGCGGTTTCCAGGCGCGACAGGGTGAGCAGCTCGCCCACCAGGCCGTCCATGCGCGTGAGTTCGGATTCGAGGCGCTGCAAATGCTGTTCCTGCTTTTGCGGCTGTACCTGAATCAGGCCGACGATGGCCTGCATGCGCGCCAGCGGCGAGCGCATTTCGTGGGACACGTGGTGCAGCAGGTGGCGCTCTTTCTCCACCAGCTTCTGCAATTTGCCCGCCATGCGGTCGAACTGGATGCCCAAGAGATAAAGCTCGTCCTGGCGCCCGGCCATCTGGTGGGAGACGCGGGTTTCCAAATCGCCGCCGGCCAGGCGGTTCATGCCGCGCGCCAGTTGGCGTATGGGCTGGGTGATGTTGTTGGCGAGAATATAGGCCATGAGCAGGCCGACCACGACGATAAAGCCCAGAATGATGAATTCGTGCCAGATGGGCGCGATGGGCAGGCCGGGAATGAGGAAGGGGCTGGGCGGGCGCTGGATGGTTTCTTTGTCCCAGTCGCGGATGAAAAACAAATACTCCTCGCCCAGACGGTTGTAGGCTACCTGCACCAGGGGCGAGTCGGGGTTGTCCATGGCGTAGCTGTGGGCGGCTTCGATGATGCCGGGGTCTACCGGACGCATGAGGATGTCGGTTTTGTCGTCGCCGCGGATGACCAGGAGATTGTCGCCGCCGGGGCTGTTGTTCCACTCCTGCAACTGCTCGATCACGCCGTTGTCGCCGCGGGTATGGAAGGCGCTGACGGTGCTGCGCAAGAGGTTGGCCTCAAAGGTGCGCATCTGCCGGAAGCGGGTTTCCGCCAGCGTGTCCTGCACCAGCCAGAATGAAAAACTGGCCACCATGATGGCACAGATAATCACCAGACAAAAAGTGGCAAAAATACGCTGGAAGAGTTTCATAAGGATTTAAAAGGCTGCCTGAAAGGTTTTCAGGCAGCCTGTAACACAGAAAAAATCAGTTTTTGACAAACAGATAACCCAAACCGCGCACGGTTTGAATCAGCGAGGCATCGCCCAGTTTGTGGCGGATGCTGGAAATGTGCACATCGATGCTGCGGTCGAACTTGGCCAGTTTGCGGTCCAGGGCTTCCAGCGACAGGGTTTCCTTGTTGACCACCTGTCCGGCGTGGCGCATCAGCACTTCCAAGAGATTGAATTCGGTGCTGGTCAACTCCAGCGGCGCATCGCCGATGGTGGCCTGACGTTTGGCCGGATACAGGGTCACACCGCTGACGGCGATGGCATTGGGGCTGCCGCTGCCTTCGTTGCTGCTTTGGGTGCGGCGCAAAATGGCATTGATGCGCGCCAACAGTTCGCGCGGCTGGCAGGGCTTGGGTACATAGTCGTCGGCACCCATTTCCAAGCCGATGATGCGGTCGATGTCGTCGCCCTTGGCGGTGAGCATGATGATGGGAATCTTGCTTTGCGCACGCACGGTTTTAAGCACGTCCAGGCCGTTCATTTTCGGCATCATGGAATCGAGCACCACCACGTCGTACTGGCCGGACAGGATTTCCTGCACACCGGCTTCGCCGTCGGCTACGCTGCTGACTTCCAGTCCTTCCACGCTCAGGTATTCGGTCAGAAGTTCGGTCAGGGAGTTGTCGTCGTCAACCAAAAGAATGCGGCTCATAATGAAGTCTCCGTCTAAGCGCCGAGGCGGCGCCGTCAAAACAGCCGTCATCTTAACACGGCCGCGGAGGCAATCTTTACATTTCGTGTTCTTTTGCGTGTTTTGGAATTTCTTTACATTTCTGCCGAAACCCCGTCCCTACTCACTTGCAGCCGCGCCAGCCGGCGGCGTGCACAGCAGCGCTTTGCCGCTCGTAGCATTGTAATCCGTGCAGGCAGCCTCCAAAGCCGTGACCATGGCCGCACCTTGCGGATGGCTGCGTGCGCGCTCGAGGAAAAACGGCATCATGCCGGGATAATAATGCGCCATGCGCCCCATCCACGCCGCCGCTTCTTCATCCCGCCCGGCCTGGGCCAGATACAGCGCGTGCACAAAGGTATTGCTGTACGGGCGGTAACGCGCGGCGCGGGCGGCGGCCTCTTCGCCCCATTGCGGCAAGGGCGCGTGTTCGCTGTTGGCCTTCTGCACCAGCACCATATCGGTGTAATAGCGCAGCCAGTAGGCGCGTTTGTGCAGGGCTTTGAGGTCGGCGATTTGCTCGAGGGCGGCCACCCGGTCGGCGGCTTTGCGGTTGGCGCGCAGCAAGTCCTGATAATCCACGCCCGTGCGCACCACTTCGGCCATCATGGCCACGCACAGCACCAGCGGCAGCCAGTAAAAACGGCGTTCGCGTATAACAGCGGGTGCCTCGGCGGGAATCAGCGCCATCAGCAGGGCGAACACCGCCAGAAAATACACATACCACAAGGGGTATTCCACCATGCTGTGGCACAGGCTTACCAAGAGCATCAGGCTCAGCAGCATGGATGCGGGCGAAAACGGGCGCCGCAGCAAAGGCCACAACACCAACAGCAGACCGGCGGCCAGCACGCCGACACCCACGGCACCCAAAGACACCAGCAATTCCCAAATCAGATTGTGGCTGTGGGTAAACAGCACCTGGGTTTCGTAGCCGCGAAAACCGTGGGCATAGGCGCCGGTTTCGGCAAAGCCGTGATAGGCAAAGCCGCCCCAGCCGTAGCCGAACCAGGGTTGCGCCCGGAACAGCAGTTCGGCTTTCTGCCATTCGAAACGGCGGCCGGACTGGGCAAAGGCGGACTGGCCCATGCGTTCGGCGCCGGATTGGAATTGGGCGCCGCCCAGCCATTCAATCAGCGGGCTTAAGGCAAACTGCATCAGCAATACCAGGCCGATGGCCAGCGCCACCATGCCAATCAGGCCGTTGGCCTCGCGGCCGCCGCGCCAGCGCCAAAAACCCAGTGCCAAACCGAGGGCGATGATGTAGGCCATGATGGTGCGCGAGCCCACCAGCCCCATTACACCGGTGAGCCAGAACAGCAGCAATACTGCCAGCACGGTAGCAAGGCGGCGCTCATGCCACAGATAACACAGCGCCAGCACGCCCCACATCAGGTAATGGCCCAAATGGTTGCGCTGCGCCAACTGGCCGTAGATATTGGTGGGACTGGGTGCGGCCAGCAGGCCGGGCAGCCAGGCAGTGTGGCCGGTGAATTGCAGCACGCACACCACGCTTTGCAAAAACGCGCCCGCCAACAAGGCCCAGGCAACGATTTGCACCGCGCGGCGCTGACCTAAACGCAGCACCCATACCCGCGCTGCCCACGATAAGGCCGCCAGGCCGACAAAAACGGCGGCGGCCAAATCCGACTGGCTGTAATACGGCAGGTCCATCACCCGCGCCTGCACCGCCACCGCCAAGGCCAGCAGCAGCCAAAACCAGGCCGCACGCGGCAAGGGAATACGGGCGCGCTCCGCGGCCAAAGTACCGGCGGCGATAAACAGTGCAAACAGCAAGGCGCCGCTTTCCAAATACATGCCCGACAGCGGCCCGGCACGCCAAGACGACAAAAACGGCACCATGCACAGCAAGGCACAGCCCAGCCACCACACTAGGGTTTGCGGCGCGTGGCTGCGGTAGTCGGATAAAAGGCCGTTCATGCCGCCTCCCGCCGTGCCAGCTGCACATAACGCAGACCGGCAATAAAAAACACGCTGCTGCACAACAGGGCGGCGGCGGCACACCAGCGGCTGGCCGCTTGTGCGTCAAACAAACGCATCACCGCCTCGGCCTGATAGGCCAAGACCAGCATCAGGCTGTATTGGTAGGTATAAACCTTGCCGCGCACAATGCCCGCCAGCGGCAGGCACAAGGGCAGCGCCTTGAGCGCCAGCCACGAACCGCCGGGGCGCAAAGGCGCCCACCACAGCTCCCAGCCGAGGCTCACCAGCAACAACAACAGCCAGGCCGCCGTGGCCAGGCGCAAAACGGTTTGAGTCGGTTTGGTCATCATCGTAATCAAACAGGCAGCACAGGCTGCCTGAAACAATCAATCGAACGGGTAGGTCGGCTCTCCGAGCCGACACATCAATATTCCAAGTCGGCTCGGAGAGCCGACCTACCGCTACCGTTTTCAGGCAGCCTTGCCGCCCAACAAACGGCACACCACGATGCCCACTTCGTACAGCACAATCAGCGGTATGGCCAGCATCACCTGCGACACCACATCCGGCGGCGTCACCACGGCGGCCACCACAAAAGCGCCGACAATCACAAAGGCGCGCGCGTTTTGCAGCTGTTTCACGCTGATCATCCCCATGCGGTTGAGCAAAACCACCACCACCGGGGTTTCAAACGCCATGCCGAAGGCGACAAACATGCCCAGCACAAAGGAGACATATTTGCCGATGTCGGTGGCCATATTCACGCCCTCCGGCGTCACCCCCGCCAAAAAGCGGAACACCACCGGAAATACCAGGAAATACACAAAGGCCATGCCCGCGGCAAACAGGGTGAGGCTGCTGAACAAGAGCGGCAGAATCAGGCGTTTTTCATGCCGGTAGAGGCCCGGCGCCACAAAAGCCCACACCTGGTAGAGCGTGTGCGGCAGGGTGAGCAGGAAGGCCGCCATCAGCGTGACTTTCACCGGCACGAAAAACGGCGCAATCACATCGGTGGCAATCATATGGCTGCCTGCGGGCAGATTGGCCATCAAAGGTTGTGCCACAAAGGTGTAGATGTGCTGGGCAAAGGGCATCAGCGCAAAAAACGCGCCCACCAGCACCAGCACCAGCCACACCAGGCGGCGGCGCAATTCCAGCAGATGCTCGATCAGCGGCTGGCCTTCCGGCTCGGCCGACTCGGGCGGCGGTAAAGAGGCGGGTTCGGACATAATCAATCGGGAGCGGAATGACGGCGCACCCGCAGTTGCGGGCGCGGACGGAAACGCGGCCGCATATCGCGGCGGCGCTGCATGGCTTGGCGGCGTAGGGAAACGTGGTGGCGCAGGGGCGGCGGCGACCGCGGCAAATCTTCATCGACGATGCCGAAATCGGCCGGTGTGCGTTGCGGCGGCAGGCGCTCCCACGGCGGCAAATCGGCCTCATCATCAAGGCGGATGCCGCCCTCAAGCCGGCCGAATTCCTGACGCAGCTGTTGTGCCGCCTGGGTCAGTTCGTCTTTGGCGCGGCCCAATTCGCCCAAGCCGCCTTGGGCGGCCAAATCGCTTTTGACTCCGGCCACAAAGCGCTGCACGCGCCCCAGCCAGTAGCCCGCGGTGCGTGCCACCTGCGGCAGCCGCTGCGGCCCGAGCACGATAAGCGCCACCACCGCAATCAGCAGGATTTCACTGAAGGCCAGCTCGAACATAAGGCTTTAGGACTGCACGTCTTTGCGGTGCTCGACCACGTCCGCGTCTTTGTCGGCCTTGTCGGCTTCCGTGCCTTCGTTCAGCCCTTTTTTGAAATCGTGTACCGCGCCGCCGAGGTCTTTGCCGACATTGCGCAATTTGCGGGTGCCGAAAATCAGCACCACCACCAACAGCACCACCAACCAGTGCCAACCGGATGTAATACCCACGTGAATTCCTTTCAATAAACGCGTTCAGGCTGCCTGAAAACAGGGGCAGCCTGAAAAACTTTGTGATTCATATCGTTACTTATTGCGGCTGGCTTTTTCATCCAAGCCGGAAATATTCTGCCGCCGCTTCAATTCCATCAGCACGTCTTCCGGACGCAGACCGTGATAGGCCAGCAGCACCATGGTGTGAAACCATTCGTCGGCGACTTCCTTAATCAGGTGCAGGCGGTTGCCGTCTTTGGAGGCCATGATGATTTCGCCCGCCTCTTCAATCACTTTTTTAAGGATGGCGTCTTCGCCGCCGTGCAAAAGCTGCGATACATAAGAGCTTTCCGGCGCGGCCTGGCGGCGGATTTCCATCACATCGGCAATATCGCTCAAAACCGTATCCAGATGCATTTTTTTCAATTGGCTTTCCATGCCGTCTCCTTGTGTTTGTGTTTCAGGCAGCCTGCAATTCCGACTTGTGTACCTGGCAAAACCAGCCGTAGGTCGGCTCTCCGAGCCGACACGTTTCACTATGACAGTCGGCTCGGAGAGCCGACCTACCGCATCACTGATGGCCGTAAATTTCGGCCTCGTCTTTTAAGACCGGATCGGTAATGTGCCATTGTTCGCCGTCCCACACCCGGTAAAAACAGCTTTCGCGGCCGGTATGGCAGGCCATGCCGCCGGTCTGCTCAATCAGCATTACCACCGCGTCGCCGTCGCAGTCTATGCGCAGCTCGTGCACTTTCTGGGTGTGGCCGGAGGACTCGCCTTTCATCCACTGTTTTTGGCGCGAACGGCTGTAATAATGTGCCAGGCCGGTATCCAGCGTCTGTTGCAGGGCTTCGGCATTCATCCATGCCACCATCAGCACGCGGCGGCTGTGCACGTCTTGCGCCACGGCACACACCAAGCCGTCGGCATTCCATTTGACGGCATCACGCCAGTTGTCTGCTTGAACCATATTAAACCCTGACCGGCACACCGGCCTGCAACAGCGCGGCTTTGGCCTCGGCGATACTCACTTCGCCGAAATGAAAAATGCTCGCCGCCAGCACCGCATCGGCATGGCCTTGGGTAATGCCTTCCACCAGATGGGTGACATTGCCCACGCCGCCGGAGGCGATCACCGGCACATCCACCGCATCGCTGACCGCGCGTGTGAGCGCCAGATTAAACCCGGCCTTGGTACCGTCGCGGTCCATGCTGGTGAGCAGGATTTCGCCGGCACCGCGGGCGGCCATTTCCTGCGCCCACGCCACCGCATCTAGGCCGGTGGGATTGCGGCCGCCGTGGGTAAATACTTCCCAGCGGCTGTTGTCGGCATTGACGGCTTTGGCATCAACCGCCACCACGATGGCCTGATTGCCGAAAAAATCGCTGGCCTCATTGACCAAATCCGGCCGTGTAACCGCAGCGGTATTGATGCCGACCTTGTCCGCCCCGGCATTGAGCAGGCGGCGCACATCGGCCACACTGCGCACGCCGCCGCCCACGGTGAGCGGGATAAACACCTGCGAAGCCACCGCTTCGATGACGTGCAAAATGGTGTCGCGGTTGTCGGAGCTGGCGGTGATGTCCAGAAAAGTGATTTCGTCCGCGCCCTCGTCGTTATAGCGCTTGGCCACCGCCACCGGGTCACCGGCATCGCGCAGGCCGACAAAATTCACACCCTTGACCACACGACCGTTGTCCACGTCCAAGCAGGGAATGATGCGTTTGGCCAATGCCATGCTCTGTCCTTAACCTACCCAGTCGGTGGCCAGACGCAGGGCTTCGGCGTCGAGGAAGAAAAAGCCCGCACCGGCCAAAACGGCAACTGCTACCACGCCGAGCATGCTGTTGGCGATGGCGTCGGCCAGCCACATGGCGGCAAATACAAAGGCCCAGCGGATTAGCCAGCTGACCAGCCATACCAGATTGACTTCGGGAACCTCCCATGTCATCAGGTAGTGAATGATCATGACGATAAAGGTAAAGGTAAACGACTCCCAGAATGCCTGTTTTTCACGGTTGGCGGTGACAAACAACCACAAACCCAGTAACAAAGCACCAATCATATATATAACTCCCTTAGATTAAATTTCATTTTATCGCTTTCAGGCAGCCCAGAGGTCCGCCTGCTGTTGGGCCTCTTTAAAATTCAGCGTGCCCTCGTAAATGGCGCGGCCGGTAATGGCACCGGTTACGCCGCGTTTGGCCACTGCGCACAGGGCCTGTACGTCGTTGATGTCGGTGAGGCCGCCGGAAGCGATCACCGGTATGCCCACGGCTTCGGCCAGGGCCACAGTGGCCTCGATATTGACCCCGCTCATCATGCCGTCGCGGCCGATGTCGGTATAGATAATGCCGTTGACACCGTTATCGGCAAAGCGGCGGCCCAAATCGGTGACCGTGTGTTCGGTGAGCGTGGCCCAGCCGTCGATGGCCACACGGCCGTCTTTGGCGTCCAAGCCCACAATGATGTGGCCGGGGAAGGCGGCGCAGGCTTCGGCCACCAGCGCCGGATTTTTCACCGCGGCAGTGCCGATAATCACATCATTGAGCCCCAAATCCAGATAACGCTCAATGGTGGCCAAATCGCGGATACCGCCGCCCAGCTGTACCGGAATATGCGCCGCCACCGCCGCCAAAATGGCCTTGATGGCGTCGAAGTTTTTCGGCGTACCGGCAAAAGCACCGTCCAAATCGACCAGATGCAGACGGCGTGCGCCTTGTTCCAGCCAATGGCGTGCCATCTGTGCCGGGTCGTCGGAAAAAACCGTAGCGTCTTCCATCAGCCCCTGGCGCAAACGCACACACTGGCCTTGTTTCAAATCAATGGCAGGGATCAGCAGCATAAAATATCCAAATAATTTAGACGGCACTCAGGCCGCACCGTCCCAGTGAATAAAATTGGCCAGCAGGCGCAAACCGGCCTTATGGCTTTTTTCGGTATGGAACTGGGTGGCAAACACATTGTCGCGCCCGACCACGCAGGCAAAAGGGTCGGGGTAATCACTCTCGCCCAGCACCACCGAGGCGTCTTGCGGGGCGAAATAATAACTGTGCACAAAATAAAAAAACACCTCCTGCGCCACACCGGCAAACAGGGGATGGGCGCGGGTTTGACGCACCGTGTTCCAGCCCATGTGCGGCACTTTCAGACGGCTGCCGTCGGCCGCAGGCGGCGGTACCTGGAAGCGTTTGACCGTACCGGCCAAGCAGCCCAAACCGGGGGTATCGCCCTCTTCGCTGTGCTCGAACAAAAGCTGTGCGCCCACGCAAATGCCGAAAAACGGCTTGTGCCGCAGCGCTTCGTTCAGCGCCTCACCCAAACCGCTGTTTTGCAGCGCAGCCATGCAGTCGGGCATGGCACCCTGGCCGGGAAAGACGATTTTGTCGGCAGCGGCCACGGTATCGGCGCAGTCGGTCAGCACCACACGGGCCTTGCTGCCGGACAGGTCGCGCGCCGCCTGCACCGATTTGAGCACCGAGTGCAGATTGCCCATGCCGTAGTCCACAATGGCGATATTCATTTTTGATGAGGTATTTCAAATTCATAGAACTTTGCAAAACTGCTTGAGCTTCGCAACTCCGCTACGCTACGCAGGTAACCCAAACCCTTAGCTGCCGTCATTCCCGCGTAGGCGGGAATCCATCTGTCTGTTTGTGAATCCATTGTTTTAAAATGGTTTCTTAAGTTTTCCCATGGATTCCCGCATACGCGGGAATGACGTCGGTTTTATGTTTAGGGTGACACATGAGGTTTTGCAAAGGTCTCATTCAGTCATATAAACAAGGCTGCCTGAAGGTTTCAGGCAGCCTGCAAATCATACCGCAATCGGCCATGCTTGTGAATGCACAGACAGCTTTAAGCGGTGAGCGTACCCTTGGTCGAAGGCATTTTCCCGGCCATACGTTCATCGTAAGCCACTGCCATACGCAGAGCGCGGCCGAAGGCTTTGAACACGGTTTCGGCCTGATGATGGGCATTGACGCCGCGCAGATTGTCGATGTGCAGGGTCATCATGCTGTGGTTGACCAGGCCGTGGAAAAACTCGCTGAACAAATCCACATCGAAACGGCCGATCATGGCGCGGGTGAAATCGATGTTATAGGTCAGCCCCGGACGGCCGGACAAATCCAGCACCACGCGGCTCAGGGCTTCGTCCAACGGCACATAGCTCATGCCGTAGCGGGTGATGCCCGCCTTGTCGCCCAGCGCCTGCTTCAGCGCCTGGCCGAGTGTGATGCCGATGTCTTCCACGGTGTGGTGGTCGTCGATATGCAGATCGCCGCGGCAGTGGATGTCCAAATCAATCAGGCCGTGACGGGCGATTTGGTCCAACATATGCTCCAAAAAGGGCACGCCGGTGTCGAAGCGGCCCACACCGCTGCCATCGAGATTGATGCTGACGGTAATCTGGGTTTCGCTGGTATTGCGGCTAACGGTGGCGGTACGCATGGTGGTGGTTCCTGAGGTGAAATGAATTGTTCAGGCAGCCCGCAGGCTGCCTGAATTTAATGGATTAAACCGTATTTTAACGGATTTTAGACTTTGTGCAGCCGAATGGGTGCAATTCAGCGCTCAGGCAGTTGCCGCGGCGGCTCTTGGGATGTTGGGGCCGTGTGGTCGGGATCATGCACGGTGTATTCGCCTTCGATAATGTCGTCACCTTGCGGACGGCGGGGGCCTTGGTGGAAGGTGCTGCCTTCGGGCAGCGGTTTGCCTTTGAGCGGCAGCATCAGCAGCAGGGCGGCGGCATCGGAGGCGAAACCGGGGGTGATCAGCAGCAGGGCGGCCACGATAAAGCGGATGGGCCACAGCATTTGGTAGAGGGAGATATTTTCGCGGCTGCGCATGGTTTCGGCGGCCATCAGTGCGGCGGAAAAACCGATATTGCGCAGCATCAGCACGCCGACAATCAGGCCGACGAGCATCAGCAGCAGGGTCAGGCCGCCGCCCAGCCAGTCGGCCATCAGTACGATGGATACGACTTCCAGTACCGCCAGGGCAATCAGCAGCCAGGGAATAAAACGCATGGTGTTTATCCTTGTGGTGGATGGGGTTGTTCGGAACAGTTGCGTGCAAATGGGCGCAGACGGGGCAATTACAAAGGTGAGACCTTTGCAAAACCTCCATCTGCGGCGCATTTCTGCGTTATGCGCTGCTCGCTCGCTTGCCTATCTGCTTGATATGTCTGCGCTCGCTGCGCTGCTATGCCTTGAACTGCATCCACATCTGGAGGTTTTGCAAAGGTCTCAGGGCAAGGTGTGAAAGCGCGTAAACGGCGTAAGTCCTTAGATTAGCACATCTAAAAAAACACTTGTGGTGCACGCATGCTTTGCCTTAGGGTACGCCCCAGGCTGTAAACCATACACCAAAGGAGGAAACCATGTCCAAAAAACTGATCTGGGTACTGGCCGCCATGAGCGCACAACTGGCGTGGGCGCAAGGCATTGAAGGCAAGTGGCGCACCATAGACGACAAAACCAAACAGCCCAAGGCGGTGATTGAAATCACCCAATCCGGCGGCGTGTACAGCGGCCGCATTGTGGCCTTGGCCGAGGGCGTAGATCCCAATTGCGGCGATTGCAGCGGCGCACAAAAAGGCAAACCCTTGGTGGGCCAGACCGTGCTGCGCAATCTGAAGGCAGAGGGCGACGGTTTTAGCGGCGGCAAGCTCACCGACCCGAAAACCGGCAAAACCTACAGCGCCAAGGCCGAGCTGACCCAAGGCGGCAAGGCTTTGAAAGTACGTGGTTATCTGGGTGTTTCCGTGGCCGGACGCACGCAGGTGTGGCAGCGGGTGGACTGAGTCCGACAGTCGGTTTTTAAGCTGCCTGAAACGGCTTAAACCGATGTAAAAGAATGAAAAGCGCAGCTGTGACAAGCAGCTGCGCTTTTTTAGTCGACTAAAATAAGAACGAGACAAGGCGGCAAGCCGCAGACAGTACAGATAGTACGGCAAGGCGCCGCCAACGCTGTATCGTTCTTATTTTATATGACTATGATTTTTGATAAGCTATGCGGCCATGAAGATTCGTATGATTCAATTTGCACAAGGATGCCGCAGTCTGGGTTTGCTGGCTGCGGTTTCGGTTTTGACGGCTTGCGCCGGCAATTCGGCACCTTCCGGCAGCCGCCACAGCGGGCCGGTGCCGGACGGTTATTACCGCGTTCAAAAAGGCGACAATCTTTACCGCATCGGCCAGCGTTTCGGCCAGTCGGTCAATACGCTGGCGGCTTGGAACGGCTTGCGCGACCCCGGCCAGATTGAAGTCGGACAACTCTTGCGTGTGCGCAGCGGCAAAAGCACACGCAGCACCGCCGCCACACCCGCCCCGCGCAGCAGCACCGCACGCAATAATAGCGCCAATACGCCTGCCACGGCATCCCGCAGTACGCCGGCGGCTACAGGCAGCAGCCGTTTGCAATGGCCGGTGAGCGGCCCGATTTTGTCTGCTTATAACGGCAGCACCCAAAAAGGCATAGACATCGGCGGCAGTCGCGGCACGCCGGTGAAAGCGGCCGGCGCGGGCACGGTGATGTATGTCGGCAGCGATGTGCGCGGCTACGGCAATCTGGTGCTGATCCGCCATACCCAGGCCATGCTCACCGCCTATGCCCATGCCGACAGCGTGCGCGTGCGCCAGGGCGAGCAGGTCAGCGCCGGGCAAACCATTGCCACCATGGGCGACAGCGGTACCGACCGGGTGAAACTGCATTTTGAAGTGCGGGTAAACGGTCAGGCGGTGAATCCCACCGGCTATTTGCCGAAAAACTGAGATTTATTTGTAAAACAGGCTGCCTGAAACTTTCAGGCAGCCTGTTTTTGCTTTTCAGCCGTATAGCGAGGGCTCGCCCTCGGGGCGGGTTTTGAAGCGGCGGTGCAGCCAGTAATACTGTTCCGGCATTTCGCGTACGCGCGCCTCGATAAAGTCGTTCATGCGCTGTACATCGGCCAAGGTGTCATTGCCGGGAAAATCTTCCCAAGCCGGATAAAAACGCAGCACCACCGTGCCGTCTGCCTGACGGGTGGGGATGGCGGGAATGACTTTGGCACCGGTGAGGGCGGCAATGCGGGGAAGACCGGCAATGGTGGCGGTGGGGATGCCGAAAAACTGTGCAAACACCGATTCCTTGGCGCCAAAGTCTTGGTCGGGCAGATACAGAAACGGCGCATCGGCGCTTTTGATTTGCTTGATGATGGCGCGCAAGCCTTCGGTACGTGCCAGCAGGAAGACATTATTGTAGCGGTGGCGTCCGGCCAGAATTTGCGCGTCCATGGCTGCGTTTTTCTGGCGCGAATACATGCTGATCAGCGGCACGTCCTGGTTGAGCGCATACACCGCCAATTCGAAGGCGGTGAAATGCGGGTAGAGCAGGATGACCTTGTCGCCCGCGGCCAGTGCCTCATCCAGGTGGTGTTTGTCTTCATAGCGTACCAGTTTTTTGATGCGTGCCGCATCGCCATACCAATACAGGCCGAACTCCAATCCCAATTTGGCCATATGCCGGAAATGGCGTTTGAGCAGGCGCTGGCGCTCGGTGTCGTCGTATTCGGGAAAACACAGGTGCAAATTGGTCTCACCGATTTTGCGGCGGCGTCCGGCGGCGTAATAAGCCGCATAGCCGACGACATCGGCGAGTTTCTGTATCAGCTTAAAGGGCAGTAGTTGGATCAGATAGAGCAGGAAAAAGGCGATTTTCATAAAAGGCTGCCTGAAAAACAGTGTGCGGATTATACCTGATTGTGTTTTCAGGCAGCCTGTGCCGCAATCAGGGTCTGCAAAAAACGATCGCAGCGCGCCAATTGTGCCAGCTCGATAAATTCATCCGCCTTGTGTGCCTGTTCGATATTGCCGGGGCCGCAAATCACCGTGGGGATGCCCGCCTGCTGGAACTGTCCGCCCTCGGTGGCGTAGGCCACTTTGTGGCGCACGGTTTCGTCCACCAGAGCGCCGATCAAGACATGCAGTTCGGCCTGATCGCTGCCGTCCAGTGCCGGCACCTGGTGCAGTGCCTCCAAGTCGATGCGGCTGTCGGCATCCACCGCCTGCATTTGCGGCTGCAATACGGTTTCGATATGGCGGCGTATGGGTTCGACAATGCCCAAGGGGTCGATGTGCGGCAGATTGCGGTAATCGAATTCAAACTCGCACAGATGGGGAATAATATTCACCGCCGTGCCGCCGCGGATGCGCCCCACCGACAAAGTGGAAAACGGCACGTCAAACGCGCTGTCTTGCTGCTGCTTGTGCGCCAAATCCGCCGCCAGTGCATTGATAAACACAATCAGCTTGGCGGCGTATTCGATGGCATTGACGCCATGGGGGGTGAGCGAGGAATGGGCGTTTTTGCCGTGTACGCGGCAGCGGAAGGTGTGTATGCCCTTATGCGCCACCACCATGCGCATGGACGTGGGCTCGCCCACCACGCAATGCTGCGGATTCAAACCGCGCGTCTGCAAGGCCGCCAGCATCACCGGTGCGCCCAAGCAGCCCACTTCTTCATCGTAAGAGAGGGCAATGTGCAGCGGCCGTTGCAACTTGGCGGCCTGCATGGCGGGCACGGCGGCGAGCACGGCGGCGATAAAGCCTTTCATATCGCAACTGCCGCGACCGTAGAGGCGGCGGTCGCGGATGTCGGCGCGAAACGGGTCGCTACTCCACTCCTGCCCGTCCACCGGCACCACATCGGTGTGGCCGGACAAGACCAAGCCGCCTTCGGTGCTGCCGTTGGCAGCGGGAATGGTGACAAACAGATTGGCCTTGCTGCGCTCGGCATTGTGCGCCAGCCACGGCTTGAGACCACGGCCTTCCAAGGCATCGGCCACATGATGGATCAGATTGAGATTGCTGTTGCGGCTGGTGGTGTCGAAGGCAATCAGTCGTGTCAGCCAGTCGGTGGTGGTGTGCATGGGGTTTTTCCTAAAGGTGTGTAGCGCGTACAATAGCAGCAGTTTTTGAATTCGGTAAGCCCCATCATGACACAGCGTTTTTATCTGGACGGACACGAACACATCGCCCTGTGCGATTTGCTTAAATTTTGCGGCCTGGCCGAGAGCGGAGGGCAGGCCAAAACCTGGATAGCCCAAGGCCGGGTGAGCCGCAACGGCAGTGTGGAAACCCGCAAAACCGCCAAAATCCGCGCCGGTGAAACCGTGTGCCTGGACGAACACTGCATCGAAGTGCACGCCGGAGCCGGAAATGACTGACGAACCTTTACTGCCCGAACCGGTGCCGCCGGAAGATTGGGAATGCTGCGGCAGCGAATGCGGCGACGCCTGCATTTACGAAATCTACGCACGCGAAAAAATCGCCTATGAGGCACAGCAGAAGCGTTTGCGCGAGCAAGAAGAAAAGGACGGCGGGGCGTGAATATGTGCCTGTGGTGTGCAGACAATTGTGTAGGGGCGGATTTTATAGTCATTTAAAATAAGAACGATACGGCGTTGCTGCGCCTTGCCGTACTATCTGTACTGTCTGCGGCTTGCTGCCTTGTCTCGTTCTTATTTTATTCGACTATACACCCGCCCCCAATCCTCGCTGTTAAACGGGCGGATGTAAAATCCGCCCCTACAAGGCTGCCTGAAAACCTGAATTCCTCCTATGAGCATAGACCTGCATTGTCATTCCACCGTTTCCGACGGTGCCTTAAGCCCCGCCGAGGTCGTCACCTTGGCGCGGCAGAACGGCTGCACCCTGCTGGCCCTCACCGACCACGACCACACCGGCGGTCTGGCCGAAGCGCGCCGCACCGCCCAAGCCTTGGGCGTGCGCCTGATTAACGGCGTGGAAATCTCCGTAACCTGGCGCCAGCGCACCGTGCATATTGTCGGCCTCGATTTCGACGATGCCGAACCCACGCTGCAAAACCTGCTTGCGCGGGTGCGGCAGGGGCGGCGCGAACGCATGTGCGCCATGGCTGTCAAACTGGCCAAAAAAGGCATACACGGCGCTTACGAAGGGGCGCTTGCGCGGGCCGCCAATCCCGATATGGTCAGCCGCACCCATCTGGCCGAATTTCTCATCGCCGAGGGCCATGTGCGCAACAAGGCGCAGGCGTTCAGCAAATACCTGGGCGACGGCAAACCGGCCAGCGTGCGCCATGAATGGGCGGCGCTGGACGAGGCCGTGGCCGCCATCCGTGCCGCCGGCGGTTTGGCGGTGATTGCCCATCCCATACGCTACGGCTTTTCCGCCACCGCCAAGCGCAATCTGTTTGACGAATTCGCCGCCCTCGGCGGGCATGCCATCGAAGTGCACAGCGGCAGCAGCAGCGCCAACGATGCCGCCAATTACGCCTTTCTGGCCCAACGCCACAATCTCATGGCCAGCTGCGGCAGCGATTTTCACCGCATGGGCGATTACGGCGGCGGCGTACTCGGTGCCTGCCCGCCCCTGCCTGCGGGTTGCCGGCCGGTGTGGGAAGCCTTCAGGCAGCCTTAAAGGTGTCATAAAAACAGCGGCCGGATAAGGATTTGTCCGGCCGCTGTGTTATGTGGCTTACTTGCCGATGCAGAAACGGCTGAAAATCACGCCCAAGAGGTCATCGGCATTGAATTCGCCGGTGATTTCGTTGAGATGGCCTTGGGCCAGGCGCAGGTGTTCGGCCAGAAGTTCGATGGCGCTGCCGGTGTCGGCGGCATAGGCCAGCTCGGTTTGCGCGGCCTCCAAAGCGGCGAGGTGGCGGCGGCGGGCGAGGAACAGCCCTTCGCTTTCGCCCTGCCAGCCGATTTGTTCCAGCAGGGCTTGGCGCAACAGCTCCAGCCCGGCGCCGGTTTTGGCGGATAGGGCGATGACTTCGGCGGCGCCAGCATAGCAGGCCTGTGCTGCGGGTGCGGCGGTGCGCGACGGACTTTGCGCGCTCAAGTCGATTTTATTGTGAATTTCAATGACTTTCAGGCCGCCGGGCAGGCTGTCGAGAATGTTGCGGGTCTGCTCGTTGAGGCCGTGCTGCGGGTCGATAAGCAATAAGGCCACATCGGCCTGTTGCACGGCCTGACGGCTGCGGTCCATGCCGATTTGCTCGACCACGTCGTCGCTGTGGCGCAGGCCGGCGGTGTCGGTGATGTGTACCGGTACGCCCTCAAGGGTGATTTGCTCGCGCACCGTGTCGCGGGTGGTGCCGGCGATGTCGGTGACGATGGCAACGTCCTCCCCCGCCAGTGCATTGAGCAGGCTGGATTTGCCCACATTGGGCGCGCCCACCAGCACCACATGCATGCCTTCGCGCAACAGTGCACCTTGTCCGGCCTGGGCCAAGAGTTGCGCCAAATCGCGGCGCAGGGCGGCCAGTTTGCCGGCGGCATCGGCGGCTTCCAGAAAATCGATGTCTTCTTCGGGAAAATCCAGCGTAGCCTCCACCAGCATGCGCAGGGTGATCAGCTCGTTCACCAAGGTGTGGATGTGTTGCGAAAACGCGCCTTTAAGGCTGCGCACGGCCATGCGTGCGGCGGTCTGGCTGCTGGCATCGATAAGGTCGGCCACGCTTTCGGCCTGGGCCAAATCGAGTTTGTTGTTGAGAAAGGCGCGTTTGGTGAATTCGCCCGGCTCGGCCAGGCGTGCGCCCAGTTGCAGGCAGCGCTGCAACAGCATCTGCATCACCACCGGCCCGCCGTGGCCTTGCAATTCCAGCACGTCTTCGCCGGTAAAACTGGCGGGCGCGGCAAAATACAGCATCAGGCCGTTGTCGATGGCCTGGCCGTCGGCACCGACAAAGTCGGTATACAGCGCCAGCCGCGGAGTAGGCGTTTTGCCGCCGCTCAAGGCTTGTGCCAGCGGCAGCAGGTCGCGGCCGGAGAGACGGATGACGCCGACCCCGCCCCGTCCGGGGGCGGTGGCGATGGCGGCTATGGTGGGGCTGGGTGTATGCATCATAGGTATCTACACAAGTCGCCGTCATTCCCGCGAACGCGGGAATCCATCTATAGAATTAAGAAGCCATTGTTTTAATGAGTGCTTTCTTAAGTTTTACAATGGATTCCCGCGTTCGCGGGAATGACGTCCGTGTTGTTTTTTCAGCTACCGAATATATTTCAGGCAGCCTTAGGGCGGGTAGGTCGGCTCAAGCCTTTTTCACAAATTCCGATTTCAAATTCATGCTGCTGCCGTCGATTTTGCAGGCGATATTGTGGTCGCCTTCCTGCAAGCGGATGTTTTTTACCTTGGTGCCCTGCTTGATGACTTGCGAGCTGCCTTTGACTTTGAGGTCTTTAATCAGCACCACGGTGTCGCCGTCGGCGAGCGGATTGCCGTTGGCATCGGTCACGGCGGCATCGGCAGAAGCTTCGCCTTCGCCCTCCTGCCATTCATGGGCGCATTCGGGACAGACGAATTGCACGCCGTCGTGATAAGTCAGTTCGGATTGGCATTGGGGGCAGGCGGGCAGGCTCATGGGCATCCTCAGTCGTGAACGGTCAGCAGGGTGACTTCAAAAACCAGGGTGGCATTGGGCGGAATCACGCCGCCAGCACCGCGGGCGCCATAGCCCATTTCTGGCGGAATGGTCAGTTTGCGGCGGCCGCCTTCCTGCATGCCGACCAAGCCTTCGTCCCAGCCGCGGATCACTTGGCCGACACCGAGGGTGATGGTTAACGGCTGTTTGCGGTCCAGACTGGAATCAAATTTGGTGCCGTCTTGCAAAAAACCGCTGTAATGCACGGTGATTTCTTTACCGGCGGCAGCCGCAGCGCCGTGGCCGGTTTCGAGGTCTTCGATGATTAGGCTCATGATGGTTTATCCATTTAAATATTTAAGAAAAATACTATTCATCTTCCAAGCCGGTAATGGTATAGCGCCGCTCGATACCGGCGGTAGCACGGCCCCAGTCGCTGCCGCGCACCCGCTGCTGATGGGCATGGAAGGCGGCGCTGTCGGCAAAGGTTTCCGCCACCTGCCACACCATGGGGTCGGCGGTCGGGGTGACAGCAAAGGCGATGCAGCCCGCTTCGGCACGGGTCAGGGCGATGTGTTGCGGCAGGTGCTGTTGGACGGTTGCTAATTCAATGCTGTTTTTGCACACCAAAAAGCCGTTTAATTGAACCGTCATTGTAGAGGCTGCCTGAAAATCATAACCAGCCGTCAAACGGGTGTTCACCCCGGGCAAAGGGGTTGGCAAAATGGGCTTCAATATAGTCGTCGTCGCATTCGGCCAGGGTGCGTTGCCAGCGCGGCTGTTTGTCTTTGTCGATTAAAAGGGCGCGCACGCCTTCGGCAAATTCGCCGTTGCGGCAGCAATGCAGCGCCACGATAAGTTCCAGATGCAGTACTTCGGCGATGGAGAGGCCGCGCACGCGCTCATACAAACGCCAGGTCAGTGCGGCGGTGGTGGGGCAGCCGCTGCGGTATTGTTCCGCCGCCTGTTGCAGCCATGGCTCGGCAAAGTTTTCTTGGCGCAACAGCGCATCGGCGGCGGCCAAACCACCGCTGCGGGTGATGCGCTCAATGGCATCCCAATGTTGCAGAATAAGGCTTTCAGGCAGCCCCTGCGTTTGGTGCAGGGCTGTGAATACGGCATCGGCTACACTATGATTGGCGGCGGCATCGGCCTGCCATTCAGCCTGTTGCAAGGCAGTCAAGACTTCGGCCAAGGGCGTGTCCGGCACGGTGTAATCGCCCAGCTGGCACAACAAGGCATCGCGGGCATTGATGGCGGCGCCGGTCAGTCCCAAAAACAGGCCGCTGCGGCCGGGCATGCGCCGCAAGAACCACGAGCCGCCCGCATCGGGAAACAGGCCGATGCTGATTTCCGGCATGGCCATGCGGGTGGTGGCGGTGACGATGCGGTGGCTGCCTGCGGCGGTAAGACCGAGGCCGCCGCCCATCACAATGCCGTCGGCCCAGATAATCAAGGGCTTGTTATAGGTATGCATCTGGTAGTACAGCGCATACTCGTGGCGGAAAAACGCCAAGGCATGGGCATTGGGAAAGCCGGGGTCTTGTTGCAGACCTTCCTGCACTTGGCGCACATTGCCGCCGGCACAAAATGCCTTGCCGCCCGCGCCGCACAGCACCACCGCCGCCACGGCGGGGTCGTCTTCCCATTGTTGCAGGGCATGGCTTAAGGCGGCAATCATGTCCGGTTGCAGGGCATTGAGTTTGGCCGGGCTGTTGAGGGTGGCGAGCGCCAGTTGGCGGCCGTTGCGGGTGGGCAAAAGTTCGGTAAGTAAAATGGGGTCGCTCATGCAATCTCTTTCACAAAACCATTACTTCGCCGCCGCCGCATTCTGGCGCATGGCTTCCACCATGGTGTTGACATCGAGGATGCCGACGGCGTGCAGCAGTGCAATCATCAGGCCGCCCAACAACATGGTGGCGCCCAGATAGGCGATATAGCCCAAGAGCACGCGGTAGCCGGGCAGATTGCTCAGCCGTGCCAGGCCGATGATTTGCACCACCAAAATCCAGCTTTGCCAAATCATGCCGATCAGGCCCAGAGACTGCGGGTGGTAGAGCACGGCGATGGAGGGCACGAGCAGGAATTCGGTCATGGCGATAAAACCGAAGAGCTTCATCTTCGGTGCGCCGAAATAATGCAGCACCACCGACATGGACACGCTCAGCACCGCCCATTTGAGCACGGTGAGCAGCAGCATAAACAGCAATACGCCGGCATCGTTGCCGAAGATGGGCACCGCAGCAGCGGCGTTGACGGCACCGGTAACCAGCAAGGCCACCGCCATCACCACGGCAGGGTAGCGGTAATGTTCGGCGGGGGCAAAGCGCAGGCGTAGTGCCGCCCAAGCGTCGGAAAACAGGGAATACATCATCTTAGTTGGCGTCGTGCATCAGGGCGGCGGTGAGGGTGTTTTCCAGCAGGGTGGCAATGGTCATCGGGCCTACGCCGCCGGGTACCGGGGTAATCCAAGAGGCGCGTTCGCGGGCGCTGTTAAATTCCACATCGCCGCAGAGCTTGCCGTCGGGCTGGCGGTTGATGCCGACATCAATCACCACCGCGCCGGGTTTGATCCATTCGCCCTTGATAAAGCCGGGCTTGCCCACACCCACCACCACGATATCGGCAGAGGCCACTTCGGCGGCCAAATCGGTGGTGGCGCTGTGGCAGATGGTGACGGTGGCGCGTGCCAGCAGCAATTCCAGCGCCTGCGGGCGGCCGACGATATTGGAAGCGCCCACCACCACGGCTTTTTTGCCCACCGGGTCGATATTGTAGGCTTCCAGCAAGGTCATCACGCCTTTGGGGGTGCAGGGGCGCATCAGCGGCATTTTCACCGCCAGACGGCCGACGTTATAAGGGTGGAAACCGTCCACATCTTTGTGCGGCAAAATGCGCTCCAGCACTTTCTGGCTGTCGATGTGCACCGGCAGCGGCAGCTGTACCAGGATGCCGTCCACCGCCGGGTCGGTATTGAGGCTGTCGATCAGCGACAACAATTCCGCCTCGGTGGTGGAGGCGGACATTTCGTGCGAACGCGAGTCAAAGCCGACCTGGCCGCAGGCGATTTTCTTGTTGCGCACATACACGGCGCTGGCGGGGTCGTCACCAACCAGCACCACCGCCAGACACGGGTTTTTGCGTCCGGCGGCGCGGCGTTGGGATACGGCTTGGGCAATGGCGGCCAGACGCTCTTGCGCGACCTTCTTGCCGTCGATGATTTGGGCGGTCATGGGCTGTACTTTCTGTGCAGACGTCAAAAACGGCGTATTGTCGCATTTTTCAGGGCTTTTTTCATCTGTGCAATTGGATTTCAGGTAGCTTTCAGGCTGCCTGAAAACAGCAATATGCAAAAAAGTGCCGGGCCGCGCTTGACACGTTGGCGGCGGCGCAGGTATAGTGCGCGTCTCTCGTCGGGGTGTAGCGCAGCCTGGTTAGCGCATCTGCTTTGGGAGCAGAGGGTCGTGAGTTCGAATCCCACCACCCCGACCAAAGCAATATCAAGCCCAACCCGATACCGCAAGAGCGCCCGTAGCTCAACCGGATAGAGCACCGGCCTTCTAAGCCGGGGGTTACAGGTTCGATTCCTGTCGGGCGTGCCAGATTTCTTTTCAGTGGTGGCTGTAGCTCAGTTGGTAGAGCCCCGGATTGTGATTCCGGTTGTCGTGGGTTCGAGCCCCATCAGCCACCCCACCCATACCGGCCCGAGTGTCATCAAGCACTCGGGCCTTTTGCTATTTGCTGTTTAAACGCCGGAAAGCGGCGCTGTTGCGGATATTTTCTATGAGCACCTTAACCATAGCCCTGTGTGCGGGCGAAGCCTCCGGCGATTTGCTCGGCGCCCATCTGATGGCGGCCATCAAGGCGCGTCATGCCGATGTGCGTTTTGTCGGCATCGGCGGGCCGCGCATGTTGGCCGAAGGCATGGACAGCCTTTACGAGCAGGAGAAACTGGCGGTGCGCGGTTTTACCGAAGTGTTGCGGCGGCTGCCTGAAATCCTGCGCATCCGCAAAGGCCTGGTGCGCGATTTGACTGCCTTGCGTCCGGCGGTGTTTGTGGGCATAGACGCGCCGGATTTTAATCTGGGCGTTGCCGCCAAACTCAAGGCCGCGGGCATTCCCACCGTGCATTATGTCAGCCCCTCGGTGTGGGCGTGGCGGCAGGAGCGGGTGAAAACCATTGTGCAGCAGGTGGACGAAGTCTTGTGCCTGTTTCCCATGGAGCCGCCGCTGTATCAGGCGGCAGGCGGGCGGGCGCAGTTTGTCGGCCATCCGCTGGCGCAAACCCTGCCCGTGGACGCCGATCGCGCCGCCGCACGCGTACGCCTGAAAATCGAAGGCGACACGCCGCTGTTTGCGCTGATGCCCGGCAGCCGTGTCAGTGAGATCGACTATATGGCGCCGCTGTTTTTTCAGGCAGCCCAAATCATATTGCGCGAAGTGCCGAACGCCCGTTTTGTGCTGCCGGTGGCCACCGCCGCCACCCGCACCCGTTTGCAAGAATTATTACACAACGAAGCCTACCGCCACCTGCCCTTGCAATTGGTCAGCGCCCATGCCGATTTGGCCTGCACCGCCGCCGATGCCGTGCTGGTGGCCAGCGGCACCGCCACCTTGGAAGTGGCTTTGTGCAAAGCGCCCATGGTCATCAGCTACCGCATTTCCGGCCTTACCTATGCCTATGTGAAACGCAAAATCAAAGTGCCGCATGTCGGCCTGCCCAATGTGCTGCTGGGACGCGGCGCCGTGCCGGAGCTGCTGCAACACGAGGCCACGCCGCAAAACCTGGCTGCGGCCATGCTGCACTGGTATCGACATCCCGAAGCCGTGGCGGCTTTGCGCGCCGAATTTACCGAACTGCATCATCTGTTGAAAAAAGACACCGCCGCATTGGCCGCCGACGCGGTATTGCGCCATGCCGGAGTGGGTGCATGAGCACGGTTTATGCGGTATTGCCGCAACATGCCGGTGTGGACGAAGCCGGGCGCGGCCCCTTGGTCGGCAGCGTGTTTGCCGCAGCGGTGATGCTGCCGGAAAAGTTCGAGCTGCCCGGCTTGGCCGATTCCAAAAAACTCAGCGAAGCGCGCCGCGATGCCTTGGCGCTGCTGATACGCGAACAGGCCGACGCCTATTGCATTGCTTCGGCCTCGGTGGCGGAAATTGCCGAACTGAATATCCTGCATGCCACAATGTTGGCCATGCGCCGCGCCGTGGCCGGGCTGGACAGGCTGCCTGAAAAAGTATGGATAGACGGCAACCGTATTCCGCCCGATTTGGGTGTGGCCGCCGAAGCGGTGGTCAAAGGCGACAGCCTGATTGCCGCCATTTCCGCCGCCGCCATCCTTGCCAAAACCGCACGCGATGCGGAAATGTATGCACTGGATGCGCGTTATCCGCAATACGGTTTTGCCCGCCACAAAGGCTATGGCACCGCCGAACACTTGGCCGCCCTGCAACGCTACGGCGCCCTGCCGGAACACCGCGCCGCCTTTGGCCCGGTGCGTGCCGTATTGGCACAAGGATGAGACCTTTGCAAGACCTCCAGATGTGGATGCAGTTCAAGGCGTAGCAGCGCAGCGAGCGCAGACATATCAAGTAGATAGGCAAGCGAGCGAGCAGCGCACAACGCAGAAATGCGCCGCAGATGGGGGTTTTGCAAAGGCCTCAGGCCGTTTATTTGAGGATTAAAAATGGACTATTTAAGCGTTAAAAGCCTGCATTTTTACACCGTCATCATCAGCGTGCTGCTGTTTAATCTGCGCTTTGCCTGGCGCACCTGGCGGCCGGATTGGGTGATGCCCAAGCTCTTGCGCGTGCTGCCGCACATCAACGACACCCTGCTGTTGTCCTTGGGCTTGGTGTTGATGTATTGGGGCGGCTGGTCGCCCTTTGGCAATGCCTTGTGGCTGGGGGTGAAGCTGGTGCTGCTGGTGGCCTATATCGGCTGCGGCATGTTCATGTTCCGCCAACGCGCCCGCAGCGCCGCCTGGTTTGCCGCCTATGCCGCCGCCATGCTGTGCGTGGCCGGGATTTATCATCTGGCGGTTTTGAAGCCGTTTTGATGCGGATAAAGACATCTCGGCGTCATTCTGCGCGCAGCGTAGCGGAGTCGCAGAATCTGTCGGATATTTTTCAGGCACGGCCTGATGCAGGCGGATTGAAGCAAAGGGCTGCCGGGTGCATAATGCAGGCTGCCTGAAACGGTGTTGTTGGCCGTTTCAGGCAGCCTTAATCAATAATAACCGGAGAAACCCCATGTCTTTCGTACTCACCAGCCCCGAATTCCGCGACGGCGACACCCTGCCGTCTTCTTATCAGGCCGACCGTGACAATCAGTCGCCCGCACTCGTGTGGCAGGGTGCGCCGGAAGGCACGCGCAGCTTTGCCGTGGCCATGCACGACCCGGATGCGCCCACCGGCGGCGCCGGCTGGTGGCACTGGTTTGCCTACGGCCTGCCTGCCGACACCACTGCCCTGCCGCGCAATGCCGGTTCCGCCGACGGCGCGCGTATGCCCGCCGGGGTGCGCCAAATGCGCCACGACGGCGGTGGCTTGGGCTATATGGGCTGCTATCCGCCCGAAGGCGATCCCGCCCACCGCTATATCTTTACCGTGTATGCGCTGGACACCGACGACATCAGCCTGCCCGCCGATGCCACCACCAGCATGGCCGGTTTTGTGGTATTGAGCCATGCCATAGGCCAGGCCAGCATTACCGCTTATTACGCGCGTTAATGGTTTATGAATACATCAAAGGCTGCCTGAAACGGTTTCAGGCAGCCTTTTTCAGATATCTGCCTGATGTGCGCTATACGCCATCCGACGGTGTAGATTTTCGGTGATCCAAGCCGCCGCAATCGCAGCAGCCCAGCCAATCGGCCAGAAAACGCGTATCGATGCGGTTTGTACAATCGCCCACATCCGCATGGCCGCAATCGGCCGGTAGCGGCAGGTCGCAATCGCCGCGCTGGTAATAGGCTGCGCCGACGGCACGCTTATACAGCTGAGCCCGCGCTGCGCGGCAATGCGCAAAGCGGCGGCGCAAAGCGCCATAGCCGCGAATGAGGCCGTAACGGCGGATCAGGCGGTAGCCGACCCCGGAGCAGCCGCTGCCGCCGTGCAGCACACGGTAGGCGCAGTCATAGCCTTTACGCGGCGACAGATGGCGCTGATAGAGACGGATAAGCCGCAGGGCGCTGCCGGCGGCGAAAGAAGGCTGCATGGGTGTTTTCCCGAATTCAAGTAATCCAACAGGATGAGACTTTTAAAAAACCATTGGGAACAAAGATAAAACAGGATAAGGGCAGGGTGGGCATTCCTGTCCGCCATTTTAAAATTCTGATTAATAAAGATGATTGATTGGTGGGCAAGCATGCCCACCCTACCGCTGCACCCATATCTCAAGGTTTTGCGGTCTCAGGCTGCCTGAACGGTTTAGAAGCATACTGCGCTCCCTTTCAGGCAGCCTCAAGTTGCTTACTGCCGCTCCAGGGCTTGTTCCATGGCGCGTCTTTTGCGGATTTCGGCGGCCAATTCGGCTTCCATTTCCCGTTGCAGCGTTTCGGCACTGCGCTTTTCTTCCGGCCCGGTCGTTTCTTTTTGGGCAAGGTCGGCAATACGCCCCATCAAGAAGGACTCCGCCTTATCCGCCACCTCGCGGCTGCGTTCGCGGATACTGTCACAGAATTGCGGCAGCGTATTTTGCGCTTCATGGCGCTCAAAATCCGCCTCGTAAGGGTCTGTGTTCTGATGGCCGGGTTGGCTTTGCTGTGCTTTCAAAACCCGGCGGCAGGCATTGGCCTGCGGATGGTTGAACACATAGGCCAGCGCCAGAAACTGATAATGTTCGCCCAGATCTGCATTCCGCGGCGTAAAGCAGCGTCCTTGATAGGAGAGCAGCGAGGCTTCGTCCATCAGCTGTTGGCACTGCGGCAGCAAAGCCGCATCGGCAGCCGACAAAGCAGGCGTTGCCGTCTCCGGTTGCTTGGCGCAGGCCGTTAGCAGTAAAGGTGCGGTGAGGAGGATAGACAGCTTTTTGTTCATGATGCGTATCCTTTTGAGTGAAAGCGGGCTGCCTGAAACGGGTTTCAGGGAGCCCGAGGGTGTACCAGTTTAACCTGTTTGGCGGCTTGGTAACACCGCTTTTATGTCCGTACCGCATAGGCAATATCAATGACCGTCCTGCTGCCCCATGATTTCGCGCAAAACATCTAGCGCATCCCATTCCAAACCTTTGCAGTATTCGACAAATTCAAAAATATCCAAACGGCGGTCGCCGGTTTCTACTTTCCCCACAAACGAATGAATCACCCCCAAACGCTCCGCCAGGGCGCGTTGCGACAAACCCAGTTCCAGCCGGCGGCGGGTGAGGATTTGTCGCAAATAGACATGCTCGGCGGCATGAACCGATAGGCGCAGATTGGTCATTGCACCGATTTTAGGTACAATCCCATTTGCACCTGTTTTGGGTGCATTTATATTGCTGAACCACCCACCATGACTGCCGCCATTCCCATTATTCCCGTTGAAAATAATGTACTTGCTGATTTTGCAGGCATTGCCGACAACATTCGTTCCGAATATCTCAGCAGCGAACAAAATTATCCGTGGATCGTAACTTTCTCCGGCGGTAAAGACAGCACCTTGGTGGCGCATTTGGTGTTTGAGGTATTGCTGTCGCTGCCGCCCAGCCTGCGTCAGCGCCGCATTGATTTTGTTTCCAACGACACCTTGGTCGAGAGCCCTTTGGTGGTGAAACATATGCGCGACACCTTGGCGCAAATTCTGCGTGCCGCGCAGATTTTCAAACTGCCGGTCAGTGGAGAAATCACCACGCCCAAATTGCAGGATACGTTCTGGACGCTCTTGATTGGCAAAGGCTATCCCACACCCAACCGTTCCATGCGCTGGTGTACCGACCGCCTGAAAATCCAGCCCACCAGCGGCCATATCCTCAACAAGGTCAATGAGCACGGTAAAGCCATCATTGTTTTGGGCGTGCGTAAAGACGAGTCGTCCATGCGCAAGGCCAGCATAGACAGCCACCAAAACTTGGCCAATTCCAATCTGACCCCGCACGGCGATTTAAAAAATGCCTTGGTTTACCGCCCGATTGTGGACTTGAGTACCGACGATGTGTGGGAGTTTCTCGCCGCGCACCATCCGCCGTGGGGCGGCTCGCACGATGCGCTGATAAAACTCTACCGCGAAGCCGCAGGTGGCGAGTGTCCGATTGTGCTGTCGCAGGAAGAAGCGCCCGGTTGCGGCACCAATTCCAGCCGCTTCGGTTGCTGGACCTGCACCGTGGTGAATAAAGACCGCAGCCTGCAAGGCTTTGTGGATGTGGGCAAAACCGAATTTCAGCCCTTGATTGAGTTTCGGGATTGGTTGGTGGACATCCGCAACAAGCCGGAATACCGCCAAGTAACGCGGCGTAACGGTGCATTGACCATTAAAGACGGCAAACACATTCCCGGCCCGTTTACGGTGGAAGCCCGGCAGATGATTTTGCAAAAACTGCTGGAGGTACAAGCTGTTTACGGCAGTGAATTGGTGTCGCAACAAGAAGTTGATTTAATCAAACAGATTTGGGCCGAAGACCTGATTCAGACCCACGAAAGGAAAAATACATGAACTCGGAAACAGAAGAACAAATCAGCGATTTGCTGTTGTGGACCGACAGTGCCGCCAAAGAAATGATGGAAAAAATAGCAGCCGAGCACGGTGTTTCATTGGAAGCATTGGCCGACTTGGTGGCATGGGAGCGCGAGCAGCAGGAGCGTATCCGCCGCCGCGGCATGACCGATGTATTTGATGCGGTTTTTGATAATAAAACTTATTGGAAGAAATAAGTCATGTGGATTCATTCTATCCGGTTGCGGAATTTCAAATCTTACGATGATGCGTTTTTCAGCTTTCCCGAACCCAAAGACGGGCAAAACATTGTGCTGATCGGTGCACAAAACGGCCATGGTAAAACCACTTTGCTGGAGGCTGTTTATCTGTGTTTATACGATAAAGATGCCATCAGCCATCTGACGCGGGCAGGGCTTAACAGCAACGAAACTCACTATCCGGATTTTCTGAAAGCGGCCCTGCATCACCAAGCCGAACCGCGCTATGGACGTTATGCCATGAGCCTGGAAATCGAAATGCGCCAAAACTGGCGGGGTGAGATGCGTGGTTTGAAAATTAAGCGCGCCTGGCATTTTGACTATGATAAAAAATTACAGATTAATGATAATGAAGTATTTGTCGAAACCCATAAAAATGGCAGTTATCAACCTGTAGATGACGACAAGGTTGGCCAGTATTTGAATGCGTATGCTTTGCCGTTTGATTATGCACCGTTTTTCTTTTTTGACGGTGAGAAAATCGTTCAGGCGGCACAACACAGTGGTGCAGGCAACTGGCTCAATATTGCCTTGAAAGGCTTGCTGGGCGTTACTCTACTGGATCGTCTACGGAACAGTTTGAGTGATTATCGCACCAAATTTATTTCTGAAAACGCGTCTCAGAAAATGCAGGAAGACTTGGATAGGGCAGAGCGCGCTTTACATACAGCAGAGGCACAGCTTGAAGTATGCCAAGAGGAATACGACAAAGTGCAGGCTGAATTGGAGGTGTGGTCGATCAAACGTGACAACCTGACCCAACAGCTGGGCGGCGGTACCGATATCCGCACATCCAAAGATTTCCTACAGCAAAAGATGAAACTGGATCAAGAAATCGAAGAGTTTAATGGCAAGGTCAAGGCTGCTGTAAAAGCTATGCCTCTGGCGTTTTTGCCGAGAGGTCGTCTGGAGCAGCTGCAAATTCAGCTCGATCAAGAAAAAAACCGTTTGAACCATGAAGCGGGTAAAGACCAAATTGCCGAGAAAGTCGATGATTTTTGGGGCGCATTTGTTTCCAACGATAAAGTGAAAGAAGTTTTGGGGCGTTCGGCCAGTGTTATTTTGGATGACCCGATGATGAAAGCCGCAGTCAAAGATTGTTGGGAAAAGCTGTTTTATCCACTGCCACAAGAGTGTGCACAAGATATTCAGCATAATTATCTGTCGGTCAATGCGCATGCCGAAATCCAGAATGAAATCGGCAGGCTGGGCAGTATGCCGCAGGACAAAATCGGCAGCTTGCTGGAAGAAGCAGACCGGCGCGAACAGGAGCGCAAACAGGTGCAGGAGGAGTTCGATAAACTTAAAGGCACCAATAAAGACGGTCTGGTGGAGCAATTAAAACAAGCCAATGTCGAGATTGACCAGTTGGCAGGAAAGAAAGGTAATTTGAACAATCAATTGGCACATCAACAAAGAAATTATCAAAAATACAAAACCGAGGTAGCCCGATTGCAAGACAGTATCAGTGACAGTAATCCGCGCTTGCTGAAATCACGTCGGGCAGGTGAGGTGGACAAGGTGATTGTGCGTCTGACCGAAGAGTTGATGAAGCAAAAAGTCGGTGAAGTGGGTGAGGTGGCCACACGGATTAACCGTGCCATCGCTCATGATGAACGCATCGATAAAATCCGCATCGATGCGGGCGGCAAAATGGCTTTGTTTGGCCGTGACGGTTGTGAAACCCGGGTGGATTTATCTGCCGGACAAATGCAGATTTTGATTATGTCTTTAGTATCAGCATTGGCTGAAGTCACATGCTATAACGCGCCGTTTGTCATTGATACGCCGTTGGCGCGTTTGGATGAAGCGCACCGTCAAGGCTTGTTCAGGCATTGGAGTAGCTTGCAGCAACAAGTGATTTTATTGTCGCAAGATACCGAGATTACAGCTCAAGTTCGTCGCCAGTTGGAGCCGCATATCAGTCGCACCTATCTGGTAGAAGCCGATTCGCTGGACAGTGCCGGCGCCCGTTCGCGTGTGACTGCTGATTTTTATTTTGAATAAGATCTCAGGCTGCCTGAAAAAACAATCGATAGGGAAATCATCATGTACCAACTGGATCATCAAGCACTGTGGGATACCGATTTTTTTCATACTTTAATGGGTGAAAAGCGGATTATTTCCAGCAAAGAAGCTCAAGATATCCGTGACAAACTTGCCCATGCAGGTGCTTTGCCGTATTTGGACAATCATTTTGACTGGGCCATGCTGTGCATTGGCTATTGTTTTGTTAAGGGATTTGCAGACAGTCCGCAAAAATTGATTGCCGCACCCAATGCCAAGGGTACTGCAATCCCATCGTTCCAAACCTGCTTTCAGGACTATTCACGCTTATGGCTGGTGTTGTTGAGTGACACGCTGTTTCGTATGAATCCCGGCAAGCTTGTAAGCAAAGATGATTTATACACACTGATTCAAAGCCTGTGGCACACGGGTGCAGTGGAGTTGGATCGATTTTGGGAAGGTTGCAAACGCTTCAAGCCCGATTCGGATTTGGCTGCCAGGCAGGCATTCCTTAATGAGTTGGCAGACTTGGCGGTTAAAAATGCGGGTATAGGCGTTTTGCCGGGTGTTGCCGGTGCAGATGTCCAAGGTGAGACCGTCGGCGTTTCCGAAAATCAGGAGCAGCGCTTGTTGCATGCATTCCGTCAGTCCAAGATTCCCGTGCGCGAGCTGAAGTTTTTCAATCAAGGCGCCCGTTACGATATTTATCGGCTGCGGCTAGAAAAGTTTGTTGATTTGGAGCGGGAACATCAGGGTTTGTGCTCGGAGTTAGGCATCAAGGCGGCTGCATTGCATATCGTTCCCTGCCATAACGGAGAGCGCCACGCTTATGATGTCAAACTGCTGCGTGACGAAAAGCAATGGCACAAATTGGGGGCACAGAAATTCGCCCAAGCCTTGCAAAATTATGATCAGGATTTTGTGCTGCCCTTATGCGTGGGTGTTAATGAATACGGCCAAGCTCATTTTGAAGATTTGGCGGCAGCACCACATCTGTTGATTGGTGGTGCAACCGGATCGGGAAAATCTGTATTTGTGCGTACTGTTTTGCGCAGTCTGTTTGATTTGTGCAAAGGGCAGGATACGCTGGAAGTGGCTATTCTCGATCCGAAAAAAGTGGATTATTTGGTATTCGAGCATGAAGCAGACTTATGGGAAGAACGTATTTTGGATGACTATAACGACATGTACCAATTCCTGCTGGATTGTGTGGATGAGTCTGAACAACGTTACAGTTTAATGAAACAGCATGGAGTACAGAAACTGGCGCAACTGCCCGCAGCCGTGCGCCCGCGTTACCGTGTGATTGTGATTGACGAACTGGCCAATCTGCTCAGTAACTGCCCGGGCATCGGCGAACCGCTGAACAAGCTGGCAGAAAAAGCGCGGGCATCGGGCATACATCTGATAGTCAGCACCCAACGCCCCGATGCCAAAATTCTGGACGGCAAGCTGCGCAGTAATTTGCCTTCGCGCATTGCCTTGAGTGTGCAGAAATCCACCGAATCCAAAATTATTCTGGACGAAACCGGTGCGGAAAAACTGCTGGGCAAAGGGGATCACTTAGTCAAATGGAATGGCGGACAAACTTATTTTCTGCATGGGTTTGATGTGTAATACCAATTTAAAAATTAAATATAAAAAAAGCTACCTGAAACAGATTCTGCGACAACGCTTAGCTACGCGCAGAATGACGACACACAGTCATCCTGCGCGCAGTCGCAGGATCTTGAGCAAGATAATGCATGCTATAAAGCAAGCCTATCATTTTTAGATTATTTTTTTGGATTGGTATAATACCGCTAAAGTCAAAAAGGCTGCCTGAAACATTTTCAGGCAGCCTTTTTGATTAAGTGTTGAGTTTTAAAATAAGCATCAACCCACCTTATCCCCCGGCTGTGCCCCTTCGTGCACATCCAGCAAACGCAGTTTGCCGTCTTGGGTGGCGGCACTCAAAATCATGCCTTCGGATACGCCGAATTTGGCCATTTTGCGCGGGGCGAAGTTGGCGACGGCAATCACCATTTTGCCGTTAAGCTCGGCAGGGTTGGGGTAGCTGGCGGCGATGCCGGAGAAAATCACCCGCTGCTCGAAGCCGAAGTCCAAATCGAATTTCAGCAACTTGCTGCTGCCTTCCACCGCGCTGCAATTCAAGACCTTGGCCACGCGTATGTCGATTTTCATAAAGTCGTCGAAGCTCGCCTGCTCGGTCACGGGGGCGTAGGTGCTGGCAGCGGGTGCGGTTTCGGCGGCTTGGATGCTTTGTTTGTTGGCTTCAATCAAATCATCCACCTGTTTTTGTTCCACGCGCTGCATCAGGTGTTCGTATTTGTTGATGCGGTGCTCGCCCAAGGTGCTTTGGGTATGCGCCCAGGTGATGGCGGGGATATTGAGGAAGCGGGCGGCGTTGGCGGCCACTTGCGGCAATACCGGTGCCAGATAGGCGGTGAGCATGGTAAAGGCGTTGATGAGCTCGCTGCATACTTGGTGCAGTTGGTCGTCCGCGCCTTCCTGCTTGGCCAACTCCCACGGCTTGTTGGCGTCCACATATTCGTTCACCGCATCGGCCAGCGCCATGATGTCGCGCAGGGCTTTGGCGTATTCGCGCGTTTCGTAATCGGCGGCGATGTTTTCGCTGTGAGCGGCCAGCTGTTGCAGCAAGGGGCTGTCGGACACCTGTTTCAGGCAGCCGTCGAAACGTTTGTGGATAAAACCGGCGGCACGGGCGGCGATATTGACGTATTTGCCGACCAAATCGCTGTTCACGCGGGCAATAAAGTCTTGCAGATTCAAATCAATATCTTCGATTTTGCTGTTGAGCTTGGCGGCGATGTAGTAGCGCATCCATTCGGGGTTGAGGCCGCCGTCGAGATAGGAGCGGGCGGTGATGAAAGTGCCGCGCGATTTGGACATTTTTTGGCCGTCCACGGTCAAAAAGCCGTGGGCAAACACGCCGGTGGGGGCGCGGTGGCCGGAAAATTTGAGCATGGCGGGCCAAAACAGGGCGTGGAAATAGAGAATGTCTTTGCCGATAAAGTGATACATCTCGGTCTCGCTGTCGGCCTTGAAATACTCATTGAAATCGATGCCGATGCGGCTGCACAGGTTTTGGAAGGAGGCCATATAGCCCACGGGCGCATCCAGCCACACATAGAAATATTTTCCGGGCGCGCCGGGGATTTCAAAGCCGAAATAAGGCGCATCGCGGGAGATGTCCCAGTCAGACAGGCCGCCTTCGCCGTTTTCGTCGGGGTGCAGCCATTCTTTCATTTTGTTGAGTGCTTCGGGCTGCAAATGCGGCTGCACGCGGCCGTCGGCCAAGGTGGTGCTGCCTGCCGTCCATTCTTTTAAGAAGTCGGCGCATTCGCCCAGTTTGAAGAAGAAGTGTTCGCTCTCTTTAAGCACCGGTGTGGCGCCGGAAACGGCGGAATAGGGTTTAATCAATTCGGTGGGCGCATAGGTGGTGCCGCACACTTCGCAGTTGTCGCCGTATTGGTCTTGCGCGTGGCATTTGGGGCATTCGCCTTTGACGAAGCGGTCGGGCAGGAACATCTGCTTTTCGGGATCGAACAGCTGGTTGATGATGCGGCTCTCGATTTTGCCGTTGGCCTTGAGTGCCAGATAAATGGCTTCGGAAAACTGTTTGTTTTCGGGCGAGTGGGTGGAGTAATAATTGTCGTAGCCGATGTGAAAGCCGGTGAAATCGGCCAGGTGTTCGGCGTGCACTTTTTCAATCAGCGCCTCCGGCGTGAGGCCCTGTTTTTCAGCCGCCAGCATGATGGGCGTGCCGTGGGTGTCGTCGGCGCAGCAGTAATGGCATTCGTGGCCGCGCAGTTTTTGAAAGCGCACCCAGATGTCGGTTTGGATGTGTTCGACCATATGGCCGAGGTGGATGCTGCCGTTGGCATAGGGCAGGGCGGAAGTAACGAGGATTTTGCGTTTGGTCATGATGTGTTTGCAGGTGAAAAATTAAAGCGGGATTATAGCGCAAAGGCTGCCTGAAAAGGCGCGGGCGGTTTTCAGGCAGCCCTTAGGGCGGGGTGTTGTGTGTAAACCCAAATCGGGCAAGGCTTGCACAGGCTTGCGAAGATTGATAAAGCCTTTACCGCCATGCGGGGATTATTAGCATGTGCATGTGCCATACTGGCGTCACAAAACCAATGTGCAGCAAGCATATAAGGCAGATTGATGGTTTAAGCATGGCTTAATCGTTTGCTGAAATTGCTTATGGTACGGCGGTTTTTGTGGCAGACCGCCGGTCTGTTGCCGTATCGCCCTGCCCGGCTTTGCCTGCAAGTGCCGGACTCTGTATTGAAGGAGTAAGTTATGAAATCCACAACCGTAAAACTGTTTTCCCTGCTTACCGTAGCCGCTGCCTTAAGCGCCTGCGGCCATATGACCACCACCCAGCGCAATACCGCCGCCGGCGTGGTCATCGGCGGGGCTGCCGGACATATGATCGGCGGCGACACCGGTTCCACCCTGGGCGGTGCCGCTTTGGGCGGGGTGATTGGCAGCCAGATCAACCGCTAAACATGCCCCAATAATCAGGCCGTCTGCAACTGTGTGCAGACGGCCTTTTTGATGTTTTGAAATATTGAACAGGCTGCCTGAAAGGGTTTCAGGCAGCCTGCACACTTTGCAAAATCTATCGGATGCGGTGACAGACAAGGCGCGGGTAGGGTGGGCATGCCTGCCCACCATTTTAAGCCGCTGATTAACAAAGTGATTGGTGGGCAAGAATGCCCACCCTACGGTGTCTTTCAGGCAGCCTGTTTGCCTTACGGCATCAGCATGCCGCCGTTGACATGCAGGGTTTGGCCGGTGATATAGCGGGCTTGGTCGGACGCCAGAAACAGTACGGCATCGGCAATGTCTTGCGGGCTGCCGAAATGGCCGAGGGCGGTTTGGTCTTCAAACATTTTGCGGGTTTCTTCCGGCAGTTCGCGCGTCATATCGGTGTCGATAAAGCCGGGAGCCACACAGTTGACGGTTATGCCGCGGCTGCCGACTTCGCGGGCCATGGATTTGGCAAAACCCATCAGCCCGGCTTTGGCGGCGGCGTAATTGGCCTGTCCGGCATTGCCCATGGCACCAACCACGGAAGTAATATTGATGATGCGGCCGTGGCGCGCTTTCATCATGCTGCGCATCACCGCCTTGCTGGCGCGGAA
Source organism: Neisseriaceae bacterium HSC-16F19 (assembly GCF_024171525.1). Classification (GTDB taxonomy): domain Bacteria; phylum Pseudomonadota; class Gammaproteobacteria; order Burkholderiales; family Neisseriaceae; genus JALJZY01. The sequence goes on from NZ_JALJZY010000007.1 coordinate 70,507, forward strand.
TACGGATTTGAGGTTGATGTGCATGATGTCGTCCCATTCTTCGGTTTTCATGCGCATCAGCAGATTGTCGCGGGTGATGCCGGCGTTGTTGACCAAAATGGCGATGGTGCCGAATTCTTTTTCAATGTCGGCCACCAGGTTTTCGATGCTGTCTTCCTCGCCCACATTCAGAATCCGGCCATGGCCGCCCCAAGGCGCCAGGCGCTCGGCGATGGCGGCGGCACCGCTGGCGGAAGTGGCGGTGCCAATCACGGTGGCACCGGCTTGGGCCAGGGTGTCGGCAATGGCGGCACCGATGCCGCGGGAAGCACCGGTCACCAGTGCGATTTTATTGCTCAAATCTTGATTCATGGGCAAGTCCTTAAAGTGATTTTCAGGCAGCCTGAAAAGGAGAGTGGTATCAGTCCCACATATAGGCAGTCAGTACTTCCTGCACCATTTGTTCGAAATAGGGTGCCGGTTTCAGGCCGCTTAAGGTTTCGACAATATCGCCGTCGGCCAGGCGCTTCATCAGCCACAGCTGCGCCAAATCCGGGTTGGCGGCGGTGAGGTAGAGATAGGCGCCGCCTTCGGGCGGGCGGATTTGTTCGGCCGCCCAGCTGTCGGCATCGGTAATCAGATGGTGGCGGCTGGCGAGCAGGAAGCGGATGTCGTAGAGCAGCATGGACTGCTCGTCCAGTTCCGGTTCGAAATAGCCTTTTTCTTCCACAATGGTGGCGGCCACGGCGCGGATTTTGTCTTCGATATTGTGGTCGGGGTAGGTGCGGCACCAAGCCTGAACCTGCGGCTCCAGTGCGGCGTGGCGTACCAGCGCCAGTTCCGCCGCCTTGATTTGTTGCGGGTCGTTGCCGTGGTGGGCCACGGTTTTGAGGGCATAGGCATTACTGCGGCGCACGGTGACTTCTTCACGCGGCGGGGGCGGCGGTGCGGCGGCTTCGGGCGGCGGCGGGGTAAAAATGGTGCGCTGTGTGTCGTTGGCAGGCAGGTCGGCGAGCAGTTCCGAGGGCGTATACGCCGGCGGCAGCGGCGACAACAAGGCCGCCAGCGGGTCGGCTTCGCCGTGCTCGGGCTGGTAGTGCAAAACCGGCTCGTCGGCAATCAGCGCCTTGAGTAGGGTGTCCGCTTGGGTTGGCTTGGTGCTCATGACAGTGCCTTGTCCGTTAACGGGTGGCTTCGATAAAGGCCGTTACGGCATCGTTGCCGGTGAGCGCGCTGCAACTGGCGGATTTGTCGATGCGTTTGGCCAAGCCCGCCAATACCTTGCCGGGGCCGCATTCGGCCGCTTCGGTAATGCCTTCTTTGACCAACAGCGCCACGGTTTCCGTCCAGCGCACCGGGCTGTACAACTGGCGCACCAGCGCGTCTTTAATCTGTTCCGGGTCGTTGTAGGAAGCCACATCGGCATTGTGTATCACGCGGATGGCGGGCGGGTTGACGCTCACGGTTTGCAGCGCCTGCGCCAGTTTTTCCGCCGCAGGTTTCATCAGGCGGCAATGCGAGGGCACGGAAACCGGCAGCGGCAGGGCGCGTTTGGCACCGGCGGCTTTGGCCGCTTCCATGGCGCGGTTGACTGCGGCGGTATTGCCGGCAATCACCACCTGGCCGGGAGAATTGAGGTTGACCGCTTCCACCACTTCGCCTTGTTCGGCTGCGGCACACACTTGGCGCACCACATCGTCGTCCAAGCCCAAAACCGCCGCCATGGCGCCAACGCCTTGCGGCACGGCAGACTGCATCAGTTCGGCGCGCAGGCGCACCAGGCGCACGGCATCGGCAAAATCCAAGCTGCCTGCGGCCACCAAGGCGCTGTATTCGCCCAAGCTGTGTCCGGCCATCACCGCTGGTTCGCGGCCGCCTGCGGCCAGATAGGCACGGTAAGTGGCCACACCGGCGGCCAGCATCAGCGGTTGGGTATTGACGGTTTGGCCGATGATTTCGGCATCGTCGCCGTTCATCATCGCCCACAAATCCTGACCCAGCGCGGCGGAAGCCTCGTCAAAGGTGGCGCGCACCACGGCGGTGCCGTCAAAGCCGTTCATCATATTGAGGCTCTGCGAGCCTTGGCCGGGGAAGAAGAAAGCGAAGTTCATAGGGCTACCCTGTATATCAACGGGGGCATTCTAACGTAAAAATAGGTTATTGGCAGTATGAGACCTTTGCAAAACCTCCAGATGTGGATGCAGTTCAAGGCGTAGCAGCGCAGCGCGTGCAGACATATCATATAGATAGGCAAGCGAGCGAGCAGCGCACAACGCAGAAATGCGCCGCAGATGGGGGCTTTGCAAAGGTCTCAGTATATGAACATTTCAGGCAGCCTTTCGGCTGCCTGAAAACATTGAAATCACCCAATCAATACTGCAACAATACCGCACCCCAGGCAAAACCGCCGCCTATGCCTTCCAGCAGCAGGGTGTCGCCGCGGCGGATGCGGCCGTCTTTGATGCCGACATCCAGTGCCAGCGGAATGGAGGCGGCGGAGGTATTGCCGTGTTCGGCCACGGTGAGGATGACTTTGTCCATGCCAATGCCCAAATGCTTGGCGGTGGACTCGATGATGCGTTGGTTGGCCTGGTGGGGAATTACCCAATCCACGTCGGCGGCGGTCATGCCGGCTTCCAGAAGCACATCGGCGCCGACTTTGGAGAGGGCTTTGACGGCGAATTTGTACACCGCCTGGCCGTCCATATACAAAAAGGGCGAGGCGTCCACTTCGCCGTTGGCGACTTTGCCGGGGGTGTTGAGGATGTGGCTGTAAGCGCCGTCGGCCTTGAGTTTGGCGTGGAGGATGCCGGGCTTGTCGGCAGCGCCGAGCACCACGGCACCGGCACCGTCACCGAAGAGTACGCAGGTGCGGCGGTCGTTCCAGTCGAGCAGGCGGCTGAAGATTTCCGCGCCGATCACCAGCGCTTTTTTGGCCATGCCGCTTTGGATATAGGCATTGGCGGTGACCAAGGCATACATAAAACCGGCGCATACGGCCTGCACGTCGAAGGCGGCGCAACCGGCAATGCCCAGCTTGTTTTGCACCAGACAGGCGGTGGCGGGGAAGGTCATGTCGGGGGTGGCGGTGGCCACGATGATCAGATCGATGTCTTCGGCATGGACTTTGGCATCGGCCAAGGCGGCGCGGGCTGCCTGCACGGCCAAATCGCTGGTTTGCTCACCCGCAGCGGCCAGATGGCGGGCGCGGATGCCGGTGCGCTCGGCAATCCATTCGTCCGAGGTGTCCACAATTTTGCTGATGTCTTCATTGCTCATGCGGCGTGCGGGCAAATAGCTGCCGGTGCCGAGAATTTGTGCGTAGCGCATGGGCTGCCTTTCTCCCTAAAACCGTTATTGTAAGGTATGTGGCCGGGTCTGTCAGTCGGGCTGTCCGCCCTCTGCCGTATCTTCAGCCGCGTCCAAGCCTTCCAGCGCGGCCAGTTGGCGGCCGACGCCGACTTCCAGCTTGGCGAGACTGTCGGCGCGGATTTCGTGATAAGCCTCCAAGAGGGAATAGCAGAAGCCTTCGGCATCGGTACCGCCGTGGCTTTTGATGACGATGCCGCGCAGGCCGAGGAAGATGGCGCCGTTAAAGCGGCGCGGGTCAAGGCGTTGCTTGAGTTTGTTGAGCGTGGGCAGAGCGAGGAGGGCGGCGCCTTTGGTCAGTACGCTGCTCTTGAATTCCTGTTTGGCCAGGCCGCCGATAAATTTAACCGCGCCTTCAATGGTTTTGAGCATAACATTGCCGGTAAAGCCGTCGGTCACAATCACGTCCACTTCGCCGCCAAAAAGCGCATTGCCTTCCACATTGCCGACAAAATTGAGGCGGCTTTGCTGCAACAGGGCAAAAGTCTGCTTCACGGTATCGGTGCCCTTGATGTCTTCGGTGCCGATATTGAGCAGGCCCACCTTGGGCTCGCGGCAGGCGGGATTGAGGGCGGAAAACAACTCGCTGCCCAAGAGGGCGAATTGCAGCAGCTGTTCGCTGGTGCAGTCCACATTGGCGCCCAAGTCCAGCACCAGCACCAGATGGTCGTCTTTGCTGGGCATGAATTTGGCGATGGCGGGGCGGTCGATGCCGGGCAGGGTTTTGAGCACGAAGCGGGCGGTAGCCATGAGCGCGCCGGTATTGCCGGCAGACACGGCGGCTTGGGCGTGGCCTTCTTTGACCTGATTGATGGCCACGCGCATGGACGAGTCTTTTTTGTTTTTCATCGCCAGCTGCGGGGCCTCGTCCATGCCCACCACTTGGGTGGTGTGAACGATGCGCACCCGTTCGGCAGGCACTTTGTGGGTACGCAGGGCTGCCTGAATCTGGGCCTCGTCACCGGTGAGGATGACACTGGCGTCGCTTTTTTGTTGTAAAAAAGCGGCCACGCCGGGGAGGGTGACTTCCAGTCCGAAGTCGCCGCCCATGGTATCGACGGCTATGGTGGGGTTGTGCATGCAGTATTCCCTTTATGGTCTTTTCACGCAAAATGATACAGCACTGCTGCGCCTGTCTGTCCCGCGGGACTTCCTTTACTTGCGGCTTTTGATAGTCGCATAACACAGAACGAGACAAGGCAGCAAGCCGCAGACAGTACAGATAGTACGGCAAGGCGCAGCAACGCCGTATCGTTCTTATTTTAAATGACTATACTGCCGGGTCTTATTGTGTTGTGCGCTCATGTTGTTGGGCGGTGATGTCGCGGTTGTGGGCGTCGATGTCGGTGGCATCCCAAGGATAGACGATCCAGTCTTCGCCCACGGTGATGGCGCTGAAATAAGGCAGGCCGGGCGGCAGTTCTGCCTGCTTGGTTTTTTGTTTTTCGTGCAATACGGCCACGCCCAGTTGGTCTATGCCCGTGGCTTTCAGTTCGTTCAGGCAGTAGGCCAGAGTGACGCGGCTGTCATCCACTTCGTCCACCACCAGCACACGTTTGCCGCGCAGTTTGGCTGCCATGGACTCATCCAGCCACTGCACTTTGTGCGGACAGTCGGTGGGGCGGTCTTCGGCATCGTAATAAGCCAGGGTGACGCTGTAAACGGGAATATTGAGAAAGCTGCGCAGAATGCGTGCCGGAATCAGACCGCCGCCGCCGATGGCCAGCATCAGGTCGAAGTTTTGGCCGCTGTGGCGGATTTTGTCGGCCAATACGGCGATGGCGCGGTGGATGTCGTCGTAACTGTAGAAAAATTTGTTCATGGTGGGAGGCGGATTTCAGGCTGCCTGAAAACAGATAATCCAATGCAAAAAAGCCAGTTATTGCGCGGGGCAATGCCTGGCTTTCATTTGTGCAGGGTCATAGCGCGGGCTTATTCGCCTTTGGCTTTAACCACTTTGCGGCCACGGTACATACCGTTGGGGGAAATGTGGTGGCGCAGATGCACTTCGCCGGTGTTCACATCGGTGGACAGCTCGGCAGCGGTCAAGAAGTCGTGTGAGCGGTGCATACCGCGTTTGGACGGTGATTTTTTGTTCTGTTGAACGGCCATGTTAATACTCCTGAATTAAAATCCGGCCAATCAGCCTTGGGCTTTCAAGCCGGCCAATTGGGCAAAAGGGTTGGGTTGGTCTTGATTGATTTCGGCCAGTCGCGGATTGTCGCAATCTGCGTGGCGCGGGGCGAAAGGCAGTACCATCAGCAGTTGGTCTTCCAACAGCGGCAGCGCATCGATTTCGGCCGCATACACCATGCCGTCGGCTTCTTCGTCTTCGGCCAGTGCGGCATCCAGCGCCGCTTCGTCCCGAAACAGCACCAGGCGGGCGTTATCGTCCACAGCGTAAGCCAAAGGCTGCAAACAGTGCTGGCACACCAGTTGCAAATCCGCCGTAACGGCCACATCCAGAAACGGACGCTGCCAGCGGTCGGTGCCGCCGCTGATGCGGTAATGTACCGTGCCGCTGTTGTCGGCCAAAAGTTCGTGGGCGCTGATGCGCCCGTCCAGTTCGGCCAGCGGAATGTCGCCGCTGCGTGTTTCCCGTCGGGCGGTAAACGACGCCGTATCAATCAAAATAGGGTCTGACATAAACGCGGCATGATATAATCCCGGCCTTATTTTTGTCAATGCTTTAGCCGCCATGAAGACCGAGATGCCGCTGATTTTGGGTTCCAGTTCGCTGTTTAGGCAGCAACAGCTCAAACGCCTGAACATTCCTTTTCAGGCAGCCCGTCCAGAGTTTGACGAAACGCCGCTGCCAAACGAAGCCGCGCCCGACACCGCTTTGCGTCTGGCCGAAGGCAAGGCGCGTTCTCTGGCGGGCGAATTCCCGCAGGCTCTGATTATCGGCGCCGACCAGGTGGCGGTGTGTAAGGGCGGACAACTGGGCAAGCCCGGAAGCGTGGCAAAGGCGCAACAGATGCTGCGCGCCACCGCCGGGCAGACCTTGTCGTTTTACAGTGCGCTGGTGTTGTTCAACAGCATGAGCGGCCATATTCACAAACATGTGGATGTGACTACCGTCACCATGCGCCCGCTCACCGATGCGCAAATCGAGCGTTATCTGGCGCTGGAGCCGGATGCGGTGCATTGCGCCGGCGCGGCCAAAAGCGAGGGCTTGGGCACTTTGCTGATCGAGCGCATCGACAGCAGCGACCCGCACGCCCTCATCGGCCTGCCGCTGTTTACATTGATTGATTTCTTACACGCCGAAGGGCGGGTGTTGCTGTGAAACCGGCGCTGTATCTGATTCCCACGCCGCTGGGCCATGCCGATACGCCGTGTTTGCTGCCGCATGAGCAGGCGCAGATAGTCGGGCTCACCGATTTTGTGGTGGAGGCGGAAAAAACCGCCCGCGCCCATTTGAAGGCTCTCGGCGTGACCACCCCCATACGCGAGCTAAATCTGCGCACCCTCAACGAACACACGCCCGCAGCGGATGTGGCTGCTTTGCTGGCACCCCTGCAAGCCGGGCGCAGCATGGGTTTGTTGAGCGAAGCCGGCTGTCCGGCGGTGGCCGACCCCGGCGCACAGCTGGTGGCCTTGGCGCACGCGCAGGGTTTTGCGGTGCTGCCGCTGGTGGGGCCGTCCAGCATTTTGCTGGCGCTGATGGCCTCCGGTGCCAACGGCCAGTGTTTTGCCTTTAAAGGCTATCTGCCCGCAGACAAAGACGGCCGCGCAGGCTGCCTGAAAAAACTGGAAAGCCGTTCGCGTCAGGAAAACGAGACCCAGCTGTTTATCGAAACACCTTACCGCAACGACGCCCTGCTGGCCGATGCCTTGGCGGTATTGCAGCCGGATACGCGCCTGTGCATCGCCGCCGATTTGACCCTGCCCACGCAAACCATCATCAGCCAAACGGTGGCCGAGTGGCGGCGCATGGCGAACCTGCCGCCGCTGAAAAAACGGCCGTGTTTGTTTGTTTTGTATGCGGGCGGATAAATAAGCCGCGCAAAAGTATAGTAAAGTATAGTCGACTAACACAGAACGAGATTAAGACAGCAAAAAAGCCGCGAGCGCAGCGAAGTCCCGCGGGACAGACAGTACAGCTAGTACGGAGCTGATTTTGTTGCCGCTTTAACGGCTTACACAAATCACTCTCTTCGAGCCTGGCGCGACCATAGGAAGTCCCTGTGGGACAGCAACGCAGTATCGTTCTGTGTTAAATGACTATAAAAAACACGCTGCCGCACTTGCGCAAACACGCAGACCATGGCTATAATGCACATCTTTCGGAATGTAGCGCAGTCTGGTAGCGCACTTCGTTCGGGACGAAGGGGTCGGAGGTTCGAATCCTCTCATTCCGACCAAATACATACCGCCTCAGGTTGATGCTTGAGGCGGTTTTTATTGTGCCTGCCCTGCCTGCAACAGCGCCCAAGCCTGTCCGGCGGCATTGCGGCCTTCGTCGGTAGGGCACACCCACACTTCCACGCTGCTGTCGGCGGCATGGATGGCGCGGATGCCGTGTGCGGCGGCCTCGTTGGCCTGTGTATCCAGCCGCATGCCCAGCCAACCCAAGGACTGCACCACTTCGGCACGCAATACGGCGTCGTTTTCGCCTATGCCGGCGGTAAACACCAGCACGTCCACGCCGCCGATGCAGGCGGCCAGCGCACCGATTTCACGGCGCACGCGGTAGCTGTACAGTTGCAGGGCCAAGCGCGCACCGGCGTGGCCTTGGTCTGCCGCGGCACGCAGGCGGCGCACATCGGCCGAGAGGCCGGACACACCCAGCAAGCCGCTCTCTTTGTACAGCTTGCGCTCGATGGCCTCGGCATCCGCCCCTTCGGCCAGCCAGTGCAGCAGCACACCGGCGTCCAAGCTGCCGCAGCGGCTGCCCATCATCAGGCCGTCCAAGGCGGTAAAGCCCATGCTGCTGGCCGTGCTTTGGCCGTTGACGGTGGCGCAGGCACTGCTGCCGCTGCCCAGGTGCAGCATAATCATGCGTCCGTGCGCACGCGGGCTGGCGGCCAGCATATGGGCGCAGACATATTGGTAGGAGAGGCCGTGAAAGCCGTAACGGCGGATACCGGCGGCACGGTCGGCCTCGGGCAGGGCAAATGTGGTTTCCTGCGGCGGCAGGGTGCTGTGGAAGGCGGTATCGAAACAGGCCACTTGCGGCACGGCGGCAAAGGCTGCCTGAAAACGGGCAATACCGGCCAGATTGTAGGGCTGGTGCAAGGGTGCGAGGCGCTCGAAGGTGTGCAGTTGCGCCAACACTTGCTCATCCACCACCACTGCGCCGCCGAACACACCGCCGCCGTGCACCACCCGGTGCGCCACGGCGTGCAGTTTTGCGGCGGGGAAATGTTCGGCCAGCCATTGCTGCAAAACCCGCAGGGCATCGGTATGCGGCGTATCCGTATTGCGGCAGGGCAGCGCTCCGCCGCCCGCATCCGTACCGCTCTGCCAGCGCCATTGCGGTGTGCCGCCGGGTTGCAAGCCGTCCATCTGGCCGCTGCCCAGCAGTGCACCGATGCCGTTGGCGGCGGTTTCGTAAAGGGCGAACTTGAGGGAGGAGGAGCCGATATTGACGGACAAAATACTCATAAAACACTGCTTTCAAAGTTTCAGGCAGCCTCAAAGGCTGAGACCTTTGCAAAACTACTTTCAGGTAGCCTAAAACCTTAACTGCCGTCATTCCCGCCTACGTGGGAATCCATCTGTCTGTTTATGAATCCATTGTTTTAAAAATGGTTTCTTAAGTTTACCCATGGATTCCCGCGTACGCGGGAATGACGTCGGTTTTATGTTTGTGGTGGCACATAAGATTTTACAAAGGTCTCAGGCTGCCTGAAACAAGTTTAGGGCGGATTCTGGCGGTAATGGTGTGCCACCAGCTGCACCAGCAGCACGGATGCGAGGCGCGTATCGGTAGCGTCTGCCCGGCTGGTGAGCGCAATCGGCACGCGCGCGCCCATGACGATGCCCGCCGAATCGGCATTGCCGAAATATTCCAACTGTTTGGCCAGCATATTGCCTGCTTCCAAATCCGGTACCACCAGAATATCTGCCTGTCCGGCCACGGGCGAGTCTATGCCCTTGATGGCCACGGCCTTGGGCGAGACGGCGTTGTCAAAAGCCAGCGGGCCGTCGAGCAGGCCGCCGGTAATCTGTTTGCGGTCGGCCATTTTGCACAAGGCGGCGGCATCGATGGTGGACTGGATGTCGGGATTGACGGTTTCCACCGCCGAGAGCAGCGCCACCTTGGGGGTTTCCACACCGAGGATGCGCGCCAAATCGATGGCGTTTTGGGTGATGTCGGCCTTGTCGCGCAGGGTGGGCATGATGTTGAGCGCGGCATCGGTAATCAAAATCGGCTTGTCGTAGGCGGGCAGGTCGAAATGGAAGACATGGCTCATGCGCCGTTCCATGCGCAGCGGACGCTCGCGCAAGATGGCGTGCATGAGTTCGTCGGTGTGCAGGCTGCCTTTCATCAAGGCTTCCACATCGCCGCGGGCGGCCATCAGTGCGGCACGTTCGGCGGCGGCGTGGCTGAAAGGCTCGTCCACCAGCTCGAAAGCGGCAATATCAAAACCGTGTTCGGCGGCCACGGCTTCGATGCGTGCCTTGGGGCCGACCAAGACCGGCTCCAGCAGGCCGTGTTGTACTGCGGCCATGACGCCGTCCAAAGAGGCGTGGTCGCAGGGATGCACCACCGCGCAACGCACCGGCGGCAGATCGGCGGCACGGCGAAACAGCGCGGGCAGGCTGTTGGGGGCTTGGGGATGGGGGCTCATATGTGTGTTTCTGTGTCAATGGATCATGGATAACGGCAGCCTTTACGGCTGCCGTCGTCTATTGGCTTAAGCCAGCGTCACCTGCGGTACGGCAATGGCCTCGCGGCTGATTTTTTCGGTCGGCGCCAGCACATTGGCCTTGCCCACCACCACTTTGTCGCCGTTTTGGTTGGTAACCACGGTTTCCAGCGTCACCCATTTTTTGGCATCGTTTTTTTCCACCACCGTCAGCGTGGCGGTAATGGTGTCGCCCACGCGCACCGGGCGGCGGAATTGTAAATCCTGGCCCAGATAAATGCTGCCCATGCCCGGCAGCTGGTTGCCGATCACGGCGGAAATCAGCCCGGCCGACCACATGCCGTGCATGATGACTTCCTTAAACTGGGTGCCGGCGGCGTAATCGGCGTCCAGGTGCGCCGGATTGGTGTCGTGGCTGGAAGCGGCAAACAGGCGGATGTCCTCTTCGCTCACAGTGCGGGTGAGGCTGGCGCTCTGGCCGATGCTCAGTTCGTCGTAGGGGATATTGCTGATGGTATTGCTCATATCAAGTCTCCTGTCGTGTTCGGGTGTTTCAAATTGTGCGGGTGCGGGCAGCCGTGGCCGTCTCACGTACGTGAGCAGTGGGATTTCATGCTGGCTCATGATTAATTTCAACCACAATGAGGCCACTTGGCTTTTTTTCCTTAGGGAGGCGATTTCCTCCGGCGTCATCATACCCGGATGGTTTTGTGGTGGGGATGATTTGCTCATAGGGGTATCCTTGCAACTGAAACCGGGCGTGCTTATAGCCGACGCCCGTTTGGCGCTTTTTCAGGCTGCCTGAAAAACACATCTAAGGTTTGGGCGGGCTGTCTTCTGCGGCGGTGTCTGCGTCCGTACCGGCATTGGGCGCAGCCGTCTCTGCGTGTGCTGTCGGCGCAGCATCATCCGTTTCGCCTGTATCGTTTTCAGGCAGCCGCTCGTCCGCCGCCTCATCAAACACCTGCTCGGCATGCTGTTGCGCCAGCTGCTCGTCAAACGGCTCGTCCGCACCGGCTTCATTGCGCGGATCCAAATCCGCCAGCACCGGGCTGGTATCGCCGGGCATGCCCACAAACACGCTGCGCTTGGCCTGCGGCACCGGTTTTTGCTGGATGGCCACCAGCAGCAGAATCATGGCGCTGGCGGCATACACGCCGTAAAAACCGTAGCGGTATACCTGTTCCATGGCCACGCCCAAAATCAGCGGCGACACCAAGGAGCCTAGGCCGTAGGAAAACAGCAGGCTGCGGCTTACTTCCACGGTATTCATATTATTGGGCAATACATCGTTGGCGCGTGCCAGGCTGAGGGAATACAGCGCAAACAGCGTCACCCCGAACACCGTGGCGGCCACATAATGCGGCAGCGGGTTTTGGCGCGGCCATTGCCACATGGCCAACAATACGCCTACGGATACCAAGGCGGTCAGCACCGCGCATAACAAAATAATGTTGCGCCGCCCGTAGCGGTTGGACAAACGCGCCAAGGGCAGTTGGGCGCAAAAGCCGCCGATCATCGCCAGGGTGAGGTTGAAGGAAATCTGCTTCAGATTCATGCCCTGCTGCAATAAAAACACCGAGGACATGGTGAAAAAGCCGTTCACCATCAAACCGCCCAAAAAGCTGCCCACCAAGGCCAGCGGGGTAATCGACAGCAAACGCGGCAGGCTGATGCGCTGGCGCGGCGGCAAATCCGGCTCCGCCATGCGGGTGAGGCCCACCGGCAGCATGGCCGCCATCACCAAAATGGCCGCCAGCGTGAAAATATGGTTGCTGGAAAGTTTCAGGCTCAAGAGGCCGATACCGGCGGTAAAGGCCACGTAATACACCAGGTTGTACAGCGCCAGCACTTTCACACGCTTGTGCGGCGCACTGCGTTCGGTAAACCAGCTCTCCACCACCATCAGCAGGCTGAAATAACAAAAGCCCAGCACCGCGCGCAAAGCGCCCCAGGCCCACAACTGGTTGACCATCAAATGGCCCAGTGCCGCCATGGCAAACAGCGCGCCAAACACACCGAAACTGCGGATATGTCCCACCCGCGACACAATGCGGTGCGCCGCCACCGTACTTAAGGCGGCGCCGACGAAAAACGAGGCATTGAGCGCACCGATGGCGATATTGCTCACGCCCATCTGCGCCAGGCGCACACCGGCGGAATTGAGAAACAAACCGTATCCGGCAAACAAAAAGAACATGCTGCCGAACAGATGCAGGAAACGGGTGGAAGAAGAGGTCATGGCGGTGGTGGTTTTTGATGTTATGGTTTAATAAAATCAAGCGGTCTGCATGGTGTGGGAAAATGCCCTTGTTGTCAAACGGATGCGGAGTTGAGGCTGGTAATGCAGCACAATGGAGCGCGAACCGCCATGCGGATTTTGACGGACGGCAAATGCAAATAACGCCTTGGAAGCCAAGGCGTTATTTTTGAAATTGGTTGCGGGGGCAGGATTTGAACCTACGACCTTCGGGTTATGAGCCCGACGAGCTACCATGCTGCTCCACCCCGCGTCTGAAGGATGCGAACTATACGCCGGTATTTCGGCGTTGTCAAGCATTTGGTGCGGCGGTCAGGCATTTTCTTGGTGCTGCTGCCACCACTGTTGCAGGGCGTACAAACGCTCCAAAGCCTGGCGGGGCGTGAGTTCGTCGGGGTCTAGGTCGGCCAGCAGACGGCTCAAGTCGGCGGGAATGGCGGGTTCTGCCGTTTCTGCGGTATCGGTTTTTGGGGCTGCCTGAAACAGATTCATCTGCGGCTGTTGCAGCTCGGCTTGGGCTTCCAGTTCGGCCAGATGTTTGTGGGCGCTGTTGAGCGCGCGTGCGGGCAAACCGGCCAGTTTGGCCACGGCGACACCATAGCTTTTGCTGGCGGGTCCGGGTTCGATGTGGTGCAGAAAAACAATGTCTTTGCCCTGTTCCAATGCCGCCAGATGCATATTCAGCGCGTGGGCGTGCTGTTCAGGCAGTCGCGTGAGTTCGAAATAATGGGTGGCAAACAGAGTGAAACTGCGGTTTTTGTGCAGCAGGTGTTCGGCAATGGCCTGTGCCAGTGCCAGGCCGTCGAAGGTGGACGTGCCGCGGCCGACTTCGTCCATCAATACCAGTGAATGCTCGGTGGCGTGATGCAGGATGTAGGCGGTTTCCGACATTTCCACCATAAAGGTGGAGCGGTTACCGGCCAAATCGTCGGAGGCGCCGATGCGGGTAAAAATGCGGTCTATCGGTCCCAGTGTGCAGGCTGCGGCCGGTACGGGGGCGCCGATATGGGCCAGCAGCACAATCAGCGCGGTTTGGCGCATATAGGTGGATTTACCGCCCATATTGGGGCCGGTAATCAGCATCAGACGGCGCTGATTGTCGAGGCGGGTGCTGTTGGGGGTGAATTGGCGCACTTGGCGCGCCACCACCGGATGGCTGCCGGCATCGATGTCGATGCAGGGGTAATCGACAAACACCGGCAGGCATTGGCCGTCTTGGCACAGCAAACCGGCCAGGCAGGCGAGCACATCCAATTGTGCCGCGGCTTTGGCGCATTGTTGCAGTAGCGGCAGTTCGGCCTGCAATTGTTGCAGCAGGGCTTCGTAGAGGCTTTTTTCCAGCGCCAGCGCCTTATCCTGCGCGCTCAATACTTTGTCTTCAAAGGCTTTGAGTTCGGGAGTGATGTAGCGCTCGGCATTTTTCAGGGTCTGGCGGCGCTGGTAATCGGCCGGCGCTTGTGCGGATTGGGTTTTGGAGAGTTCGATGTAAAAGCCGTGTACGCGGTTGAATTCTACTTTGAGGGTAGAGAGGCCGGTGCGCGCCCGTTCGCGCGCTTCCAAATCCAGTAAAAACTCGTCGCCGTGGTTTTGAATATGACGCAGCTCGTCCAGTTCGGCATGATAGCCCTGATTAATCACCCCACCTTCGCGCAGCAGGCTGGCCGGTTCGGGCAGAATGGCGGCGGTGAGCAGGTCGGCAATGGCTTGGGCGGCCGGGAAGACATCCAAAAGCGTGGCCACCAGACTGCTGTCTTCGGTGGCACTTTCAGGCAGCCTGAAAGCGGCCAGCAAAGCCAGACTGTCACGCAGGGCAGACAAATCGCGCGGACGCGCGCTGCCCACGGCAATGCGGGCGGCGATGCGTTCGATATCGGCGATGCCGTTCAGCACCTGCCGTACCGGCTCGGTGTGGGCGGTGAGTGTGGCCACCGCCTGCTGACGGGCCTGAATCAGGGTTTTCTGGCGCAGGGGATGGTGCAGCCACAGGGCCAGCAGGCGGCTGCCCATATGGGTGCAGCACTGGTCGAGCACCGAAAAAAGGGTGGGTGCTTTTTGGCCGGACAGGGTTTGGGTCAGCTCCAGATTGCGGCGGGTGGCGGCATCCATGCCTATGTATTGGCCGTCTTCTTCCAGGCTGAGGCTGTCCAGATGCTGCGGCAATTGCGGCTGGGTTTGCTGTACGTAGTTCAATAGCGCCCCGGCCGCACCGATGGCGGCATCGTGTATGCCGGATGTCAGACCAAAGGCGTGCAAATCCTGGCTGCCGAAATAACGCTGTATCAGCGCACTGCCGGCATCGGCGGCAAACTGCCACGGGTTGATGCGGGTAATGTTGGCGCTGTCCAAGGCCAGCGCATCGGCGGAAGGGTGGTCGGGCAAGAGCAGTTCGGCGGCTTGCAAGCGCGCCAGCTCGTGCGGCAGGGCGGCAGCCGTGGTGAGTTTGGTTTTGAATTCGCCGTTTTGCAAAGACAGCCATGCCAGACCCAGTTGCTTTTTAAGCGGATACACCGCAGCAATGCGGTTGGTTTCCTTGTCTTCCAGCAAGGCGTGGTCGGTGAGCGTTCCGGGAGTGACAATGCGCACCACTTTGCGCTCTACCGGACCTTTGCCGGCGCCGACTTCGCCCACCTGCTCGCAAATGGCCACGCTGCGGCCGAGTTTGACCAATTTGGCCAGATATTGTTCGGCGGCGTGATAGGGCACGCCCGCCATTTTGATGGGTTCGCCGTCCATCTGCCCGCGGGCGGTGAGGGTGATGCCGAGCAGACGGGCGGCCTCGGCGGCATCATCGAAAAACAATTCGTAAAAATCCCCCATGCGGTAGAACACCAGTTTGTCCTGGTGGTCGGCCTTGATGGCAAGATATTGGGCCATCATCGGGGTGAGGGCGGGTTTGGCCATGGTGTGTCGCTAGCAGATACGGAAAAGGCGCTTATTGTAACCAAGATAAGACACAAGCGGTGCGGTACGTACTCAGGGGGTGACGGGTGCTGAAAATCTGCATACAATATAACAATCTGGCATGTTTTGCTAAAACGACAACAGATGAAACCGCGTAAGGCGGTTATTTTGTTAAATAAGGTTAAATTTTATAATTGGAAAACAATTTGCTTATTTAACCTTGTTTGCAAGTGCTAACTGATGTTACAAAGTGCGCCGTTTTCACAGGCAAGCGCCTGAAAGGATGATAAAGCGCATGAATGCAGGGCATCAATGGAAGCTGCTGTGGCTGTCGGCGGCAGTCTTGGTTTTGGCCGCGTGCGGCAGCCGTACCGATCTGGGGCGTTTATTGCCGCCGGGCGGCAGTCGGCCGGCAGGTACCTTAACCGAGCCGCCGGGCCAGGCTGTAGCCGCAGGTTATGTACATCAGCCCGGCAAGGCCGGTGTGCGTTATCAGGCGGTCAGTCATGCGGCGCTGCCGCAATGGCAGCAGCAATCGTTCGGATACAGCCTGAAGGCATTTAAACACAGCTGCACCCGTTTGCAGGCACAAGCCGGATGGCAGAGCGTATGCCGTCAGGCCATGGCTTTGCCGGAACAGTCGCCCTTGGCGAAAACCTTCTTCGAGCGTTACTTTACGCCGTGGCAGGTCAGTCAGAACGGCAAGTTGGACGGTACGGTCACTGGTTATTACGAGCCGGTTTTGGCGGGTGATGTGCGTCAGACGGCCAAGGCGCGTTTTCCGATTTACGGCGTACCCAATGATTTTGTGGTGGTGCCCTTGCCCGCACATTTGCGCGGCAGCAAACAAACAGTGCGCATGAACCGCACCGGTGCCAATCAAGGCGTGATTGCCGCAGACGGTGCTTATACCGTGTCTTTGTCGCAGTTTCCGCTGAACGACAAGTCTACGGCACTCAAAGGTCGCATTGAAGGCAGTGCCTTTGTGCCGTATTACACCCGCGCCCAGATTAACGGCGGCGCGCTCAACGGCAAAGCGCCGATTTTGGGTTATGCCGATGACCCGGTGGAGCTGTTTTTCCTGCATATTCAGGGTTCGGGCCGCTTGCGTACGCCGCAAGGCCAGTACGTACGCTTGGGCTTTGCCGATAAAAACGACCACCCTTATGTGTCTATCGGCCGTTATATGGCCAATAAAGCTTATCTGCCGCTGGGGCAGACCACCATGCAGGGCATTAAGGCGTGGATGCGGCAAAATCCGCAGCGCTTGGCAGAAGTGTTGGGTCAAAATCCCAGCTATGTGTTTTTCCGCACACTGCCCGGTAATGATGACGGCCCCTTGGGTGCCTTGGGCGTTCCGCTCACCGGCGGTTATTCGGTGGCGGTAGACCGTCACTTTATTAGCTTGGGTGCGCCCGTGTTTGTGGCGACCACCCATCCGCAAACGCGTCACGGCCTCAACCGTCTGATGGTGGCGCAGGATACCGGCAGCGCCATCAACGGCGCAGTGCGCATAGATTATTTCTGGGGTTACGGCGATGAGGCCGGTGCCTTGGCCGGGAAGATGAAATATCCGGGTTATGTGTGGCAGCTTCTGCCCAACGGCATGCTGCCTGAAACACGATAGTTTTGCAGATGAATCAGAGGATTGATGATTATTTTATGATTTCAAACATCAAAAACTTAAACCGGAACGCATGGCAACAGCCGGTAGAGCGGGTTGTTGGAGGTTAATCTATGGAAACAACATATTTATTGATACCGCTGCTGGTGGGTTTGCTGGCTGTTTTGTTTGTGGTGAATAAAAAACAGAAACAAAAACAGTCCGGTCAGGCTGCTGCGCCGGCTGCAAAAACTGCCCGCAAGAGTGCTCAGGCTGCCGGTGCGGCCACCGGCAAAGCGGCGGCAGCCCCGGCAGCTTCGGAGGCTCCGGCCGAGCAACCGGCTCCGGCTTTGGATGTCGGTGACGACATCGGTTGGGATGTGGCGCCGGAGAGCAGTACCGTCTCTGTGGAAACAGTAGACGCACTGACCGAATACAAGGTGTACAAACAGTTCGGCTATCACCAAAAAGCAGCCGAGTCTTTGGCGCAATACCTGCAAACCCATTCTACCAGCGACAGTATGCGCGGTACTTTGGCCGTGGAATTGGCCGGTTTGTGGTTGCAGGCCAAACAGCCTGACGAATTGGCGGAAGTACTGACCCAGTACCGCGATGTCATCAGTAAGGATGACGCCGAGCAGTTGATTAAAGACGGCTTGGGTCTGGACAGCAATCACTTGGCACTGCGTGTGTTGGCAGAAGAGTTGCTGGGTTGGGGTGTGCAGGAAACGGCGCAAGAATTGGGCCTGAATCAGAACGATGCCATGCCCGTTGCAGCCAAACAGGATGTGTTCACGCCGGAAGCGGCGGCCGAACAGCAAGCCAAGGCTGAGGAACAAGCACAACTGGCACGCCGCCGCGACTTGGTTTCCGGTGACGAACAACAATGGAAAATCGATCAGGACGAGCGCGATGTGTTGCTGGGCTTTGCCAAACCGGAGCAGGGCTATCAGTTGCTGAAAGACCAACTGGTTTATGATGCCGCCGTACGCTGCCTGAACAAGGCCATCCAGCAGTCGGACAAACCGGCCGGTTTGATTATCGATGCCTTGAGCCTGGATTACCGCAATAACAAACTGGGTGTGTTTGCACAGCATTTGTGGCGCCTGTATTACAGCTTGGGCCAGCACGGCAACCGCGTGAAAGAGCGCATGCTGGGTTGGGGCTATAACTTGGGCAACCATCCCATGTTTGAGGAGCTGGAGCGCAAACCCAACGAACAGCGCCTGCGTGAAATCGGTATGAACCAAGGCTATATCACGCGCGGCAGCAGTGCCATGAAAGCCAAGCGCAAGTCTTTGGTGGAAAGTGTGGCCAGCGAAAGCTTTGTGGCCCAGAATCCTGCAGAGCGCATTTTGAGCGATGCCGAATCACTGCTGACATACGGTCAGCTGGATCATGCGATGGAATTGCTGGAGACCTCTATCTTCGAGCATCCGCAGGAGTCACAGCTGTATATTGCTTTGTTTGATTTGTATGAGCGCTTGGAAGACTGGCCGCGGTTGGAGAATATATTGCATAAAATACGTGATGCGGTAAAAACACCGCCAGAGGAAGTGGTGCTGGCCATGAGCCAGCTCTTGCAAAGGATTAACCATGGTGGGGTACAACAATAATGGATCACAATACGCCAACCGTTAAAACAGTGCGGGTATTGCTGTCCAACTTGGATAGCCGGCAGTTTGCCATCTTCCGTATGGCATTCAAAATGCACAATGTTGTGAATTACGAAATTGTCGAAGCCGGCGACGGGAATATTCCGGAGCTGGTTTTGGTGGACGGGGAGAGCAACGGCGGTGCCGAAGAATGGCAACAGGCCAAGCAGACTTATCCGCATGCCAAAGTCGTGTATTTTGCGGCACAACCGCCGGCCTTTACCGCACCGTATCTGGCCAAGCCGATTCAATTCGATACCCTGTTCACCAATTTGCGCAACCTGTTGCAAGGCAATGGTGTGTGGGTGGCCGGTATGGCCGATAAGGCCGAAGCCGCCGGCATGGCGCGTCCGCAGCATGCCGCACAGGCCCGTCAAGAGGCGGTTTCGATAGACAGCTTTGCCACTGAAGGTACCTTGTTGGGCTTTGTGCAGCAATTGGCCGCCCAAGGCCAGGATGTGGCTGTGGCAGTGAACGGCAAACCTGCCTTGGTTTTGTTCCCGTCCATCCAGAAAGTCTTGCTGGCGGTAGATCCGAGCCGCATTCAAGAGTTGTGCAATCAAACCGGACTGAGTTTGGAGAGCAAGGCGGTACCGGCCAATCCGCAATTGCAGGAAAAAGCCAAAATCAAGATTCAGGCCTTCATCTGGCAGCTGGCGATTTGGACTGCGCAAGGCCGCCTGATCGAGCCCATCCGCCCGGATACCGTGCTCAAGCTGACGGCTTGGCCGAATATGACACGGATGGCGTACTTGCCCGAATCCATGCGCATTTCCGCATTCCTGATCAAAACACCCGCCAGTTTGTCCATGTTGTACAAGCTGTTACCCTTGGACATGAATGATATTTTGAATTTCATTGCGGCGGCGCACGCCATCGGTTATTTGGAGTTCGAACAATCGGCACAGCCGCATACGGCACAAGAGACCGTCGTACAGCGTCCGGCAGCCGCAGTTTTGGAAAGACCGGCTCCGGCAGATGAAGCACATGCCCAAGCGGCAACACATACATCTGCACAAGCAGAACAGGGACGCGGCGGCTTGTTGCAGCGTTTGATGGGGCGCTTGCGCGGTAAATAATTAAAACAGGAATGACATTATGATTGAAAATAAAATTATCTTTACCGGTCCGGTGGGTGTGGGCAAGACGACCGCTATTGCCGCCTTGTCGGATGATCCGCCCATTCAGACCGATGCCAGCGCATCGGACATGACTGCGGTACGTAAAGGCTATACCACGGTGGCTATGGATTACGGTGTAATCCGCTTGGACGAAAACACCAAAATCCACCTCTATGGCACGCCGGGTCAGGAACGTTTTGACTTTATGTGGGGTATCTTGAGCAAAGGCAGCATGGGTCTGATTTTGCTTTTGGATAATACTCGCGCCAATCCGCTAAAAGATTTGCAATTTTTCTTGGATTCTTTTAGGGACTTATTGGATGACGCTCCCGTAGTGGTGGGTGTGACCAAACTTGATCTGCAAAATCAACCGGGTGTTGAGGTTTATCAGCAATACCTGGCCAAGCACGGCTTGAATGTGCCGGTGTTTGAAGTGGATGCCCGTAACGAGGACGATGTGAAACAATTGGTGATGGCCATGTTGTATTCCATTGATCCGGGTTTGGAAGGATAACGAGGTCTTATGGAATCTACACTTTCATTACAAAATAATCTGTATCCCAAAGTAACACCTGCGGGAGCATTTTATGCCGTTTCCAGCTCTACACACAGTGCCAGCCGGATTTTGTTGGCCAACATCCTGCAAGCTGATGTGAAAGAAATGATCACCGAAGAGCGCCTGATGCAATGGGCCGGTACCGATGACCGTAGTACCGCCTTGAGTCTGCTTTATCGTTTGCAGCGTTTGGAGTTTCTGTATGGTGAAGAACAGCCGAGCTCCAAACTGGTGGAGGTGACGGCCGAGGGCTTTCAGGACATCTTGGGCCAATTGTCAGACAATGACCGTGCATTGCTGGTGGATCAAGACGGTTTTTATTTTGCCAACATCGGCTTTAATCATGAAACTGCGGAAGAGGTGGCCAATCTGGCCAGTGAAGCGCGCATTCTGATTGAGAAGCACAGCCTGTTGGTAAAAAACAACCTGAATATTTACCATAATGCCATGGGTATTTGCGATCCTGCCGGACAGAGCGAGCTGACTTTCTTCCCACTGTATGTGGGTGATGTGAAATACATTCTGGTGATTGCGGGTATCCCTCTGCTCAACAGCGAAGCCTTTGTTACCTTGGTACGTTCGCTGTATGTGCTGACGGGTGAAGATATTCATTGGCTCAAGCGCTGACCGTAGGTGTGCGAAACCGACTGACCGATTACACATAAATAATAATAATCCAGAGAGATTGCGAAAATGCAAGAACAATTACTGACTTCCGTACTGAGCGATTTGAACAGCTCATCTTCAGATATCACTGCTTCTGCTGTTATTTCTACCGACGGTCTGCCCGTCGCAGCACTGCTGCCGCGTGGTATCGATGCCGACCGCGTGGGTGCGATGTCTGCAGCCCTGTTGGCTTTGGGTAACCGTACTGCCCGCGAGCTGCAATGCGGCGAGTTGGAGCAAGTGATGGTCAAAGGCAAACACGGCTATATTTTGCTGATTCAAGCCAGTGCCGATACCGTGCTGGCCATTACTGCCAACGAAAATGCCAAGCTGGGTCTGATCCTGCTGGATGCCCGCCGCGCCGCCAAGAGCATCATCGATATTTATCGTTAAGCAGTTGCCGTATTGGCCGGTATAGTGGGCCGATACCTTGCTGGGCTAGTGCATATCCTTGTATCACAGGATGGGGCGCACTATAACCAAAAATAAAGCGATAAATCTATATAAAACAGATGCCTAATGGGAATCTGCCTATTGTGTCAGACAATGGGCAGATTTTTGTTGTTGGTATTTTTAGAAGTAAATCATGAGCAAACACATTTTTTATGAAGAATCCGGCCAGTTTAAGGCGGCGGTGATTGTGCAGCAGAACGAGGCCACTTATTTGGTCGATACCCTGCACGGCAAGCGCAGCAAGGTGAAGGCCAACCATGTTTTCCTCACCTTTGACGGCGACCCGGAGGCGTTTTTGCAGGCCGCTGCGGCAGCCGCCGCCGAAATCGATACCGATTTGCTGTGGGAGGTGTGCGGCAGCGAGGAATTCAGCGGCGAAGAGGCGGCACGCGAGTATTTCGGTGCGGCGCCGCAGGCGGCCGAATATGCGGGTACGCTGATGGCCCTGTATGCCGCGCCGGTGTATTTTCATAAAAAAAGCAAAGGTGTATTTAAAGCCGTACTGGAAGAAACCCTGAAGCAGGCATTGCAGGCACTGGAGCGCAAAAAGCAGCAGGATGCGCAACTGGAGGCTTGGGTGACGGAAATGGCGGCGGGCAGGCTGCCTGAAGCGGTGGCGGCGGATTTGCGCAGCATTTTGCATATGCCGGACAAGCAAAGCCTGACTTATAAAGCCTTTACCAAGGCGGCCGAGGCGCACAAGCACAGCCCTTTGGCGTGGGCGCAGCATTTGGGCGGGGTGACCTCCTTGCCGCAATATTTTTTGGACGGCTTTTTGTGCAAGCATTTCCCTAAAGGCACGGATTGGGCGGCTCAGGATGTGCCGCCCTTGCCGGATTTGCCCGAGGCCGATGTGCAGGCGTTTTCCATAGACGGTGTCGACACCACCGAAATCGACGATGCCTTGAGCGTGACCCTGCTGGACAACGGCCATCGCCGCATCGGCATTCATATTGCCGCGCCTTCCTTGGTGGTGCAGGCCGATGATGCCGCGGAGACGGAAATTTTTGCCCGCCAGAGCACGGTGTATTACCCCGGCGGCAAAATCACCATGCTGCCTGAAAACTGGATTGCCGCCTTCAGTCTGGATACCGGCGGCTTCCGTCCGGCGGTGAGTCTGTATGCGGAGGTGGATGCGGATTTTCAAGTACTGGCGCTGGAAAGCCGCGTCGAGCGGGTGTGGATCGCCGACAATCTGCGCATCGAAGCGATTGAGGCCGCCTTCCAGCCGCAGGCAGCGCGTGAGGAAGCCGAGGCGTTTCCGCACCAACAGGCGCTGAACTGGCTCTACGATTTTGCCATCGCGCAGCAGAAAGCCCGCGGCAAATACGAGCCGGAGCGTCCGCCGCAATACGATTACAGCATTGATTTTGATGCCGGGGGCAGGGTGTGCATTGCCCGGCGCGAGCGCGGTTCACCCATAGATACCGTGGTGAGCGAGATGATGATTTTGGCCAACAGCACTTGGGCCAAGATGCTGGACGAGGCCGGATTGCCGGGCCTGTTCCGCATCCAGACCACCGGCAAGGTGCGCATGAGCACCCAGGCGCAAGAGCATGTCGGCTTGGGCTTGCAGCACTATGCCTGGTTTACCTCGCCCTTGCGCCGCGCCGCCGATTATATCAATCAGAAACAGCTGCTCAGCCTGCTGCTGCCGGATACCGCGCCGCGCTTCCAGCCCAAAGACGCCATGCTGTTTGCCGCGGTGGGTCAGTTTGAGTCTGCCCATGCGGTGTATGGCGATTTCCAGCGCCAGATGGAAGCCTATTGGAGTTTGGTGTATATCCGGGAACAGGGCTTGCGCGAGCTGACGGCGGTGGTATTGAAAGAGGAGTTGGTGCGCATCGAAGGTCTGCCTTTGGTGGCACGCGCAACGGGCATTCCTTTTGAAACCCTGCCCAAAACCCGCATCAAGCTGGCGGTGGGGGCGATTGATTTGGCCACGCAGAGCATCGGTTTGCAGTATGTGACGGTTTTGCCCTTGGAAACCGCAGTTTAGGCGAATAATACCAATCTAAAAAATAATCTAACTTCGTTGTCTCACCTTGCCGTACTACTTGTACTGTCTTCGGCTCGCCGCCTTGTTATCTTATTTTTTGAATTGGTATAAGCATTCGTTCAGGCTGCCTGAAAAGCACAAAAGCGTTTTCAGGCAGCCTTGTTTTTTTGCGAAACGGCTCTATATTGGGCGGCAGTCAATTCAAACCGCCGTATCCATGACCCTACGGCGGCCCTTATTTCGGAAAGAAACCCTATGAGTGAACGCGATTTTTACGAAGTGCTGGGTGTGTCGCGCAGTGCTTCGGACGATGAAATCAAAAAAGCCTACCGCAAGCTGGCGATGAAATACCACCCCGACCGCAATCCCGACAATCCGGAGGCGGAGGCCAAATTTAAAGAGGTGCAGAAAGCCTACGATATTCTGTCGGACGCACAGAAAAAAGCCGCTTACGACCAATACGGCCATGCCGGTGTCGATCCCAATATGGGCGGCGGCGCGGGCGGCTTCGGCGGTTTTGGCGGCGGAGCCTTCGATTTCGGCGATATTTTCAGCCAGATGTTCGGCGCCGGTGCGGGCGGCCGTCAGCCCAATTTCCAGGGCGCGGACCTGCAATACAGCATGGAAATCAGCCTCGAAGAGGCGGCGCGCGGGGTGAAGAAAACCATCACCATTCCCGCGCATGAAGAGTGCGACATCTGCCACGGCAGCGGCGCCAAACCGGGCACCAGCGCCTCGGTGTGCGGCACTTGCGGCGGCAGCGGCACCGTGCATGTGCGCCAGGCCATTTTCCATATGCAGCAAACCTGTCCCACCTGTCACGGCAGCGGCAAGCAGATTAAAGATCCGTGTGTGAAATGCCACGGCGCAGGCCAGGTGAAAACCCGCAAAACCGTGGATGTGTCCATTCCGGCGGGCATAGACGACGGCCAGCGCATCCGCCTGAGCGGCGAGGGCGAGCCGGGCAGCAACGGTGCGCCGGCGGGTGATTTGTATGTGCTGGTGCGGGTGCGCCCGCACGGGGTGTTTGAACGCGACGGCATGGATTTGCATTGCGAACTGCCCATCAGCTTTACCGTGGCCGCGCTCGGCGGCGAGGTGGAAGTGCCGACCCTGGAAGGCCGTGTCAAACTGAATATCCCCAAAGAAACCCAAACCGGCCGCCGCATGCGCGTGCGCGGCAAGGGGGTGAAATCGGTGCGCTCGGCAGCCGTGGGCGATTTGTACTGCCATGTGGTGGTGGAAACGCCGGTGAATCTGACCGAGCGCCAAAAAGAACTGCTGGAAGAGTTTGAAAAAATCTCCACCGGCTTGGACCGCGCACAGACGCCGCGGCAGAAATCGTTTATGGACAAGCTGCGCGATTTGTTTGAATAAATAGGAATGCACCGACACAAGGCTGCCTGAAAATATTTCAGGCAGCCTTCTTTAATAATGAGTGGAGCTTATCTATACGCTCTAATCATTTAAAAGTAAGAACGATACGACGTTGCTGCCGTGCATGAAAAACACCGTATTTTGATTATATTTAATAAACCAACAATACGCCTGAATGATAATCGAAGCTTGGTAAGGATTTATCTTTGACAAAGCCTACGGGGTTGTAGCCGCTTTCATGATAGGGTGTATTAGGTAACCATCCGCAGGGCAGGTAGCCCGCATTTAAAATGGCTAACAGATTGCCGCCCACATCCATACGTAGCTGAGGCTTGGCGCGTTGCATAAAAAATTCCATAAAAGCACTGATGACAATGCCCAGCAGCACATGACTCCATACCGTTTCAGGCAGTTGCTTTGTCGAAATTTTTTGTAGCAGATAGGGCTTATGTGCATCAAAGGCGTGCGTGACGGCCCGTGCCAACGGGTTGGTATCAAAACCATTCATTTTTTGACGTGCAAAGGCAAACAAGGCATTGCGCGTTTTTAAATCAAAAATTTCAAAGTCGGCGGAAGTAATACTTGATTCAAGGTGTTTGGCATCGGCGAGTGCTTGAATGTTGAAGGGTGAGTCCAACTTGCTATGGTCTGCTAATGTGCCGACATTGTTCAGCCAAGCACTTACATCAAGTGTGGGCATAAACACAGTCAATGCTTCATCGATGCTGTATGTACTCATGGTTTTCTGGGATAGTGTTATGAGACCAATGGGGCTTTGAAAGTTTGTGTCATTATTGAATATTTTGGTAGAGCGCTGTCAAGGCTGCCTGAAAATATTTCAGGCAGCCTTTTTGGTGTATGATGCCTGCCGTTTTGCCGGTCTGTATCGGCAATATCCTCTGACTATATCAATGCAAAAATAATCTAACGCGGATAAGTTTTCTTGGTCATGCGATTATCTCTATCAAGATCCTGCGACTGCGCGCAGGATGACCACATCCCGTCATTCTGCGCGCAGCGTCAGCAGAGTTGCAGAATCTGTTTCCCGTTTTCAGGCAGCTTATGGCTTTTAGGTTTGATTTGATAGTCGACTAACACAGAACGAGACAAGGCAGCAAAAAAGCCGCGAGCGCAGCGAAGTCCCGCGGGACAGACAGTACAGATAGTACGGAGCTGATTTTGTTGTCGCTTTAGCGGCTTACAAAAATCGCTCTCTTCGAGCCTGGCGCAGTAACGCCGTATCGTGCTGTGTTAAATGACTATAAATTGATATTACTGAAGTGAATTGTATATGAATACTCCCGCCCCCCGTTCTTGGTCGCAGGCCGCAGCCGTGTATCTCGACCGCCGCGCCGTCACCATGCTCTTGCTCGGCTTTTCCGCCGGTATGCCGATTTTGCTGATTTTCTCCAGCCTGTCTTTGTGGCTGCGCGAAGCCGGGGTGGAACGCAGCACGGTGACCATGTTCAGTTGGGCGGCGCTGGCCTATTCCTTTAAGTTTATTTGGGCGCCGCTGATTGATGCCCTGCCGGTGCCGCTGCTGTCGCGTCTGTTGGGACGTCGTCGCGGCTGGCTGCTGGTGGCGCAGGTGCTGATTATCTGCGGCATGGTGGCCATGTCCATGGTGGATCCGCAAGCACCCGGCCAGCTGGCCTATATGGCTGCTGCCGCCGTGTTATTGGGCTTTTCTTCGGCTACCCAGGATGTGGTCATCGATGCTTACCGCATCGAGTTGGCGCCGGAAGATGCCGCCATGCAGGCGGTGATGTCGTCCACCTATCTGGCCGGATACCGCATTGCCATGGTGGTGGCCGGTGCCGGGGCGCTGTATCTGGCCGAAGGTTTGGGCTCGACCAAAGAGCATTACGTCTATGCTGCTTGGCAAACGACCTATCTGATCATGGCGGCGGTGATGTTCGTGGGTGTGGCCACCACTGTGTGCGTGCGCGAACCGGCGGTGGGGCAGCGGCGCGAACTGTCGGTGCCGGCCAACGAATACCTGCGCCTGGTACTGGTGTTTGTGTTGAGCGTGGCGGTGTTTGTGGCGGTGTTTGCGGCCGCCGCCCGGGTGATGTTTAAGGACTTGGATCCCTTGCTGGGTTTCTTGCAGGAGGCGGTGCGTCTGGCGCTGGCCTTGAGTGGTGCCGGACTGACGGGCTGGCTGCTGGTCAAGCTGGGCGCGGTATCCAAGGAAACCGCTTACCGCACCTGGGTGGAGCCGGTGGTGGACTTTTTCACCCGTTACGGCCGCTCGGCCTTGTGGGTGTTGGCGCTGATCGGTCTCTACCGCATTTCCGATGTGGTGGCCGGGGTGATTTCCAATGTGTTTTATGAAGACCTGGGTTTCACCAAAATCCAAATTGCCAATGCGGTAAAAACCGTAGGCGTGTTGATGGTGATTGTGGGCGGCTTTCTCGGCGGTCTGCTGGCGCAGCGCATGTCGCTGGTGAAACTGCTGGCCCTGGGCGCAGTGCTGGCCTCGCTGACCAATTTCCTGTTTGTATTGCTGGCCTGGCGCGGCAACGATGCGCTGTTTTTGTATCTGGCGGTGATGATCGACAATCTGGCGGTGGGCATTGCCGGTTCGGCCTTTATCGCCTTTATGTCGGCGCTGACCAATATCCGTTTTACCGCCGTGCAGTTTGCCATTTTCAGCTCGCTGATGACGCTGCTGCCCAAAACCCTGGGCGGTTATTCCGGCGCCATGGTGGACAATATCGGCTATCCGGCCTTCTTTACTTTTACCGCGCTCATCGGCCTGCCGGTGTTGTGGCTGGTGTATCAGGTGGGTAAACGTATGGACAGTTTGGGGAAACCGCCGACGGCGGAATAGGGTAGAGGCCGTACTGTCTACACAAATATTAAGGCTGCCTGAAAACACAAATTAATGCCGCTTTGTAGTGTACATAGCGCCACGTTACACTTTGTGCTTCATGGCCGCATGGCCACCTTCTTTTCTTTGCGCCGCCAAAGAAAAGAAGGCAAAAGAAAGGCGGCCGCGGTTGCAGGTTTGCTGCGCAAACTTCCCTCACTGCACACGGTTTTTCGGGCGGGCAACAACTCGCAGCTGCGCTGCTCAAACAGATTTGCCCTTGTTCCCCGAAAAAAACCGCGCTCCGTTCGGCTGCGCCAGCGGATAGGGCTGTAGCCGTAAACGCGCCGGGTTAAAGTGATGAATACCGGTGCCGACGAAAGTACATCTTTTCGGTAACTTAAATTTGTGTAGATACCTATAGATACAAACCGTTCAGACGGGTGCAGTTCGCAAAAGCAGCTGCGCCCGTTGTATTTTTGCGACGCTCCCGGCGTTGCACCCGTGTTGCCAAGCAACTGCGCTCTTGGATAAATAATGCTTGCGCTTGATGTTGCTGATTATAAGCCGGTTTTTGTTTTATAAAAGGCTGCGGCGGTTTTTTCAGGCAGCCTGTGCGGTGCGTCACACTGATTAACCCATCCTATACGCAGGCTGCCTGAACAGCCCGTATCCGTGCTTATTTTGACTTTGCACTTGAAATATATCTATAATTCCGCTCTTGCCGACATGGTGTCGACAAGTTTTAAGTATGACCTCAACAGGAAGAAAATATGCCTACTATTAACCAATTGGTACGCAAAGGACGTAAAGCACCGATTTACGTCAATAAAGTACCGGCTCTGGAGGCTTGCCCCCAGAAACGCGGTGTGTGCACCCGTGTGTACACCACCACTCCGAAAAAACCGAACTCAGCCCTGCGTAAAGTGTGCAAAGTGCGTCTGACCAACGGCTACGAAGTGATTTCGTACATCGGCGGTGAAGGCCACAACCTGCAAGAGCACAGCGTGGTACTGATTCGCGGCGGTCGTGTAAAAGACTTGCCGGGTGTGCGTTACCACACCGTTCGCGGCTCTTTGGACACTGCCGGTGTGAAAGACCGTAAACAAGCCCGTTCCAAATACGGTGCCAAACGTCCTAAGTAATCTCTTAGGATGCGTAGGCGGCGCGAGCCGTCGAGTAAGTGAATGCCCGGCTGGGTATTCATGGGCATGAGGCCCGACTGAATAGATTAAAGGAATTAAAATGCCAAGACGTAGAGAAGTCCCCAAACGCGACGTATTGCCGGATCCGAAGTTCGGCAGCGTTGAACTGACCAAATTCATGAACGTGTTGATGATCGACGGCAAAAAAGCCGTTGCCGAACGCATTGTGTACGGCGCATTGGCACAAGTCGAGAAAAAAACCGGCAAAGCCGCCATTGAAGTGTTCAATGAAGCCATCGCCAATGCCAAACCCGTGGTGGAAGTGAAAAGCCGCCGCGTGGGTGGTGCCAACTACCAAGTCCCTGTTGAGGTTCGTCCGGCACGCCGTTTGGCCCTGGCCATGCGCTGGGTGCGCGATGCCGCCCGCAAGCGTGGCGAAAAATCCATGGATTTGCGTCTGGCCGGCGAATTGATCGATGCGGCCGAAGGCCGTGGCGGCGCCCTGAAAAAACGCGAAGAAGTACACCGCATGGCCGAAGCCAACAAAGCCTTCTCTCACTTCCGTTTCTAATATTGAAAGGCGTATATCATGGCTCGCAAGACCCCGATTAACCTGTACCGCAATATCGGTATTTCTGCCCACATCGATGCGGGCAAAACCACCACGACCGAGCGTATTCTGTTCTATACCGGCCTGACCCACAAACTGGGCGAGGTACACGATGGTGCCGCCACCACCGACTACATGGAACAAGAGCAAGAGCGCGGTATTACCATTACTTCTGCTGCGGTAACCTCTTACTGGGCGGGTATGGCCAAGCAGTTCCCCGAGCACCGTTTCAACATCATCGACACCCCCGGACACGTGGACTTCACCGTAGAGGTGGAGCGTTCCATGCGCGTTCTGGACGGCGCGGTGATGGTGTACTGCGCGGTGGGCGGCGTACAGCCCCAGTCTGAAACCGTATGGCGCCAAGCCAACAAATACCAGGTTCCGCGCCTGGCGTTTGTGAACAAAATGGACCGCCAGGGTGCCAACTTCTTCCGCGTGGTCGAGCAGATGAAAACCCGTCTGCGCGCCAACCCCGTACCCATCGTGATTCCGGTGGGCGCCGAAGAAAACTTCGAAGGCGTGGTTGACCTCTTGAAGATGAAAGCCATTATTTGGAACGAAGCCGACAAAGGCACCACTTTCGAATACGGCGACGTGCCTGCCGACCTGGTAGCCACCGCCGAAGAATGGCGCGCCAATATGGTTGAGGCCGCTGCCGAAGCCAGCGAAGAGCTGATGGACAAATACCTGGGCGGCGAAGAGCTGACCGAGGAAGAAATCGTCGGCGCCCTGCGCCAACGTACCCTGGCCGGTGAAATCCAGCCCATGCTGTGCGGCTCCGCCTTCAAAAACAAAGGCGTACAGCGCATGCTCGACGCCGTGGTGGAATTGCTGCCCGCGCCGACCGACATCCCGCCGGTACAAGGCACCAAGCCCGATTCCGAAGATGCCGACAGCCGCGAAGCCACCGACGAAGCACCGTTTTCCGCCTTGGCCTTCAAGATGCTGAACGACAAATACGTGGGCAACCTGACCTTTATCCGCGTGTATTCCGGCGTGGTGAAATCCGGTGATACCGTATTGAACTCCGTTAAAGGCACCCGCGAGCGTATCGGCCGTCTGGTACAGATGACCGCCGCCGACCGTACCGAAATCGAAGAAGTGCGCGCCGGTGACATCGCCGCCGCCATCGGTCTGAAAGACGTGACCACCGGTGAAACCCTGTGTGCCGAAAGCGCCCCCATCATCCTGGAACGCATGGAATTCCCCGAGCCCGTGATTCACGTGGCCGTGGAGCCGAAAACCAAGGCCGACCAAGAGAAAATGGGTATCGCCCTGAACCGTCTGGCCAAGGAAGACCCGTCTTTCCGCGTGCGTACCGACGAAGAATCCGGCCAAACCATTATTTCCGGTATGGGCGAGTTGCACCTGGAAATCATTGTTGACCGCATGAAGCGCGAATTCGGCGTGGAAGCCAACGTAGGCGCCCCGCAAGTGGCCTACCGCGAAACCATCCGCAAAGAAGTCGAATCCGAAGCCAAACACGTGAAACAGTCCGGCGGTAAAGGCCAGTACGGTCACGTTGTGATCAAAATGGAGCCGCTGGAACCCGGTGGCGAAGGCTACGAATTTATCGACGAGATCAAAGGCGGCGTGATTCCGCGCGAATTTATCCCGTCTTGCGACAAAGGTATCCGCGACACCCTGCCCAACGGTATTGTGGCCGGTTACCCCGTGGTGGACGTACGCGTACGCCTGATCTTCGGTTCTTACCATGATGTGGACTCTTCGCAAATCGCGTTTGAGCTGGCCGCTTCCATGGCCTTCAAAGAGGGCATGAAAAAAGCCTCTCCGGTATTGCTGGAGCCGATCATGGCCGTAGAAGTGGAAACCCCGGAAGAGTATATGGGTGACGTGATGGGCGACCTGAACCGCCGCCGCGGCATCGTATTGGGTATGGACGACGACGGTATCGGCGGCAAGAAAGTCCGCGCCGAAGTACCGTTGGCAGAAATGTTCGGTTACTCCACCGACCTGCGTTCCGCCACCCAAGGCCGCGCCACTTACTCCATGGAATTCACCAAGTATGCCGAAGCACCGGCACACGTGGCTGAAAAAGTAGTAGCAGACCGCAAAGGCTAACTTTGCAACTCATAGGGGCTGATGTATTAACACAGACCCAGGGCTGCCTGAAAAGGCAGAAACCGTTTCAGGCAGCCTGTTGTTCTTTAATCGATCTTTATTATCTAAAGGAATTAGCTCATGGCTAAGGAAAAATTTGAACGTAGCAAACCGCACGTAAACGTTGGCACCATCGGTCACGTTGACCATGGTAAAACCACGCTGACCGCAGCACTGACCACCATTTTGGCCGAAAAATTCGGCGGTCAGGCCAAAGGTTATGACCAAATCGACAATGCCCCGGAAGAAAAAGCCCGCGGTATTACCATCAACACCTCCCACGTTGAATACGAAACCGAAACCCGCCACTACGCCCACGTAGACTGCCCGGGTCACGCCGACTATGTGAAAAACATGATTACCGGTGCGGCGCAAATGGACGGCGCCATCCTGGTATGTTCCGCTGCCGACGGCCCCATGCCGCAAACCCGCGAGCACATCCTCCTGGCCCGCCAAGTAGGCGTACCCTACATCATCGTATTCATGAACAAATGCGACATGGTAGACGATGCCGAACTGTTGGAACTGGTTGAGATGGAAATCCGCGACCTCTTGTCCAGCTACGACTTCCCCGGCGACGACTGCCCCATCGTACAAGGTTCTGCCCTGCGCGCCCTGGAAGGCGACGCCGCTTACAAAGAAAAAATCTTTGAACTGGCCGCCGCTCTGGACAGCTACATCCCCACTCCGGAACGTGCCGTAGACAAACCCTTCCTGTTGCCCATCGAAGACGTATTCTCCATTTCCGGCCGCGGTACCGTGGTCACCGGTCGTGTAGAGCGCGGCATCATCAACGTGGGTGACGAGATCGAAATCGTCGGCCTGAAAGCCACCCAAAAAACCACCTGTACCGGTGTGGAAATGTTCCGCAAACTGCTGGACCAAGGCCAAGCCGGTGACAACGTCGGCGTACTGCTGCGCGGTACCAAACGTGAAGAAGTCGAGCGCGGTCAGGTATTGGCCAAACCCGGCTCCATCACCCCGCACACCAAGTTCAAAGCCGAAGTGTACGTATTGAGCAAAGAAGAAGGTGGCCGTCACACGCCGTTCTTCGCCAACTACCGTCCGCAATTCTACTTCCGTACCACCGACGTCACCGGTGCCGTAACCTTGGAAGAAGGCGTGGAAATGGTAATGCCGGGTGAGAACGTGACCATCACCGTAGAACTGATCGCCCCCATCGCCATGGAAGACGGTCTGCGTTTCGCGATTCGCGAAGGCGGCCGTACCGTAGGCGCCGGCGTGGTTTCTTCCATCATTGCTTAATCGGAAGGACACTGATTTATGGCCAGCCAAAAAATCCGCATCCGTCTGAAAGCATACGACTACGCATTGATCGACCGTTCCGCCCAGGAAATCGTTGAAACCGCCAAGCGCACCGGTGCCGTGGTTAAAGGCCCGATTCCGCTGCCGACCAAAATCGAGCGTTTCAACATCCTGCGTTCACCGCACGTGAACAAAACCTCGCGCGAACAGTTGGAAATCCGTACCCACCTGCGTCTGATGGACATCGTGGACTGGACCGACAAGACCACCGATGCCCTGATGAAACTGGATCTGCCCGCCGGTGTGGATGTGGAAATCAAGGTACAGTAATTCAGGCTACCTGAAACAAAACGGACAAGCTTTAGTGCTTGTCCGTTTTTTTATTGGGTGTACACAGGGCGGGCACAGCCGCATTTCAGCGCGTCAACTCAAAACTGTGCCCGATTAAATCCAGCACATCGTTTTCTTCCATTTCCGCCAGCAATAAAGTCAGCCAATGCTCCTTATTCATATGATAAGCCGGCAATATCCCGCGCCGGGTGCGTAACGGGCCCACCCATTCGGGGCGGGTTTTGATATTGGCAATCTCGCACATATCCGTACCCGGCAAACCCAGCTTGTCTGCGGGTACGCGTGCCAGCAGGCAAAACCATTTGCGGTTGTGCGGGTGGCGGAAGACGGCGTAATCGGGGAACTTCTGCCACGGATAATCCGGGTCCGGCCCATAGCGTTTGCGCAGGATGGCGGTCAGATGCTTGATATTCATATTTCGGCTTTCAGGCAGCCAGTAAAGACTGCAATTGCGACAACACCCATTCGATACGGGCATCGTTTTCCGGGCGGAACACCGCCATATGTTCCACCTGGTAGGCGGTTTCATCCGGCAGCAGGGCTGTGAGCGTGCCCTCATCCACCAAGGGGGCGGCATAATCACGGGGCAGAAAACCGATGTGGCTGCCGGCGAGGATAAACAGCAAAGTCACTTCCATATGGTAGGCAGTGGCGGTGAGCTGCTGCGGATTGAGTTGGGAGAGGGACGGCGAGAGCAGATAGCCGCGCCGCACCCAAGCGTAATCCTGCTCCAGCTTGGCCACATTCAAGTCGGGATCGCGGGCGGCGGGGTGGTCGCGATGGCAGTAAATGCATTGCGTTTCCTGCAATACCGGATGGTAGCGCAGGTTTTTCAGCGGTTGGGCAAAATAGCCGATGCCCAAATCCATTTCGCGCGTGGCAATGGCGGTTTCGATTTCCTGCGGCGAACGGATGTCGGCCACCAGCTGTAAATCGGGGTGATGGCGGTAGGTTTGACGGATAAGCTCGGCCAGCACTGTGGTGAAGCGGTCGGGCATATGGTCGACCATGCACAGGCGCAATACGCCGGAGAGGCGCTTGCACTGCTGCTTGATGCCCTGCATGTCGTGGTGGAATTCCTGGGTGGCCTGCAACAGCCGCAAACAGGCGTGATAGAGCTGCTCGCCGGCGCGGGTGAGCTCGAAACCGCCGCGCCCGCGTTGGCACAGACTCATGCCCAAACTGGTTTCCAGATGGGCCAGATGGGTGCTGATGGCCGATTGCGACATATTCAGCCGTGCCTGTGCGGCGCTGATGCCGCGGCACTCCACAATGGCCACAAAAGCCTGCAGGGCTTTGACATCGTGCTTCAACAAAATCTGCAACATGGGTGTTCCTTCATCGTCCGTGTCGGCAAACATCTCAATTTCAGATACAAACATCAATACTTTGTAATAGAACCTTAAGCCAAAACACTTTAATTTAGAAAAAGCCGTTTTCAGGCTGCCTGAAAGCCCGCTTGTGTTTTGTGCGATTGTGTTTTGTATCTGTGAAGGAGATGAGCATGTTCAACCAACCTTTGAGCGGCAATGCCATGCCGCGTTGCGGCGGTATCGCCACCATGATGCGCCTGCCGTTTCAGACCGATGCCGCCGGGCTGGATGCCGCCTTTGTCGGCATTCCGTTCGATATCGGCACTTCCAACCGCACCGGCGCCCGTTTGGGGCCGCGCCAAATCCGCGACGAGTCGCGCATGCTGCGTCCGTATAACGTGGCCACTTTTGCCGCGCCGTTTGAAAGCCTGCAAGTGGCCGACATCGGTGATGTGCCCATCAATACCTTCAATCTGCTCAAAAGCATGGACATCATCGAGCGTCATTATACCGAGCATATCCTTGCACACGACTGCATTCCGCTGACCCTGGGCGGCGACCACACCATCGTGCTGCCGATTTTGCGCGCGCTGGCCAAAAAACACGGCCCGGTGGGTTTGGTGCATGTGGATGCCCATGCCGACATCAACGATGAGATGTTCGGCGAAAAAATCGCCCACGGCACGCCGTTTCGCCGTGCGGTGGAAGAGGGTCTGCTCGATTGTCAGCGCGTGGTGCAAATCGGTCTGCGCGGCACCGGTTACAGTGCCGACGAATTCGACTGGTCGCGCGATCAGGGTTTCCGTGTCGTGCCGGCGGAAGAATGCTGGCACAAATCGCTGGTGCCGCTGATGGCGGAAATCCGCGAGCGCTTGGGTAGCGGCCCGGTGTACATCAGTTTCGACATCGACGGTATCGACCCCGCCTATGCGCCCGGCACCGGCACGGCCGAAATCGGCGGTCTGACTGTGCCGCAGGCATTGGAAATCATCCGCGGCCTGCGCGGCTGCCAAGTGGTGGGCGGCGATTTGGTGGAAGTGTCGCCGCCCTACGACCCTTTCGGCAACACTTCGGTGCTGGCGGCCAATCTGCTGTTTGAAATGCTGTGCGTGCTGCCGGGCGTGCGTTACGACCGCTGAATAAAAATTCACAAAGGAGCCAACCATGAAAATCGAACCGACCCAAGAACCGGTATTGGCCACCCAAACCGAGCCGGTATTGACCGCCGCCGAGCGCGCGCGGGCCATGCGCAAGTTTATTGTGTTTTCCCTGATCGGCGTGCTGATGTTTCTCACGCCCTTGTATTGGGACAACAAATGGACTATCGGCCTCGGTATTGTGGCCGACAGCGTGCGTGCGGTGGTGAAACCCTATCTGCCGATAACCGCGGTGTGCATTGTGGTGCTCTCCGCCGTGCTGAGTGTGGCGGTGGCGGTGCTGAAACCGCAATGGAGCCGACAAGATACCGCGTTTGCGGCCATTTTCCGGGTGAACTGGCTGTGGCTGCTGCTGCGGGTGCTGGGGGCGGTGTTTATTGTGATGATTTACACCCAAACCGGGCCGGAATGGGTCATCAGCGCCAATACCGGCGGGGTGATTTTGAACGACCTCAATCCGGTGCTGATTCCGTTTTTCTTCTTTGCCATGCTGTTGCTGCCGTTTCTGGTGGATTACGGCCTGATGGAATATGTGGGCACGCTGTTGCGCAAGCCTTTCCAGAAAATGTTCCGCCTGCCCGGCCGCGCCGCCATTGATGCCACGGCCTCCTGGCTCGGTTCCGGTACGGTGGGGGTGCTGATTACTTCGCAGCAATACGAAAAGGGCTTTTACAGCCAGCGTGAGGCGGCGGTGATTGCCACCAGCTTTTCATTGGCCTCGGTGGCTTTCAGCCTGCTGATTACCGACTTTATCGGTATTCCGCATTTGTTTGTGCCGTTTTATCTGACTGTGGTGCTGTCCGGCATTGCCGCTGCCTTTATCATGCCGCGCATTCCGCCCTTGAGCCGCAAAAAAGACCAATACCACCCCAAAAGCGGCAAACAAATCAGCGAAGACGCACAGGCTGAAGGCAGCGCCCATGCCCGGGCGGTGGAACAGGCGGTGCGCCGCGCCCACGCCATGCCCGGCTTCGGCAAGGTGACCGCCCACAGCTTTCAGGTGCTGGCCGATGTGTATCTGGGCCTGATGCCGGTGGTGTTCGCCATCGGTACTTTGGCCTTGGCGCTGTCGGAATACACCTCGCTGTTTACCGTGTTGTCCTATCCGATCGTACCGCTGTTGGAACTGTTGCGCATTCCCGAAGCCGCAGCGGCTGCCCCCGCCATGCTGGTGGGCTTTGCCGATATGTTCCTGCCCGCGGTGCTGGGCAAGGGCATAGAAAACGAAATGACCAAGTTTGTGATTGCCTGCGTGTCCATGACCCAGGTGATTTACATGACCGAAGTCGGTGCGCTGATTCTGAAGGCACGTTTGGGCCTGAATATTCTGGAACTGTTTTTGATTTTCCTGCTGCGCACCCTGATTACCCTGCCCATTATTGTGCTGATGGCGCATTGGGTGGTATTTGCCTAAGGAGTGCATATGAACAGGCTGCCTGAAAACCCGACTTGCGGTGAAGCACTGGTGCATCTGCTCGCCGCCTACGGTGTCGATACCGTCTTCGGCATACCCGGCGTGCACACGGTGGAGTTGTACCGCGGTCTGCCGCAAACCGGCATCCGCCACATCACCCCGCGCCACGAGCAGGGCGCCGGCTTTATGGCCGACGGCTATGCCCGCGCCAGCGGCAAACCGGGGGTGTGCTTTGTCATCAGCGGGCCGGGCTTGACCAATATCCTTACCGCCATGGGCCAAGCCTATGCCGATTCAGTGCCCATGCTGGTGATTTCCAGCGTCAATCACAGCCACCAGCTCGGCCTCGGTGAAGGGCGGCTGCACGAATTGCCCGACCAGAGCGCCATGGCCGCCGGGGTGGCCGCGTTCAGCCATACTTTGCTGCGGCCGCAGGAGCTGCCGCAAGTACTGGCACGGGCATTCAGTATTTTCCACAGCGCACGGCCGCGGCCGGTGCACATCGAAATTCCCATCGATGTCATCACCGCCCCCGCAGGCTGCCTGAATTTGCAAGCCGCCGCCCTGCCGCCGCGCCCGGTGGTGGCGGACGCGGCATTGGCTGCTGCGGCGGCACGCATGCAGCAGGCCGAGCGCCCCTTGCTGCTCTTGGGCGGCGGCTGCATCGATGCCGACCCGGCAGCCGTGCGCGCCTTGGCCGAAGCCTGGGATGCGCCGGTGTGCAGCACCATCAACAGCAAAGGTCTGTTCCCGGCGGAGCATATGCTGAGTTTGGGTGCCAACCAGTCGCTGCCGCCGGTGCGTGCTCTGGCGGCTGAGGCCGATGTGGTGCTGGCCGTCGGCACCGAATTGGGCGAAACCGATTACGACGTGGTGTTTGACGGCGGTTTTGCACTCACCGGCGACATCATCCGCATCGACCTCGATGCCGAACAGCTGCACCGCAACCACCGTGCCGCCCACGCCTTGGTGGGCGATGCTGCCGATGCCATCCGCCGTTTGGCCGCCTTGCTCACGCCGCAACAGCGCGGCGGTGCGGCTCGAGCGGCGGCGGTGCGGGCACAGCTGGATGCCGCTTGGCCGCCGGCCTGGCAGACACAGGCGGCGGCCTTGGCCGCGGTGCGCGCGGTGTGGCCGGATGTGGTGATGGTGGGCGATTCCACCCAGCCGGTGTACAGCGGCAACCATTTGTACGCGCCGGGGCAGGTGCGCTCGTGGTTTAATGCTTCCACCGGCTACGGCACCCTGGGCTATGCCCTGCCTGCGGCCATCGGCGCCAAGCTGGCACGACCCGAACGGCCGGTGGTGGCGCTGGTGGGCGACGGCGGCCTGCAATTCACCCTGCCCGAACTGGCCTCCGCCGTGGAAGCCGGGGTGGGGCTGGTGGTGCTGTTGTGGAACAACCGCGGCTATGGCGAAATCAAGCGTTATATGCAGGCCGGAGGGCT
Source organism: Neisseriaceae bacterium HSC-16F19 (assembly GCF_024171525.1). Lineage (GTDB taxonomy): Bacteria > Pseudomonadota > Gammaproteobacteria > Burkholderiales > Neisseriaceae > JALJZY01. The sequence goes on from NZ_JALJZY010000007.1 coordinate 108,904, forward strand.
GCCTGAAATCGGGGTTGATATTTATACGCCCGATTTTCAGCTGCTGGCTGCCGGATTTGGCTGTGATTACCGCCGCGCGGACGATGTGGCCGCCTTGCGCCAAGCCGTAGCGCACAGCGCCGCCGACCGCCCGACGGTGATCGAAATCCGCGACCCGGGTTTTCAGGCAGCCTGAAGGGCAGACCCGATACAAAAAACGGGCAAGCATTGCGCTTGTCCGTTTTTTGTATTGCATCGTTTAAGGCAAACTCAAAGGGCTCAAACCCGGCAAATCGGCAAAGCTGCGTTCGCGCACGATTTGGCAGAAATTGTCGAGAAAGCCTTTGTCGGCATCGTCGCTGCGCATGGCGGCGTAAAGTTCGCTCTGCAAAGGCGTGTGGCCGATGGGGTGGGCGACGACATAGCCTTTTTCCAGATAGGGCATGACCGTCCAATAGGGCAGGGCGGCGATGCCGCGGCGGCTGGCCACCAGTTGGATAATGGCCACGGTCAGCTCGCTGTGGCGGCGCGGCGGGTTGATGCCGGCGGGCAGCAGCACTTTGCGCAGCAAGTCCAGCATGTCGTCGGGCACGGGATAGGTAATCAGGGTGTCGTTGGCAAAATCGGCGGCCTGCCACACGGCTTTGTCGGCCAACGGGTGGTCTTTGGCGCACAGACCCACCATTTCGTAGGCAAACAGCGGCTGATACACAATGCCCGCTTGCGGCACGGCTTCGGATACGATGGCCAAATCGGCGCGGTGGGTGAGCAACAGGCCCACCGGGTCGGCCTGGAAGCCGGAAACGATGTCCAGCTCCACTTGCGGCCACAGGGGGCGGAACACGTCCATGGCGGGCATCAGCCAGTCGAAGCAGGTGTGGCATTCCACCGCCACGCGCAATTCGCCCGCCTCGCCCTCGACAATCTGGGTGATTTCGCGCTCGGCGGCGGTGACCAGCGGCATCAGGTCGCGCGCCAGTTGCAGCAGGCGCTCACCGGCGGGGGTGAAGCGGATGGGATTGGATTTGCGCTCGAACAAGGCGGTGTCGTAATGCTGTTCCAGTGCGCGGATTTGGTGGGAGAGGGCGGACTGGGTAAGGAACACGCGCTTGGCCGCCAGCGACACGCTGCCGGTTTCCTGCAAGGCGAGCAGGGTTTTCAAATGGCGCAATTCGATGATGGAATCCATGAGCGGGCTTTCAGGGGCTTTCAGGCAGCCTGAGACCGTTGCAAAATCCCGAACAGCACGTTATTCAAGCCGTAGGGTGGGCATTCATGCCCACCATTTTATAGTCATTTAAAATTAAGAACGATACGGCGTTGCTGCGCCAGGCTCGAAGAGAGCGATTTGTGTAAGCCGCTAAAGCGGCAACAAAATCAGCTCCGTACTAGCTGTACTGTCTGTCCCGCGGGACTTCGCTGCGCTTGCGGCTTTCTTGCTGCCTTGTCTCGTTCTTATTTTATTCGACTATAAACCGCTGATTAACAATAATGTTGGTGGGCAAGAATGCCCACCCTACTTATGGCCTGTTTTCGTTGTCATCAACGGGTTTGCAAAGGTCTCGGTCTGAGATGATCAATAGAGACACGACATTATACGCCGCCCACCCTAAAAGGCTGCCTGAAAACCGATCAATGTTCCAAATTATTCACAATCGCAAAATTATTGTTTCTTTTTGTTCCTTTGTATTTATTGATAAAGTTTTGCTGTGCGAAAAAAATAGAGCAATATCTACAAAAAAGCATTGCCCTTTGCGGCGGACACTGGTACGATTTGCGCCGTTAATACAGTATGTTGCACTGCAAAATAAGTGCCGCCGCCTGTGGCGGTATTTTCATGCGCAGTTGTTTATGTAGCTGAATTGCTTTTGAATTTTGCGGCGGTTGTTGTGCGGGGGTGTTGCAAACCGAACAGCAGGCGCCAACCGAATGTTTGGGGCTTTAACCGATAAAGGATGACACCATGGCTCAAGAATTAAACGATATCGACCCGATTGAAACCCAGGAATGGCTGGATGCGCTGGGCTCTGTGCTGCAACACGAAGGTGCAGAGCGGGCGCATTTTTTGTTGGAAAATCTGGTCAAATACACCCGCCGCCGCGGTGTGCATCTGCCCTTTGACGCCACCACTGCTTATCTGAACACCATCCCCGTGGGCCAGGAGAAAAAATCGCCCGGCAACCACGAGCTGGAACACCGCATCCGTTCCGCCATCCGCTGGAATGCCGCCGCCATGGTGCTGCGTGCGGGCAAAAAAGATTTGGAATTGGGCGGCCACATTGCCTCCTTCCAGTCTTCCGCCACCCTTTACGATGTGGGCTTCAACCATTTCTGGAAAGCCAAGGGCGACGGTGAAGAAGGCGATTTGATTTTCGTGCAAGGCCACGTGGCCCCCGGCATTTATGCGCGTGCCTTTGTGGAAGGCCGCCTGAGCGAAGAGCAGCTGGACAACTTCCGCCAGGAAGTGGACGGCAAAGGTCTGTCTTCCTATCCCCACCCCTATCTGATGCCCGATTTCTGGCAATTCCCCACCGTATCCATGGGTTTGGGCCCCTTGATGGCGATTTATCAGGCGCGCTTCCTCAAATATCTGGATTCGCGCGGCCTGTCCAAAACCAAAGGCCGCAAAGTATGGTGTTTCTGCGGCGACGGCGAGATGGACGAGCCGGAAAGCCAGGGCGCAATTGCGCTGGCCGCCCGCGAGGGTCTCGACAATCTGGTGTTTGTCATCAACTGTAACCTGCAACGCCTGGACGGCCCGGTGCGCGGCAACGGCAAAATCATTCAGGAGTTGGAAGGCAACTTCCGCGGCGCCGGCTGGAACGTGCTCAAAGTGATTTGGGGCAGCCGCTGGGACGCCCTGTTGGCACGCGACCACAACAATCTGCTTAAGCAGCGCATGGAAGAGTGTTTGGACGGCGACTACCAAACCTTCAAATCCAAAGACGGCGCCTATGTGCGCGAGCATTTCTTCAATACGCCGGAATTGAAAGCCATGGTGGCCAATATGTCCGACGAAGAAATCTGGCAATTGAACCGCGGCGGCCACGACCCGCACAAAGTGTATGCCGCCTACCACGAAGCGGTGAACAGCGCCGACGGCCGTCCGACCGTGATTTTGGCCAAAACCATTAAGGGTTACGGCATGGGTGATGCCGGTGAAGGCCAGAATATTGCCCACCAGGCCAAGAAAATGGACGTCAAATCGCTCAAGCAGTTCCGCGACCGCTTCGGCATCCAAGTGAGCGACGAGCAAATCGACAGCGGCGACCTGCCTTATTTCCGTTTTGACGAAGACAGCGAAGAAATGCGCTATCTGCGCGAGCGCCGCAACGCCTTGGGCGGTTACCTGCCGCAGCGCAACCCCAATACCGAAGCCCTGCCGGTACCAGCACTGGACGCATTCGACGCGCAACTGCATTCCAGCGGCGACCGCGAATTCTCCACCACCATGGCCTTTGTGCGCATCTTGTCCACCCTGCTCAAAGACAAGCAGATCGGCAAACGCATCGTGCCCATCGTGCCGGACGAAAGCCGCACCTTCGGTATGGAAGGCATGTTCCGCCAATACGGCATCTGGAACCCCAAAGGCCAGCAATACACCCCGCAGGACAAAGACCAGCTCATGTTCTACAAAGAGAGCGTGGACGGTCAGATTTTGCAGGAAGGCATTAACGAGCCGGGCGCCATGGCCGACTGGATTGCCGCAGGCACGAGCTACGCCAACAACCGCTATGCCATGATTCCGTTCTACATTTATTACTCCATGTTCGGTTTCCAACGTGTGGGCGATTTGGCTTGGGCGGCAGGCGATATGCGTACCCGCGGCTTTTTGCTCGGCGGTACTGCGGGCCGTACCACGCTCAACGGCGAGGGCCTGCAACACGAAGACGGCCACAGCCAGCTGCAAGCCGACCTCATCCCCAACTGCCTCAGCTACGACCCCACCTTCCAGTACGAGCTGGCGGTGATTGTGCACGACGGCCTCAAGCGCATGTATGTGGATCAGGAAGACCTGTACTACTACATCACCCTGATGAACGAAAACTACGCCCACCCGGCCATGCCGCAGCGCGAAGGCATTGAGGCGCAAATCCTCAAAGGCATGTATCTGTTCCGCGAAGGCGGCGCCGGTGACAAACGCGTACAGCTCATGGGTTCCGGCACCATCTTCAACGAAGTGCTGGCGGGTGCCGATTTGCTTAAAGCCGATTTCGGCGTGGAAGCCGATGTGTGGTCCTGCCCCAGCTTCAACCAGCTGCACCGCGACGCCATCGAAGTGGAACGTTACAACCGCCTGCACCCGACGGCGGAGCAGAAACAGTCTTTCGTAGCGCAACAACTGCAAGGCCACAGCGGCCCGGTGGTGGCGGCAACCGACTACATCCGCAGCTTCGCCGAGCGCATCCGCCACACCATTCCCGCTGAAAACGGCGAGTATGTGGTGCTGGGTACCGACGGTTTCGGCCGCAGCGACAGCCGCGCCAATCTGCGCGAATTCTTCGAGGTCAACCGCTACCATGTGGCCGTAGCCGCCCTGTCGGCCCTGGCCAAACAAGGCAAAGCGGATGCCGCCACCGTGCAGCAGGCCATTGAGAAATACGGTATCAAAACCGACGTCGCGCCGAGCTGGAAGCGCTAAACCTGACAGCCCTTATCCCGTTGCGGATAAGGGCTGCGGCTGCGGGTCACACGGCCTGCGGCCTTTCAGGCAGCCTTTTTGGCGACAGAAAGGCTGCCTGAAAGAATACCGGCCATACCATGAAATACCGGGATTGGATGGCTCTTGGGCAATACGCAATAAGGCACTTTAAGTAACACTATGGGCGGATGGCTGTATCTGATCAGCGCCGGACTGTTGGAAATCGGCTGGCCGATCGGCCTGAAACTGGCGCAAAGCGATCAATGGCGCTGGCAAGGCATAGTAATGGCTTTGGCATTTATGGCCGCCAGCGGTTTTTGCCTGTTTATGGCCCAGAAAACCATACCCATGGGCACGGCCTATGCGGTGTGGACCGGCATCGGTGCCGCCGGTGCTTTTTTGGTCGGCATCGTGTTTTACAACGACCCCGCCACCCTCGGCCGCTGGCTGGGCGCGGCGCTGATTATCGGCGGCGTGGCGGTATTGAAACTCAGTGCGTAATGGCACAGACCGCCTGAAACGCAACAACCGTAGGTCGGATACTTGTATCCGACAAAAAACTTACCTAATTGAAAACACGCTGCCTGAAATCTGTTCAGACAGTCGTAGCTTGGGTCGAAGACCCAACAAATCCTGAATATTGAATTGGGTGTTGGGCCTGGCGACCCAAGCTACAACACTGAAAACACGCTGCCTGAAACTGTTCAGGCAGCCTCCAAACCAAACCGACCGTTTCACCGAAAAGGAAACCCCATGAGCATTGTAGAAATCAAAGTACCCGACATCGGCGGCCATGAAAATGTGGACGTGATTGCCGTGGAAGTGAAAGCGGGCGATACCGTCGCCGTGGACGACACCCTGATTACGCTGGAAACCGACAAGGCCACCATGGACGTGCCGGCCGATGCCGCCGGTGTGGTCAAAGAAGTGCGCATCAGCGTGGGCGACAAGGTTTCCGAAGGCACGGTGATTGTGCTGGTGGAAAGCGGTGCCGCCGCCGCGGCCGCACCCGCCGAAGCCGCTCCGGCGCCTGCTGCCGAAGCCGCTCCCGCTGCGGCACCGGCTGCCGCAGGCGGCGCCGTGGTTCAGGTTGCCGTACCCGACATCGGCGGCCATGAAAATGTGGACGTGATTGCCGTGGAAGTGAAAGCGGGCGATACCGTGGCCGTGGACGACACCCTGATTACCCTGGAAACCGACAAAGCCACCATGGACGTGCCCTCTACCGCCGCCGGTGTGGTGCAGGCCGTACACATCAAAGTGGGCGACAAGGTTTCCGAAGGTGCGGTGATTATTGATGTGGCCGCAAGTGGTGCCGCCGCCGCACCCGCGCCCGCCGCGGCTGCGGCACCTGCTCCGGCTGCCGCCGCACCCGCCCCGGCTGCACCCGCCGCCCCGGCACCGGCGGCTGCGGCACCCGCGGCAGCGGTTGCAACCGGTAAGGTAGACGAAGCCGCCTTTGCCCAGGCGCATGCCGGCCCTTCCGCCCGCAAACTGGCGCGCGAATTGGGCGTGGATTTGGGCAAGGTCAAAGGCAGCGGCGCCAAAGGCCGCATTGTCAAAGACGACATCAAAGCCTTTGTGAAGAGCATTATGCAGGGCAGCGCCGGTGCTCCGGCTGCCGCCGCAGGCGCTTCTTTGGGCGGCGGTCTGGACCTCTTGCCGTGGCCGAAAGTGGATTTTGCCAAGTTTGGTGAAATCGAAGTCAAAGAGCTGAGCCGCATCAAGAAAATCTCCGGCCAGAATCTGGCGCGCAACTGGGTGATGATCCCGCACGTGACCCACCAGAACGACGCCGACATGACCGAGCTGGAAGAGTTCCGCAAACAGCTGAACAAAGAATGGGAGCGCGAAGGCGTGAAAATGTCGCCCCTGGCCTTTATCATCAAGGCCAGCGTGAAAGCCTTGCAGCAATTCCCGGAATTCAATGCCTCGCTGGACGGCGACAATCTGATTCTGAAAAAATACTTCCACATCGGCTTTGCCGCCGACACCCCCAACGGTTTGGTGGTGCCGGTAATCAAAGACGTGGATAAAAAAGGGCTGAAGGAAATCAGTCAGGAACTGGCCGAATTGAGCAAAAAAGCGCGCGACGGCAAGCTCAAACCGCAGGAAATGCAGGGCGCCTGCTTTACCATTTCCAGCTTGGGCGGCATTGGCGGCACCGGTTTCACCCCGATTGTGAACGCGCCCGAAGTGGCGATTTTGGGTGTGTGCAAATCGCAAATCAAACCGGTGTGGGACGGCAAGCAATTCGCCCCGCGCCTGATGTGCCCGCTGTCGCTGTCCTTCGACCACCGCGTTATCGACGGCGCCGCCGGTATGCGCTTCCTGGTCTACCTCTCCGACTTGTTGGCCGACTTCCGCCGCGTCAGCGTGTAAAAGCAGTATCGGATGTAAAAAAGGCTGCCTGAAAGTTTTTCAGGCAGCCTTTTTTGGTGTCATCACATTCAGCGGTCCGGCCAGGACTGGTCGCGTATGGCTTTGCCGTCCTGGTATTGCACCTGCCGCGCCAAACGGCCGCTGGCGTGGTAGATGCTCAGGCTGCCGTTGTCCGGGTGGGCGTGGAAATCACGCAACTGCGCCTGGCTGATGAGCATGGGATCGCTGCGTTTGCGCGCACCGTCGGTATAGAAATCCTGCACCAGATACAGGCCGCCGCGGCGTTCGGCCAGAAGTTCGCGGTAATAGCCGCCCGCGACCGGTTTGTTTTGGGCGCGCTGTTGTGTATCGAAATAGGTAATGATTTTATGGTTCTGTACATTCGTACCGTCAGCCTGTTTGCCTTGGCCTATGGGGAAATGCAGTGAGGTACCGACACCGAAATTGCCGCCGCCACCACCGACGCCGATAGACAGACCGGAACCGCCGCAGGCACTCAGGCAGACTGCGGTCAGTAGAGATAAAGACAGGGTTTTCATCGCAGGCGCTCCCGTTTTAACAAGATGTCGGCAGATTATATAGCGCATGGCCGCAATATAAAGCGGCTTTACAATTATGGCAAAAAGCCCGCTGTACGGGCGGGCTGTCATATGGGGATGATCAGTCGGAATACTGATAGGTGAATACCAGACGGTCGGTTACCCGGCCGTTCGGTCGGCAGGTTTGCGTATTGTAGCGGGGACGGGTACCGGTCATGACCACTTTTTGTTCGGTAACCACAGTACCTTGTACATCGTAAACCAATTCGCCGGCACAATAACGGGAGAAGACCCGTGCCTGGCCGTAATAACGGTTACCGCGGCGCTCACCCTCAAACAATATTGTGCCCGGGGTGACACCGGCACTGCGCATACGCGCGGAAGGCTCTTCATAACTGAAGACGCGGTAGTTGCCATCGGCTTGCAAACGCATCAGTGAGCCGTTGTGCAACCAGAAGGAATCGGCCCAGGCAGCTGTTGCAACAGTCAGGGCACCCATCAATAACAGTGCTTTTTTCATGATGAAACTCCCGGATAAAAAATCGATACCCTCAAGGGTTTGAGAAGTATATCACCGGCATAATTCGGGGTCTATTCATGCAGCGGCGGAACACCTTTTGGGAAGCCGTAGCTGGCGGCGTATTGCAGGCGCGGTTCTTGTTGGCGGAAACGCTCGAAAGCTTGCCAATACCAAGCCGGGTCGTCAGGGGCCAAATCGTAGTGTTCGTGTACGTCGGTGTCGTAATAATCGCCGTCCAGCCAGGGTTCGATGCCGAAAACGGCCACGCCGGTCTTTTCGGCGCGCTGCAAGACTACGGCGAAATCCTGTTCGGAAAAATAGCAAATACTGGCGGCATCGAAGCCGTCGTTGAGATTGTGCAAACCGGCAAACAGGTATTGCTGCCATTGTTGCTGGTGGCTCATGCTTGTACTCCTTAAATCAAGGGCTGCCTGAAGCAGTCATTGTAGGCCGGATTCTTGAATCCGACATTGGGTGCGGCTTCTGTAACATTCGTTTGTCGGATTTGAGAATCCGGCCTGCGGCTGCATATCCGGATCCTGCGACTGCGCGCAGGATGACTGTAGCCCGTCATTCTGCGCGTAGCGGCAGCGAAGTCGCAGAATCTGCTTTAGTCCGACAACTTCGTTGCGCCACGCAGGCAGCCTGTTACTGTTGAGATTGAATGCTTAAATCGGTTTTAAACCCACTCTCTGTGCAGCCGTAGGGTGGGCATTTATGCCCACCAATCATCTTTGCGAATCAGTGGTTTAAAATGGTGGGCATGAATGCCCACCCTACCTGCTGTCTGTTTTATCGTTGTCATCAACGGGTTTTTCAAAGATTTCAATGTTTTAAACCAATTCCCCGCGCAGTGAAAAAGTAAAGGCTTCGGTGATTTCAATCTCCACCATTTGATTAATCAGCGACACATCGCCGCTGAAATTGACCACGCGGTTATTGGCGGTGCGGGCCTGCAATTGGTCGGGGTCTTTTTTGGAAATGCCTTCCACCAAGCAGCGTTGCACGGTGCCGAGCATGGTTTGGTTGATGCGGGCGGTTTCGGCTTCGATGACTTCGTTCAAGGCTTCGAGGCGGCGCACTTTTTCTTCGTGCGGCGTGTCGTCGGGCAGGTTGGCGGCGGGGGTGCCGGGGCGCGGGCTGTAAATAAACACAAAGCTCAAATCAAAGGCGATGTCTTTCACCAGCTTCAACGTTTGCTCGAATTCCTGCGCGGTTTCGCCGGGGAAGCCGACGATAAAGTCGCTGCTCAGGCACAAATCGGGGCGGATGGCGCGCAGTTTGCGGATGATGGATTTGTATTCCAGTGCGGTATAGCCGCGTTTCATGGCGGAGAGGACGCGGTCGGAGCCGCTCTGTATCGGCAGGTGCAGGTGGGAAACCAGTTTGGGCAGGTCGCGGTAGCATTCGATGATGGCATCGGAAAACTCGCGCGGATGGCTGGTGGTAAAACGCATGCGCTCGATGCCGGGGATTTCGTGCACGATGCGCAGCAGGGTGGCAAAGTCGCAGATTTCGCCGTCGTCCATGGGGCCGCGATAGGCGTTGACATTCTGGCCCAAAAGGTTGATTTCTTTCACGCCTTGCTGGGCCAGGCCGGCGATTTCGGTGAGTACGTCGTTTAAGGGGCGGGAGAATTCTTCGCCGCGGGTGTAGGGCACCACGCAGAAGCTGCAATATTTGGAGCAGCCTTCCATAATCGATACAAAGGCGCTGCCGCCTTCCACACGGGCGGGCGGCAGGTGGTCGAATTTTTCGATTTCGGGGAAGGAAATATCCACCTGCGAGAGGCCGGTGGTTTCTTTGTCCATAATCATTTTCGGCAGGCGGTGCAGGGTTTGCGGGCCGAACACCACGTCCACATAGGGTGCGCGTTTGACGATGGCTTCGCCTTCCTGCGAGGCCACGCAGCCGCCGACGCCGATGATGAGATTGGGGTTTTTCTGTTTTAAGGGTTTGATGCGGCCGAGGTCGGAAAACACTTTTTCCTGCGCTTTTTCGCGCACGGAGCAGGTGTTGAACAGGATGATGTCGGCCTCTTCGGCGTCGCCCACCTGCATCAGTTCGTCGCCTTCGGCGAGCACGGAGAGCATTTTTTCACTGTCGTATTCGTTCATCTGACAGCCGAAGGTGCGGATAAAAACTTTTTTCATAGGTTCTCTTTCAGGTGGCCCGTAATCGCGGGGCTGAGTGGTTTGGAAACAGGGCAGGCTGCCTGAAAATGTTTTCAGGCAGCCTGCGAGGTGCGGATTATACGCCAAATCAAGGCGGTTTTACTGTTGCCGTTTTTGTTTTTTCATAAACGCTTCCAGTTGCGCGGCGCGCTGGCGCAGCATTTCGCGCTCTTGTGCGGTGAGTATCCACATTTCTTCGATTTGCCCGGCGGTGTTGATGCGCACGGCCACGGCTTCGCCGGTGAAGGCGGGCAGGCGGCCGCTGACTTCAAACAGGTTTTGCTGGTTGCGCACTTTCAGATTGGCACTCAAAGGGTAGGTTTCGCTGCCGTCCAGCCAACCCAGGGTGAGGATGCGCAGCCACGACCATTTGTCGTTGCCCAGCACCACATTGGGCGCTTGGGCGGATTTGAGCACTGCCACCTGCATGTCCGGCGGAATCATGCGCGCGGCCCAAGCGGAGGAGCCGATGCCCAACAGCAGCATCACCATACTCAAACGTAACCATTTCATCATTTTGTGTCTCCCGTATGCAGGTTTGGCGGCGATTATACGCCAAAACCGGATAGAAGCATTTGCTGTGCCAAGGAGCCGGGTTTTATACCCCGGCTGTTATGTAGGGGCGGGTTTTACACCCGCCCGCAACTTCCCTGATGCCCAATCAAGATCCTGCGACTGGCGCGCAGGATGACCCTGGCCCGTCATTCTGCACGTAGCGACAGCGAAGTCGCAGAATCTGTTGGGTGTTTTCAGGCAGCCTGCGTGTGCCCCTCATGCCTAAACCCACTCCTGCCACAGCTGCCACAACACCCGTGCCGCCACGCGGGCGCCTTGGCCGTGGATGTCGTAATCGGGGTTGTATTCCACCGCATCGGCGGCGATGACTTTGCCGCCGGCCATAATCGGCTGTAACAGATACAGGAGCAAATCCGGGGCTATGCCCAGTGCGGCGGGCGCGGAGACGGCGGGCATATAGGGGGCAGGCAGCACGTCCAGGTCTATGGTGACATATACCGCATCGGCGCGTGCCACCACCTCTTGCAATTGTGCGCGCAGCCGTTCGGCATGAGCCCAGTGTACCTCGGTGTCCCAAATCACATTGACACCCAATGCGGCGGCATCGGCGGTGAGCGCAGCGGTATTGGTGGCGCGTCCGGCGCCGACGCAGGTGTAGTCGAAACGGCGGTTTTGCGCTGCCGCCAAGGCGGCCAGTTGGGCAAACGGTGTGCCGGAGGTGGCTTGGTGGTGGCGGCGCAAATCCAGATGCGGGTCGAAATTGATGATGGCGATATGGCGCCCGGGATGGGCGGCAAACAGGCCGCTGCCGTGGGCGAAGGCGGTTTCGTGGCCGCCGCCCAGCACCAGGGTTTTGCCGCCGTGGCGGTGGATGTGGGCCACGGCTTCGGCAAAGTCGCGCTGGCCGCTTTCGAGGTCGTCACCGGCATAGCCGATGTCGCCGCAGTCGCACAGCACATGGGCAGCGGGGTGGCTGGCCAGATTGGCCAAGGCTTTGCGCAACACGGGCGGGGCTTTGGCGGCGCCGACACGGCCCAGATTGCGCGCCACGCCGGTATCGGAGGCAAAACCCAGGAGCGCCACTGCGTGTTCGGGCAGGACGGGCGGCCATGCGCTTTGCAGGTCTATGGTTTGGAACACGCGCTTGGCGGCGGGGCTTTCGCGGCTGTCGTCACGGCCTTGCCACAGTTCGGCGGGAGAGGCTTGCCACATGGGTTGTATCCTTTGTTGCTTGTGATCGGGTAGGGTGGGCATGCTTGCCCACCATTATTTTTAATCATCAAAAATTTTCAAGTGGTGGGCAGGAATGCCCGCCCTACGCACGGAATTTTCAGGCAGCCTGCGGATTCTATTCAAAAAACAGGTCGCGGTATATCACATAAGGCAGAATCAGCGTCAGCGGTATGGCCACCAGCAGGCCGAGGCCCAAGGGTATCAGCGCCACCAGCATCAGTACGGCCATCAGCAGCGCGCACAGCACGGCGCCGCCGAAATTGCGGATAAAAGCCTGCCAGCTTAAGGCAATGGCGCGCAGGGGCGTTTCGTTCTGCAACAACACCAAGGCGGGTGCCAGATAAAACAGGGCGATATAGGGAATCAGGGCCAGTGTAAACAGCAGTATCACGCCCAGCCCCACGCCGATGCCAAAGCCCTCCGTCAGGGCGCTGCTGCCGCCCATCGCAATACCGAGGCCGCCGACCACAATCAACAACACCAGGCCGAGCACGATGATTTCCACCACAATAAACAGCAGCGACAGCAAAGCCAAAATGGCCAGATTGCCCATATTGTGCTGAAAACCGGCGAAAATATCGCCGAAATCAAAGCGGTCGTGGTATTCGACCTGGGCGGCGGCATAGGCAAAGCCCGCGCCCAGAAACAGGGCGGCAAATATTTGCAGCAGGCTGCCGATCAGGGGGATATAGGGCAGTACCAGACTGATGATGATATGAAACAGCCCCGCACCTATCCATAACAGGGGCTGTTGTTTGAATATGGCCCAAGCGTTGCCCAGCCATAGCGTGACATGGCTTGCGGGTCTGGACAGGGCCTGGCCCAAATAGCCGTCGATACCGCTGTCGTCGAAATCCGCACGCTCCAGCGGCTGCGGGGCGGCGTAGGTGTGTCGGTAATCGGGTTCGTTCATGGGCGTGATTCCGGCGGAATGGTCAAACAAGGCAAACAGGCTGCCTGAAACGGTTTTCAGGCAGCCTGTTGGGGTTTATTGCAAGGGTTTAATTAAAAAACACATCGCGGTAAACCACATAGGGCACCACCAAGAACAGCGGCATCGCCACCAGCAGACCCAAACCCAGTGGAATCATGGCAACGATGCCAGCCACACTCATCAGCAGGGCGCAGATGACGGCACCGCCGATATTGCGGGTGAATGCCTGCCAGCTCAGGGTCAAGGCGCGTTTGGGGGTTTCGTTTTGCAGGATGACCAAGGCCGGGGCCAGATAGAAAGCGGCAACATAGGGAATAAAGGCCAAGAAAATCACCAGCACCAGCACCATCGACATACCGGCATTGGCCGCTTCACCGGCACCGCTGCCAAGCGAGCCGCCCAAGAAGGCGAAGGCAAATACCACGATCATCAGTACCAGCATGTACAGGATTGAGAAGAGCACCAGAAAGCCTAAGTCGCGGGAGTGGCTTTGGAAACCGGCGAAAATGTCGCCAAAAACAAATTGCCCGTTGCGCTCTACTTGGGCGGCGGCATACACAAAACCGGCACCGAGGAACATGGTGGCGATCAGTTGCAGGAAACTGCCGGCAACGGGAATCAGCGCCAATACGAAGCTGATGACCAAATAGGCCAGACCGGCACCAATCCACAAACCGGGTTGCTGTTTGAAAATGGCCCAGGCATTGCCCAGCCAGGAAGTGGCATTGCCTGCGGGTACGGCTTGGGCTTCGCCCAGATAGCCGTCGTCAACATTGTCGTTGTGGAAATTGCTGCTGTCCAAAGGCTGCGGTGCGGCATAGGGCTGCTGGTTGAAATCGTGTTCGCTCATGTCTGTTGGCTCCCAATGGTTGTGACAAAAATCGGCAGCATTCTAACCGAAATACCGAATTGAAGCGGGCGGATAGATAAAAATTGACGTATTTATTCCAATTTTTACATAAAAACCATTCTCAGTTCGTAATGCGGCCGTCCAAAACGCGATGGCGTAAAAACGGGCGGCCGAGCTCGTAAATAATGTCCACCGGAGTGTCGGTATTCCACACATTGAAATGCGCCGGTTTGCCTTCTTTCAGGCAGCCGAAATCATCGCGGCGCAAGGCGTGGGCGGCGTGGACGGTGACGCCCTGCCAGGCTTCCAGCGGCGTGAGGCCGAATTGCACGCAGGCCATATTCATGGCCAGACGCAAAGAGGCAAAGGGGCTGGTGCCGGGGTTGAAATCGCTGGCCACCGCCATTTTCACGCCGTATTGGCGCAGCAAATCCATGGGCGGTTTTTGCGTTTCGCGCAAAAAGTAAAACGCACCCGGCAGCAACACCGCCACGGTGTCGTGCGCGGCCATGGCGGCCACACCGGCTTCGTCCAGATATTCCACATGGTCGGCCGACCAGCCGCCGTATTGCGCCACCAGCGCGCTGCCGCCCAAGAGGCTCAGCTGTTCGGTATGGCCTTTAATCGGAATGCCCAGCGCGCGGGCTGCCTGAAACAGGCGCTCGGTTTGTTCCAAGGTAAAACCGACGTTCTCGCAAAACACATCCACACAGTCAAACGCACCCTGCTGCCACAAAGTCGGCATGATGTTGCGGATGACTTCGTCCAGATAATCGTCCGGGCGGCCTTTGAATTCCGGCGGCACCGCATGGGCGGAAAGCAGGGTGCGGCTCACGCGTATATGGCCTTCGTCTTGCAGACGTTGGGCGATGCGCAGGGTTTTGGCTTCGGTTTCCAGATTGAGGCCGTAGCCGGTTTTCAGCTCCATCAGCCCCACACCCTCGTGTTGGAAATTGCGCAGACGCTCCACGCTCAGGCGGTAGAGGGTGTCTTCATCGGTCTCGCGGGTGGCGCGCACGGTGCTGTTGATGCCGCCGCCCTGGGCGCTGATTTGCTGATAGGAAACGCCATTTTGGCGCATTTCCCATTCGTTGGCACGGCTGCCGCCGAAAATCAGATGGGTGTGGCAATCGACCAGACTGGGGGTGATCAGGGCACCGTCCAGCGGGATGCAGTGCTCGGCTTCCAAGCTGCCGCCGGGGGCGATGGCTGCAATATGGCCGTCGCGCACCAAGACATCGTGTTGTGGCAACAGGCCGTAAGCTGTGTCAAGGGCAGGGTCTAAAGTGGCGACGGTGGCGTTTTGCCAGAGGGTGGCGGACATGGTGTTCCTTAATGATATGTGTGTGATGGCGGCGGATTGTAGCGCGTTTTTATAGTCATTTAAAATAAGGACGATACGGCGTTGCTGCGCCTTGCCGTACTATTTGTACTGTCTGCGGCTTGCTGCCTTGTCTCGTTCTTATTTTATTTGACTATAGGTTTGAGGCTGCCTGAAAACCCATGCAGCCCGTTTTCCATTACAATGCGCACCTTGTTTTTGCATCCGTTTGATATTCCATGACCCAAACCCTGGTGTTTACCCTGTTTCGCTGGCTGGCGCGCTGGCCCTTGCGGGCGCTGCATGCCTTGGGCTGGATGTTGGGCACGCTGGTGTTTTACAGCTCGCGCTTAAGCCGCAAACGCATCCGCATCCATTTGCGCGTGGCCGGGCTGCCGCACGACAAGGCCATGATTAAAACCGTGTTGCGCCAAACCATGCAGGGCGCACTGGAATTGCCCTTGGCGTTTTTCAGGCAGCCTGATGAAGTGGCGGCGCTGTTTCAGGAAGTACACGGCTGGGAACATATCCAGGCCGCCTTGGACGCCGGGCAGGGCCTGCTGCTGATTACCCCGCACTTGGGCAGCTACGATGTGGCCGGACGCTACATCAGCCACCGTCTGCCGTTTCCGCTCACCGCCATGTACAAACCGCCGAAAATCGCCGCCCTCGATGCGGTGATGCAGGCCGGACGCGTGCGCGACAAAGGCCGCACGGCACCGGCCAATCTGCAAGGAGTGAAACAGGTGATGAAAGCCCTGCGCGCAGGTGAGGCCACCATTGTGCTGCCCGACCAAGTGCCGGGTGAGGGCGACGGTGTGTGGGTGGATTTCTTCGGCAAACCGGCCTATACCATGACGCTGGCGGCCAAGCTGGCGCAAATGCCGAATGTGGCGACCTTGTTTTTCTGCGGCGAGCGCCTGCCCGACAGCCGCGGCTTTGCCCTGCATATTGCGCCGCTGCAAGGCGAACTGAACGGTGATAAAGCGCATGATGCCCAGGTGATTAACCACAATGTCGAAGCCTGGGTGCGCCGTTTCCCCACGCAATATCTGTTTGGTTATAACCGCTATAAAGGCAAGCCGCCACAGGCGGACTGACCCCCCTTTTTTCAGGCAGCCGCGCCATGCGGGCAGAGCGGCTGGCCTTGCAGTATCGGCCCGCGTTTTTCGGTAAGTATTCACTGTGATGATGCTCGATGCATTTCTGTCTTCCACCCTGGCCGTCACTTTGGCCGAGATTGGGGACAAAACCCAATTGCTGGCGCTGTTTCTGGCTGCGCGTTTTAGCCAAAAACACGCCATTGTGGCCGGTATTCTGGTGGCCACCCTGCTCAATCATGCCGTATCCGCCTGGCTGGGTGTGTGGCTGGCCTCGTGGCTGACCCCGCAGGTAACCGGCTGGCTGGTCGGTATCAGCCTGATTGCCGTGGGTGTGTGGCTGCTCAAGCCCGACGAGGAAGACGATGTCGGCGGGCGCTATATGCAATACGGTGCTTTTGTGGCCACCACGCTGTTGTTTTTCCTTGCCGAAATCGGCGACAAAACCCAAATCGCCACCGTGCTGCTGGCGGCGCGTTATGCCGATATGACCGCGGTGGTGGTGGGCAGCACCTTGGGCATGTTGCTGGCCAATGTGCCGGTGGTTTTGTTAGGTTCTTGGTTAATGGGTAAATTACCGTTCAAACAGGTGCGCATCGGCGCCTGTGTGCTATTCTGCGCGCTTGGTGCTTATACCCTTATCCGTTTGTATGTCTGAAGTTGTTTCCCTGGATACGCCTCTGCCGCTGCTCTACCGCAGCGGCGGTTTGGTGGCCGTTCACAAACCGGCCGGTGTGAGCGTGCAGCAGGAAGGTCTGCTGCCGCAACTGGCGCATCAATTGGCTGTGCCGCGCCTATGGCTGGTACACCGTCTCGACCGCGTGACTTCGGGTGTGTTGCTGCTGGCGGAAGATGCCGCCGCGGCAGCCGCTTTAGGGCAGCGTTTTGCCCACGGCCGCATCCGCAAAACCTATTGGGCCGTGGCCGAGGGCAAACCGGCGAAAAAGCAGGGCTGGATTAAAGGCGATATGGCCAAGGCCCGGCGCGGGGCGTGGAAGCTGCTGCGTTCGCTGGAGCAGCCTGCGGTCACCTATTTTGACAGCCGCAGCCTCGGGCCCGGTCTGCGTTTTTACCGCCTAAATCCGACTACCGGCAAAACCCATCAATTGCGCGTGGCCTTGAAAAGCCTCGGCTGCCCGATCTTGGGCGACACGCTTTATGGCGCCCGTGCCGCCGACAGGGTGTATCTGCATGCCGCGCGTACCGAACTGGAATGGCAGGGGCAGGCGCTGTGCATCCAAACCCCGCCGCCACCGCCCTGGCCCGCCGACTGGCAGGAGGTAGAGGCATGATGAAAAAAATCCTGCTGTTTTCAGGCAGCCTGTGCTGGCTGCTGGCCGCCGCTGCCCAATCCGTGCCCCAAGCAGCTTCCGAACCCGCTGCCACCCCCACACCGCCGCAATATCTGTGCCCGCAAGACGGACGCATGGTGGCGGCTTCCGAACCCGTGAGCGTGGAATGCCAGCCCATGCCCCCGCAAGCGGCGGCTGCCATAAGCGCCAGCGGCATCTTGCCGTTTCAGCGTATGGACGATGTGTATGTGCAGCCGCGGCAAAGCGACAAGGTAAAAGTGGAAGTGCATCTGCGCAATGCCCCGCCCAAAGCACCGGTGCGGCGCAGCAGCGTGCGTCTGCCGCCGCCGCCGCCTCCACCTACTCCCAAACAGCTGATCCAACGCGACATCGCCGCCGAAGAACGTGCCCTCGCTACGGCGCAACGCCAGTTGCAACAGGCACGTCAGCAAAACGACAGCGCCAAAGAGCGGCGTTTGCAACAGGTGGTCAGCGACCGTGAAGCCAATATCCGCGCCTTGAAGCAAGAGTTGCAAAGGAAGTAATCAATTTTTTGAATTTATAGTCATTTAACACAGAACGATACAGCGTTGGCTGCGCCAGGCTCGAAGAGAACGATTTTGTAAGCCGCTAAAGCAGCAACAAAATCTGTTCCGTACTACTTGTACTGTCTGTCCCGCAGGACTTCGCTGCGCTCGCGGCTTTTTTGCCGCCTTGTCTCGCTCTGTGTTATTCGACTATATGTGTTTAATTTTTGATCTATTGACATATCAAAAAAGTTAAATATAATGAATTGATATTTCGGATGGTAAGGATAAATCATGTTGCGTTTTGATGTGCCGGCCGTATGGTCGAATGTGGTGCGCTGGGAGGCGTTTATTACCTGTGTGCTGAGTGCAGTGGCGCTGTTGTGGACACCGTGGGTGATGCTACTGCCTATGGTACAGGGGCTGGTGCGCGGGTTTTTGGGGCATTACCGTTGCCCGTCGCACCGTCTGTGGGCGCGCTGGTTTGAAGCGCGGGGTTGGGGTGGTCGCAAGGAAAATGCCGGTGCCAAAATGTTTGCCAATAAATTATTGATGGTGGCGGGTATGGTGGCGGTGGCGGCGTATGCTGCGGGCAGCGAAATCTGGCGCATTCCCTGTACGGTTTTGCTGGTGTTTGCCACTTTGGAATGGGCATTTTCGTTTTGTGCCGCGTGTTGGGTTTATGGTTGGTGGTATCGGATTTTTCCACCGAAGATGTCTTGATTAATGTGAAAAAGGCTGCCTGAAATGTTTTCAGGCAGCCTTTTTCACATTAAGTTGGCCCCGCCGACAGGAATCGAACCTGTATTTTACGCTTAGGAGGCATACGTTCTATCCGTTGAACTACGGCGGGGGGGACGCTTACAGGGCTTGAATTGTAGTTAATGGTATAGCCGAACCAAATGGGAATGAGACAAGGCAGCAAGCCGCAGACAGTACGATAGTACGGCAAGGCGCAGCAACGCTGTATCATTCCCATTTGGAATGGCTATATCAGGACAAACGCG
Source organism: Neisseriaceae bacterium HSC-16F19 (assembly GCF_024171525.1). Classification (GTDB taxonomy): domain Bacteria; phylum Pseudomonadota; class Gammaproteobacteria; order Burkholderiales; family Neisseriaceae; genus JALJZY01. The sequence continues at coordinate 127,920 of NZ_JALJZY010000007.1, forward strand.
CCACCGACTCTTCAGCCAATTGGCGCATGGCCTGGGTCACTTCATTGTCCGGCAGCGCATCCAGACAGGCCACGGCGCCGGCTACCGCCGTTTGCGCCTGTGCAATCGAATAGGGCAGGGCGTCCGAGGCGAGCACATGGGCGTGGATTTTGTCGAAATAACTGCGGTCGGCGTTTTGCAAAGCATGGCGCACATCGGCGGCGGCTTCGGCACTGCCTTGCTGCATCAGGTAAATCAGCGGCAGGGTCGGTTTGCCCTCGGCCAAATCGTCGCCGACGTTTTTACCGATTTGCGCCACATCGCCGGAATAATCCAGCACATCGTCAATAATTTGAAAAGCGGTGCCCACATACATACCGTAGTCTTTCAGCGCCTGTTCCTGCCCGGGTGTGGCGCCGGCCAGAATAGCACCCACTTGGGCGGCCGCTTCAAACAGCTTGGCGGTTTTATACTGAATCACACGCAGGTATTCGGCTTCGGTGATGTCGGTATTGCCGATATTCATCAGCTGCATCACCTCGCCCTCAGCAATGATATTGGTGGCATCGGCCATCACTGCCAGAATCTTCATGCTGCCCGAATCCACCATCAGCTGGAAGGCGCGGGTATATAAGAAGTCACCCACCAATACAGCAGCGGCATTGCCAAACAGATTATTGGCGGTGGCGCGGCCGCGGCGCAGCTCGCTCTCGTCCACCACATCGTCGTGCAAGAGGGTGGAGGTGTGGATAAACTCCACCATGGCTGCCAGTGCATAGAGCTTGTCTTCATCATAGCCCAGCGCTTTGCCGGAGAGCAGGGTGATGATGGGGCGCAAACGCTTGCCGCCACCGGCGATAATATAAGTGCCGATTTGGGAAATCAGTGCCACATCCGATTGCACGGCCCGGTTGACCACCTGGTTGACACGGTTCAGGTCGGCTTCCAGATGGCGTTGGAAATACGGCAGATGTTCTAGCATGAGGGGTTCCGCTGGGTAGGAGTCAGTCAAATGCCCGACCGGGCAGGCGCGGGATTATAGCGCAAGGTGGGGGTATTCTGCCAGTTGCCGCAGGCGGCAGGTATTTAAAATATTTGACAAAACAAAACCGTGGCACTAGAATGCGCGGTTCTGCACATGGGGTGCAGAAGAATTAACCTCTTACCGGAGTTGAGTATGTACGCGGTCGTAAAAACCGGCGGCAAACAATATAAAGTTGCCGTTGGCGAAAAATTGAAAGTAGAACAGATACCTGCCGAACTCGACAGCCAAATCGAACTGACCGAAGTTTTGATGATTGCTGACGGCGAATCTGTAAAAGTAGGCGCACCCTTTATCGAAGGTGCCAAGGTAACGGCAAAAGTAGTGGCCCATGGCCGTGGCGAGAAAGTACGCATTTTCAAAATGCGCCGCCGCAAACACTACCAAAAACGCCAAGGCCACCGTCAGAATTTCACCCAAATCGAAATCGTGGCGATTGCCTAATTTTTAAATCAGTCATTAGGAGTATTTAATATGGCAACCAAAAAAGCCGGCGGTAGCTCTAAAAACGGCCGCGATTCAGAAGCCAAACGCCTGGGCGTGAAAGCCTTCGGCAACGAACTGATTCCTGCGGGTTCCATCATCGTGCGTCAGCGCGGTACCAAATTCCACGCCGGCGACAATGTCGGCATGGGCAAAGACCACACCCTGTTTGCCAAGGTAGACGGCTATGTGGAATTTGCCGTTAAAGGCCGCCTGAACCGCAAAACCGTCAGCGTGCGCCCCTACACCGGCGCCGACGAATAAGCACAGCTTATCCCAATATTCAGCCCCGTCTTCAAGACGGGGCTTTTTTATTTTATGGCTGTGAGCCGGGTTCCGGATGTTGTTTATAGTCGCATAAAATAAGAACGAGACAAGGCAGCAAAAAAGCCGCGAGCGCAGCGAAGTCCCTGTGGGACAGACAGTACAGCCAGTACGGAGCTGATTTTGTTGCCGCTTTAGCGGCTTACAAAAATCG